>CAWCGE010000011.1:0-243935 GCA_963795005.1 uncultured Acidobacteriota bacterium | reverse complement strand
CACAGACGTGTCGTTATCCACGTCGCGGACCGCCTGCTTGCACTTGCTGATGATGTCAGTACCGGTAGTCGTTTGTGCGCCGGCGCCTGCGGAAAGTGCCAAGCTGAGTAGAACCGCTACTGCTATCAAGGTTGGTTTCATCGGGGCGGTATACCACGGCTTTTGACAAGATCATAGCCCGAACAGGCGAAGCAGACATCCTTCGCGGTGAGCGCCGCGGTTGATTGAGGGAGAGATAAAAGGAAATAGACGGTCTTTACCGCAGCCCAAGTGATCTGTAGAGCGTTCGCAACCGCAAGCACTGAGGCTCGGGCCACGAGGTTGGTGATTCGCGCCTTGTGTGCGGCGGCATCAGACACTCTGCTTGCGATACGGAATTACTTTTCCATCCGCTACCACAGCCACGTACCGGCCGTCTTGAATGAACTACACAACCTTTTTCCCCGCACGCGCCATTCGAGCCCATCGCGATTCGGTTTTAGGATTCTGTTCGATGCCGATAATCATGTTTCCTCCAAGTTTTCTACCGACATTTGTGTCCGCAGGTAGGACAAGTGTCGTAAGAGCTTCCGTAGATGTGAATTACGTCGGGCATTGGCCGAATTATACTGCCGATTCGCTCCTAGGAAACGCGCCGGCGACGGATGGTCAACCGTAACAAATTAGGCAATCGTACTATTTCTTATAGTCGATCTTCAGGTTACCGTTGGTCGAAGGTTCATATCGCCAATCCACGAGAAGCGTTCGGACTCACCGAGGAGATCAGGCATGGCGCAAAAGATGTGTTTGCAGTGCGGCTCGATCGGAAACACGGAGCGGTTCATGAAGGGATCGGTCCTAACAGAACTATTTCTCTGGCTCTTTTTCCTTTTGCCCGGTTTGATCTACTCAATCTGGCGTCATTCAACCGTCGCTCAGGTCTGCGCGAAATGTAAAAGCCCCAATGTGATCCCTCTCGATAGCCCGGTGGCGCGAAATATTCTGGCGAATCAACCGAAAGGTCCCACGTCGGTTACGCCTGCCGCTCCGACAGTGCAGGACAACCGCATGTCGCCTAGAACAGCTCTTGTGGTCGTCGGCGCTTTCTCTGTACTCGTAATAGTGATATTAGCGAGTCTTGGCGGCACAAAGGGGCAGCCATCCTCAGTCCCCGATTCCGCTCCGACAAGGTCTTATGTCCTACCGGCGGAGTTTTCAATCCAACCGGCTATCGAACGCGGACCTGAAGGTGAACTCTACGTTTTGGGCACTGCGAATTTTCCAGATGGAATGAAGATGTCAGTCGCGCTTGGTCCCAAGAAAGCGGTGCGGGACGCCTTTGTTAATGGTGGGAAGTTCCGCTCTGGTCCACTCTATCAAGATGCACCGGCCGTCTCAGGGAGGCAGCCACTTGAAATCATTGCCTACTTCAATGGCGCGTGGCAGAACCAGAGTGTGCTCTCGATCCTTGGGGATGGTGGTAAGAACCTCCATGGCGCGCTCTTCAAATCGACGGATCCCGATGTGGTTGATAGTGACAAGATTCTTGACGCCAGGTTCACCCTCTCGGTACCTCCGCTTACGCCTGAGGCCAACGCAATCATGATTGTGAAAAAGGCAATTCTGACTGTTCCCGACAAGGGGAAGTCAGCAGCCGACATCGAGGACAACATAAAGGAGTTTGAATCACCGGGAACCGGAGTGGCACGTGGAAAGGGTTGGAGCGCAGCTCCTTCCGGAGCTGGTCAGTACAACATTAAGTACGATTTCATTGACGGCAGTGCCGGAGAGAAGCAAGCAATCTGGTCAGTGAACCTTGCAACCAAACAGGTCAGTTATGTGAATGAAGCAGCGAAGCTGTTTAGTTGGACCCCCGACTACTGAGCGCGGGCAAGAGCGATGATCAGCTGAAAAAGCGTGTCATCTGTTGTTTTTCGCAGTAGACCTCCCAGTCCTCACCAACGCAGAAACGACCTGTCTGCAAATAACTGTTTGAGCAAGAACCATTGACGCAAACGATCCTGTCCTTGAGCCTAGTAACTAGGGGAAGTTTCGGGCAAGGACTGTTCCCCAAGATGTAATGCCCCGCACGAGCGGACTGCGTATAGCGGCAGAGATACTCCAAAAATCAAGCAACCGAGGAAGAAATGAAAACTGTGACTGCGATTTTGTCCTTATTTATGCTTTCAAGCACGGCGTCAGCCCAAAGTCCCGATCCGTCGAAGTGGATGTGCCGGAATCTCGTCGACTCTGGTGGCTTCCTGTACCAAGGCGAAGCGGTATTCGGTACTCAGGCGTGTCGCCCAATTCCACAAGCAGCGGTTGCACCGAGCGCGTCGCCAGCGGTCAGCAATGTGGTGGCACCGAAGCAAGACGCCACCGACACGTCCACGACTGCGACACCCACTGTTGCCGCGTCCCCGGCCGTTGCCGCGACTCCGGCGGTGGGATTCCTGTTGGAAGACGGAACGCCTGTGCATCTTGTCCTTTCGGAAAACCTCTCCTCTGCGGACGCGGTGACAGGACAAACCGTCGAGTTCGAAGTCGTGGATGACGTTATTGTGAACGGCTTCGTCGTGATTCCCCGCGGTGCGACGGCGTGGGCAACGGTGACGGATGCTGAACACAAGAGACGCATGGGACGCGCCGGGAAATTGGACCTCAACATCGACAAGGTTCGTCTCGCCGATGGGGAGAAGGCACTCCTCCGTGCGGTCAAGGACACCAAAGGTGGCGGTCACACTGGCGCAATGGTCGGAGCGATGGTCGCAACGTCGCTCGTTGTCTGGCCCGCGGCACCACTATTTCTGCTTATGCACGGCAAGGACGTCACTATCCCGAAGGGCACGAACATAAACGCGTTCGTTCAGGGCGACATGACGCTGGACCAGTCAAAGTTCCAGAGACAACTCGTTGTTGCAAGATAGGCGTCGCGAGAGGACGCTGCTAGACAAAACGGTACGGTCGTACCATTGGTGTTCGCCGCAGACCCGTGTCATCGTTCAGAATCGGGATATTTATGCGATTCTCACGAACTGCCGCGCTCCTCGGGCTCGCCGGCGTCTTGCTGTCTGCCGGCTCGACCGATCTTGTGAACCGATGCAACGACGGTCAGACACGCGAACGTATTTGCCGCGATTGGAATTCAGACGATTCAGAGGAGCAATTTTACGTGTCCGGCCTGGATAACTCAGAAATCCACGTTGTAGTGCATGGGGCGTTAGCGGCCGACGCAGACGAAATTCTCGATGGGCTGACAAGCACGCCGGGGTTTACCCTCGAACTTCTCAAGGATGGCTTTGTCTCGATAGAGTGCGGAGGCCGGACGGTCAACCTGCGTCGCCTAGCACCCAAGCCAAGGTCAACACATCAGGAAGGCCGGGCATCGGCACATGCGGGAGTTCACGAGGTCTAGCTTCGATGGCCCAGTCGCACGCTGCAACAATACTCGCGGACCAAATCAAGAAATGGATGCGGCCTTACGTTGTACCCGTGGAGATCCTCGACAACCTAACGAGGGCGGACTTTCTGGAATTAAGAGCCATAAGCCGCATGCGGCGGCGAGTGGATCACGCCGCTTTCGTTCGGCCTTCTGTTCAGAAAGTGTTTTTACTCCGGTTGGATCAAATCCCCAGCTAATACGTGAAACGCCCCGTGCTCTGGACACTGAAGTTCGATTTCCCAATCAGCAGGACGAATAATGGGCTCGCCGGGTAAGGCATTCGATTCGCTGTCGAAGGGACATTTGTGTCCGCAGGTAGGACAGGTGTCGTAAGAACTTCCGTAGATGTGAATTACGTCGGACATTCGCTGAATTATACTGCCGATTTGAACAATCAGAACGCGCCCATCACGGGGTTCAGTCCCCACGTGATAACGGTACTGATGGAGGATTTAAATGGTTATCGGTGACAAGCTGACCTCATCCCTGTCCCCGAACGGTCTCGCTGTATCCGCCTCCACCTGTACCACCGGCCAGTTGAGCAAGTTCGCGAGAGCGTGCACTATTCCTGGGCAGACGCACCAACTACAGGAAACAACGGACCGATTCTGAATTCACAGGGCTGCTGACTGTCTGCGTTCCCCCTCACGCAGAACAGCATCCAGCGGGATTCTACATGGAGGGTTACCACATGTTTTTCAGCAAGGCTTTAATCGTACTCGTGTGTCTCGCCGGCTCGGTCGTTTTGGCTCTTCCAGCCCGCGCCGCCACCAATTGCACGTCTAGCCAACAGGCCGCGGTCGAATGTTTCGTGGCCAACGCCGTCGCCACCGACTTCACAAAACCTCGCTATGGAATGACGCTTGCTCAGTTCGAGTCCTATGGCGTGGCGGTCTCGGAAATTCTCCAAACACATCACACCTATCTTGTCCTCGTTGGTGTATCCAGCGCAGTGGCCGACGCCATGCCTCCCACCAATTTGAATGGGTCCGCAAACCTCACGGCACAGCAGGACGCCGTCAGCGCTATTGTCGCAGCGGCCTCTACCGCTGAATTTGTCTCAGTTCCCGCGAACGCTACACTGCAGGACCTGGAATGGTTTGCCCTCGATGTTTCTGGTGCCATGAACGAAAATGACGGCGTTCTGCAATTGCTCACCCCGGGTGTTGCACTCCGCATGATTGATTCCTACCTCGTGACCGCTACCGCGGGTGGGCAAGTTAACTGGACCGAAGTGGAAACCAATCTGACGAATGCCGTGAACAATCTCGTAAAGGCCGGGGTGATTAAAATTCCGGCGGGAATGACCACCACGCAGGTGACTACGTTTGCTAACGCCATCGCCCACATCATCTATTCCTATAAGGTAGCGACAGCGCGTACTGCATTAGGCTAATTGAAGAGATCCGCCTGGGAAAGGCTGCTCGTAGCGCCGCTCAATGTCTTCGAGCTCGGGCATCAGGAACTCGGGTATGAGAATTTGCTTCGCCCGACGTGAAGGAACAAATGTGTCATAGGTCCACACAATGATTCGTCACGTTCTTACGAAAGCGGAAACTGTGTCCAAATAAACTGTGCCACTCTAAGGGTTCACCCCAAAAACTTGCGTCCAATTGCTGACAAACCAGGTCCAAAACCAGTACTGGGACGCAGAACAAAGCTAGACGGACCAAAAGATAGTATTTCTAAGTCTGCCTTGGGTGCAGGAGGTCTGGAGTTCAAATCTCCAGGCCCCGACCACTTCCCTCTTGTATCCGCGAATCCAACTCGTCCGCCAGAACATCTGACTGAGCTGACGCACTTGACGAAGTAGCAGCGCCCTTCAGCCTGGCGCCGTTGAGTCTGCTCGACAAAGAAAAAAGGGGAAAATATGCAAGCCACGAAATCCGCAATGCAACCCGGATCGGGACCCGCTACGAAAGCCGGCGAATTCCTGATTGGAAATGATCTTCGTGTTGTGCGCCTTGGTTTCGGCGCGATGCGCATCACCGGAAAAGGAATTTGGGGCGAGCCCGCGGATCGCCCTGAATGTATCCGCGTTTTGCGCCGGGCGGTCGAATTGGGAATCGATTTCATAGACACCGCGGACTCTTACGGCCCGTTCGTGAGCGAGGAAATCATCGCCGAAGCTCTCCACCCTTATCCGGCGAACCTGCTGATTGCCACCAAAGGCGGTTTCGAGCGGCCCGGTCCCGACCGCTGGGTCGAAAACGGAAAGCCGGAGCATTTGAGATCCGCGTGCGAAGGCAGCTTGCGCCGGTTGCGTCTTGAGCGCATTGATCTTTATCAATTGCACCGCATTGATCCGAAAGTTCCGGCCGAAGATCAAATCGGCACGCTGAAAGATCTGCAAGCGGAAGGAAAGATCAAGCACATCGGATTATCGGAAGTCAGCGTTAAGCAGATTCAGCACGCCCAGAAGATAGTTCCCATCGTGAGCGTTCAGAATCGC
The DNA here is from genome assembly GCA_963795005.1 of uncultured Acidobacteriota bacterium. Taxonomy (GTDB): domain Bacteria; phylum Acidobacteriota; class Terriglobia; order Acidiferrales; family UBA7541; genus Palsa-295. The sequence goes on along the minus strand of CAWCGE010000011.1, from coordinate 238,062 downwards.
TATAGCCTCGCCGACCGCGGCTCGGAAGACGTCTTGCAATATTGCGAAAAACACAAGATAGGTTTCATCCCATGGTTCCCTCTCGCAGCCGGTCAATTGACCGGCACTGAGAGCCCGATCCGTCGTGTCGCGGGCCAACTGAAAGCCGCTCCGTCGCAGGTCGCTCTTGCATGGCTGCTGGCGCGCTCTCCGGTTATGCTACCGATCCCCGGAACTTCCAAAGTTGAGCACCTTGAAGAAAACGTGGCTGCAGCTGAGCTGAAGATCGACAAAGACGAGATGCAGGAACTAGGTAATGCAGCGCAAGGACGAAAATGAATTCAACGAGCGAAGTGTCCGGGCGTACTGGGAGCGGGACGGCCCCATGAAGGCGGCTGTGATTAGAAAGAGTAGCGATACTCGGCGCGGAACAAGTGCTTGTACCAGTCGTCGTGAGTGACCGCCTGGCCGAAACCGACGTAGAACGAATTGCGGTAGCCGACCCCGATGCGCAATCCTGCTTTGATGTTAACGATGTTCATGCCGCTCACTTCGGCCGCCAGATTTGGCGCCGAGAGTTGGGTCTGAAATCCACCTAGGACGTGCCAGCCGAACAGCTCGACGACTGGCGCCACGCTGAAATGGTTTCCCTGATATAGCTTGTAGCTCGGGCCGACGCCGTAAAAGAAAACATCACCGGCAAATCCCTCGGACACACTGGTAGGAACTCCGGCGGATCCGCCAATCGGATGCCAATCGCCAACTTGGCCTTCGAGCGTGAACCGGCTCGAGAGTTTTTCGTACAGAAGCAGCGAGGGCTCAACACTGTAGTGATTTGTGCCCAAACCCTTCGAGGAATCGCCGGAGGGAAAATAGCTCCTGAATTGGAACGTGACGTAGGTGTTCTCGGACGCGATGGCGGCAAATTTGATTCCTGCCATTACGTCGCTAAGCCCAGCTTGGTTCGAGAACCCAGAGGGACCGGTTAGGAAACCCTGCGGTTGAAGCCAGCGTATCGGAACCTCCACAAAAGCCGAGAATCTCCGGAGCGGAGCGTACTCCACATTCGTGTAGAGTTGTTGGAAGTTTATGGATTTCGGTACGCCCGGCGCTGGTCCGTGAGCATGGGGATCATAAGACGGAGAACTTGGCGATAGACTAGCATAACAACCGCACTTCGCGTAGATGAACTCGGAACGATCGGGGAATTCGTCGTCAAAGTCATCATCAAAGCGAATGCGAATCTTCGACGAGACAATCGGATCGTCAATGTATCCGACCATGCTGCCAGGAATTTCAGCCTTCGGCTCTGTCTGCGGTTTGGAGGCCTTGCTCTTCTCGGGATTCTTCTGGGTAGTGGCCGGCGAACTTCCCTGCTGCACTTCGCCGCTGGCAACGGGAGTCTCGGTGCTCAGCGTGCCGGAACCCTTCTCCTGAGCAAACGCCGCCAGCGGCAGAAATACCATCAGAATCCAAACAGCGTGTTTCATCATTGACTCCTAGGCCTCAAGTTGGACGTGTCTTTACCTCGGTTTTGCTTTTCTTGCAACTGCTTTTCTAGTTCTATGTAAGAACTAGTAAGTCTAGTTCTGTATGGTTCCGCTACTTCTGGAAGCGTGTTCGCCAGACTACGAAGCGCAACCTTGGCAAAAGCGAACGAGCCGGACTGGATGCTTTCCCGTGCAAACCTCTCATACTGTTCGGCCAAATCTCTGTTCAGCACATGGAATTCTGGGTGCGCTGACGGCCCCAACAGCAGATGAAGTATATGAGCCTTGGCTCTTTCTTTCTCCAGTGCGGGTGCCGGCGTGGCCAATTCCTCGAACAGATCGACGGCTTTGTGGCTCCATTCACCAGCCTGAGCTTCATCGTCCTGGTAGTAGTCCAGAATTGCGAGGTTGTAGTAAAACTGCGCAAGCTCAAAATTGTATTCCGTGCGATTCGGAAATGTCTTTGTCAGACCTTCCTGAATCCCAACGGCGCGCTCCAAGAAGGGCTGCGCTTCGGAGAAGCGTTTCTCGCCTGTTAGCAGGTTTCCGAGGTTGTTGTAAGCTCGAGCAGCGTCGTGAGAGGGAGGATCCGCGGAATCATCGCCCTGCGAGACTGTTTTATTCTCTACCAAAGGTTCCAGGAGCTGAATTGCGTCACGGAAGTCTGACTCGGCGGCTTTCCCGTTCCCATCATCGTAACGAAGGATGCCGCGATTGTAATACGTGCGCGCTAATTCCTGCTGGTACTGTGCGTTCTGTGGAAATTCGCCGTGCAATTCTTGCTGCAGACGCAGCGCATTGTCATATGCGCTTTCTGCGTCCGAGCGTTTGTCTGCCGCGTTCGGAGTTTCTTCCGCCCACGATCGGAGTGTTTCGCCCAGCCAGTTGTAGGCGTAGCCCAGTCCTTGGCGGTATGCTGCGTTTTGCGGGCTATGCTGATGAAGCTTTTCTAGCTCGCCTATGGCTTCCTTGTATTGCCCCACAGCATCTTCGGGCCTTTCGAGCAAGCGATTGATATCGCCCAATTTGGAATGTAATCGCGCGGCTTGCTCTTGAAACTCCGGGTCGTTTGCTTCCTGTTTCGCCAGATAGCCGGAATAGAAATTACCGGCTTTCTCGAGCAGTTCCCGGCGGAATTGCTCGAGTTCTGGGGGATCCGGGGATTCGCGACCCTGAGATCGTCCTGCCGAAGACAAGCTCTCGTCCACGGCTTTCGTGGCCAATTTCAAATTCGCTTCGGCACGGCCCCTTTCGTTCCAAGCAAAATCGGCCAGAACCAGCGCTCCGCAGAGTAATATCGCCAAAACTCCGGCTGCCAATCGCGCCCGCTCCAGCTTGCGTTTTCGCTGCCTCTCGCGGTCGGCCTCAACGCGCTCCCGCTCCTGGGCGCTGCGATCCAGAAAATCCATCGCGCGGTCAAAGTCGCGGTTGTAGCGCTCCGCCCAAGCTTTGGTGGGTTGGTTTCGGGCCTTCCATTTGAGACCAAGCGCGAGTTCCGGATCGCGCCAAAGCCCGGCCGAACCTTCCGCAAACCACAATGCGGCCTGAGAAAGGCGGGCGTAAACGCCCGCGGAAGCGCGTTCTTCATCGGCCCAGCGGATCAGCCGGGACCAACAGCGCATCAAGCTTTCATGCGACAGGTCGATGATTGACCCAGAGTCGAGCGCCACGGTCACCGGCGGCATCAGAAAGCTTCGGCCGGGCTTCCGGAAAATCTCTATGACCTCGGTTACCTCGGCTTCGGGAACTTCACAAATGGCAGCAAGCTCTCGAACCGAAGTCGGACGCCTAACCCCGCGATGGTCGGTAAAGGTATCGGTGAGCGCCTTAAACATCCTCTCCGCGATTCGGCGCTTCCGTTCGGAATCAGCCTCTGCGTAAGCCTCTTCCGCATGCAGAGAGAGCGCCTCGCTCAAGGTCCCTACAGCCTCGTAGTCGGCAATATCCATCGCTTCGCCGGGGCGATGGTGCTGTCGCCAGTGGTCCCAGCTTCGCATTAAGGCATGCTGGAGCACTGGCAACTGATCGTGGTCAATGGCCACCTCGTTCAGCAACCTAGGAACGAGGCGCGGAGCGATTTCTCCGCCAGCCACAGCCACCGGGCCAGTGATGGCCGATCTAAGCTCGTCACGTGTCATCCGCGGAACCAGGTACAAGCCTTCATTCACAGCTTCGGGAAGGCCCGCGAACTCGATGCAATCGCCAATAAAGTCCGAGCGCATCGTCAGCACAATGTAAATCGGCACCTCGTTCTGCTGCACAGCCTCGAGCAACAGCTTGACGAAGGCCACGGCCTCGTCATCCGAGTTCTTGATCTCGGAGCTTCGCCGGAAGCGGAACAACTCTTCGAATTGGTCGACAAGCACCAGAACGTTTTCCAAACGAGGAAGCACAGCCTGGCGCACGGCCGCAACCAAGCCCAGACTGCTCCGGCGGAGCGTCGCTTCCAGCAACACACGGTTCGTGGCGGCGAGCTCTCCCGTCGTGCCGAGAACATCCGGTGCATCAAGCGATGCGGCCAGATGACCAATGGGATTCTCGCCCGGCCGGAAGGTGGCCACTCGCCAACTGGAACCAGCCGTCACCATGAAGCCGCTTTGCAGAGCGGGGATGAGTCCGGAGCGGACTAAAGAGGACTTGCCGCTTCCCGATGTGCCCACGACTGCCAGGAACCGGCTGGAGCGTAACCGCCGCAAGAGGTCGTCAATTTCTTTTTCTCGGCCGAAAAAAAGATGATCTTCTTCGGGTTCGAATGGACGCAGACCTGGGAAGGGGTTAAGTAGGGCTTCGAGTTGCATCAAACTTGACCTGTCTCCATCAGGCTCTCAGACGAGACATGAAGGGCTGCAGAGCGTCGGGTGAAAAGCCCTCAAACTGGGGCATGACCAAAGCCTCGTGGGTACGAAAGCGCTCTTTCTCCGGAGTTTTTGGTGGGATAAGCGCAACGCCTACGACTGGCGCCGTCTTGGTGCGACCGTAGCCCGCGCTTTTCTGCAGTTCGCGCAACTTCCGGCGCAGCCAACATTCACTGGCCCCTCCGAACAAAATCAGCGCGGCATCGCACGTGCGAAGATTCTCCTCGTGATATTCGCGAACTTCCGCCTCGTCACCCTCGAACACGGGGTGGAGCACCTCGAGTCCTTGCTCAAATAAGTAGTCCGCCCAGCGAGTGGCTTCACTCGTGTTGCGCTGATCGTAGATTAGGTAGAGTTGCGAGAGCCGCTTCTCTTCGTTCGCGACTCGCTTTGCCACAACCTCGGAAGGCGGTTGGAGCCGCTTCTGAATCAGCGTCCGCAGGTCCTCCACGGAAGTCTCCAGTAAATCCGCACCCGCATGAATTCCCGGATCGATCCGGAGCCGCTCGATCACCCGTCGCTGTCTTTCGTCGGTGACCTCCAACCCGGGCGGCAGCCACAAAAGGCGCGAAAATCCCCCTTGAGCGCTTCTCACGCTCGCCAGCTCGTTTTGGATCTCCAGCACGGACTGGTCACTCCCCTCCGGCACAAAGCCATAGCTTTTGCCCACCAGATGAATCGATATCCGGCATCGAGCCAGATCTTCGTGGATAGCCTGCTTCAATTCCGACTCAACCGATGGTAAGGGGCGGGAAGGAAGCACCGTGTAACCGTGCTGTTGTAGATCTCGCCGAAGCGTTTCGCGCTGTTCCCGCAGATCGGAAGTGACCTCCGCAAGAAAAATGGCTTCGGACTCGGTTGCGTTTTTCGCGTTGCTCGCTGCCGCGGGAGCCTCCAGCATCTCGACGATGCAGCATATGTCGTGTGCCAAGTCGTCGAGCCGGAGCCAGAAATCCCTTTGCGCTTCAGCTCCGAAGATTTCGTTCAACTCATGGACTCTCCCCGAATCCGGGTCAACCTTGAAGAACTCGTAACCTAAAAGAGACCGCAACTCCGGTGGATGTATCTCGAGCGGCACCGGAGTTTTCAAGACCTTGAATATGCGGGCCTTGTCCTGAAAACGGACGCCTCCCTGCTCTTCAGCAATTCTCCAGAATTCGGCAAGTTCCTTGCGGGTCCATTCCGACTTAACGTACCGCGGTGAGACAACGGCGATGAGAGCTGCAGCCCGCCCGAGTTGCTCGACGAGCACGTCGTCAATCACATCATTGCCGTTTAGCTTGGGATCCCGCCAGATCTGGGCCTGCTTGCCTAACAACTGTGCCAACCGGACTTCGAGCGCGCGGTGCAGATTTGTAATCCAGCCCTTAGTACCTTCGATCAGCTCCACGTTGTCCAGGTGCGCGTAGCTAATGAAGGCGTCTTTTTCAAAGTTCATTCATCTCTCCCGGGCCATCCGGCGCAGTCTCTAGTCCGCAGTCCGCGTCTTATTCCGCCGCAATACGTATGTCGGAAACGTGCCATATCCCTTAGCCATTGACGTTTGGCCCACATAGTCGCAACGAAAGTCGCTCACGTGCTCGCTCTTCGCGAGCAATGCAAAGGGTTGGCTCACGTAAATCGCACCCGGAGGCGTGATTGGCTCAATGCGCGCGGCACGACTTACTTGTGTTCCAACGAATGTCTTACGGGCAGTAATCGGATCAATGCAAGCATATGCCGGAGCGGCATGAATGCCTATACGAAGGGCCAAGTCCACCGGTAATCCCATTGATCGCCAATCAATCCTGGAGACGCGATCCGATAGTTCGAGCGCGAACTTGCCGGCGTCCCGCACCTTCGAGAAAACGAAATATAGAGCGTCTCCCCAAGTATTGCAATTTAAAGGTGTTTGAGAACTGCTTGCCAGGATCTCCCGCACGAGTCCCCAAAAATGACGCACGAAAAGCGGAACCTGTTGCTCCGAGAGTTTGCTGAAGCCTTTGGCATCTGCGAAGAGCAACGCAACGATTTGCGGGGAAAATTCCGGCGTGCACTTGGTCATCTCGGCGGGTCGGGCTGCTGCGGTGGCGGCCGAGGACAATTCCGGGCAATGGGTCCTCAGCAGTTTAGTGATGTCAATGATCTCGACCTTGTTGCCGGACTTTCGCCATCGCTGGATGTTGCTCGCAGTCCCAAAAGGTCCATCGCCAGGTTTCTTGTCCCACACCGCCAGGTAAATTAGCTTCACCCCAAGCTGATCGGCTCGTTCGGCAGCTGAGCCCTGAAGTATCCTATTGGCGTAGTCGTAGACGATGCTCCCGCCGTAAAGCCGCTCGGGTGTCACTACTTGAAGGTCTGGGTCTCTCGCCAACACTCGGTCGAAACGCATGGGCCAAGCGGCGCCGGGTACGATGTCCACGCTGTCCGTAACGAAATCTTCGCGATTGTATGGCAGGCAGACGTGAATTTCACCGCCGCGTTCCAGCATTGCCTCGTGGAATAAAATATCGGCGCCACACGCAGCCGAGGCGTAGCCGAAGCCTGCGTCCAATTTCTCCAAGTGCTCTTTTATCGCTGCGAACACCGCGGACTCGAGCTGCGGAGGAAAGCGTGGCGAAGGCCGCCCGGGGCGATCGACCATGTGGCCGACAAAAACTACGACGTTCGGAATCCCGAGCCAGCTTTCCACGAGTTTCGCGCTTCCGCCAAGAGCGCTTACAAGCAGGCGAGCCTGCCGCAGAGAAGTTTGCCGATCTCCCCAGTTTCTCCCGGCGATCTGCATCGCTTTCTCATAACACTTCTGAGCCAGGTCCCAGTTTCCTAAAATGAGTGCGGCTTCGCCTTGCGTCGCCGCAAGCCAATACAGATCGGAAGAATTTAACTTCGAGTCTCCCATCTCCTGCTGGCAGATTTTTTGGACATCACGCGCGAGCGCTTCCGCCCGGGATTTGTCGCCAAGAAGCGCGGCCATCGTCGCGGCGTTGATCCCACTATAGTATTTGCCGGTGAGCTTATAAGCCTCGTTGTAATACGCGTATGCGTCGGCGAGGTGAAGTTTCTCGACCTCGGGTTCGGCGGACGCCAGAGCTATGCTCTTATGCGTGCTCGCTAACATCGCGACGCTTTCTTCGTCGCGAAATCCTTCGTCGTACAAACGTTTAAACTCGGCGTTCGCGACCTCCACAGCGCCGCTGCGCGCCAGTGCCAAAGCCCGAAGTTGACGCAGGCGAACATCTTGCTTAAAGCCTCGCAAGCCTTCGGAAGCGGCGTCATACGCAACCAGGGGTTCCCCAACCCGGAGCAGTCTCTCCGCGACAGCCCGGTATGTCTCAGGAGAATGGCAATCAAGCCCTAGATTGCGATCGGCCCACAGCGCAAGTATCGTCTGCTTATCGGCCGAGGCCAGACTCGCTGCAGGCGATTCGGTGCCGGGGCGAGTCTTTTCTCCCGAAACCTCGTCGCCGCGATGATCACTTCGCGTGGGACGCTCAATCTTGTAGCCTCTCGCTAACAGCGCTTTAATGGCCTCGAGGGAAGTCTGCCGGTCGTAGTTCTTCTCCGATTCGGACAGCTCTTCGTAGGGAACCAGGCTGGGATGCTGTTTGCGGATATCGTCTCGTTGGGCACCGTACTCCCATCCCTCGGCAATCCGTTTCTGAGCCCAGAGATCGTGGGTGTTCTCGGCCAGGATCTCCGTCAACTCATCAATGTCTTTTGGAAGCTCCGTCCGCGACGTATCGATAGGTTTCGGCTTATAGGTCATGGAAGTCGTGACACGGGTTCGGTAGTGGCGGTCGCATCCTTCGTCTACGAGTCGTGAAGATACTACTCCCCGGAAAATTTGCAAACATATGAACCGTCGCAGAAACGTTTGTATTTCCGGATACGCTAAGGTAATTAACGTTGCGGCGATTCTGCGATTACCAGGGCGATGGAACTTTCGTGGACCGTTTGCAGGGGGATGAGATGAAGATCGGAATTGGCCTGGCGTTGCTGTGTCTGCACGCAGTCTTCGTTTGCGTTGCGCCCACTCACCCGCAGGAAAAGGGGATCGAAGGCGATTGGCAAGGCTCCCTGCAGGAGTCCAGAGCCGAGCGCCACTTTGTTCTGCATATTTCTTCTTCGGGCGGAGCCTTGCAAGGACTCCTAGACCTGCCCGACGACTTTGACTTCGACAACGCGGTCAACTCCATCTCCTTCGAGAATTCCACTCTAAAGTTCACAATCGGCACGTTTTCTTACGAAGGAGCTCTTTCTTCTGACGGTGATACGATTGACGGTGCGTTCACACGAGACCACGAGAAGAAACCAGCGATCCTGACGCGCAGCCACGCCGGCGTGTCCCAGGTCGAAAGCGTCCTGCGTGCTTTGCACGGCCTGCAAAATCTTCCGGCCGAGGAATGGAGATTCCATGCGGGCGATGTGCCCCACGGTGAAGCTGTAGACCTGGACGATACGACTTGGCCGGTGATGCGCGCGAACGCACAGGCCCCGACGGATGCCGTGTGGTATCGGCGATTGATAGAAGTGCCCAAGAATTTGCACGGGTACGATCTGTCGGGCGCGAAGATTTGGTTTCAGTTTCAGGCTTACGCCAACGGGCCGATGCCGCAGATTATCTATTTCAACGGGCGCCGCGTGGCAATGGGCGACGACCTCGAGCCAATCGTTCTCTTCGACGATGCCAAGCCAGGAGACAAAATTCTGATAGCCGTCAAGCTTTTGCACACGGTAGACCAGAAGACCTTTGCTGGGGCCATCCTGAAGATCGATTTCTCGGAGGCGCGACCCCACCCTTCGGACGTGCTGCAGGAACTCGAATCGGTCGTAGCGCTGACACGCAGCCAGTGGCCCAGCGCGCCATCCGTGAAACAGCAATTTGACGCCGCCGTGGGGGCCGTGGATCTCGGTGCGCTAAAGCAAGCGAACCAGCAAGCTTTCGACGCGTCCCTTAGGAATGCACAGAGCGCGCTCGAAAGAATGAAGCCCGAATTGCAAGGAACCGAAGTTCGTTTGACCGGAAATTCGCACATTGACGCGGCGTGGCTGTGGCCGTGGACGGAAACAGTAGACGTCGTGAAGCGTACGTTTGGGACGGCCCTGCAACTCATGGATGAATATCCGCAGTACACCTACACGCAATCCGCGGCGGCGTACAGCGAATGGATCGCCGACAAGTATCCGGACGAACTCAAACAGATTCAGGATCGCGTCAAGCAGGGCCGCTGGGAGATGGTCGGCGGAATGTGGGTTGAGCCGGACCTGAACATACCAGATGGTGAATCGCTCGTGCGGCAACTGCTGGTGGGTAAGCGATACTTCAAGGACAAGTTCGGCGTTGACGTACGCATCGGCTGGAATCCCGACTCTTTCGGCTATACCTGGCAATTGCCGCAGATCTACAACAAATCCGGAATCGATTATTTCGTCACGCAAAAGATGGCCTGGAATGATACTACTCAATTGCCGATGAAAATCTTCTGGTGGCAATCGCCGGACGGCAGCCGCGTTCTCACTTATTTCCCCCACGACTACGCGAACGACATTGATCCCGTCCGCATCGCTTCGGATGTAGCGAGGTCGCGCGAGTTGAATCCCGGCGTTACGGAAATGATGCATCTCTATGGAGTGGGCGACCACGGCGGCGGTCCCACGCGCACCATGCTCGACGAGGGGGTCCATTGGTCGGATCCAAAAATGGTTTTCCCGCCGACGATCTGGGGTGTGGCGCAGGGATTTTTCTCGGACATAGAAGGCAAGCTGGATACGAATCACGCTCCGGTCTGGAATTACCAGACCCTCGCTGTCGGAAATACGAAACTTCCGGATCCTCCGAAAGACAAAATCAGTTTGCCCGTGTGGGATGACGAACTCTATTTCGAATATCACCGCGGCGTTTTCACCACGCAATCCAACCACAAGCGCAATATGCGCGAATCTGAAGAACAGGTGCTGAACGCCGAAAAGATTTCATCGCTGGCGTGGGTGGACGGTGCCCCCTACCCGTCCGCGCCCTTCACGGAAGGGTGGAAGAAAGTTCTGTTTAATCAATTCCACGATCTTGCTGCGGGTTCGGGCATAGGCGTGATCTATCAGGACGCGCAGCATGATTATGACGATGTGCGCTGGATATCAACCAATGCTAGCATCCACGCCTTTCACAAAATTGCGAGCGAGATCAAAACGAACGCAGCTCCCGGCGTGCCGGTAATGGTCTGGAATCCCTTGGCGTGGGAACGGACCGACCTGGTTGACGTGAGCGTGCAGCTTCCCGAAGCGCCAAAATCCGGCATCACTGTGATCGATGCGAAAGGCAATGCCCTGCCGGTGCAGATCCTCTCGAACGATCCTGCGACGAATAGTTACGACCTACTCGTGGAAGCGAAAGACGTGCCGTCCATGGGATATGAGATTCTCCACTTGGTGCCTGAAAAGCAAGAAACGCCAACGGATCTGAAGGGCAGCGGCTTGACCCTGGAAAACGACTTCCTGCGCGTGACGGTCGATCCAAAGTCGGGCTGCATCACGAGCTTGTACGACAAGAAAGCGAGCTTTGAGTCAATCGCGCCAGGCGGTTGCGGCAATCAACTAACCGGCTTCAAGGACACTCCGAAAGATTACGACGCGTGGAATATTGATGCGGACTTCGACAAAGTTTTCACCAACATAGACAACGTAGATTCAGTCGAACTTCTCGATAAAGGTCCCTTGCGCGCGACCATCCGCGTAACGCGGACGTGGCAAAGTTCGAAATTCGTGCAAGATATCACACTATACGCAGGGCTCGACCGCGTAGACGTAGTCAACGACATTGATTGGCATGAAACTCATGTCCTTTTGAAAGCGGCGTTTCCGCTGGCCGCTTCCAGCGCTGAGGCAACCTTCGAGATTCCCTATGGCTCGATCGAAAGGCCCACCACGCGCAATAACAAAATCGAACAAGCGAAATTCGAAGTCCCGGCGATGCGCTGGGCGGATTTGGGAGACGCCAAGCACGGGTTCAGCCTGATCAATGAATCGAAATACGGGTATGACGCCAAAGGAAACGTACTGCGGATTTCGTTATTGCGCTCGCCCACTTGGCCCGATCCAGACGCCGACCGCGGCCACCATCATTTCCGCTATTCGCTTTATCCACACGCTGGCGATTGGAAACAAGCGATGACGGTGCGGCGCGGATACGACTTCAACTACGGACTGCAATCCATCCCGCTCGAGGCGCACGACGGGAAGCGTGCAGCCGAGCAATCCTTCGTCACCGTAGGGAATCCAAATGTGGTTCTGACAGCAATGAAGAAAGCCGAAGACAATGACGGCTTGATCTTGCGGTTCTACGAGTGGGCCGGAACAACTGGTGATGTGCAGATCAAAGTGCCCGATGGCGCCACGTCCGCCACGTTGACAAATCTGATGGAGCAGCCGGAGGGTTCAGCCCTTCGCGTCGTCAACAATCAGCTGATGGTTCCGGTTCACCCGTTCGAGATTGTTTCCGTTCGTGTGGACTACCCCCGCAAACCGATGTAAAGCCGCGTCGCCAACTTGCCACGGGAGTAGCCGCGTACGGCAATACTCAGCATTAATGGTAAAATCCCCTCAACGCGCCCGTAGCTCAGCTGGATAGAGCATCTGGCTTCGAACCAGAGGGTCGGGAGTTCGAATCTCTCCGGGCGCGCCACCTCCTTCCGAATTGAAAATAAAGGCCCTCCGGACTTTTGTTCGTTCTTGCACCAGCTGCATTTTTTGCACAATCGTTGCACACTGGCTCGGGACATTCCCGGAGGTTGCAATGAGAAATTCCCCTGGCTTCATCTGCCCTTTATGTTCAAGGTAGCCCCTGGCGCAGCAGTCAGGAAGCTCGGATGTTGTCGCGCGGAGCAAAATGGGCGAGGCTCTTTGAGCGTTACTGATTGTGGGTGGTAGCACGAGTCAGTATAGCTGCAACTGTTATTAACAGTGGGCAACCCGCACGGTTGGGAACCGACGGACCTCCGTGCCAAAGCACTTCTGTTGCTTTTTGCCATGTATGGGTTGCGAAGAAGCGAGGCCGCGAACCTTCTTCTGCGCGACATTGACTGGGCGGCGAATCAATTTATCGTCCGCCGAGCGAAACGCGAAGGTTTTCAACAATTCCCATTGAGTGAAGAGCTCGGCACGGCTATCCGGCTCTACATCGAAAACGCTCGACCGCGCTGTTCGTTCCCGAATGTTTTCATCTGCCTTAAAGCACCCTTTCGGCCGCTCGTGATGCACTCGATTTCGGACGTCGTGCGCAGCCGGATGCGAAGACTGGGGATTCCTTCCAAGCACTGCGGGCCGCAATGCTTGCGGCATGCATGCGCGACTCGCCTTTTGCATCAAGGATTATCCTTTATCGACATCGCCGACTTTCTCGGACACCGGGACACACAGAACGTCAACGTGTATGCGAGACTAAGCACCCACATGCTACGAGACGTCGCGGCCATGGACCTGATTGGTGCTCTTTGAGATTTTCTACAGCGATCGCGAAGTACGCGGCCTGGAAAAAAGTGCGAGGTGTGCGCTTCGCGAGAGCTGAGGGGGCCTTGAGGACTCTGCTGCGCTCTGCGGGGGACCGCCCGCTCAAGGACGTGACACCCAAGCAGATCTCTACCTATCTGGATGGGTCAGGCATGTCCGCGTATACATGGTGGCGCGAGTACCAAATCATTCGATCGTTTTTCCAGTTTTGGCTGTCGCGTAACAGACTCGCTCGGCTGCCCATGCCACGCCCGCAAGCGGCCCTACCCCCGCCGTTCAGACCTTACATCTTTTCGAAAACCGAGCTCGTTCGACTCCTCCTCGCCATCGAACGCACGCCTCTTTTTGACCCGATGACCATCCGAACTTTTCTGCTCTTCCTCTACGGTACGGGGGCGCGCGTTTATGAAGCCATCAATCTCCGCGTGTCGGACATCAACTTCCAAAACAAGATCGTGAGTTTGCGACGGCCAGAGGGAGGGCAAAGGAGGATGCTTCCGATCGGTCGGACTCTGCGTAACACACGCTCGATCTATACCTTCAATCGAGCGCCGCGCAAAGAAGAGACGCGGATCTCGTTTTTGTGACTTGCAACGGCAGGCAGGTAAGACGCAATACGTTACGATACAACTTCGTGCGCATCTGCGCGCGAGCGCGTATTCATCAGGAGCACGGCTACAGCCCGACGCCCGGAATGCATGATCTAAGGCACACCTTTGCGGTGCACGTCTTGGAGACTTGGGTTCGTGAGGGCAAAGACCTGCGACAGAAGCTGCCCGTGCTCTCGGGCTACATGGGCCACGCTCTGTTGAAATCCACCGAGTTATATCTGCGATTGGTTCCTGATAGATTTGTGAAGCCATTGTCGAGATTGCAAGAGCCACCTAATCGAAAGGAAGCACGGTAATCGGTGCATCCGATGTCGAAGCCAGAGCCGAAACCGTGTAAGAAGTTTTCAAGGATGCCGTCGAGCGCGAAGTTCTTCGCGCATTTGCCAAATTGTCCCGCCTGCCACGCTGTGCTCGCCTATCTTCAACGAGATTCGGAACTCCGACTATACGCATACAAGAGCCGCAACTGATTCGTCACAAAATGGCGAAGCCTTGTGATGTTGCCCGCCCGGGACTTGACGCCATCGCCACGACACCATACGCTCCCGTTCAGGGGGAACCAGATGGATGCGCGGAGCCCCTTGGCGGGCGCCTACACGGCCAAACAGTTCGGCGCTGGCCGGATTTTTCTGATCCTGTTGGCTGCGTGGGCGCTGGCCATGATCGTGCCTGCATTCCAACGCATATTCGACCAGCTCGGATCATTTGGCCTAACGCTAGACAATGACGGCGTCATCACCGATGTCGTCTCTCCGTTTGCATCGGCCGCCAAATCTCCAGCAGCGATGGCGGGCGTCGCTCGCGGCGATCGATTAGACCTCTGGGCGATGCGCTGCATTCCCATGAGAGCTCCGCAATGCTACAGCTTGGTCGCCGTCCTTGGCGGGGCGGGTGGGATGCAGGCGGTCCTTCCGGACCGCCAGATCGAGCTGACGCTTGATCCAATTTCCGGCGGACCTCCCAGATTCGTAACCATTCGTGCCCTGCCGTCTCCGCTCAGACGGCTGGAAAGAGTTGTGCTTCTTGCGGATACACTCGTCGGAATTGCGGTTATCGCACTCGCTTTCTGGCTTGTGTGGACGCGCCCTAGCTGGATGACCTGGGGTCTGTTCTTTTATGTAATTTGGTTCAATCCCGGGCAATCGCTCGCCTATTACGCCATCTTGCAACGCTGGCCAACTGCGATATTCGTCCAAGAGGCGGCCGAGTCATTGGCGGTAGGATCGGCCTTCGTTGGTCTGACGATATTTGCCTTGCGTTTCCCCCACGATCGCACGGAACCTCGCTGGCGACCGCTGGAACGGGCTCTTCCATGGCTGGGAGTGGCGATCACGATACTCACCGCGCTGAGCTTCGCCAACATGTTGGGCTTCCCGACCCGGAGGATAGCGGAGGCGGGATTTCTGGCGGGCTACGCAATTGACGCCGCCGTGCTGGCCATTTTATTGCGCCGCCGCCGCACTCTGGCGCCGCAGGATGAGCAGCGGATGCGCTGGGTGATTTGGGGCTGCGTCATTGGTCTTCCGGTCTTCATCCTGGCAGAGATTTGCCAGTCGGCGGACTTGAGTCACCGCGTTTGGGGTTTTCTGTCATCGCAGGCCTTTGTCGGTCTGCTATATCTGCCCAATGGCGTGCTGGCTTATTTCGCATCGCAGGCAGTCTGGCAGCATCGCGTGGTTAGCGTTTCGATTCCGCTTCGGCGCGCGACGATCCTCACCGCGCTCAGCCTCGCTGTGGGCGTGCCCGTCGTTTATCTGGACGAGAAGTTGTCGCAATTCGAGGACCGCTTGCACCTGTCTTGGTGGATCTGGCTGCTCTTTCTGGCGCCCGTCCTGTCGCTCGTCGTGGCACGCCTGCACGAAATCGCGGTAGCGTTGGCGGACCATGCCTTTAATCGCAAGTTCCACTCCGAGCGACGGCAGCTGGAAAGCGCGAGTGACGCTTTCGTGCGGGCCGCGACCCTTGTAGAAATTGACTGTTTGCTAGTGGAAAACGCCGTCCGCGCGTTGTGCTTGTCATCCGGCGCGATTTTCCGAAGTGACAGGGGCGCGTTCCGTCGAACGCAGAACACCAAAGGATGGGACGCCTCAACGAAGAAAGAGCTGTGCCCAGCATCTGATGCGATTGCGTTGCGCAGTCTGGAGGTCGGCGCGTCAGTTCGTCTCGGTCAAGGTGCGTGGGATGCGCCTGAACTGCCGATCGGAATAAAGGCACCCTGCCTTTGCATTCCGGTGCAAAGCGGGGTTCCCGAAGCCACGGGCGTGGCTCTATTCGGACCGCACGAGACTGGAAATGACATCGACGCCGACGAGCGCGAATTGTTGGAGCGGTTCGCGCTGCGGGCCGCCGCAGCCTACGAGCGGGTCATCATCGGCCTGCTGCGTCAGGAGGTAGCGCAACTACGCGCGCAATTAGTCCGCGACGCCACATAAGAAATGCGCCGCCTTCGGGACGCCACGCCCAGTCGCTCCACAGATTGCTCGACCAACACGAACTCCGTTGCGAACCGCACGATCTCAAATCGTGCCGTTGACAGCGTGGGTTGCGACGATACACCCAGCGCCATACCGAGCGAACCAGATTGTTCTTCGTCGCGGGCATGTGCGCGACGGAATGAGTTGTGACGGGAAGGCGCGACGTTCCGAAAACCACGCTTTCAGCGTCCCGGTAGGTGGTTGAACTAGGCTGACAGCCGCTGTGTTCGGCGTTCCGAAATCAGATGATTATGGATCATCGCCGCGTCCGTTGACCGCGAGTTCATGCTTAATTCGGATTCCCCGGTTTCCTCGATGGTCTATCTTGATGACTAAATTCTCAAATCTCTGCCTTCGACAAAGCTGCGCACACCTGCTTTGTCGTGAGCAGTTTTTCCACACACGGACCATAACGCGAAAACTGGGCGCAGACAACAGCGAGGGCTGTCAGCGGAAATGACGGCTTGACAGGTCAACGGGCTACCACGGAACCTTCTCGTGCGCCTTAACAAGGTGGCGGTTTTCCCGTCTGAAAAATATCCGTACCCGGTTCTCAAGAACGCTTGCAGTTTCCTCTATCTTTACCGTACCTCCTAACCGGAAGTTCACAACACCCACGTATAAACCGCACTGCACTTCGACCATATCCCACGTCCAGCTATATCGAATCGAAGTAGCGGTTCGTGCCGTCTCTTTCATCAGAGCGTGCCGATACACAGCAACCCCGGTGTCCCAGTTATAGATGGAAAGATCGGGCGATTCTTCAACAGTCCATCCGATACCCAGCGGACCAATTTCAATTATCCAGTCGTAGTTCGGAACTGACGCCTCTTCTTTGAACCCCATGTCTTGCTCGACTAATTTTTCGGCGAGCGTGTAAGCTTCTTTGCCGACTAACTCCAAGCTTTTCTGATCGGTATGCGTCGCGTCAATCGCAGTTGACCATGAAGTGAATTCTGCGAGGGCACCCGCAACTTCTGGGCCAAAAGTTCTTGAGGGTCGCAGGTAAAACTGCGGTAATTCGGGCAGCATCGCATTCACCGCTCGATGAAACGCCATCTGACGGTTGAGGTTGAGATACTTGGCATCCATCTTTTGAACGATGTCAGAAACAAAATGTTCGAGATGTTGTTTCGCTAACTTGTAGCCGTACCAAGTTCCGAGTGCGACAAGCACTATGTCGAAAAGCTTCTCAGCGAGGCGCTCACCCAACCATGCCGTCGCGTGGTAAACCAAACCAATCCATGAATAGTGCAGTTCAATTGGCGTCATGTATCCCTCGGCGTCGGGATTCTAACCCTACGGCGTTAAGTGCCGAAAAGATTATCTAATCGAAGTCAAGCCTTTGAGGTAAATTCTGCACATGAATCCGAGCGTCTTAACGGTCTACCACTGGCTGCAAGCGAATGAGGCACTCGCCCTGTGGCTGGAAGGAATTGCCCTTGTCCTGATCTTCGTGTTGGAATTAGCGGAATACAAGAGACAGGGACAGGAACGAAAAGACCAACATGAGGAGTCAGTTAAAGAGATGCAGATCGCCAGAGATGCGGCGACTGCCGCCAAAGCGAGTGCCGATGCTTTACTGAACAGCGAACGCGCTTGGATTGAAATTAGTTTGACACCAATTAAAAAGAGCCAGTGGAATCTCGATGATGATGATGTTGTGCATGACTTGTTCGTGTGTTCGATTCAGATCAAGAATCACGGCACGACGCTTGCCCGTATTGTGAGCGTACAGCAGGAAACGGACACCGTTGACGGACCACTTGCAGAACAACATTGGAGCGGGACACTCAATCTCAATTCCTTGCTTGGAAGCGGTCAAACGGAAATCGTCGGTAGGTTCGATGCCGACGACCTTGCTGATGGAGTCAGCATTGTGAACGGAACGAAGAGAGGCATTCTGCGAATCCTCGTGAAGTACCGAGACGTGGTAGATGCCTCCATGCTTCACGAATCGTCCGTACTCTACGTTTTTCAAGGCAGCTTGGAGGACGAACCTGACAAGGTTTGGAGTCAAAGCGTTTACACTTGAGCCGTTTTGATTCCGCCTACGAATTGAGGTGGAACTGTGAAAACCCTAGTCCTTGCGGTAGCACTACTTTTCGCCATTCCTCTTGCGAGTGCACCGCGTCCGTCTAGTACAGATAGTGCGTTTACCAGCGGTAATGAGCTTTTGCAGTGGTGTGGTGAAACCCCGGATGGACGGCAAGCGAACGAAAAGTTGCGTTGTATCGGTTTTATCGCTGGAACGGAAGAAACGCTTGAATTTTGGAAAGTGATGAACGATGACAGCATACCCAAACCCCTGCGCTTTTGTTTTCCCGATGGCGTCACGAACGGTCAGATCATCAAAGTGTTCGTGAAGTACCTGAACGACCACCCTGCGGATTTGCACCACTCGGCGGTGACGCTGTTCATGCAATCGCAAAATGAGGCGTTCCCGTGTCCCGCAAAATAAACCGCCATCCCACGGGTTTCCGAAAGTTTAGCCGCGCGGCCTATTGAATCTCCCGCCGCACCCTCTGTAGTCTCTGATCTAGGAGGGGTTCAAAATGAAAGTGAAATGGCTACTCGTAGTGTTTTCGGTTCTCGCTGTTTACTCACCCGTCGTTTCCGCTCAATCTGTTCCCTGCAATTTAGCTAACGCTTGTTCGCCACCGCTTGGTGGTACGCGGCAGACCACGCCGTTGACTCCCGGCTACTTGGAACCATCGGGCACCGTTAATCCTCAACCCCTCGACAAACCCGTTCCCGCTGCCCCGTTCATCGCCACGGATAACTCACACATCGTGATTCCACATCGTGTGACCGACTCGGATTTCCCAACCCGCCGCCGTGAACGGGCTGGTCCCGATGTGAATGTCAGGCATAGGCCCGCGATTCTACACGCACCCGCGCAGTGATACACTTCGCTCATGCCAGCCAAGAGAAGGACACCCAACAAGTTTGTGAAGCTGTCGGTCGCACAAGTCGAGATTGTCGGCCAGTTCAATGACTACGCGCATGAATATCCGAGATTGAGTTTCGATGAGGTCGCTCGCGAAGAGTTCGGGCCGAAGCCGTTTCCCAATACTCCGAAATGTCGAGAATCCAGACGGGAATGTAAAAGCGTGTTTGACCTTGAGCGGAAACTATCGCCACACCCATCAAGTTCTCGCTCGGTCTAGCCACAATGCCTCGGAAATGTGCATTTTGCTCGTCTACCGCCAAGATTTCGGGCGAACATATATGGAGCGATTGGATGAACGCCCTGTTTCCTCCTACCAAAGTTACTTTTGCAAAAATCGAAGCGAACGGTTCGGCTAGTCGTCAGTGGCAAATGTCAGGATTGAATATGAAGGCAAATGTCGTCTGCAAGAGTTGTAATGAAACATGGATGTCCAACATAGAAACGGGCCATGCGAAACCTGCGATGTCCGAGTTAATTCTGGGAAAACCCGTAAATGAAATAACGAATGAGCGTGCTCGTAGTATTGCCATATTTGCCTTTAAGACCGCCGTCATCACAAATCACATGGCCCCAAGCGAGGACGAGTTCTTTACGACTTCACAGCGCCATAAGTTTCGGAAGTCGCTACGCATTCCTCGAAGGGTCGGGATGTACCTTGTCGGCCTTAGCCCGAATGCGACTAATGCAACGGGCGGAATGAGAAGTACGAATGTGTACTTCCCTGACAGGCAAAGTCCCGAGCTTACCTTGAACGTATGCTCGTTCCATGTCGGACAACTCGGTTTTCAGGTAGTCTCGGCTAAGCACCGTACTGCCATCACTGAGATAGAAAGTCTCCCCACGCCACCCGACCTCACTACCATGTTCCACCCTTCCATCATGCCGGGTGTGTCTTGGCCACGGACAAATGTCTTGGCGCAGGGGGATTTTGATAATTTTGCTCACAGGTGGAACAGTATCAAGACAAGATGACATCGGCAATCTTCAACCGCCCGGTTGGATGAGACGGTAGGAATCTGCTACCGTACCGTTTCCGTACCAATTGAAAGAGGGGTGTGGGCTGAAACGCTAAGTCTCACTAAGTATCATTGTGCCGCCCTCTCGGAGCCTCAAGGTTCGTACGCGACACCAAACAAGCTATTTAGATTTTGACACGGCTTGCTTCGAACCAGAGGGTCGGGAGTTCGAATCTCTCCGGGCGCGCCACTTTTCACTAGTTTTTGGTGAGTGAGGAGTGTTGGTTAACCCACAGTTAACCCCACCGTGTTTGCCTCAGCGCTGCGCTGGTGTCTCCGCATGGTGACGCGCAGAATTGCCCCTCAGCCATTATTGGATACGGCGGCATTAGCTTCGGCCGGTAGCTGTGCTATTGCCTGCATCTGATAGCAAGGAGTTTTAACATCAGTGTTGGCGCATCTCTAGAAGCTCGATAGTCCCCTTCGTCATGAACAGACGCGGGTTATGGCGCGAACGGACCGTGAGCGTCCGGAAAAAAAATGGCGGATGGCAAAGGTGTTTTTCTATCCGGCGATTCAGCAGGGTACTGAGCGTACGCCGAAACATTGGCTTCCGAATTGCGATTGACGGAATTGCGGGCTACGAGAGGCATGCGCGAACCCCTCTCCCTCCGAGGACGGCGACTCTGGGATTCCAGAGCCGGCCGAGTAGCCCGCACCGAAGGACCTCATGCCGTCCAACTGCATTGTGAGAGACTGTAGTAAGTCCAGATTCATGGGATATTACGTGTGCGCAGAACATTTTGTTTTTTATGCTTCGGCGAGATACAGCGAATCCATGATTATCAAGGTTGAGCCAATTGGATTCTGGCGGGTTCATCCGGAAGGAATTGCAGCAACTCCGGCCAGCTTGAACACACCGAACCCGAGCCAGTAGAGTCTGAGATTACGGGGAAAGCAAGCAACATCTCGTTTTGAGCCACAACGGTTGGTTATCCTCGTTCCGGCATTTGTGCTGCTCGCAAATCCCCGTGCACGCCCGCGAGTGAATGCGCTCTATGGGAAAGATACGTCGCGCGCGGTCCTTGCGCTGACAACCGAGCGGTAGGCGGTTGGATTCTATCGGCTGATGCTCGTGCAGCGGTTTGCACACTACAGGAACTACCTTTGCCATACTTCACCAGTTTTTCGTCGAGAGCTGTTGGTCTACTCGAACTCTATCCAGCGTATCGCTAGCAGATTGCGCAGGCAGCGAGATTGTGGCTTCTAAATTGCGACTCACGTGATTGCGGGCTACGCAGGCACGCGAACCGTTTTCCCTCGAAGGCGGTAACCTCTGGGGATTCCCAGACCCAGCCAAGTAGCCCGCCCACGCCTGCGCATCCAGTGCTCGCAGCTCCAGCATTACGTGTGCGGCTCCCTTAAACTTCGCGTATTCAGACTTGGCCGCGATGAAAACCGGAATGTCGGGGTCAGCATCTTTCCATAGCGTGAGGAATTTCCCGGGCTGAATCGAAGCCGAGCGTCGTCCCGCAACGTGGGCACACAAATACCCCTGCTCCAGTCCACCATAGTCTTCGTATGCGTTTAGCGGTGTCCCGAACTACCGTTTCAATTCGATGAGTATTATGTCGATGGGGTGACCACCCAGGTTTTCCGGCAAATGGCTTCCGGCGGGCGAATAGAGCGTCTCGCCGGCGCGGAAACGACGCTCTTCCGTTTTGCCATCGGGGAACGTAAACCTGCAGTGTGAATCGTTCAGAAAGACGGCGACATTGTCGGGATGCGAATGCATCACCGACTTTTCGTGTCCTTTGTAGTTCACTCGGAGCACGCGCACGTGCTCATTGTCGGCTTCAAGCTTGTAATGTTTCGGGTCCACTTTGACGGGGTCTTGTACTTCCATTTGGGGTTTCGGAGCTGTAGACATTACTTTCTCCTTTCGCGGGGTAAATTTATGGTTTACCGGGGGAGACTGGAGGATAGACCGCCGAACAGTAAGGGTCAAGCGACTTGGTTCACAAATCCCAGACCCCAAATTATTTCAGCTTCGCATACTCCGCCTTAGCAGCGACGAGCACTGGAATGTCGGGGTCGGCATTTTTCCACAGCGTCAGGAAATCCTGATAGGCCGCCTTGGCTTTGGCGGTGTCGCCTTGCGTGGCGTAGGCTCTGCCGATTTGGAGATGTGCTAGTGCGCCGATGGGTTCGTTCAACACTACTCCGCGATGGTCGAGGATTTTCTGGAACTCGGCGGCGGCTTTGTTGCCTTGGTGTGCAGCCAGGTACGCTTCGCCCCGAAGATAGACGGGAAACATGGCTGTACAACGATAAATACTGTATGTCGTCTGTCCTAGCTCATACGGCGCGGCGGCTCTGAGACTCTCTAGGGCCTCAGAGGCATTTCCGTTCCTGAGCGCATGCTTCGCACGGAGGGTTGGCAGGTAGTTGTACTGCACAATGGTGGCCTCCGGGAAGCTGTTGGCCAAACCGGCAGTCAGGGCTTGTGCTTGCCCATCGTCCCCGGCATATGCCAACGCAAGCGCAGAGGTATACTGCACATCGTGGCCTGCCGGAGACTTCATTGCCAAACTAGCACGCCGCCGTGCTTCTTCTGCGTTGCCGAACAAGGCTTCCCGCAGACCAGACGCCGCGGAGTACGTTGCAGCAGCTTCCTCTTCCTCTGCCCGTTCGGCGGAATCCATCGCCTGGCGGGAAAACTCCCGTGCCACCCTGAGCCGCCCGGAATAGGCCGCGGTATCGGCTTCCAAGCCCAACAGCCAGTCCTCTACTGCCGGCTTGCCCGCCGATGATGCTACCTGCTGCGCCATCCCCGCTGAATCATTCTCCAAGAAGGCAATCTGATACAGGGAAAGAGGAAAGAAACCGCTTTTCAGTTTGCGTTGGATAGCTTGCTCGTAGGTGGCCTTCGCCTCATCGAGCCGATTCAGAGCGATGTAATCAAAAATCGGGAGTGAATAGGCGGGGGAAAAGTTTGGGCTCAAATGGATTGCTTCTTGGCCATGTTCAATCCCTTTCGCATATTGGCCAGTAACCGGGTAGATTGCCCCCGCCAAGTAAATATGCGGCACCGCTGCGCGGGGATACGCCTGTATCCATAGCAGGAGGGCTGCTTCGGCCTTTTCCAAGTTCCCGGTGACTACCTTATGGAACCGAGCCGTGATGAAATACTTCTCCGGCTCACTGGCTCGGTCGCGCAGCTCGTATGCCTTTCGGGTGGATTCGACATCCTTGCTGAGTTCACCGATATCGTTAAACGAGACACCCAACCAGGCGTAGGCGAGTGCGAAATTCGGGTCGAGTTCGATGGCGTGCTGGTAAAACGGAATAGCCGCAGCATCGCCAGTAGTAGTATGTATTTGAAAACCCGAGCTGAAGGCTTTCAGCGCTTCGAGCGACGGCGTAGTCGCTTGTTCAAGCGGGGTATCGAACTTCTGGACAGTGCTTAGCGACTCGCCCAGTTTATTCCGAATTTCCGCAGCTGTCTTTCCCAGAGCGTCGAGCACATCATTCTTGTCGCTCGCCTGAGCTTCCGTGCTCGCCAGCGATTCTCCGCTAACGCAGCTGAGAGCTTTGACGGTCAGGAGATACCGCGCTCCAATCTGCGCAATCGAACCGTCAAGGACTGCCGCACTCCCTGTCCGCTGGCAGAGTTCCCGCGCTATCTCCGGCGTGAGTCTTGCATCGGGCTTCTCCCCCATCATTTGTAGCGTCTGCTGGATTTGCTGGTCCGTGATAATGCTCAGGAAGGGTGACTGTTCCAGTTGTACCGATAGTCCTTGCCGCAGTGTGCCGTCGAACACTGGGTCGCCCGTCATATTCGTGAAGTCCGCAAGCACGATGGTGTCCTTGTCCGTCAGCGCATGCGCCTTGCGTGAGAAGAGCAACCAGCCGCCCACGGCCAATCCCATGACGACCACTGTTGTAGCAGCGGCTGCCCATTGAAATCGAGTGGATTTCGCGGCGGGCTTTGGCTCAACTTGTGACGTCGCGGTTGCACGACTCGAATCCGAATCACGCTTCAGCCGCTGCAAGTCTGTGCGAATGTCAGCAGCACTCTGGTAACGGAGCTTTCGGTCTTTTTCCAGCGCCTTCCCAATGATTTCATCGAGCTTTGGTGGGAGTCCATGATTAGCCTGTGACGCCGGAACAGGTGTTCGGTTCAGAATCCCATCATGGATGACCGCAGCGCTGTCGCCAGAAAACGCCATCCGACCTGTGGCCATCTCATAGAGCACCGCACCGAACGAGAACAAGTCCGTGCGTGCATCCAATTCCTCTCCTCGTGCCTGTTCCGGTGACATGTAGGCTATCGTGCCCACCGTTGCGCCCGGACTGGTCAGCAGTTCTTCTGCTGTCGGCATCTTTGAAGCGCCGACACCTTCGGCAACAGGGGCGAGTTTCGCCAGACCAAAATCCAATATCTTGGCGTGCCCGCGCTCGGTCACAAAAATGTTGGCCGGCTTGATGTCCCGATGAATGATTCCCTTACTGTGGGCCGCAGCGAGACCGTCCGTAATTTCAATTCCCAACTCCAGCACTTGTTCCAGCGGCAGCGGCTTGCCGGAAATGCGGTGCTTCAGGGTCTGGCCATCCAGAAACTCCATCACGATAAATGCCTGGCCGTTCTGGTCGTCAATCTCGTGAATGGTACAGATGTTCGCGTGATTCAGGGCCGATGCAGCTTTAGCTTCACGCTGGAAACGCACCAGAGCCTGCGGGTCCTTGGCTACGTCGTCTGGAAGGAATTTGAGAGCGACAAAGCGATTGAGTTTGAGGTCCTCAGCTTTGTACACCACGCCCATGCCTCCGCTGCCGAGCTCTTCGATAATTCGGTAGTGCGAGATGGTCTGACCAATCATGTCTGGGAGGCCTTCAATTGAGGTGGATGTTAGGCTGCGCCTAGAGGCAAGTCAATCGCGGCTGGTTGCACTAGGTGAGAAGAAACACAGCAGAGTTCCGTTTCGCGAAGAGGATTTATTTCTGACTCAGAAGATAGAGGTCGGCGTGACCGCCGGGACGCGCATAGACGATGGTGGAGAGGTCTCTGGGGAAATCGTAGGTAACGTAATTTTCGGGATTTAGGGAGAACGCAAAGCGAAGACGGGAGAGTGCCCGCTAGGGTACCAGGACGAAAAGCAGTCTGAACGTTTCCGACCCGTGATTCGCACTGAAGGCTATCGTTGATAGTGCTGCAGAAACACGTAGAAGACTTGAGGAGACTCCGGTGAGCCGCGTCTGGAATGCCCTGAAAGAAGCCGAACGAGAAAGGGCTCATGTAACTCAACGGAACGCCATACAGAATCCCGACAAAACTTGCGAAAAAACCTCCGAAAGGGACTCCATCGAGCGTCGGAAAGGCCCGCGTCGGGCGCATCGTGCACCCTTGCTTGTTTACAGCTGGGACGCAGAAGAGCAGCCGTTCCACGAAGAGGCCGAGGCATTTGAAATCAACGAGAACGGGTCTCTGGTGTGGCTAGAGACTCGGGTCGCGCGCGGCCAACGGCTGTTCTTGATAAACATGCGGAATCAAGCGGAGCAGGAGTGCCGTGTAATCAGGATTGAGAAGCGGGTTCACGGCAAGACGCGAGTCGCCATCCTGTTCAGCCGTCCAGCGCCTCATTTCTGGCACGAGGCTTAACCCGGTCACCTCAGGACACGAACCTGCGAACCCACCGCGAAGAGATATTCCCTCCCACAGTCGGCAGGGCGGTTGCTCTAACCTGGAATCCTTTCTATGGTCATATATATGCCTGTATGATATTCTATATGCCGATGAGAAGGACGGCCCTATTCCTCAAGGAACAGCAGCTGGAGAAGCTCCAGAAGCTATCGGAGAAAACTGGCGCACCCGTCGCCGAATTGGTACGCCGCGCTATCGATGCGTACCTGCTTTCGCGGAAGAAGGAATTACGATGAAGAAACGCGCAATACTGTATTGCAGAATTTCGACTGGAGACCAGCATCTTGAAACACAGCTTTACGACCTCCGCGAGATGGCCAAACTACGTGGGTGCGAAATTGTGCACGAATACACAGACATAATTTCTGGGAGCAAAGCGAAACGACCTGGACTCGACCAGTTGCTAGCAGATGCTCGGCGGCACCGTTTTGATGTTGTGTTCGTCGTGGCGTTTGACCGCATCGCACGGAACGTCCGGCATTTCTTGGACGTGCTTGATGAACTGAATCAGCTCGGCATCGAATTTGTGAGCAAGCGAGAAAACATCGACACCTCAGGACCGCTAGGTAGGGCCATGCTGGTCATCGTCGGAGCGATTTCGGAGTTGGAGCGAAGTTTAATCACTGAACGAGTTCGAGCTGGAATGCGTCGAGCGAAATTGGAAGGGCGACGGATTGGACGAAAGCCGCTGAATATTGACAGAGCGCAGGTCGTTGCAGACCGCCTCTCGGGAATGAGTTTGACCGAAGTTGCGAAAAAATACCACGTCTCCCGAGCGACGGTTTGCCGCTTGGTCAAAGAATCTGGCGGACTGAAGAAACGTAGCGTGCCGCAACTTGGTCATGAAGAAAGAGTAGTTCCCCCGAAAGAATCAAGCAATTTGCCGACTGCCGCGTAACTTCCCAATCAAAATCACCCCGATGCATGATGCCCGCAAGGCTCATCCGACTAGAATTTGCCACGTCTAGGGCCCCCTTGGTGCAATGTTGAAACCTGTAAGATGCTTATTTTGAGGCGGTAAGAGGCGGCATAGTCCGCGGCGCCGTGTTCTTGCTCAGCTTCGTTCAGATCGCCTGCCTTCGGCCCGCCGGTATTACAACTTTTTACAATCCTTTGCGATTGCTTGACATACTTGGCCTTACTGGCCTTTATAGTCTCGCTGGGCTACGAACTGAGTGAACCGGTTGGAGAGGATTAGAATGTCCAAGAAGTGGCGATTGACGGACCGCACGCGAACGCTTCTTACGCTGGAGCTGGCCATTGTCCTCCCTGCGGCAGCGTTGATGGCCTTTAGCGTCTGGAACCTAAGGCACATTCAGCGCGACCAGGCGATTGAAGCCGCCATCCAGCGCGACTTCACCTATGTCCTGAAGATTGCCGAGAAGAAGAGTTGGGAACGAGCTAACAAGTTGCTCGAGCCTGTGCGCGAAGAGTATCCAAACCCCGACGACGGCGCCCAAATTAAAGCCAAGCTCGACCGCATTCTGTTGGAACATCCCGAGCTTTCATATGCGGTTCTCTACGACAAGAAGAACAACCTGCTGGTGAGTAGCATGCAGTCGAGCGGCGATCATGATGGCGATTTCTGCGCGCGCGCACAGGACGAAATCAATAGCGTGCAGAGTTGGCTGCCGCTGGAAGCATCCGACATGGCCGAGAAGTTGAGGATGATGGCGGAAAAAGACGAACACTCACCGGGGTTCCATGGCGGTTGGTCGCTCAAGGGGGATCGGCATGTGTATTCGAACGAGGCCTATTTTATCCCTCCGGGTATCTCGAAGGATCGCGTGAGCCTCGGCGTGGTCGGTTTTGATCAGGACTATCTGCAGAAGAGTTTTTTCCCCGCGGTAATGACGGACGTATTGAACAGCAAGAGCAACGCACTGAGGACCGATGCAAATCCGCCGGCCATGATGGTCCATTCGCCGAAGGATTCGACTCCCTGGGTACTGTCTGCCAACTGGGATGGGGGCAAGCCAGAAGTGGAGCGTCCCTTCGTTGATATTTTTCAGGGAATGGTTTGGGCGATCAAATACCCCGGCACGACCATTGCAGATATCGGAGCGAGGTTTCTCAGATTCCACTTTGCCGTCCTCGGCGCGCTCTCTCTGCTGATGGTTGGCGGGGTCTTTCTCACCTACCGCAATGTGTCCAGGGAAATGAAACTCGCCCGACTGAAATCCGATTTCGTCGCCAACGTTTCCCACGAACTACGTACGCCCCTGGCTCTGATCCGACTCTATGCCGAGACTTTGGAGCTTGGGCGCCTCACCGCAAAGGAAAAATACCAGGACTATTTCCGCATCATTCGCGAGGAGAGCGAGCGACTCACGGCTCTCATCAACAATATCCTCGACTTTTCCCGCATTGAGGCCGGTCGCAAGGAATACGAGTTCAAGGAGACCAATCTCTCCGATCTCGTTCGCTCCACGCTCGAGTCTTACCGTTTCCAGATCGAACAAAACGGTTTTGCCTTCGAGGAAAACATCTCCCGCGATATTCCCCCGGTGAACGTGGACCGCGAAGCGATTGCCCGCTCGTTGCTCAATCTGGTGAACAACGCACTGAAGTACTCCAAGGACCAAAAGTTCATCGGTGTCAGCCTGTACCGCTCCAACGGTTGCGTGAAGTTGGAAGTCTGCGACCATGGAATCGGCATCCCGCCCGGCGAGCAGGAGAAAATCTTTGAGAAGTTTTACCGTTGTGGCGATCCCCTGGTTCACAACATCAAGGGCTCGGGCTTGGGTCTGTCACTCGTTCGCCATATCGTCCGGGCGCACGGTGGGGACGTACAGGTCGAAAGCGCTCCAGAGAAGGGCAGCAAATTTACGATCGCATTGCCGCTGGATCCGTCTTCACGGACGGAGGCCGCAATCGCATGAGGGCTACGGAGTGTGGGGCAGTACCTTGTTCCGGAAAAGCCCTAGGGGAGAGGTCATGGGCACAAGCAAAATTCTGATCGTTGAGGATGAGCCGAATATGGTTGCCGGCTTACGCGATAATTTCGAATACGAGGGCTTTCAAGTTATAACGGCGCTCGACGGCGTGGAAGGGCTGGAGCGCGCCCTCAAGGATTCTCCGGACCTGGTCGTGCTCGACGTGATGATGCCGCGCATGAGCGGGCTGGACGTCTGTAAACAGCTAAAGGCCAAGCGCCCCTCGATCCCCATCATTATGCTTACCGCACGCGGTCAGGAAGTCGATAAGGTCGTTGGTCTCGAGCTGGGTGCCGATGATTACGTCACCAAGCCCTTCTCCATTCGCGAACTCCTCGCTCGCGTCAAAGCCGTTCTGCGACGGACACACACGCTTCCCAAAGAGCAAGACAGTTATATCTTTGGCGACGTCGAGGTTAATCTGCGCAGCTATCAAGTCATGCGCGGGGGACAACGCGTGGAGTTCTCTGGCAAGGAGTTTGAGCTGCTCAAGCACTTTCTCTGTCATTCCGGAGAGACGCTGAGCCGCGACCGGCTTCTCGACGAGGTCTGGGGCTACGAGAATTTTCCGACCACCCGCACCGTGGACGCTCATATTGTCCGCATTCGCCAGAAGCTCGAACCCGTCCCCGAAGACCCTCGTTACTTCTTAACGGTGCACGGAGTAGGTTACAAATTCGTAGGATGACACGATCATGATGGCTTTGACCGAAAGAACGCTGGACATCAGGCGAACCGTACTCGGCAACGCCCTGGCCAAGGCGGCCTCAAGCGCAGACGATAGAGTGTCCGCTCAAGCTTTGACTGCTAGGGGAAGCGATCAAACCGAGCGGGCGCAGTTCCTCACGGACGAATTGGACGCACTCCGCCGAGATCAAGCGAGACTGCAGCAGGCCATCTTTGAAGCGGCCCAGGTGCAGCGTAGGCTCTGCGCGCCCCGCGAACGTACGTGGCGCGAGTTCGAGATCGCCGGAGAAATTTTCCCGGTCCGCCATCTTTCGGGAGATTTTTTCAAAGTGATGGAACTCGGCTCCGCCCTTGGGGTGGTCCTCGGTGACATCGCCGGTAAAGGATTAGCCGCAGGAATTTGGCAGGCTCATCTGATGGGCTTAATCCAAGGGTCTGCACGGAGACATTCGAACCCAGGCGATGCCGTTGCCGAGGTCAACCACGAGCTATGCCACAACGACGGGGCATCGCCGCTGTCGGCGCTGTTTTTCGCACGAATAGATTCGCGGACGAACGAACTCGTGTACTGCAATGCGGGCCTACCGGCACCTCTGCTTCTGAGGCAAAACAAGACACTGGAACGACTAGAAACGGGTGGGCCCATGCTCGGCGCGGTGCAAAATGCCGCATTCCAAACCGGGAGCGTCAATCTCGACCCCGGCGATATGCTGGTTGCTTACTCCGACGGTGTGACCGAGTGCCGAAATACTCAGGACCACGAGTTCGCAATGGAGCGGCTAACGGCCGCAACCAGAGCTGTCTCCGGCGCGAGTGCAAGTAAAGCCCTGTTCTCATTGCTTGGAACAGTTCTCGATTTCGCTGACTCGTGCTCACCGGAGGATGACTTGACACTTTTGGTTGTTCGCCGCGGCGCCGCGGTCAAGGATGAGCAGCCCCGTTCGCGCACTAAGGATTTTTTGGCTTCTCACCGGCGGCCGGCTTCGGTCTCGCGGCCGAAGAACTCCGACCGGAGAGGACGAAGTTCCAAATAGCTGAGCTGAGGTACACACCACCGGCTTTGGTCCGGCCAGCGTTCAACTTTTCCGCGATATGTGCATCCAGAACGGGCTCGAAATTCCGCCTCGTGTAGCGCCTCTGCCAGTGATCGAGCGAACGTTATTTTGATTGCAAACCACTTGATTCCAGATCGCGCCAGGACAGAACGGATTGCCCCGCGATTCAGCCTAGGTGAAGAAAACGCCGTTTTTCTCACGTCCTAGCACAGAAACCAGGTTCCATTTAGGGTCGGGTGTCTCCGACTCGAAGTGGAAGCCGGGCTCGTCGGCCGACCACTTAATCGTGGCTCCCGTGCTGAGGAACGAACCCGCGAAGTTCTGCGCACTGTTGTGAATTTCCGCCATCGCGACGATGCCGTTCCATTGCACGTCGAACGAAACGGTCGCGCGGATCGGAGCGACGGGTGCAATTGCCGGATACGGGGCGCCCACCACGCCGCCAGGAAGCCCCAGCCCGTCGGTCAGTGAGTTGGCGAGGTCATGGTCATCAAATACGTCCAGGCCGCTCACACAAAGGCGGGCCTGCCCCTGGTCGAAGTCAACCTCGAGGGCGTCGTGTTCCACCTGGACCATCCAGAACACGTGGTTCGAGTCGATGTGCACGTTGAAGTCGTGAATTTGTGCAGAGACAGGGAGGTTGGCCGTTCCAACCGGAACGGTGTACAGGTCAAGTCAAACGAAGGCGAGTGTACCCCTATGGGGTTGACCGTCGGTACCAATGAACTTGCCCGTGGCAAAGCCCATGTCGGCTCTGTACGCTAGCGTCGTGTTGACGCCTGAGGTTGTGCCGGTTCCGCCCCCCTGGATGTGCGTCAGACCCACTAAACCGTCGAAGTCAGTGATCTGCGATGGATCGCTGATGTTGGCCAGCGGGGTGGCGGGATTTAGCGGGTTATGGTGTACGAGGACGCCAAAGGGCTTAAACGGAGCGCCGCCCCCAGGAATCGGATTGACTAAGGCGCAACCGATGTGTTCGGTGCGGTCATGGTTGTCGTCGGCAAAGGCTGGCTTGGGGCGCAAGAGACCGATCCCCGCAACCGCACCCACCGCTCCACGAATGAGATTGCGCCGACCTAGCTTTCTGTGCTCATGTCTTATTGAAACAGAGTCCAGTTCGTTCATCGTTATTCTCCTTCCACGCGCTGGCGGCGCACACAAAAAGAATGTGCCGGCGAGCGCATGATGGGCCGGGGTCCCGAAAATACTGTCGAGAAGCCATAAGAAAGAACGCTGAGAAACGGAGATTTGGGGGAAACTGGAGTAACTCTGTGCCTTTCAACTCGAGCATGTCAAGTAGAAAATCGGTGAACAGGAGTGGTCAACGCCCATTTACGAAAGTGGCGGAAGACACCGCAGGTATGGCCTGCTACCACGGCTGTACAGTTGCGCGGCCGTCTCTGGAATATGATTGGATCCACGCCGCACTCGGAGACAATCCACTTGGACGTCGAACGCGCTTACCGGCCAATCATCAAGTCAATTCCACCAGTTTTCCAGTCATTCGCGATCTTTGAAGGCCGGACTAACTCAGCGCTTCCCGCGAATCGCGACAGCGCGTATCACCTCTGCCTTCATTTCCGTTTTATTACTTTCTTCGCAAGGCATTTTTCGCATTGCTTTCTGAGTGGCTGGTGACCTACAGCCGTCCCGACGTGAAAGCTAGCTTGGTGCAACCGGAGGCCAACCCAGTTTGCGAAATCTGATAGTCTCCAAAGCCGTCTTTGCGACGGCCAACTCGGTGCGTTCTTCGTGATGTTCGGGGGAGTTTAGAAGTTGTCGGGAGCGTTCGGTTATTGCCAGCTCTGCGGCGAGAATCAGTAGCGTCACTTTCTTTTTATCGGATTCCACCAATGCTTGCGTGCACAGTTCTTTCCACAACGGCTGATCGGACTCTCCCACGGCCTCTCCTAGATTGAAGCGCCCGATTCGCGACCAAGCACTTTCCCGACATTATTTTTCCTGGTACGAGATTTTGGAATAGGGATTAGTCTGGCTTTTGGCTCGGGGAATCCCGTAGAGGGCCCGCCTGTTTTCTAGGAATTCCCATCGGTTGTTTCACCCGCAATCTTAAACGCTGTACGAAGGGTCACGGGCAGTAAAGCAAATCTCCAGGTCTTTGATTTTGAGGTCGTCAGACCCATCGGGAGAAGTCCGTCTTGCAGCTAGAAGAAGAGCTTCGCCTGCTTGTATTTGGGTCCGGGCCTCATCGAACCGGGCCAACTCCGTAAGGGTCGCAGCCAGATTTAACAGTATGCCAGCCCGATCAATGGAATCCTCGGTGACCGCCGCAACCTTGAAAAACCGCTCAACCGCTTCTTCATAGTTTCCCTCTTGCATAAGCTGATAGGCGTGTCCGAGTTTTTGGTTGACCGTGAGACGTGAACTGATCGAAGTCCCAGCCGCAGAGCAACTAACCTGTCACCAGCGATGAGGGCGGCTTCAATCTCGGAAAGGGCTTTGACCGCCAGGGCCTGGGCCTTGCTGAGTCGGTTTGTCATGTAGTTGCGCGCAATCACAACCTGAATGCCGCGCACCAGCTTGGCCCGAGATTTCGAGTCCTTGCCGATGACCTGGCCCTCTTTGGGTAGGTGGATTTCGACTTCCAAATCTTCGAGTGTCACGCAATCTCGAAAGTTGCGATACAGCCTCTGGCGACCAGCAGGCGATTACCGCACTAACGGCCATCGGTCCGCCGCCCTGGAGTTCGCTTTTCAAGAGTTGGCCCGTATTCAGAAAATCGGAACGCGCATATCAGGCCAAGTTGGTGACTGCGCCGCCAGCCCCCGAGACGCTCAGCCCTGCGTACGCCTCTCCCGAGGAGCGAGCGCAATATGCGGAGGCGGACGATTTTTCTTTTGAGCATTTCTGGGGATTGAAAATGTCTGGACCGCTGCAGGATGTCGATCTTCCAGCGCTGGGGACGGACTTTGCAATTCCGATATTCATCCTTCACGGTCAAGAAGATCTGACGGCCCTCCCTGAACTGGCCAGAGCCTATTTCGACATCATCAAGGCGCCGCGCAAGCAATTCTATTTGGTGCCTGGCACTGGCCATGAACCATCGGCCACCGAACTAAACATGACCCTGAAAGTACTCGTTGAGCAGGTACGGCCGCTGGCTCTTGATCGCTAATGGCTCCCGGGAACCGACAAGCGTTTGGGAACCGCAGTAGAATGTCAACCTGTCTAATCCTGTTTTCTAAGGGGCCACTTCATGTTGCGCACGCTCCCTACGCCGATCCTGCTTGATATCGCAATTTTGTTCACCGCATTGTGTTGGGGGTTGGGATTCTTTATCGCTGATCGGAAGGTTTACCTGTTCGCGTCATTGGCCATTGGGTGTTTTGTCTGCCTGTTTGGCTACAGCGTAGAAAGTGTGGACGCTCCCCCCTGGGCCGTGGTCGCAGCGCCGGTGCCGTTGGATATTCTGCTTCTTTGGTACGTCCTGAGGAAGCCGCGAAAAATGGCGATCGCGTATGTCTCGACCTGGGCAATTTACATCGTGCTCCATATCTTGCTGAGTCCGCTGCTACGCTACGATTCGTTAATTCCCGCGTGGAGGCTGCACAGTTAACGGAGCAAGGTTAATTCTATAGTGCCTTCGGGCGCTCACTCCTGGTTCGTTTACCGCGCATCCGCCGAAGCGAATCTCGGGGCGATTTCACTTCGACGGTGACGGCGTTTATCGGGACTTAGGCAATCAGTTCCGAACCGTCTGGTAAGAGAGGCATTTTCGCCCTCACAGATTGCAACGAATGCTACCAATGGGATAGAAACGAAGGGCCATCGAATACCCCGCGTGGGAAAGCATAGAGCAACGGGCAGGTGTCGCGAGACTCAGCAGACTGATCACTACAAGAGGAACACCATGGCATTTGAGGACATCAGGGTGGGCGTGCGGCTTAAGCTGTTCGCGTTATGGTCTTCGGTCATGTTTTTTTACATCTATGGAGACTATTTCGAGCTGTACGAAACCGGGCAGTTGCAACAAATGGTCGCGGGAAGGATGCCCTTCGCTGCTATTTCTCAGGGAGTGTTGCTGGGGATGGCTGGCGTGATGGTAGTTCCCAGCCTGATGCCCTTTCTTTCACTCGTGCTGCCGGTGCGACTTAATCGCTGGCTGAATATCATTTTCGGCGTGATATATAGCCTAGTTATGGTTGTCGCGTTCAAGAGCAGCTGGTACTTCTATATCCTGTTCGGCGTAATCGAAATCATATTGACACTACTTATCGTCTGGTATGCGTGGACCTGGCCCAAGGAGGCAAGCAACCGGTAGCAACATCAGATCGTCAATCTTAGGGGTAACAGCACGATGACCGAGAGGGCAGCGAATCCAACTGCGAGAGGGGCTGAGGTGAATCAGAGCCGTACCAGTAGTGCTCGTACCCAATCTATCGCAAAATCTCTTAACAGCAAAACACGACGGTGGGGAAAATATCAGTGGATCCCGACTCGTTTAAGCCTAGGAGCGTGCGATGCAAGACTCCTATCCGACGTCGTGGAAAGAACTGTACTTGCAAGTACTGCTAGAATCCGACCCAAAGAAATTGACAGAACTGGTCCTGGCCACAGAGCAAGCGATAGCCCTCCGCGCTCAAGAACTGTTTAACTCGTCAGACCATCACGAAGAACATAGCGAGATTTCCATTGCTGAAGCGAGTTTGCTGGCGATCAAAGTTCACAAACTCGGCTGGCCAGGGGTTTCAACACCGAACAGCCGATGGCGTGAACCCGTGGAATCCACTTCAACGGTGTCGAATTTCGTGGCGTAGTAGGTGAGGTGATCGGCAGGCTTCATGCCGGCAGGATAGAACGCTTCCCAGCCAGCCGTGGTGAACGCGGATGTCCCTACGCTACGCTATCCATAATCACTCGAGGTGATAGACCTACCGAACCTCTAACGAGTCTCCCGTTTTGTGTTCCTGAATTTGAAAGATCAGGAACTGATGGATCGCCGCTACCGCGTTCTTGTCGGTGGACGAGATCACGAGACGCCCGCCTGTTGCAGACTGTTCCAGCGTGTAATGAATCTTCCTTCGGAGTTGCTTCATTTCGGGCTCGCCGGGCGGCACTGTGTCGTGTACGAACATCGGAATATCGAAGTCGCCTTGCTGAAACGCAGTCGCTATGTGGTCGAGGTGCATTCGAATGTTCTCCACATCGTCGGCATCGGACATGTCTTTAGCTTCGACCTGGATGACCCCGCCCGTAGTCGTGAGATAGAAATGATGCGCCGTCGTCTTTTGAGAAAATCCCATCCCAAGTTCACCACGCTCGTTCAATCCCGATGCTTCGCTCTGCATCATCGGACAAGCGGCATGGATACCTTGAATGCCGGTCGTTCGCTGCGGTCCGGGTACGAGCGTCGCGAGCAACAAACTGATTAGAGTAATTTTCATTCGCACACCTCAAATATTTCATTTCGCGGCTGTCGTGATGGCGGAGAGGAGGGCGCCCCTGCGTTAGTGAGTATTCCGCCTTGCAAGCTCATTGTAGCTCCACGACGTCCGCTCGTCTCAACTTCCGCATGGCCTCTCACTTGGGTTAAACGCTGATGATTCATCCTCTCGGGCTTTTGACACCGAAGAATCGGGAGGAGTACAGTGGCCCGGGCATCTTCCTCGGGCGAATCCCAATTTAGGAGAAATCAACATGGCAAGACGCAGATTCTTGGCCCAGTTGGCGGGTTTACCTTTATTGGCGTTACGAATCAACGCGGAGGAACCCAAGAAGCCCTTGAAGATCATGATGAAAAGTGCTTGGGGATCTGATGATCCAACAAGAGCCTCGTTTGCGTTTGCGCATGGACTCGCGCTGGCGGACGCCGGCCACGAGGTGCAGATTTTCCTTACGGGCGAGGCCACCTATTTGATGCGTAAGGCAACAGCGGATGCGATCCTGCCGGTGGGCTGGCCGCCGCTGAGCGAAATGCGCGAGAAAGTTGTCGCCAAGCACATTCCGGTCTTTTCTTGAGGGGCTTGCTCCCGGGCCCGTGGGGTCACGGAAACAGATTTGAATACCTGGGGCGCGAAATTCGGCAGCCCTGCGATCTTTGTGTCGCTCGTGGAGTGGGCAGACCGGATTATCGTCGAGTGAGACGCGACAGCGCAGATTTACGATTGCTTATCGAGGTACGCGACGATCGCTAGACAAGCGGAGAAGGTCGTCACCAGCGCCCAACCAGTTTCTAACTTCTGCGGGATTGATTCCTCAGAATCGATGGCGAAAACTGCGCTCGGCTTGCGGCTGTTTTTTGCGTTGTTGGCAATGACAAGGCTGGACGCGTCCTTGGTTTCATCTTTCGGGTCAGTCCTGGTGATGGCTCTGAAAGCCTCGTAGCTTTCTCCTGACTTGAGGATCGCACATGCTGCGGGAACGGACGAGCGTAGCTTGAACCGGATACTAGTAGACTCAGCGTCAACCACGCAGCCCCCATTGACGCGCTGAATCTTCGTGACATTGATAGTGAACGGGGCGCTTTGCGGGACTTGGAATGAGACATTGATGGACAGCGCAAAATATGCGACTGCCAGTAAGACAACTCTGTTCATGTTTTCTACCACCACACGCCGTCCGCAGATTGCTGATCCGGCGGGCTCCCTTAACCATCTTTGCCAAACACCAAATGCACGATCGGCGGCAACACGTCATCCGCCAAATGCTGCATATACTGATGGTTCGAATTTAATGGTTCCCGGCATCGTGGACACCCTTGCACGACTACGCCGCCCGCCCCCCGCACAACTGGCGGCGGAACTTCGACAAATGTATCCCACGAATGCCGCGTGAGTTCAGCTTTGACAGTCTTAAGAAGGTTTGCCTTGTTCATGGGGGCAGAATATCATTTTGCGTATGCCAATCACGACTTCCGACTGAAGCGCGGAAGGTAACCTCCGGTGTGCCGGATAATCGTAATGTGGATAATGCTCGGGTACTGGCGAGTGTAGTAGGAGGCTTTAGTGTCCAAAATTGCGATCGCCGTGGGCTCCTTCATCATAGGTGTTTGCGTTACGTTCGCGGCTTCCTCTCTTCTCCGTGCGTCCCCGCAGGCACAACGACCAACAGACTTGGAAATAGTAGGTGCAGAGCCCGTGGTGCCGCCGCTCAATGCTAACTTTGTCGGCGGCACTTTCTCTGGACCAACCCAACCGTTGGACGGTATCAGTTGCGAAGGATGCAACATTATCGCTCCGGTTCTTACGTATGCCGGAGGAGCCTTCCGATGCGAGAATTGCGCTATCCATTCGAGCGAACTCCAATTTAAGGGCGCGGCTCTGAATACCGTGGCAATTCTAAAACTCGTCGGAGCGATAAAAGGTCCACCCCCTGGGAATCCCGCCAAGCCGCAGAACTCCCTGATGGAAGCGAAGATGGATATAAACATCAAGCAGAAGGTTACGTGGGTTAGTTCGGAGGGTTTGCAAAAGTAACGCTTGCGCCGTGCGGCAGAAATACGCACTCGCGCGGAGCGTCGCACCGGGGGACCGCTCTAGCAAGGGGCGGGGTTGCCGCTCCGCGTGATTCCAGACATCATGGCGCCGTCATCCTAATGGCGCACCGGAGGACCTGAATGCCGAATTTTAAGGTCGAGATTAGCGGGCCAAAGGCCGGTGGCGAAGTTTTCGAGGCAAAAACCCTCACGATGCGTGAGGCGGTCAAAAAAGTATTGGACTCACGTGACTCCGCCGGCCTCTACTGTGAAGACTTCTGCGAGACTGTGCCGAAATGAACAGCGCGGATTCTTGGGAATCCTTATCCTGAGGATGGAGGATCAATAAATGCACACCATGGCGATCTTCGGGATTCTTGTGCTTGCAATATTTATTCTAGGGAGCCTCACAGCAGCCCTCATGCTCTTTCCGGACTTCTTGCGATACATGAAAATGCGATCCCTATAATCGATAATCTCAAGTCTTGATTTCCCCACAGATTATTGGGAGTAAATCGACAAAGCAAATGGCCAGGCTGCCTCGTGTGAGTTGGAGTTATCGCCGACGAACGAAACTGGACGTCGCCAGAAAAGTTAGTACTTATTCGTGCAGGACCACGCTCAGAAGTGAGTCGTTGATCTGGAGCCCGCCGTTGTATTTTATGAACCCCATCTTCCGGAATTTATTCATGAAGAAGTTTACGCGCGGGCGTGTGGTGCCGACCATTTCCGCCAGCGTTTCTTGCGATATATTGGGGAGTACGCTGTGGGGCTTGTCTTCTTTGCCATAACGGGCAAGCAATAGAAGGGTGCGAGCCAGTCGCTTCTCGCTCGAGTTGAAGAGTTGATCCACTAGATCCTCTTCGATTCGGGTATTCCTCGCCAGCATGAAAGCGATGAAACGATCGGAAAACTCGTGCTCCGAGTGAAGGACGCGACTCATCTCCTTCTTTTCAATCACCAGCGCAGTCGTCGCCGTAATCGCAGTCGCCGTCCCGATCCGCACCGGCTGGCCGGCCAGGCAGCCCTCGCCGAAAAAATCTCCCGGCCCTAGCACCGCGACGACCGCCTCTTTGCCGGATTCATTCACCACCGAAAGCCTCACCCCGCCCTTTTGAATGTACAAGACATTCGTGCCGGGTTCGCCCTGTGAGAAGATCGTTTCGTTTTTCGTGAATTCTCTAACTTTCCGGGACACACCAGCCGAATCGAGAAAAGCTTGCGCATCGAAAGCGCGCTTGCCATTGGCATAGCGAGATGGTCTGGTCTTTTTGGGAGTTGCTTTGGGCATACCCTTCCTGCGACGAACACTCATGAATCAGAGCAGGCCGGGTATCCTTATAAAGCCCTCAGCCCAGAGATCATATCACGATCGCAGACGGGCTACAAACGATACAGAGGGCACGAGTGCCGGACTGCGATTCGGCACTCGTGGACTGGAAGTGTAAGAAACTGCGAAAGGGCGCGTTCGCCAATGCGATTCCGCTTACAAAGCGCGTACGAGCCAGACGACCAGACAGATAATCACTAGAGTTCCTATCAAACCGTATCCCAACATTGTAGCCTCCACCGAGAACACGATACTCGGGTTCTCATTACCCGATATTGACTTGGAAAGTCAGGGAAGGGTTCCCGTATGCCACTGCATACCATAGCCCATCCGCTCCCATGATGAAGTACACGTCCTGCTGGTAAAACCACGCCGGATAAGCTCCCGCATAGAACCAATAGCCGCCATAAGAGTATTCCCGGCGTCCGTCGTAGTAGCGCCCCCCGTTTTCCTCGAAGCGAGCGTGATGGTTAGGACCAAATTTACTCGTACTGTATTCATGTCCGCCACTATCCTTCTGACCATTCTTGGCGTACTGGCCTTGTGACTGCTGTGCATGAGCGGCTTGCTGTTCCTTCGCCTCCGGCTTGACCTGTTCCTGCTTTGCAGCGGGCTTGGCTTCTTCCTGCTTTGCAGCAGACTTGGTCTGTTCCTGCTTTGCAGCAGGCTTGGCTTCTTCCTGCTTCGCCTCCGGCTTGGCCTGTTCCTGCTTTGCGGCAGGCTTGGCTTCTTCCTGCTTTGCAGCAGACTTGGTCTGTTCCTGCTTTGCAGCAGGCTTGGCTTCTTCCTGCTTCGCCTCCGGCTTGGCCTGTTCCTGCTTTGCGGCAGGCTTGGTTTCTTCCGGCTTTGCAGCAGGCTTAGCGCTCTCTTCGTGTTTCTCCTCCTGCGCGTATGTTGGAGCAACCGCTCCAAGCAGCAGGACCAAAACTCCCGTGCTAATAAGACTCAGTGCTTTCATTGTTTGTTGCCTCCATTACCAGAATTCAGCGTGGACATCAGATTAGCGAGAGACACGGTCGAAATCTGTACCGTTGTGAACACATTTGGGGCCATGAAACACTTGTGGAAAGGTACGAGAATTTGCGGTACCACGGATATCTCTACGCCCGTGAGCAAGGAAGGCCCGAATCATTTCGACTCGGCCTCTGCGCTTATCGGATTGCTAGGCCCGACCCGAGACCCCTGTTCACCTCCGCCTGCGGATCACGGTGAAACTCTACGCCTTATGACCGCGGCTTAAACCGCGGCCGAACTTGTCTTGGCCATCGGAAACCCTCTAGCTCGCTTCCATCGTTGAAATGCGCAAAATAATCCGAAACGTCAAATTTGGAGAGTGTTCACAATTGAACAGGATTCGTTTGATTAGAATTCTACAATCTGGAGGAAGCGGTGAAGTCCGGAGCCTGGGCATTGTGCGACGACGGACGGAGGCAGCTATGAGCGATATGGAATATCCTGAATGGCAAAAAGCTTATAGAGAGGCATTGTTGGAGGTTAATCCTGGAGAACTTCCCGCGCGAATATTCGATGCGGAGACGGCGATCGTGATGCGTATGAAAGCGCTACAGACAAGTTCAGACGGACATAGGGAACGGGAAGCCATACAAGACGCCTTGAGCGGTTTGCGCGTTTTGCAGAGGGAAAAACTCCATTATCCCGCCTGGGAAAAATCGGCACGAACTAGACCGGGATAAGTGCCCTTATGTTTCCCATAAGATTGGCAACGTCGCCCTTTGATACTACTTTGTCCACCAGAAGATCAGCAGCGAGTATCTCGTTTTCAATGTCGGCGTACAGAGTGAACAGAATTATCGGGATGCTGGGCATAATTCTTTTCAATTCTCGGGACGCTTCTAAGCCGTTCATCACGGGCATCGATAAATCGAGGATGATGAGTTCGGGGCGATGTTTTAGCGCAAGGTCAATCGCTTCCTGGCCATTCGTTGCTTCCGCGCAGATGTCGTAGTCTTCTACGTCTGCAAAAATCTCACAGAGCAGCTTGCGCATCAGTGGACTATCATCCGCGACCAGTATCGTCCTAGCCATGCTGCCTTCGGCGAGGGCGAAGTGACCTTGGCCTTATCGTCCTTTTAGCATAAATGGCACAAGCCAACCATACCGTGAACGCTCTAGGAGGGTAGAAAGGTTCATCGCGTGGATGCAGGCTCTATCAGCTTACCTGCTAGATAAATACGATGCCACGGCGGGAAACTCGGAAGTTCTTGAGGACGGAACGTCCCACCTCCTGATTAGCCAGGTGGTCGCAATGGGTCGACGCAACACCTAAGCTCGAACCCACCTTGCATTGAAAACAAAAGCTAAAATCGCTCGCTAGGGTTAGACCAGCCGGAACGCTGCCCTGGCTAGGTTTTGGCCGAGTACGGCCAATGAGATGGTTCTCCCCCGGAAGCATTGTCGAATCAACGCACTGGATGGTGTTGCATCGACCGGTTGAGCTGGCACACGTTATCGGGCAGCACTCATTTATAAAAACATTATAGAACGCGATATAAAAGGGCGCCCCTTGTGGAGTAGGTTTGGAGTGTTCGGCCTCAAACTTACAACAAGGAGGAGCGCCCTCACATGAACAGCGTGAAGTATATCGGGATGGATGTGCACAAGGAAGCGATCTCCATCGCCGTTCTAAATTCTTCTGGCAAGCTGGTGATGGAATCGACGATCGAAACGAAAGCCCTCACCATTTTGGAGTTTTTCAAAGGTCTGGGCGGATATCCGCACGTCACCTTGGAAGAAGGTACCTGGGCTGCCTGGTTATATGACCTGCTGAAGCCGCATGTGACGCAGCTGGTGGTGTGTAATCCCCGGCGGAATGCTCTACTCAAGGAAGGCAGCAAGAGTGACCGCATCGATGCGCGGAAGCTGGCCGAGTTGTTGCGAGCGAACCTGCTCCGTCCGGTCTATCACGGGGAGCAGGGAGTGCGGACGCTGAAGGAGTTTGCGCGGAGTTATCTGACCATCAGCACCGATCTGATACGGGTGATGAGCCGCCTGAAGGCGATCTATCGGAGCTGGGGGATTCCCTGTGCGGGAAAGCAGGTCTATGCGCTGCGCTATCGTGCGGAGTGGCTGGGCAAGATCAGCGAAGCCGGCGTACGGCGCCGAGCGGAGTTCTACTACCAGCAGTTCGATTTCCTGAGGCCCTTGCGCAAGGAAGTGCGAAGCGAGTTGTTGATCGAGGCGAAGAAGCACTCCGCTTGGAAATTGCTACGCGGGATTCCCTTCATCGGCCCGATCCGGGCGGCTCTGCTGATCGCTCTGATCCAGACACCGCATCGGTTCCGTACCAAGCGACAGCTGTGGACCTACAGCGGATTCGGCATCGAGACCTCCCGCAGTGCCGAGCATCGTTGTGTGAACGGAGAGCTGAAGCGCGCGAAGAAGCCGGTCTCGATTCGTGGGCTGAATCGCAATCACAATCACGATCTGAAGAATCTGTTCAAGAGTGCAGCTACGGTGGCTGCGGCCAAGCCAGGACCGTTCCGGGAGTTTTACGATCGACTGGTGGCCAAAGGAATCCGGCCAGAAATGGCGCGTCTGACGCTGGCGCGCAAAATGGCAGCCATCACGTTGATCGTCTGGAAGAAGGAGGTGCGCTTCGACGCCAAGCATCTGAAACTACAAACAGCTTGAGTGTCTCTGGAAATCCGTTCCCTCCCTGGGATGGATCCTAGTGGTGGTCAGCGGTTCTTGAGACATTCGGGTTCGAGGGCGAGTCTCAGCCGATAAGTTAGGCTTTGCATGCCTCGGGCAGCTAAGTCTCACACGCGACTCTAGTCCCCCTCGGACAACCCGAAAAAGCTATAGACCACGAGTCTCAAATAGAACCATGGTTGGCACCTGACAACCGTTCTGCTTGTTGGTCTCAGAACTGATTGGCTTCGTCGCGCAGAAGCGATGAAAACCGCTGGTAGAGAAACCCTAAAGCGCTATAGGAATGATGTAGCGTCCCGAGCTTACGGAACGGAAGGCCAGAACAAACCTGCTCCATGCGGTGCGCTGGACGGCAAGGAAAACTCCGGCCGGAGTAGAAGTGTTTTTTCCTTGACTCCTTTTATAGAACCCTTATTCATTCTTTACGGTCGCCTGCCTACAGTCGGTCCCAGACGGTCGGGGTGGGTCCCGTGTCTTGTGTGACCTAGGAGAATGTTGCAGTGTTGAAATTTCTGGCAAGCCATCGAATTCAATTGATACTGTTTGTGTTTTTCCTTACAGCGAGTAGTGGTCGCTGCTTCGCACAGAACAATGGACAGCCTTCGGAGCAACAACCCCCTCAGTCGATTCAAAGCGAACTCGATGCAATGCGAAAGCGTATCGATGAACTGGAGGCGGAGCTCAAGAGTTTAAAAGCGCCAGAACATCCGGCCACGCCTGTGACGACCGCGAAAGCGACGGTGCCGGTTGCCCCGAATGCTGCGGCGAATGCGCTGCCATCCGCAGCACCGACAGCCGCCGCCACGTCCCCTGCGAGCGCGCCGGTCCAGGCCGAGGTCGCCAAAGTGGAGCCTTTTTCGGACGCGGATTGGACCTGGCTAAACGGCAATCCGCGCACCAAAGAAATATTTTGGGACACGAAATTCTTTACACCGGAGATTCGGTCAGACGCGGTTTACGTTTATGACTTCAACCATCCGACAGACCACTCAATCGGCGGCTCCAGCGAGCTTTTCCGTTCGCAAGAGGTGCAACTGACGCAGCTGGGCG
Source organism: uncultured Acidobacteriota bacterium (assembly GCA_963795005.1). Taxonomy (GTDB): domain Bacteria; phylum Acidobacteriota; class Terriglobia; order Acidiferrales; family UBA7541; genus Palsa-295. The sequence goes on along the minus strand of CAWCGE010000011.1, from coordinate 194,394 downwards.
TAGGCGGCGATTTCCACTACGACAACGTCCGAGCCCGGCTGATGACGCAGTTCGGCATGTATTCTGCGACAACGCCGCGTAACGACCCGAGTCCGGGCCACGGCCAGTGGGATCTCGTTTCTGCGTATCGCTACCTATCGGAAGCGTACGGCGGCTATCACTTCGACAAGCTCCACGGCGTGAACGTGGATGCAGGAATCTTTCTTGTCCTACATCGGATTATTCAGTTACTACCAATTCGACAATTGGGCCTACCAACCGTCGTACGTTTCGTCGAACACGCCGTGGTTTTTCGAAGGCGTGCGCGTACAGATTTTCCCCACGGCGCACTTGAAGATTGAGCCGTGGTTCATCAATGGGTGGCAATCCTACGCTTCGGCCAATCACAGGCCGGGCCTCGGAGGTCAGATCAAGTGGACTCCGAAACCGTGGATCAACGTGATTTCGAACAACTACGGCCTCGGCCGCGATGATCTGTTCATACCCACGCGCCGGCGCATCCACACGGACAACAGCATCGAGGTCAAGTATTACGACAGGCCCGATAATCTGACGCTCGACAAGATGGCGTTCTCGCTTACCGGCGATGCGGGTTGCGAGTATGGCGGCGGTGTAAGTTGCTATGGCGACCACAAGGGCGGACCCAAGCAAAGCTTCCTCGGATATATGTTCTACAACCGCTTCTGGTTCCATCACGATTTGTTCGGCCTGACGCTGGGAGGCGGGAAGATCAACAATCCCGGACGATATTTGGTGCTGCTGCCGCCGATTAATGGGGAGACCGCCATTACGGCGTCCACGAATTCCCCCTACTTTACGGAGAATCCGGGAGATCCGTTCAAGGCGTGGGATTCGTCCATCACGTTCGACTACATGCCCAAGCAGTACATCACTTTCCGCTGGGAGTATGACTATCGCCACGCGAATGTACCGTACTGGACTGGCCGCGGCGGCATTACGCCACCTGGCGGCAATACGGGGACTCCCACAGATTACATTTGCAATAACGGCGTTTCCTCCGGACAGGAATCGCTGGGCCCTGCGACGACGTTTTGCACGGCCCATCAGAATTCCAGCGTTGGTTCCCGGATCTTCAGACGGACGAGCGTTCATTGACATGTCCATTCTGGTCAAATTCTAAATAGGGTGCACCCGACCGTTGAGGGGTCGTGCGCCAGAATGAAGGACCGGCGTTCAGGTAGTTTGCAGCATTCCGTTTTTTTTTAAAGTTGAGGAATAGGACATGAAAGACGCCGCGTTTCGTGCCATTTCTTTAATCATGCTGCTCGCCATTCCCAATATCACCTCGTCGCATCAGCTCAAGGATAGTCCTTTTCAGGGGGACGAAGGCCACTGGGGCGTTGTGAGATCGGGCTACTTATCGGCCGGGAAATACCTGACGCTCAAGCCAGACACACAGGGTGCTTACATGGCGGGTATGATCGATGGAATGTACTTAGCGCCAATGTTCGATGCGCCGGCAGTAGTGTCCCAACGTTATGTGAACAAAATCAATTGGTTATCGTAAACGGGTTGAATTTGATCGCTGATCATTTGAGCAAGTAGTTGATCCAAGGGGATTTTCTCGAACATGGTTAGGCTGAGGATCTGTAGGATTTCATACAGGCTGGCCGAGAGATGCAATCGCTTCTTGACGATGGCGACCAGGACGTAGGCGGAGACGGCGATCCAGATTTGTGACTTGACTGCGTTTTCCGAAGTTCCGAAGAAAGCTTTGATTCGCAGATGCTGCTTGATCCATTTGAAGAACAGCTCTACTTGCCAGCGGCACCGGTATAGTTCGGTGATCGTAAATGCTGGCAAGACGAAGTTGTTGGTCAAAAAGATGAGGGTCTTGGTGGTTTCAGGATCCTTGAAGCGGATGCGGCGCAGCGGCGCCTCGAAGACTCGGTGCGAGTAGAAGCCCGAAAGGACGACACTTTGATCACAGATCAAGCCAGTCGAGCGATCGACCGGATGCGAGTAGCGGCGTTGGACCTGGAGGTTCGACTTGCCACGGGTAACGAAGAAGCTGCCGGCCTCGTGAAAGCGATAGAGGCGCTGAAAATCGAGGAAGCCACGATCCATGATGTAGAAAGCTCCGGGCTCCGGCAACAGTTGGTCAAGAATGTTGACCTCGTGCACCTTGCCATCACTGATGTGAATGAAGGTGGGGATGTTGCCACGCAGATCGAGCAGCGTATGCAGCTTAATGGCTGCTTTCGTCGAACGGAACTCGGCCCACGGAAAAACCGACAGACACAGATCGATGGTGGTGGCATCCAGTGCGTAGACAGTTTCTTGCAGATCGATGCCGAAGGGTTCCTGAGCATACAACCGCCGGGCAATGCCGATCAGGCTTTGGGCAAAATCGGCATAGATGCGCCAGTCGCGTACAGCGTTGGCATTGGCCAGCGTGTTGCGAGCCACCACCGAACGAATCCCGAGATGATAGAGCTTGGAACTTTGTGCACGCAGGCATACTTCGATGTCCCGAAGGCTCTCCCGATAGGTCAACTGTGCGAACGCCATGCACAGGAACTGATCCAAGCAGGAGAAGGACTTCACTTTGAACTCGCCCCGATAGCGGATGACGCATCGGCGGAAGGTTGTCAACGGAAGATGTTGCATCAGCTGCGCAAACACCAGCTTGCCTCGATTCATCGATGGCCCCCACGAACTCGCGCCTCGGAGCGTGGCAGAAGCACCATTCGCAGTTCAAATCGAGACCAAGAAAATTCGTCAGTTATGCGTTTTGCATCAACAAGTTAGGCAAGCTAAGGGCAAAACGTTGACACTACTGATGCGCCGATGAAGATAAGTATTTAGTCAGAATTCGAGTGTGCGTGACTGACGGTGACCTAACGAACACACAAATTGCCGCAATTGTGACGAAATATGCGAAGAAACGGCCCGACGAATGGCGGGCGGGTGCGAACGTTGTCGCCTATCAGGCGCTACGAGATTTTTGCCCTGCGATCTAGAAGGCTGGATGCATGTTGAGGACCTGCGGTCCCGCCGTCTAGGTAGCTACGTAGAGATACTCGATGACCGAATTGTTGTTGTCTCCGACTTTGTGATTGTGATTCCCATGCGAGTACCGATGTTGGATTTCTCTGACCTTTACGTTTCGTTTATATTCCTTGAGTAATCGGACCATCTCAGATTTCGAAGGAATGGCGTTCGATGAATAAGAGACAGCGAGGGTCGAACCTCGGAAATGCTCAAACAGGCGTCTGAAGGCTTCCGTAGCTTTGTCTTTGGTGCTGAAGTCTGTCGGATATGAGCGAATTTTCTTCGTGAGAGTCTGAGGCATCAACTCGACGCCAGTCCAGTACGTACACAGTCCTTCTAAGAAGTGATAACGCCTCGTGTAATCACAATCGGAATATGGGCTCACGTAAGGAGGGTCTATGTACACGAGGTCATACGGTCTGGGCTCGATCTCAAAAACATTAGAACAGAAGGCACGATTGCTGCGACGATTCGAGAATACGGCTGCATTGAATTGACGGACGGCCTCTAAAAATTGCTCACGCAGAGAGAGCTTTAGGTCGTGCCTGCCATCCCATCCTTTTCTGCCGGTGAAGGTGAAAATTCCCCTGGGCCTTTTCTTCATCGCTGCACGGCAAGCAGATGCAAGCGCCAAAGAACGCTTGAGCGGATTCGCCATTTCTTGAATATTGGCATGCAGATTATCGAGGAAGGCGTCTTCTTCCGCATCGAAATAGAGGTCTGCAAACGTTTCTTGAATGAAAGCCTTTGCTTTTCTGTTACGCCGCAATAGCTGGCTCAAATCGTCTTCGTCCAATCGTGTACCGTTGTTCTCGATTGTGGCGTGCGCAACCCGGAACGCAAAGCGGAGAAAATCATTCGAATGGACTTGATGACCGCGCTGCTTGAATCCGTATGCAACGCATGCCGAGCCGGAAAACGCGTCGAGAACGCTGTCGAAATTCAAGTGAGATATACTGTCGAGTATAAAAGGAAGCAGGGCTCTCTTGCTTCCCATGTATTTCGTCGGAGGAAAGCTCATCGAGCCAGTTCGAGAGGGCGATTGGACACCAATAGTTCCCTGACTCTGCCTCTGCCCTCGCCTTTGCAGTTGATAAACCGGGGCATTTCCACGACCTCCTGATAGAACCCAGAATACAAGCTTGAGATTTTCTCGTGAAAGGAGTTGCTCAGAAGTACGATACAACCCTTGGTTGACAATTCTCGAAAAGTCTCTGCAAGCTTGTGGTGGTCGTCTTCAAAGAAAGTTTCTTTTGTGTATCGCTTGAAATCGGCGAACTTTCCGACCGGCAGATAAGGAGGGTCAAGATATACGAAATCGCCCTTCGCTGCGTCTCTAACAACCGAAGCATAGTCTTCACTTCGCAAATCGGCATTTCTCAATATTCGGCTAGCTCTGTATAGGTTGTTTTCGTCGGCTAGAGCAACCTTGTCGTTGCGTCCGTAAGGAGTATTGAACTCGCCTTTCTTGTTCACACGGTACAGCCCGTTGTAGCAGGTCTTGTTCAAGTAGATGAACCGAGCGGCGCGCTCGACATCCGAAAGGATTTCAGGGCTCAGGCTTCGCAATCGGTAAAACTCGCTCTCGCTTATCTGCATTCGCTTCAAACTGTTGAGCAGTTCTGCCGGGTGGTCCCGCACGATTTGATAACAGAAAATCAGCTCAGAATTCCGGTCGTTCAAGACGGCTGTCTTGGGTGCAACGTCAAAAAATAACGCACCTCCGCCAAGAAACGGCTCAAAGTATCCCCGGTAGGTCTGACGAGCCAGACAGTCCCTGAGTACTGGCAACAGCCGAGACTTCCCGCCAGCCCATTTTAAGAATGGTTTGGCTTTGGAATCTCGTTCTTCTGAAGGGAAAAGTTCTGATTGACGGTTAACCCTGGCAGTCGCTGCGGAATTCATTGCACCTTGCGGTAAAACAGTTTCGGCATCAGAAAATTGGGCTTCGGTCAGCACTATAGACCACCTTGTTTTAATTGCAACCGTTGTTTCATTGGGCCGATTGAGGGGAATTGTGAGAAATACCAGCGTCCACTTTCCGTTCTGTTAGGGCCTTCCGAACCCATCAAGCACCATCGGGAGATAAGTTATCATGTTCGCTTTCTCTTCGCCACAACATTTCTAGGTGAAAGTGCGCACTAAGAAATTGTCAGTCTTACGGTCGAATGGTAGGCTTCAGCACCGAAATCGCATCAAGTGACAGGATAGCAACTACGCTCGGGCGGTCCTTAAAAACTAACTTATGGTCACCGAACAGCGACGCGCATGGAATCTAGGCAACACCACTATCCGCGAGGCTCAACGATTGCGAGCCGGCCTGACCGTATTGGAACCGTCGCCATTGAACGGAAATATAGAGGGCCGGGAACGCGAGAGCGCATTTGCACTGCTACTTCATGAAAACGAAGTTCTACGTATTCAGCGAGAGCTTACGGAGGACATCTCGGACCTGGGACGAAAATGGCGAGCGGCGATGATGCAATTGGGTTTCATCACCCCGGACCCTAAGAGGCTCGCAGAAAATGGAGTGACAGGCGTTCTTCCGTTCTCGGTAACAGAGAATGGCCTTCGGCTTATTAAATCGAAGTCTTTACCGGCTCAGCAGGAATGTTTCCTGCGCTCATTGCTGGCTCTTCAATTGCCTTCGCCGGTCGAGCCGTTTCCGGTGAGCGTGCCATTCAGTCCGTTGCGAATCGTTCTCGCAACGATGACCGAACTTCAGAAGACTGGAGAGGACCGAGCGTTGTCGAAGCTTGAGATGGCAGCGGTTGTCGAGCTAATTACGGATTCAAGCGAAATTCCAGCTGGGGTTGAGAGAATTCTTCGTCATCGGAAAGAAAGAGAAAAAGTCGGGCAATCGAACCAACGTCACGCACTTGATGCTCGCTTCTTGGAGGACGCCAACTCTACACAAAGCTCAGCTACCTTGGAGGACTACGCGGACTCAAATTTCCGATATTTGCGTCTCACGGGCCTGTTTAGGCAAGAAGGAAACCGTCTTGGCCTTGCACCGCACCGTCGAGCCCTAGTCGAAGGAATATTCGCCCGGGCGTTTGAACCACGAGAAGGTAAGGATTATCTGGCGAAGTTATGGAAGGGTGCAGAACTGCCAACAGATGATCGTAAAGTTGCAATAGCCGAAACCCGCGAGACGGCAACAGCTTTGGCATCGGTCGGAGTGGCAGTGCAGTTGCCCCCGGACCTGGACCAGCGAAGCGTCCCAGACATTCAGCGCGAATTGCACGACCTGGAAGAACAGCTTCTCCGTTCCCGTGAGAGAAGTTATGCAAGCGCACAGAGAAACCAGTGGGAAAACATCGTCGATTATCTGGACGGCCTCGTCTTGGGCAAGAAACCAGTTCCTCCTAAAGAGGCTCCTGCATACTTTGAGTGGACGATTTGGCGAGCATTCTTGGCAATCAACTCGCTTGTGAACGAACCCTGGAACTGCAGAAATTTTGAGGTCTACGAAGGTCCGGAGCCGTTTGAGTCTTTCTTGCCCGTGGGATGTGCCAGGAGCGGTGGCCCAGACCTTGTATTTGAATTCGAAACGTTCGCTTTGGTCGTTGAGGTCACATTCACTTCTTCATCGCGGCAGGAAGCAGCCGAAGGCGAACCAGTGCGACGGCACGTGGCTCGATTCGTGGACTCATTCGCCGCGAAGAATAAGCCGGTATATGGATTGTTCATCGCTTTATCTGTGGACACAAATACTGCCGAAACATTTCGTTTTGCCAAGTGGTACCGAGCCGACGATTCTGAGGTGTATCTACGCATAGTTCCGTTGACTCTTCAGCAGTTCACAAATCTTTTCAAAACGGCATTCAGCAAGAGCGGTTCGATGAACTATGCTCTGATTGAAGCTCTCCTACGAGACTGCCTTGCGGACATTAACTCGCCCGCGCCAATGTGGAAACGCTCCATAAGTCAAAGCGTTGAAAGATTCATAACCAACCGGATTTAGCGCACTCGGGGTTGAATGAGGTGACTTTACGTGGCCCAAATCAGCAATCGGCCGTGCGGGGCTCATGATTTCACCGACGTGGAACAGGTGCGGATTGAAGTCCTCGCCGAACAGCAAAACGAAACTTTGAACGACAGCAAGGAACGCGACAATAAAGAAGCCGCACCGCAGAACTAAAGCGGGTCTCGGGTTTCGGGATTTGCCGCCGCTGTGGGGCCAGAGAATGATTCCGTGCGCCTGGACGGAAACAATCGATCCAAAAAGAACAAGGCTCACCGAGCGGACCTCACTCGGGGAGCCTTGGATGCTGACCGTATTGTTGGTTCTTATCTGCCGATCAGAAAATCGCGAGAAATGGGGAGCCGGGGCCGAAGAACAAGCCGTCGTCTTCGGGGGCCAGGGCGATACCGCGGAACGCTTCGCCGGCGCCGGCCGAGCGAATCGTTACGAAGTTGTCGAGGTCGCGGCTAGTCGCTGGCTGGGTAGCGCTGATGAGATCGGTTACTTTTACCAGCTTGTTGGGGTCGGCACCGTTGTCGCCGTTGTTGCTGATCGTGGACGTGATAGCGTAGATTGTCGCGGTGCCGTCTTTGTGGACAATGCCGATAATGTTGCGGCATCCACCAGTTGCCGGCTCGATCGACGCAGGATAGTTCGGGACGCGGTAAGGTACACCAAGGTTAAGTCCGTCCTGGATGACGTACTCGCGCACCCAGGTCGGGCTGCCGGTTGTTGGCGTGGTGAGAACCCACTTTTGCAGTCCAGCGGTTGCCAGCGTACCGGCGTCAGCAACGTTCACCTGTCCATTGATCATCTGATTCGGCGTGTCGATAAGGTCGCCTTCGTCGCAAACGTACAACGTTGTGGAGTTAGCGAACCAGATCCCAAAGGGATAGTCCCCTCCCGGGCTGTTCGTGCTGGCAGCGGTGTCGGGGAATCCCGGAAGGACCGTATATGGTTCGTTGATCAGGCCGCCAGCGGGGGCGTTAGCGGTAGTTGGCAGCACGCCTGGCGTACCCAGCTGATAGACGGTATTAATGCCGTTACCGCCGCTGCCCTTGGCGACGTACAGTGTGTTGTTAAAGATCGTCATTCCGCGGAAGTTGGTGTCCTTACCGGGTTTGTCTCCAGGGATCGAGATAAAATAGGAGATCATGTTATTGCCGGGAGGGACGAGCGGCGCGGCACCAGGGACAAAGAGCTCGGCACCCGTCGAGTGGGACAGATTGTAGCCCAGTTGTGTCGTCAGGAACGTCTTCTTCGGTAGGTTACCGTTGTTGTCGTTTCCCGCTGAGTAGTACAGCCAATTGTCCGCCTTAATCGAAGCGCGGGAGTTGTCACCGCTGTAAGCATTGCCATCGGTGTACCAGATACGGCCTCGGGCATCCACTTCCGCGACGGAGCGGTAGTAAGCCGTCGGATTGGTTGCGCCGATATAGCTCGCGACCGTGGGGTTGGTTGGGTCACACAGGCCGGGCGTACTGGAAGCCGAAACGTCGATCAGGTTCGGTGCAGTGGGCGATGTGGGTCCGACGTTCGTACTTTGAGTGATGATGTTGGTCGTCGTGTTCAGGGTGAGAGTCGGGCAGCCGGGACCACCGCGATAGCCCATGAAGGTGAGGCTCTTACGGTCCATCGAGCGATTCAAGGCAAGCTCGGATTTGGAGCTAAAGCTGGTCACGATCTCGTTGCTGGGAACGTGCAGACTGCCCAGCAAATAGCCGTCGGTGCTGAGGTTCCAAAGAACGATCGGCGAGGAAACGCCAAAATTCGGATCGGTGTTAGCGTTGTTCCAAACGTTGTGATTATCCTTGAGATTCGGACCTTCGCCATTATCGCTCGAATAGCCACAGGAGACCTGTACAGCCAGGATGCCACCGGTCAAGGTCGGCACGTTGAATGTCGCGGGGTTTGGGTTCGCGATCTGGCCGGCGATCGTGCCGGTCTGCAAACATCCGGGCGGTAACACTTCGTTAGGCGTAACGGTGTCGGCGGTTCCGACGTAAACGGTACCGCTCAACACGATACTGCCGGGCACAAAGCCATGGAATTCGGAATGATCCTGATCGTAATCGAAGCCTTGAGCTTTTAGTTTGGTGGCAAATGGTCCTAGTGCCAGTGCGGCCGCGAAAACTACAGCAAACACCATAAGAATGAGTTTCTTCACGTTTTTATCGACCTCCTAGGGGTTGTGGAGAAACGGAACACTGGCACACTCAGGTCACATCTCGCTAAAAGTTGTGTGAACAAATGACTAATGGCCTGCGCCGCCGGGACTGTAACCGGAACAGGACTCCGACACGGTTACGGTCGGTCAAGGTTGTCTCCTCTTCTAAAACTGGTTAGTTCGCGTCGCGTAACCGGACATCTTGCCAGGGCAAAATCACTTTTCCGACGGCGTTGACTGGGACGTTCGTTCGCTTCCGCATGACTCGACTCCTAAGAACATTCTGTTTCTGAAGGGCGTTTCCGAATGGCCTTTAGGCGCTCGGTCTCTCGGTGGAATTGAACGAGAATGTAGATGAAGAACACCCACGCCACGAGGCAAATGATAACGAAAATCAGCATTACCATTACGCAATTCTCCCCGGCCGGCGGGTTTTCAGTAGATCGGGATTCCTCCTACCTTGCAACCCGCTCTGTGGTGCCTTGGGAAGAAAGTAAAACGGAAATGAAAGCAGGCGGTTAGATCGCAAGTGAAGGTTAATGACGTCTAGTAGCTCTCAAATTCAGCGCCGCAACGAATCCGATCACCAGGAGCACAATCACGAATAGCATCGTCATATATTTCCGCTCCCTGCGTATTAGACGCGCAAACGCTCCGAGTGGTTCTTGTCACCGAACAAGCGTATTTTCAGTCAAATAACGTTCGCTCGATGATGGGCGGGGACAAAGCAGGAGGAAGTTCCAGTCCGTTCTTGATGCACATATCGCGGAAAAATTGAACACTGGCGGGACCGAATCCAGCGTAGTGATTGTTGAAATATCCATAGATCGTGACGCCGCGTCTCTGAATCTTCTTGCAGACATCCACCCATGAAGTCATTTCTGCCGTTCGATCCACGACAATTCGATTCCACACCCTGGTCACTTGCTCGATCCCCTTCCGGTCGCCGAGCCAGCGAATGTAAGTGAAGTCCGCAGTGACGGGGTCAACTTTCGCAAATATCTCGTTAGGCCCAGGCATCCACGATTGATCCGTCAACGCGTATGCTACGTTGTGATCTCTCAGCAGCTTGAAGAATCCGGCCGTCAACCAGTACTTGTTCCGAATCTCGATTGCAAATTTGTGAGCCTTCGGCAGTCTCCCAAGAAACGGTTTTAGGCGAGCGATGAATTGTGCTTTGGACGTGAATGCCACATGGTTGAAATAGCCGAACTGGAAAAGCATCGGCCCGAGCCTGGGGCCGAGCAATTCCGCGACGCTCACGAAATTTTGGAATTCGTCGTAGCAATCCAGGAGCACCTTTTCATGCGTGATGGACTGCGGAACCTTCAAAGCAAAAATGAAATTCTCGGGAGTCTTGCGCGCCCAGCCCTCAACTGTCGTAGCAGATGGCGCCCGGTAGAACGTGGAATCCACTTCGACCGTGTCAAATCTTGTCGCATAGTAGTTGAGGTAGTCGGCTGGTTTCATGCCGGCCGGATAGAACGAACCTTGCCACCCGGAAGCCACGAAGGCCGAAGTGCCGATGCGAAGGTCTGTCATGTCCCGAGATTTTACACTGACCCGGCTGATGGTAAACTCTCGTCATGTTTACTTGGAAAAAACCGCGCGTCTTCAACAGAATCAAGCACGCTGACTCGGTCATCCTAAACGGACAGCGATTGCTCTTGAAAGAGTGCGCGAAGTGCGGTAACGAGTTCTATGCCACTGGGAAGCAGACGCGGTGCAGCCAGTGCAAAGCAAACAGGCTGAGGCGTGCGTCCTGAAATCAGGTACCTCGGCAATGTCCTGTCCGGAGGATTCAAAATGGTTATCGGTGACAAGCTGAAGGAACTTCGCGCTACGAAGAAACTTAGCCAAGGTGATATTGAGCAACGTACGGGTCTGTTGCGCTGCTACATTTCTCGCGTGGAAAGCGGCCACACGGTTCCGAGCGTTGATACGTTGGAAAAGATGGCTCGCGCACTAGAAATTCCGATGTATCGGTTTTTTACAGACGATGCACATGTAAAGAAGCCGAACATTCCTATTTCGAAGGTCGAGACGACGCGCAACAGAAACAGAACGCCAAGCTTCGCCCATTGTGAAGGCATTGTCGCGAATGAATGAGAAGGACCAGAAGATTCTGCTTCACATGGCTTCGAAAATGGCGAATCGAGCCTAGCCGAAGGACATATGCGATCGAAGAAGCCTGGGCGTGAAGAGCAGGGCTTATGATCGAAGTCTTCCGAAGATTTCCCGATGGCGCACAAGGAAGCCGATGGCAAACGAAGGAAAGTTCCAATGTCCCGCGATGGTGAACTTCAACCGTCGGTGCATCCGGGCGGAAGGACACTCTGGTCGCTGCGAAGGGGGGCTCAAGTCGCCTCGAGTCGGAGTCTACGAATGCGGATTTTGCCGTGCGACATTCCCGTCGTTAGAGGAATTCGACGCACACGCCCCCTGCCCGAAGGCGTGAGGCGAAGCGTAGGACGCGACGACAGAATTGCTGCTCAAGCGTTAATCGGGACTTTGAAGGAAAGGTGTAGAATCAGACTCACTCGAAGAGATTCACCGAAGCATGACAGACGGAACGTTTTCCCAAGACTTCTTGAACTGTCTTTGCTGCGTCTTTAGCACCAAGGTCATCCTCACAGCAGTAGTGTACGGTAATCTACCGTACATTTGAATATATGAGACTTCTCGTCTGATTGTTCGGCGCTCTCATTCCTGCAAGAATTGAGATATTCTTCCGATGCCCCGGACCGGCGCATAGAGCCACCTGCCCGGGTTAGCTTTTTACTTGACAAATGTCGCAGGGCGGCATATTAAACATGAAGACCTACTCCGTTTCTGAAGCGGCCAAGGCCACAGGAGTTGACCGTCGAACGTTGCAGCGGTGGATCGGGAAGAAGCAGATTCCGAGTCCAAGAGCAGAAATCGTGGACGGTCAGCTTCGGAAGTCGTGGTCAACCGCAGAATTTGCCGAAATCCAGGAGTACAAGAAAACGAACTATTGGGGCAAGGGAATCGACAGAAGAACAGGTAAGAAGGCTAAGAAGAAATAAGCGGGACGCGCCGGTGTATCTAGCACCGGCACGTCCCTGACCAAAGTCGCACCGGAGGTGCAACGGTGGCTGCAAAAGAAGTTATCCATTTCTCATTCTGCGCGCAACCCAAGTCGCGCTGGTTGTTTGCGGTTTTACTCCCTCCTAAGTCGCTCCCAGAATCTCCTCCCTGGCTGATTCAGCGATCCTGGCTGGCGGACTGGGTCGGACTTCCGACCGGCTCGCTATGCGTGTGTGCCAATACTTCTATCAGAGATCGGACTGCGGCGTTCCCGCGGCAAGAAATGGGAGAATCAAATGCAGAAAGCGCATCTGTACGAAGCAATTCTCTTAGTGAATCGAGGTGTGGACGAAGCCGTGCGCGGGCTCGAACGCCTCAAACGGGCAAAGGACTCGCAACTCGATTCCTCGTGCTTCGATGAAGAGCTCGTGCTCTTCGAGGACCATCGCGCGCGACTCAATTCCTACCTCTGCACAGCCCTCCAACGCTCGGAGTTGCAGGATTCGGCCCGCTTCGAAGCCCGTTACCAGGAATACGAGAAGAACGCGTTGGACCAGGCGCAGGTCTATCACGACGTGCAGGTCGTCGAAGATCGCCGGCGCGTCGAGGGGAAACCGCCTAAGGTGCGCTTCTTCACGCCGGAGGAGCAACGGGAATGGGAACGGCAATACCCAAAGCCGACCGGCGATGTTCCGCGGGCCGAGGGAGAGGTCGGCCAATGAGAGAGAAGAAACCAGCGCCGCCGAAGCAGAGAGATTTGCCCAGGCCAGGAAAGCAGTATCCCGGCGTCCACGGCAAAATCGTGGATTGGGCCGAACACGTGTTCGAGGAAGGGATGATGTACGTGCGTGTGCGCTTCACCGACAAGACGGAGCTCTGCTGGACGCTGCAAACGGCGCACGTACTCAGGGAATCCGACCTGAGTGACTGGAAAACGGGAGACTGCAAGCAACTGACAGTCTACGCGGAGAACGAAATCGATTGGCCTGAGTGACGCGCCACGTCATCGCACGCGCCTACGCCGCTCCGAAGCGGCGCACAAACTATTCCCGTTCCTAGGTTGAATGTCCTGGCCTAGCTGGTGGTCACTCGTCGCTCACCACTGAAGTTTTAGACTAAGCTGCAATGATCGCGAAGCGCCCATGGCATAAAGGTGATTCGGCACCAATCGTTGTTATGTTCCCATCGACGAGCGCCCAGAACCCGGGATTCCGTACGTAATTCCGACCGAGAGTTCCTTGACGAATTGGGTTACCGGTGGTCGGTCCGTTGGGACCGTGCGCCCGCCACGACGCCCAAAACTGCGCCGCATACCTTGTGCTTCTACATGTTGTGTGCTAGATATGTAGAAGCATGAGGTGTGAGCCCATGACCACGAAGTCGGATCTCCCGCAAGGCACTCTCGACCTGCTCATCTTGAAAATTGTAGCTCTCGGACCCGTGCACGGATACGCGATCGCGCAACGCTTGCAGCAGGTTTCGCGCGATGTGGTGCAGGTTCCGCAAGGTTCGCTTTACCCGGCGTTGCATCGTCTCGAAAATCGGGGACTGCTCGCTGCGGATTGGGAAGAGACCGAGACCGGACGCGAGGCAAAGTTCTATCGCTTGACGCGAAAAGGACGAGCAGAGCTTGGATCGGAAGCGGCGAGCTGGGAACGCTTGACGGCAGCCGTCGCCCTGATCCTCAAAATGTCCGAGGGAGGTGCGGAATGAACTGGTGGCAGCGCCTCTGGCGCCGAAAACACATGGACGAACAGCTCGAGAAAGAACTCCGCTTCCATCTCGAAAAACACGCGCGCGAGCTAATCGCGCAGGGCCACCATCCTCCAGAAGCATGGCGACAGGCCAGGCTGGCTTTGGGTGGTTCGGAGCAAGTGAAGGAACAGTGTCGCGATGTCCGGGGTACAAGATGGTTGGAGGACCTGGCGCAGGACGTGCATTTTGCTTTGCGCATGCTGCGCAAGAATTCCGGATTTGCGGCGGTCGCCCTGCTGACCATGGCCCTGGGAATCGGAGTGACCACCATCATGTTCACGGTGGTCAACGGCGTGCTGTGGAAGCCGCTGCCCTATCCCGAGCCTGACCGGCTCGTCACCGTGCATGGCCACACCGATACATGGAATACAAAAATCTACGGCGAACAGAACGTTGCGTATCCAGATTTTCTCGATTGTCAGCGCGAGAGCCGCTCAGTGGACATGGCCGGGGCGCTCTACAACGGAGGCACGCTCAGCGAGCCGGGACAACCCGTGTATGTGGACCTCCGGGAAATTTCGTCCAACCTATTCTCTGTGCTGGGCGTAAAGCTCGCGCAAGGACGCCAATTCCTCCCTGAAGAAGATCGACGCGGCGCGGCACCCGTGATGATTCTGGGCTACGGTTTCTGGCAGCAGCACTTTGCCGGAAATCCGGCGGTTTTGGACGCATCCGTTGTTCTGGATCAAAAGCGGTACACGGTGGTTGGCATAGCGCCCCCTGAATTCAGGCTGTACGGGGACGAAGTGGACGTCTACACGCCGATCGGCCAGGACACCGCGAAGTACCTGCAGAATCGTGCAGCCCATCCGACCGGCGTCGTCGCACGACTCCGTCCAGGCGTGACCCTGGCCAACGCGCAAGCAGAATTGGCGTTGATCGGGCGCCATCTCGGCGAGGAGTATGCGGACACGAATAGCGGCCGCACTTTTATGGTAGCGCCAATGCGTCCGGAAGTTGGGGACGTGCGCTCTGCGTTATGGCTGCTGCTGGGCGCGGTTAGTTTGGTGCTGTTGATTGCATGCGTGAACGTCGCGAGCTTGCTGCTGGCCCGCGCAGTCTCGCGCGAGCGCGAACTTTCCATGCGCGCAGCGCTGGGCGCGAGCCGCGGACGCTTAGTACGGCAATGTCTGACGGAGAGCGCGGTGCTGGGGCTTGCGGGCGGGCTGCTTGGAATCCTACTGGCCTATCTTGGCATCCGGCCGTTCGTGGCGTTGTGGCCGGGCAGCTTGCCGCGCGCGCAGGAAGTGCATCTCGATTGGCGCGTGATGCTATTTGCAATCGGCGTCTCCCTGGTGAGCGGCCTGCTTTTCGGACTGGCGCCTGCGCTCCGCGCTCCGGCGCGCGGGCTTGAGCAAGCACTCCGCAGTGGAGCGCGAACCGTTGCCGGAACCGGTCGCCGTTTGTATAGCGTGTTTGTGATCTCCGAGATTGCACTTGCAGTGGTGCTACTGGTCGCCGCGGGGATGCTGGGGCGCACATTGCTCCGAGTGTCGGCGCTGGACCCGGGCGTCGATGTCCGAAACGTGCTGGTGACCCGCATGGCGCTTTCGCCGGGCGTGCTCGCAGATTCTGGAAAAATCCGTCCCGCTTGGCAGGAGGTTTTGCGCCGCGCAAGCCGCGTGCCCGGAGTTCAATCCGTCGCAATCGTGGACACCGTTCCCATGCGCGAGGGCAACAATCAAATCGGCTATTGGACGAGCCCGGACGTGCCTCCAGAAAATCAGCAACCAATGGCGCTGGCAACGAGCGTATCGCCGGATTACCTGAAAGTGATGGGAATCGCACTGCGCCGGGGCCGCTTCTTCAATGACGAGGATCGCATGGGCGGTGAGCTCGTCGTCGTGATTGACGACGTTTTGGCGCAAAACGCTTTCGCTGGAGAAGATCCGATCGGAAAGCGTTTGTGGATGCCGGACATGGACTACGGACCGTTTACGGTAGTGGGCGTGGTCGGCCACGTGCGGCATTGGGGGCTGGCCGGCGACGACCAGGCCCAAGTGCGCGCGCAGTTTTATTATCCTTTTGCTCAGCTGCCAGATCAATTCCTGCGCCGCTGGTCGGAACTCATGTCCGTGGCTGTGCGGACGAACGTCGAGCCATTAAGCTTGGTTGAATCGCTGCGTCAGGAGGTGCGCGGAGCTACCGGCGATCAAGTTCTCTACGAGGTTCGTACGATGGAGCAGCTCGCAAGGGGCACGCTCGCGCGGCAACGCTTCCTTTTGGCCCTGTTCGGCATATTTGCCGGCTTGGCACTGCTGCTCGCCTGCATCGGCATTTACGGCGTGCTGGCTTACCTGACCGGCCAACGTGTCCCGGAAATCGGCGTGCGCATGGCGTTAGGAGCGCGCCCTAGCGATGTCATGGCGCTTGTGTTGCGGCAGAGCCTGGGAATGATTTTCATCGGCGTGGGTGTGGGCATAGTTGTCGCCTTGGCGACGGTGCGTCTGCTGGTGCACTCCGTTGAAGGAATGCAGGGGGCCGACCCCGCGGCTTTCGCGATCATGATTCCTGTGCTTGTAACCGCTGCGCTCTTTGCGAGTTTTGTTCCGGCTCGCCGCGCAAGCCGCGTAGACCCGATGACAGCGCTACGCCAAGAATAAGGTCGCGCCTGCTGCCGCAGCGCCCGGGACAGTCGTTCGTTCTGTCTGGTGCCGGACCAAGGCCGACGGCTATCGGCCGGAAATTCACTGCCGTTACTCGCGCAGCGATAATTCCCCGCCCTCGCTACAGTTATCATTGCCCATCGGTACGTGTTTCTCCGTATGGTGACGCCCTCGCATCAGCCCCATATTTAACAGCGAAAAAGGTGCCCCACGAGATTCGACCGTTTTCGAGCCCGAAGGCGCGGGTCGAGGCGTTCATCATCTGGAGCTTTATTCGTCGTAATGAAAAGGAGAATACGATGGAGATTCGAAGATGTTTGCTGGTAGCCGGGGCGTCTCTGTTTTTGGCGTGCTCGCTCCTGGCAGCTCCCATTCAGCAGGATCAACAGCCACCACCCGACAACAGCAAGGCGAATCAAGGAGACGCCAGCAAAGGCGCGATGACCGCCGACCAGCAAAAGGCGGATCAGGCCGATCGCGAGACGACCAAGCAGATTCGCAGTGCGCTGACAAAAGACAAGTCGCTTTCCACCTACGCCCACAACATCAAGATCATCACGCGAGACGGAAAGGTTACCCTGAAGGGTCCGGTCCGTTCCGAAGATGAAAAGACCAGCATCGAGGCGAAGGCCTCAACCATCGCCGGCGCCGGCAACGTCAACGATGAACTTACAGTGGCCCCTGCGAAACAATAGTAATAGTGCGCGAATTCTCAAATTCAAAAACGGGAGATTCACAAAATGCAAAATAAGAAAACGGCGGTTTTCGGGATTTACACGACTTTGGCGGCTGCGGACACGGCCACCGACGAACTCGTAAAGTCGGGGTTTTCCTCGTCGGATATTTCGGCTCTGCTTCCGGACAATCTCGGCAATCGGCCCATTGGAACAGAAAAGGCCACGAAGGCCCCGGAAGGCGCGGCTGCTGGCGCTGGCTCCGGAGCTGTGCTGGGAGGCGCGCTGGGGATATTGGCCGGCATCGGAGCTCTTGCTATCCCCGGTGTAGGCCCGCTCATCGCGGCAGGACCGATTGTTTCTGCACTCGCGGGGCTTGGCGTGGGCGGCGCTGTCGGCGGATTTACCGGTGCGCTCATCGGGATGGGCATCCCCGAGTATGAGGCGAAGCGCTACGAAGGACGCCTTCAGAAGGGTGGCATCCTGCTTTCCGTGCACTGCGATACCTCCGAGGAGATCAAACGCGCCAAGGAAATCCTGAAAAGAACCGGCGCGGAAGATATCTCGTCGACGGGCGAATCTTCATCGCATACCACCAAGGTACGGACGGCGAACCCCTAGCACGAGCTCGAAGCCGTCTCAAGATTTTCAAAATAAACAATGAAAACGCGCCGCGCGCGAAAGGAGATCCCGATGCTGTTGTTGATTATCCTGTTGGTGCTCTTGTTTGCCGGAGGGGGCGGGTACTACGGCTATTCGCGCTGGGGTACAGGCGGTGGACTGGGAGTGGTCGGGACGGTCTTGGTGATCGTTCTGGTCCTGTACCTGCTCGGCATGTTGCACTGAGCTTCGACCGACGGTATCTAGTGCGGAGAGCACCTCCGCTCCAGCGGATCGCTTTCGCGGACATGATCGCGACCCTTCTCGAATGACGCGAGGCGATCCGCTTCAACACTTTCGCAAGGCTTCCAGCTCGGTCTGTCGCCTGTGCGCCCAAACAAGCTTCCCCTACACGAAAAATACATTCTTCGTTGTATTTCGTCCTGCCTTCGAGCGCTCGATAATTCAGCAGCGCTCCAATCAAACAGGCTTACGAAGAACGGTTCGTGAACAAAATAATCCTCGCAGCAGATGATAATCCCATTATGCGCGACGCCCTGTGCAAGCTCTTCGAGTCTGAAGATGGTTTGGAGCTTTGCGCGCAAGCGGTGAACGGCCAGGATGCCATCGAGAAGGCCAAGAAGTTCCGGCCCAACTTAATCATCCTCGATTTCTCGATGCCCGTGATGAATGGCGTTGATACTGCACGCATACTGAAAACTATTATGCCCGCCGTTCCCATCATCCTCTTCACCATCCACGCAAATGAAATGCTCTCGGAGGCCGCCAAAGAGACGGGAATCGATAAAATCGTGTCTAAGGCGGAAATGGTCCATCTCGTTGAACATACGCGAGCGCTGTTGAAGGCGGGAGCCTAGCTGCCAAGCCCCAAGCGTTTCCGCTGGACCCTCGGTCCTCATCCTTCTAAGCTGCCCGGCGGCGCGCGAGGTGCTGCCTGGATCAGCCGAGCCCGAAAAGCCCGCAGTGACGCTCCCTGGAACCGTCGAGAGAATCATTCCACCGACGGCTGCCGAACCCCAAGAAAGCCCCGATCGCCGTGGAGGGCGCGGAGGATTTGTATAGAGAGCTTCGGATTGAGAACACCCTGCAGGACGAAAATGGCAAAGAAGTGCGCTTAAGCCCGGGGCTCATGTGGATGTCACCATCAAGGTGGACACAAGCAAGCCACACACGACCAGCGCTAGGCCGTTTCGACCTCAGTTCGCCCCTTACCTTGATTAGAAAAGCCGTTTTCCGGAATCACGAATCCAAATGGAGTAACTCACACCTTCCCCCGATTGACAGTGCTGGCGAGGTGTGGCAACACTGGCTGCAATGGAACCACATGCGCGGAGGTTGAGTACACATCAGAAGGCGGTGCTGATTCAGGTGCTGCTTACGTTTCCCGACCAACAGGTGAGCGTCTGCTACGATCCCGCGGCGAGCGACGCGCGCGATTACGCACAGGATTTCCTGACGATCTTCAAGGTGATCGGGTGGGAAGTGAATGAGAAAACGGCATCAGACACCGCGAACGGTGATCCCGCAGGCTTGGCCTTGGTCGTGAAAACAGAAGGCAGCTTGCCTCCGAGCGCCGAAGCGCTGCGAGACGCATTGCGGATTTATGGAATTGAAGTCGCGACGATTTACGACACCGCCTGCGAGGCGAGGTCCGGCGGATTCGTCCTAGCCGTCGGCCCCAAGTCCTTCGTAACATCCGACACAGTAAGCCACGACGGTCTCACGTAATTGATTCCTACGTGGTGAGCGCGACAGCGAATGGCGTAGTGAATTGGACCCAGGCAAATTCCGGTGTCGCAGCGATGATCAACAATCTCGCTACCGCCGGACTGCTGAAGCTTCCAGCCGCGATCACGACGGCGCAGGCCATCCAATTCGCGCAGTCTCTGGCGCAAATCACTTACGCCTACAGAACCGCGACAGGCCGTTCATCGCTTTAACACACGTCGCGCACAAATTAAAACGCAAAGCTGGAATTTGGCCAGAGTGCTGAGATGGCCCGGTCCCACTCAGCTGATTCGCCTTGCCAGCTCATCGCTATATCCGGAACGCTGTAACCTGTGCCGGGCGATACGTCATCGTCTCTTCTGCCTTGAACAGGGAACCGCAAGCCATTTCTGTTTTTCGCCGGCCGCTGCAACCCTCAAATCAGTTCAGGCGAAAGGATTCTGGGCCCTAGTTACTGTTTGAAAGCATAGCCGTTCCTTTCGCCTCCGCTGCGCTCAGCGATTGTTCTATGCTCTACCTCCAGCCTCCAAAAGAGACATTATGGCGAACCCTTCTGCTGCCGGCAATTCGTACCGCGCAGCGCGCCGCAGCACGCGCCGCGATCAAGCCATCCTCATCACTGTGTCTGGGGTTGATTCCCGCCGTGGACCTTACAGCGAGAAAGTCTCGACCCTGACCATCAGCTGCCACGGTTGCAAGTACCCGTCAAAATACCAGGTCTTGCCCGAGGCCTTAGTAACCCTGGAATTGAATCCAGAGAAGAACGATTCTCCAAAGATATCCGCTCGCGGCCGAGTAAAATCGGTCCAGCGCAACGGTGAATCGGGTGGTCCTTTCTACACCGCCGTCGAATTCGAGGATCCCTATAACATCTGGAGGATCGCCTCGCCGCCCGAGGATTGGCTGCCATTTTGTGGGGAGCGAAAGCGGGTCTCCGAACTGCCGCAGGCGAAACCTTTTGCAGTTCCCCGGCAAGAGTTGGCCGTAGCGGTTCCGGAATCTAAGGGCGCCTCACTCGTAAGTTCTGCCGAAGCTTCGCTCGCCCAACCGACGCTTTCCCGGAATCGGGCCGCTGGCAATTTGATGGGCGAATTTCAGCAACAGATGGAATTGATGATTTCCGAACTGGCGGCGGCTGCCGTTCGCGAAAATACGGCGGCGATACTGAATGAAATCCGATCCAGCCTGCGTGATGACGCCAAGGCTATTTTCAGCGATGTGGCCGCGTCGCAAACCACGCATTGGGTGGAGCAGTCCCTCAAGCAGACACAGCGCGCCAGCCAGGAGAACATTCGAGCGCTGCACTCCCAGTGGACAAAACGGATCGAAGCGGACCTCGGTCAATCTTTGCAGCGGGTCGAAGGACGTCAGCAAGAAGTGGAGACACTCTCCGAGACACTGCTCGCCAACGCCCTCGATCGTCTGCAACGAAACCTCGAGGCATTCCAAAAAGACGCAGTGGAGCGCATCGTAACGCGTGTGAAGGATCGCTTGGCGCCTGCGTTGAAAGACGCCCAGAGCATCGCGGGCGATCTGGTGAAGCGCAAAGAGGATCTGCAAAAAGCTCTCGCAGATTCAGCGGAGAAATCCTCGGCCCGAGTTGCGGAGGCGTGCGAGCGGCTGGAAAAACAGTTTGAAATGGTCATGCGCGCGCGATTGGACGCGGCTCACGAGGAACTGGAACGCATCGCCGGCGGTGCCACCCATTCGACGATCGAAAATATTCGGTCCGCCTGCGACCAATGCGAGACAGAAATGCAGGCGCGTTTGCGCGAAGGGTCGGATCTGATCGTCGAGTCCGCGCAGAAATCCCTGGAGCACAAGGCGGCGGGAACCTCGAGCGAATTCGCGAACGAAATGACGCACTACAGCCGGAGCCACCTGGAGTTTGTGAGCGGGGCCATTGCTGAACTAGCCCAAGGAATCGGGAAGCGAACAAAGGACTAAAGGGGATAGTTCGCGGAAGCCCGGGACGGAACGATGGAAGGTCAAACCGGAGTATCGCCTCAAGTTCAACTTCTCGTCGATCATGGTTTGTGCGCCGCCGCTCCCTGCAATGAAACCGCGGCGATCGATCTGGATGGCCGGCCATTGTGCCTAGAGCATTTCCTTCCCGCTTGCCTCGTGGAACTCGAATCGCGCAACGATCGGCTGAGAAATCTTCCGTTTGACCCCAAGGCCACCGATGCATTTAAGGATTTCATCGCAGCTTGCGCAAGGCAGGCTGAAAAGCTAGCCGAAGACCCGCGATTCGCGCAAAGACCAAGCAAAACCGGCCTCCTTGACTTTCTCTTCCGCGTTTCCCAGCTAAGCCAGCGCATTCGTCGCAGCCCGCGTACTACTTCATCCGTGCCGATTTGGCTGCGCCGCGAAGACCCCTATCGGACCTGGCACGAAGAAACGTGGACTGTGACGCTGAGCCGCCATGGCGCCAGCGTGCTGTGCCACCGGCCGGTCGAAAAAGGAGGAACCGTGATCCTGTGCCGAAAAGACAAGGGATGCCGGGCCACTGCGCGCGTAGTTTATTGCCTCCATGATTCTCAAGGCCGCAAACAGATCGGTGTGCAGTTCTGCGACAGCGTTGACTTCTGGGACTTGGGCTGAGATTCCGCGCACTGTGTGTGGCGGGGGGACTGCGAGCGCGGCTGTGTTGAGATACGACGGTTTGCGCGCCGGCGGAGTGTAGCACGCGTTGATCTCCGGCGTACCTACCGTTACGCGCGTCGAGCCTGTGTACACCGCACTGGGAGTTTGCATGTCAAGCGGGCTAGTTGCTTTGCGGTGAGGTTTTAGGCAACGGCAGGGACGACTGCGCGAAGACG
Source organism: uncultured Acidobacteriota bacterium (assembly GCA_963795005.1). Classification (GTDB taxonomy): domain Bacteria; phylum Acidobacteriota; class Terriglobia; order Acidiferrales; family UBA7541; genus Palsa-295. Next base: position 171,991 of record CAWCGE010000011.1, on the reverse strand, counting down.
TAGCGCCAGCCGGTGGGAGTACGCACGTAAGTGTCGCTGAACCATGCGGTGTAATCGAATGGCTTGCCTGCGTCGGTGCCTTTTTCCCAGAGCTTCGCGGTAATCACTGCGGTGTCACCCCAGACGCGGACAGTCTGCTGCGTGTCTTCCTGATGTTCGTAGACGATGCGACCGCTGCGGGCTTCTTCGACCAGGTCGGATTTGGTGTAGGTCTTGCCGGGACCGGTGACAAGCATGTAATCGTCGCCGAGGAGGTGAGCCATGGTGGCGAAGTCGTTTATTTTTACGGCGGCTTGATATTCAGTGTCGAGCGCGGCTACGGCTTTTTGGTCATCGGTGGTGGATGCATTCGCGCTGCTCGCGGGATTGTGCGGGCGGAAAATCAGATCGAAGAGCGGCTTCCAGGTAACGCCGTCGTCGGTGGAAGTGACCGCGGTTTCGCGCACGCCGCCGTCTTCCCGTTTCCAGACGCCGCGAACGATGGGATGCCCTGCGGTGAAGTAATCAGTGCCGCTTAAGACCATTTCGCCATTTTGGAATTGGCCTTCGATCACGAGTAGCTTGCCGCGATTGGTTACCCAGCTTTGATGCCAAAGTTTTCGGGTGGCGTCGTAGATGCTGAAGCTTTGGCCTTCCCCGCCGTTCACGCCCTGATAGTTTTCTTTAAACACGCAGCCATCGAGAAGGCGATCCACGCGTGTACGGGCGACGGGTTTTGCGGGTTCGCCGACGTCGTAGGCGTCCCAGTCGCCGATCCAGAAATCGAGTTGATGGTATTCGGGGGCGGTGCAAGCGACGGTTGGCGAGGTGCTTTGTGCAGCGGTAGTTGGGCGCGTGGCCACGCCAGTCGTGGTGGCGAAGAGAACGGCGATCGCGACGGCGGCGATTCTCAGTGACGCGGTGATTGGGTTCATTTCGGCGGGAACTCCTTATCGGGATGCCTGCTGCGAATTCAAGTGCTGGCGGCCTAAAGCCGCCGCTACATATTCAATGTCAAAACCGGGCGGGTCCTAGACCCGCCCCTACCAGGCGATTATCTTTTGTGCGTGGCGTGGGCACCAGACGGCGTTTGGAAGGCGCTGGTGGCGCGGCCTTCGCGCGCGCGCCCACGTTGTGCCAGAGGTAGACGGTGGCGTAGGCGCGCCAGGGGCGCCACGCTTCGGAACGTTGCTCGAGTTCTTGCGGGTTTGTTCGGTCGAGCGCGCGCAGCAGCGCGGCGTCACCGGCGGGAAACGCGTCGGTTTCCCCCAGGGCGCGCATGGCGACGTATTGCGCGGTCCACTTACCGATACCGGAGATTTCGCAGAGGCGCGTGAGGAACGCTTCGGAGTCGACCACGCCTTCAAAATTGATTTTATTTTCGCAGACAGCGCGAGCGAGCGCTTGAATAGTGCGGGCGCGCGTGGAAATGACGCCGGCACGCGTGAGATCGGCTTCAGCAAGAATCACGGGCGGTGGAAAAAGATGAGTGAGGCTGCCTCCGTTTGAAAATGAGGCGCCGAAAAGCGCCGCAACGCGGCCCGCTATCGCTCGCGCGCTCGCCACGCTGACTTGCTGGCCGAGAATCGCGCGCGTGGCGAGCTCGAAACCATCCCAGCAGCCCGGGACGCGGAGACCCGGTGCGGCCTGAACGAACCGTACGAGCTGCGGGTCGCCGCGCAAAGTGCGCGCGATGTCAGTCCAATCGGCGCTCAGGTCGAACATCGCGCGGATCCGTTCGATGACGGAAAAAAGCGCGCAGGGATCACCGAACTGTATGCGGATGGCGAGCGATTCACCGCGCGGATGAATTGAAACTTCGAAGTAGCCCGGCTGGCCGTGCACGGAAATCGTGCGGCGATACACGCCGTTTTCAACGGATTCGACGCCGGGAATCGCGCGGCGCGCAAAAAAATCCAGCATGCCGGCCCAGTGATACGGCGGGCGAAAACGCAATTGAAAGAGGTATTGGTTTTCGGGCTGCGCGGCGGACGGGCGAGCTAGGCGTCGGATTTGCGTCGGGGTGCGGCGGTAGGTGCCGCGGACCGAGGCGTTGAATCTGCGCACGCAATGGAAACCGGAAGCCAGCGCGACCTGGCTCATCGGCAGAATGGTTTCGTCAATCAGTTTTTTGGCGAAATGCAGCCGCCGCGTGTGCGCTACCGCGCTGGGCGTCGCGCCGAGATGCTTGAGAAATAGACGCCGCAAATGGCGCGCGCCGACGCCGAGGCGTTCGGCGAGACCTTCGACGCCGCCATCTTCCAGGCCGCTTTCGGCGATCAGCCGTAAGGCGCGCGAAACGGTGTTGGAAGTTCCCGACCAAGCCGGTGTTCCGGGCGAACATTCCGGACGGCAGCGCAGACAGGGACGAAAACCGGCTGCGGCGGCCGCGGCCGCGGTCGGGAAATACCGCACATTTTTTTCTTTCGCGGTGGGCGCGGGACAAATGGGACGGCAATAGACCCTGCTGCCGCGCACGCCGATGTAGAACTTCCCGTCGAATCGCGCGTCGCGCGATAGCCTGGCCCGCGAACAAACCTGCCAATCGAGATTCATTTTTCCTTCAAGCCGATGATAGCCGAAACGGCCGGGCGCGCTGGACGTTTTCGGACCAGGTTACGCGGTCTCTTCAGCCGTGCCAGCCAAGCCAAGCAGCGGCTAAAGCCGCATTGATTTCGCTGTCACTGTGTCGTGGCCGAAGCCGCGACCTACAAAGTTCCCCGGGTTCCGATGCACGCTGTGTTGGACGCGGCGGCGCGCTTGAGTACTTGTCGAGTTCGCGGGGCGAGGTCCGGTAACGTCCAGATTGGCGGGTAGCGATGTCCGGAAACGTCCGACGCAACTCCCGCAAAAAAACTATCTTGCAATCGGCGTCTGCACGGACCACCCAGGGAGTTTGGCCGGTCTAAGACCCGGCACTTTACAGCGCGGAGCAAAAGCGCACGGGCCCGCGGCGCGAGCGATGAGGGTTACAAAAAGCACAAGGAGGCATCATGAAATTCAGAATCTTGATATGGGTAGCCGCGATGGCATTTTTGGCCTGCGCGGCCATGCCGGTTCGGCTGGCCGCGCAGGAGCAGCAGCATTATCGCGTCATCAATCTGGGCAACCTCAGCGGAACGGCCAGCTCCGGCAATACGATCAACAACATTGGCTGGGCGATGGGCAGCGCCGATCAGGCGGGCAATACCACCGAACACGCGACCGTGTGGATTTATGGATTGCGCTTCGATCTGGGAACGCTGGGCGGTCCGAACAGCGACGTGCAGTGGCCGATCAAAAACGATCACGGGCTGGTGGCGGGCTGGGCAGAAACGGCCGAGATCAATCCGCAAGGCGAGTCGTGGAGTTGTACCGCGTTTAATCCAACGGGGCAGCCGACGGGCCACGACTGCGTGGGATTTTCTTGGCAGTGGGGAGTGATGTCGCCGCTGCCGACGCTGGGCGGTCCTAACGGGTTCGCCGCTGGTGCGAACAACGTGGGGCAAATCGTAGGCTGGGCGGAGAATGCGACGCATGACACAACGTGCGTGCTTCCGCAGTATTTCCAGTTTGAGCCGGTGGTATACGGTCCGGCGCTGGGGCAGATCCAGCAGTTGCCGAATTATCCCGGCGATCCGGACGGCGCCGCCACTGCGATCAATGATCGTGGACAGATCGTCGGCATCTCCGGGACGTGCGACGTCGCCGTGGGCGCGTTTACCGCGACGCACGCGCTGCTCTGGCAGAATGGCACAGTGACGGACTTGGGAAACCTCGGCGGCATGGGTTGGAATACTCCAATGGCGATCAACCAGCGCGGCGACATCGTTGGATTTTCAGATCTCGTGGGCGATGTGAGTGGCGGAGTGCTGACCGCGAATTTTCATGCGTTCATATGGACGAAGGCAACGGGCCGCATGACCGACCTCGGCGTGCTGCCGGGCGATTCCTTGAGCGAAGCGCTCGACATCAACGACGAAGGGCAAGTGGTAGGGCTCTCGATTCCTTCGTTCCACGCGTTCATCTACGAGAACGGCAAAATGCAGGATCTCAACTCGATGATTCCGACAAACTCTCCACTGCTCTTGATCGAGGGCGGCGGGATCAACGATCGCGGAGAAATTACGGGTCAGGCTTGCGTGATCGTGGATGGCGGCTGCCCGCTGGGCAACAACATTCCGGCGTTTTTGGCGATACCGAAGCAAGGCGACGTGGGGGATGAAAGCGGTTGGTCGACGGCCGCAAATGTCACCGTATCAGAGAGCGTGCGGCAACAACTCATGCGGAGCGTGGCGTTCGGACATCTCGCCCCTGAAGTTGTGCGGCCGCATAGATAGTCTGACGAAGGCTGCGGCCGTTGATTTCATTCGGGCTTCCCCGGGAAGTGCCACAGCCAGCGAATGAGGGCGGGATCGTTCCCTGCCCTCATTTTCTTTTGAGCTCACGAAACAGACCGGCCGTTACAAAATCTGCGCATCGCATACGGATTTTTGATATATTGATGGCAAGAGTTAAGCGCTTTCGCCTCCAGCTGAAAACGCCAAATGAAAAATTTGGGAGGAGTTTATGAACCGCTGGAGGATTCTTCTCTTCATAGTTGCGTTTTTCGTTTTTTCGGGCATCCCCCTGCAGGCGCAAAATTCGGACCCCACGCCGCAGCCGCAGGATGCGCCAGCCAATACCGCCGCACGCGGAACGCGATTTTTGGTTTCGCTGCAAACGCGGATCTCCACGAAAGAAGACAAAGCCGGAAAGCAGGTGATGGCACGTACGCTGGAGCCGATCCCGTTTGCCGACGGTAGCGTGCTGGCTCGAGGAGCGGAAGTGCGCGGACACATCGACAAAGTGCAGTCCGCCGGGAAGGTTGGACGCGCACGATTGTGGCTGACGTTCGATGATATACGTACGTCCAGCGGATGGACGCCTTTGGTCGCGGACTTGATTGACGCGCCCGGCGCGCATTCGATCCGCGTGCTGTTCGATCATGAAGGGGAGATCGAAGCCCCCACCAGCAAGCGCGACGATGAAATGCTGGCGATGGCCGAGGCGGCTTTCGTAGGCGCCGAGCCCGGGCTTTCCAAAAAAGACAAGAAAGATGCGGCCATGGGCGCGGCGATGGGCGCGGCGACGGCTTTCATGGCAACTTCCGGGCTGGGGCAGGACTTGACGCTGGAGCCAAACATGAAACTGGAGTTAGCGCTGCAGCGACCGCTGTATTTCGGAAAAATCTAAAGGCGGCCCGCTACCTGGTTCGGTCTATTGGATTTCGAGGGTAGTGCTGGTAGATTCAGTGATGGATGGCTACTGACGCTCCCAACCAGCAACGCATTCTGATTGTTGAGGATGAAGATAACGCGCGCAAGGGCTATGAGGCTCTGCTGCGCAAATGGAATTGGGAAATTCTTGGCGTGGGGAGCGGCGAAGACGCTCTCGCGAAATTCCAGGAATTCCAGCCTAGCTTGATCCTGGCGGATGTCGAGCTTCCGGGCATGAACGGGCTCGACCTGCTGAAGCAACTGGGCGACGAAATTCTGCGCATTCCCGTCATTATAATTACCGGGCGCGGCAGCGACGAACGCGTGGTGCAGGCGATCGAAGCGGGCGCGTACTGGTACATCGAAAAGCCGCTGAAACCTCCCGTATTGCGAGCCCTGCTGGAGCGCGCGTTGGGACGAGTGCGCGACCAGCAAGCGGTGGTGGCCTTGACGCGCGACCTGCGCGCGGCCGGAAAACTGGGCACGCTCGTGGGCACGTCTGGGCCGATGCAGGAAGTGATGCGCCAGGTGGAAATGGCCGCCCCCTCGACCGCGTCCGTGCTGATCACGGGCGAAACCGGGTCAGGGAAAGAAATGGTGGCGCGGTCCATTCACATGCTGTCGCCGCGGGCGTCGCGGCCGTTCATAGCCATCAATTGCTCGGCGATTCCCGAATCCCTGATGGAGAGCGAAATCTTCGGCCACGAGAAGGGCGCTTTTACAGGGGCGGCTGAACGGCGCATCGGCTGCTTCGAGCTAGCGGACGGCGGAACACTGCTGCTGGATGAAATCGGCGAGATGCCGGCGCCGACGCAGGCCAAATTGCTGCGCGTGTTGGAGGACCACAAGGTCCGCCGGCTGGGCAGCAAGGTGGAAACGCCGGTGGATGTGCGCGTGCTAGCCGCGACGAACAAGGATCCCGAGCAGGCCGTGGCCGATGGGCACTTGCGGCAGGATCTATATTTCCGGCTGAATGTTTTTAATGTCCACTTGCCGCCGCTGCGCGAGCATAAGGACGATTTGCCGCTGCTCGTGGATCACCTGCTGGTGGATATTTCCGTTAAGCATGAAAAGAAAATCGGCGGCGTGGGCACGGACGTGATGGACCTTTTCAAGTCCTATCCGTGGCCGGGAAACGTGCGCGAGCTGCGCAACGTGCTGGAGCGCGCCGCAATTGCATCGGATCGCGGCTTCATTACGCGGCAACATCTGCCGGCCAAATTCGGGCACGCCACGGCGATGACCACTTCGGGATTGAGCGGGCTGCATTTCCCCATCGGGACGACCGTGGATGCCGTGGAGCGCGAGCTGATTCTGCAAACGCTGGGCGCGACCAGCCAGAACAAGACGCGCGCGGCGGAACTCCTGGGTATCAGCCTGAAGACGCTGCACAACAAATTGAAAGAATACGAGGCGGGGCGGAAAGATGCGTCTCAGCCTGAAAACTAAATTCACGCTGGCGACCGCGCTGCTCGTCCTTGCAGTGGTGACGGTGGTTTCGACGCTCTACATCGCGCGGCTTACCCGGCAGACGCTGCGCCAGGCGGATGACCGGGCCCGTTTCGTCGCCGAACAAGTTTTTCTCGCCTGCAAAAATTCCCTCACGGATGCAGCCGCGCGCGGTGATTTTCCGAAGTCGGACAGCGCCGCTGACTTGCACGCGTACGTGCAGCGCGCCCTGGATCAGAGCAACACGCTGGATTCCGTGATGGAATCGGCCGTGGGATATTCGCCGACGATTTATGAAATCAGCATCAGCGATCGCGACGGAATCGTCATGAAATCGAGCGATCCGGCATTGCGGGGCGAGAAGGTGGCGCAGCGTCCCCCCGTTGATTCGCTGGTTCGCGGAGGATTCTTTCAGCAATTGCGCACGCTCTATGGACCACCGCTAGTGTACGAAGACTCGCTTCCTTTTAATGTGGGAAGCGAGCCGTTCGGCGATATTCGCGTCGGGCTTTCGTCGGCGCTGATTCGCAGCGAGATTTCGCCGAGCTTGGTGTCCGCGGGTTATTACGCCCTAGGCTCGGTGCTGCTCTCGACGCTGCTGGCGCTGGTGGTGAGCCGGGCCTCGCTCGCGCCCATTGACCGGATCTCCGCGCAATTGGATCGGATTTCCGCCGGCGAATTCGATTTGGAGCCGGTCCATCGCGGCGACGAATTCGGCGCAGTGAGCACGAAAATCATCGGGATCGGAAAGCAGTTGCGAGACGTGCGCGAAATTTTTAGCACTTTGCGCGAAAACCTCGACCAGGTCATGAGCGGCCTGGAGGACGGGCTGCTGCTCTTCAATGCTAACGGTTACACCGTGCTGGTGAGCCCTTCGGTCGAGAAATTTCTGGGCGTGCCGCCCGAAGAACTGCGCGGGCGTCGCGCGAGCGAGATTTTTCCTCCCGGCCACCCGATGCGCCAGACGCTGGGGATTCACGGCGACCAGATTGGGCACGTGGAAAATGCGGAGGTAACGCTGGAAGGCGCGCAGGGGCCGCAGAGAATCGGCGTGAGCTCGCAGGTGATCCGGGAACATGGAACCCCGATGGGGTCGCTCGTGACCCTGCGCGACGTGGAATCGCTCGAACGCATCGGCAGCCAGCTACACGTCTCCGAGCGCCTCGCGGCGCTGGGGCGAGTGACGGCGGGCGTGGCGCATGAAGTGAAAAATCCGCTGAATTCGATGAGGCTTTGGCTGGAAGTTCTGAAAGCCAATATGCCCGTGGATCCCGAGCCGCAACAGGCCGTGAAGATGCTCGATAGTGAAATTGACCGGCTGGATCGCGCGGTGAAGACTTTCTTGAATTTCACCAAACCCGTGGAATTGAAGTTGGAAGAAGCCGATCTGCGTGTCCTGTTGGATGAGGTTCTGGACGCGGCGCGGCCGGCGATTACCCGGGCGGGCATCGAACTGCGCGTGGAACTTCCTTCGCAATTTCCCCGCGTGCTGGTAGATTCACAGCTCATTCATCAGGCTGTGCTGAATCTGCTGTTGAATGCGTGCGACTTCACCAGCGGGGGCGGACGGATTACCCTCAGCCTGCGGCGCAACGGCGAATTTGCCGTGATTGCGGTCGCCGACTCGGGCAAGGGCATCTCCGTGGAGGATCAAAAGAAGATTTTTCAGCTGTTTTTTACGACCCGCCCCGGAGGTACCGGCATCGGGCTGGCAAATACGTTTCGGTTTGTGCAATTGCATAATGGTCGGATAGAATTCGATTCAGAACCTGGGCGAGGCACTACGTTCCGTTTGGAATTACCGTTAGCGCGTGCACTCGAGACGTTTACCGGAAAGTTGCGGGATTTCGGACAGCCATTCGCGGAAGAAAAGCGATAAATGCCCGGCAAATTAGACGCTACAACTCTGGCAATAGCGTTGGTGTGCGCGCTGTCGCCCGCAATGACCGGCTGCGGGCCGAAGACCGTGAAGGCGGCGGCGCCTGTCGCCGCAGCGCCCGCGCCGGAGGCAGCGGATTCCAAGCCGCTCACGAATATTGCGCCGGACACCAATGCGCTGCCGCCGGCGGAAAATGTGCCGACGCCTCCGAACCCAGCTTCGGTGGCAGCGGCGCCGCTGCCCGTGGCACCCGCACCGACAAAACCGGCTCCGCCAGCACGCAAGCAACCCATCGAATCGGCTGGAGATTCGCAGGTGGAGCAGCCTGCGCGAACGCCGGCACCGCAAATTTCGCCCCAGCTTTCTCCGGGCGATCAAGCAAGCCTGCAGCACAAGACCGAAGACGATATCGGCGTAGCCCAGAAAAATCTGCAGCAATCATCCGGGCGCGTGTTGAGCGCGGCCCAGCACGATCTGGTGGCGAAAATTCAGAGCTTTTTGAGCCAATCAACGGAGGCCAGCAAAGCCGGCGACTGGGCCCGCGCGCAAAACCTCTCGCAGAAGGCGCGGTTGCTTTCGGTGGAGCTCGTTGATTCGCTGTAACCGCGAATTTCCCTTCCTCGCTGACTTCGTCCACACCGAACTGATGGGCCTTCCGTGAGTTTGAACTGCTCCTAGGGTCGGAATGCGCGGAGCAATTCCTGATAATATGAATGCGTGAAGACCTTCGATGTAATCGTCGTCGGCGGTGGATTGATTGGCTCCGCGATTGCTTTTGAACTGGCCGGGGAAAAATTGCGCGTCGCGGTGATTGACCGTCAACAACCCGGCCGCGAGGCTTCCTGGGCCGCTGCTGGAATGCTTTCGCCGGGGCCTGACTCCCCGGAAGCCGCGCCGCTCGTCCCGCTGGCAAGAGAAAGCCTGCAGCTCTATCCCGAATTCGTTGCGGGAATCGAAGAAGAAGTTGGCCGGGCTGTGCATTTCGCGCGTGAAGGAACGTTTGAGGTGTTCACCGGGCCGCAGAGCGAAGGCGCGCGCGACAAAATGGTGGAAGAATTTCGGTGGTTGGAAATCGCGATCGAGACGATTTCGCCGGAGGCGGCTCGTCAAGTGGAGCCTTCGCTGGGACCGGCTGCGCAGGCGGCTGCGTGGTTGCCCGAGGAAGCCACGGTTGACCCAAGGCTGCTTACCGAAGCGGTACTGGCCGGCGCCGAACGGCGCGGCGCGCAAATTCGCGCGGGCTGTGCGGTTGAGTCATTGCTCTGCGAGGATGGTGCATGTACGGGAGTCGTTGCGGGCGGTGAAAAAATAGCAGGCCAGAACGTGGTAATCGCCGCGGGAAGTTTCTGCGGCACGATCAAGGATTGCGTTTCGCGGACAGATGGCAACTTGGCACGCTTCGCTCCGGTGCGCCCGGTGCGCGGTCAGATGGTCGCGCTGCGATCCGAAACTGTAAAGCTGAAGAAGGTTTTGCGCTCGCAGCGCGGCTATCTTGTACCCCGGAGCGATGGGCGGATCGTTGCTGGAAGTACGCTTGAAGACGCTGGCTTCGTGAAGCAAGTTACGCTGGAGGGAATCCGCAAGATTCTCGACGGCGCAGTGGAATTGGCTCCTTCGCTCGCGGACGCGGAGGTTGTCGAGAAATGGGCGGGCTTGCGGCCGGATACTCCCGACCATTTACCCATCATAGGGCCGACAGAAATGAAGGGACTGATGATGGCTTCGGGCCATTATCGAAACGGGATCCTACTAGCGCCCATCACCGCAAAGATCGTGCGGGATTGGATCGTCAGCGGCAAGTCGGAATTTAGCGCGGAAAGATTTTCACCGTTGCGGTTCACCGCGGCGAAGTCACACGCACAAACGTAAAATCCCAGGCACTTTCCCCGGTTTTCGGCAGGCGGGCATCTGGCGGCAGCAATCAGCACGATGGCCAGAATCTCATAGCCCCGGCCAGGAAACACGATCATCGCAGCGCCCGTATTATTTTTCTTAGGTGCATAGACCGCTATCGTAGGCTGCAAGACGTGGCTTACAAAAACCCAGGGCGAGCCCGCAACCAGCGACTTAGTGTCCGTCGTCGCGGTCCCGCCACAGGCTGCGCATCCGGCACTGCGCCCGGCCATATCGGCACTTGGGTATGTCCCGGAGATCGCTGCCACACAGTTGTCTGCGCGCTCAGGCTGCCACCAGCAAACAAAGCGCAGAGAGCCACGAGCAAGCGCTGCATCGCAATCCTCAAACCAGTATAGAAAGTGACGGCTGGAAGCGCTGTGTGGAAACCGCCAACCTAAAATGGGTCGCGATTGCGGACGGGTTCGCGATTCGGCGGGCCGGCTAACGAGGAGGCTTGGCCGGGGCCGGTGAACTGGACTTTATCGGCATCAAGATAGATCGAGCGATCTATTACGGCTTCTACCGTAGAACCGCGCGGCATTTCGGCGTCCGGGCCGCGCGTTAGCAGAACGGCAGCTAAGCCCGCTGCGGCGCCCGCGGCCGCGCCGATTCCCACCCCTGTGCCACTGCGCGTCGCGATGCCGCCGATACCTGCACCAGCCGCCGTGGTCTTCGCTATTGTACCGACGTCGTGCCCTTTTTCGGAGTCGCCGATGATTTTGCCTTCGCTGTCCGTGGTTTCGTTGCCGCCGGTGCCGGCGTTCCCAGGCACAGCGTTCAGATTGACCATGTAGGCGTTCGGAAGAATGAGCGTGGTCAGTTTGAGCATCAACTCGCCCCGGCCTTTCACGCGGCCCGGGCGTTTGGATTCAGTAACCTCTCCACTGACGTAAGAACCCGCGGGAATCACCACCTTGCCATCAATCATGATCGGGAATAGCGTCTCGAAATAGACGGGATCGCCCGGCCGCGCGCTGCGGGTGGATATCGAGTTATGGAGCACGAGCGGAATGTGCGTACCGGACGGTACCTCGATTTTTCCAGCCGCTTTACGGGCGGACGACGGCGCAACAGTAGACGCCGCAGGAGCGCTGGCTGCTGCCGAATCGGGCGCGCCGGCGGGTGACGCGCTTGGCGGTTGCGCGGCGGCGTCCTGCGATGGGGAGGACTGCGGTTTCGGCGCAGCCGGCTGAGCCGCAGGAGCAGGTGGCATTGGTCCCGCGTCCTGAGCGGCGGCGGGAATCGTCAATCCGAGTATGAGGCCCAAGGCTGCTGTGCAGCGGAACTGGATCAGAGGTTTGGTCATAAGCTCCCTCATCGGATTCTGAAGTAGGGATGCTCTTCCACCCTAACGAGATGCTTTCAGGATAAACCCTGATGTCCCCGGCCACCAATTTTTCCTGGACATAGCCATAGCCGCGCCATGTACGACTAGGACACGGCCAAGCCCGCACGGACGCCGAGGCCAATATAATTGCTATTGAGGTACATCTTGGGACCCCTCCAGATAGCCCAACTGAACGTGCCGTCTTCGTTGCGCCGGAAGACGCTGCTCATCATTACCATCACCGTGATCGGATTGGTGGGGGGACTGTATTGGCTATCGCACATCCTGCTGATGAGCGGGTTCAGCAAGCTCGAAGAGAATTTCGCGCGGGAAGACGCGGCGCGCGCTTCGAGCGCGTTGAGCAATGAGCTGAATACGCTGGACCGAACGACCAGCGAGTATGCCTCTTGGGACTCCAGTTATGCGTACGCGCATGGACAGAATGAAACGTATTTAAAAACCGAGTTCCCCGCCACTACATTCCAGCAGTTGAAAATCAGCTTCGTAGTCATTTTCGATAGCAAAGACCGCGAGCTCTTCCGCAAGGGCTTCGATCTCGCTCATGGCGATGTCATTCCCGTCCCTCGGGGCCTCGAAGGGCATCTGAAACCCGGTTCGCTGCTGCTTACCCATGACAATCTAGACAGCAAAGTGACGGGAATTTTGTCGTTGGCGGACGGGCCCGTGCTGGTGGACGCCCGGCCGATCCTAACCAGCGATTCCCAGGGACCGATCGCAGGCACGATGGTGATGGGCCGCTTGTTGGATCAGGCGGAAATCGAACATCTATCGGAAATGACGCACATTCCTATCGAGATCGAATCACCGGCGGATATCGCCCGCGAACCGGGACTCCGTGCTGCCTCCGGCGCAATTGCCGCGGGCACTCCGATTTTGACTCATGCAATCAACGCGGAATCAATCGCCGCGTACCAAGAATTGAGCGATATCTACGGCAAGCCGGCTGGGCTCATGCGCATCCTGCTGAACAGGACGATCCACGAGCAGGGACGCACCAGTCTGGTGCAATTCTTCCTGTTGCTGCTGGCCATGGGGCTGGTGTTTGGCGCGGTAACGCTGAAACTCCTGGAGAGATTCGTAATCTCGCGCATCGCGGATCTGGCTGACAACGTGACCCAGATTGGTGCCAGCGGAAATCTGGCGGCGCGGCTCGCGGTTTCAGGAAGGGACGAACTCGCCTTTTTAGGCACAGCGATTAACGGCATGCTCGAGGACCTCGAAAAATCGCAGCTCGAGCGTCACGAGGGACGGACGCGGCTGGCGGTGCTGATGGAGCGAATGCCGGCGATTCTGTGGACCACCGACAAAGACCTCCGGTATACCTCCGCTGTCGGCGCGGGCCTGGAAACGCTCGGACTGCGCTCCGGCGAACTCACCGGCAAAACTCTTTTCGAGTATTTTCAAACTCAGGATCCCCAGTTCCCGTCGATCGCCGCGCACAAAAAGGCGTTAACCGGAGAATCTCTCACATACCAACTGGAATGGCAGAAGCGCGTCTTGGAATCCCACGTACAACCATTGCGCAGCAGCGAAGGTGACCTGCTAGGAGTGATCGGCGTCGCGCTCGATATCACCGAGCGGAAGCATCTTGGCGACCAGCTCCGCCAGTCGCAAAAGCTGCAAGCCGTCGGCGAGCTCGCAGGTGGAGTGGCGCACGATTTCAATAACCTGCTCATGGTTGTGAAAGGCCACGCGGAAATGCTGATGGAGAGGTTATTCGGAGGGGGGACGGGACAAGAAGACGCGGTCCACCACAATGTGGAGCAAATTCAGCAAGCCGCCGAACGCGCGGCCGGCCTGACGCGGCAGTTGCTGGCGTTCAGCCGCATGCAAGTGTTGCATCCTCGCATACTGGCTCTGAATGAAGTTGTCGGCGGCATGATCCAAATGGTTTCCCGAGTCATTGGCGAAAATATTGAACTGGCGTTTCTGCCAGGCACAAACCTGGGACGTGTAAAGGCCGATCCCAGCCAAATCGAACAGGTAGTGCTGAACCTGGTGGTCAACGCGCGCGACGCCATGCCTGACGGCGGGCGGCTAACTATAGAAACCTCCAACGTCGTTCTGGATAGCAGCTACGCATCGCAGCACGCTGTCGTCGAGCCCGGCCCTTACGTGATGCTGACTGTCAGCGATACAGGTTGCGGGATGGACGCCGCCACTCAGGCGCGCATCTTCGAGCCATTTTTCACGACCAAAGAGCAGGGCCGCGGAACAGGACTGGGTCTTGCCACTGTGTACGGAGTGGTGAAACAGAGCGGCGGATATATCTGGGTCTATAGCGAAGTCGGCCACGGCACCACGTTCAAGGTATACCTGCGGCAAGTGATGGCGCCGGCCGAAAAACTTGCTCCCGAGAAAATCGCCGAGCGCATTGAACCGGGAACAGAGACGATTCTATTCGTCGAAGACGAGGAAAGCGTGCGCGAACTCGTCAGTGAGTATCTATCGGCTCGCGGTTATCGCGTACTGGAAGCCTCCGATGGCGTGCAGGCGCTGCAAATCGCGTCCGCGCATCAAGGCGAAATCCAGTTGCTGATTACCGACGTCGTGATGCCGCGTCTGAGTGGGCGCGATTTGGCGATGCGCGTTTCGGCGACGCGGCCGGGGCTGAAAGTGCTGTACATTTCCGGCTATACGGACGACAGCGTATTCCGGCACGGCGTGCTGGAAGGCGGAATGGCGTTTCTGCAGAAACCTTTTAATTTGAAGTCGCTGGCGGCGAAGGTCCGCGAAGTATTGGAAGGAATTCCTGCTGGGGCTGTACCCGGCGGCGAGTACGACCAGGATTGACGCGGGAATTTCTGCCTCGGTGGCCGATACGTCGCCCTTGCTGTTAACCGCGAGCTGTTTTTGGGTAGACTACGTGAGGATGACCGTCTGCCCGGTCAGTTCGAATCGCTTGCGGCAGCGGATATTGCGGCAGGCGACCATGTCGTCCATGCGGACCATGTAAGAGCGGGCTTTCGCGAATTTCGCGCGATCGTCTTCATTGCCGCCCGGCGGCAGTTGGCTCTTCTTGTTACGCGCCATCCAGCGTACGGGATAGACATTCTCCTCGCGACAGTGCGGGCACACCAGTGTCATTTGCTTGGTTTCGGGCTTCTCGTCGTAATAGCGTTTCTCGTCCATTTCGTTTAGGCCGCCTGGGTAACTACTGATTATAGTGCGTGCCCTCCAGTTTCACGAAATGCAGACCCGCATCCGTCCAGCGCGGCAGCCAGTGCTGGAGGGCTTGCACCACGTGTTGCCGGTTGCCTTCAGGCATGCGGTGATCGCCATCGTGCAACAGGACGATATCCCCGCCGCGCACTCGGCGCAAGCGTTCAATCACCAACTCCGGCTGCTGTGTGCGCCAATCGCGCGCGGCTTTGCTCCACATCGCCATCCCTGCTCCGCCGCGGCGCCGCACAATTCCATCGAGCAACGGACTGCGGTAGCCAAACGGTGGACGCATCCACGCGGGCTTTTCGCCCGTCGCAGAGAGGATGGCGTCGTCGCAGCGATTTAATTCGTTCTTGATTCGTTGCGGTGAAAGGAAGGTAAGCGCTGGATGTGTTTCGGTGTGATTGCCGATCGTGTGGCCGCGCTCAGCGATTTCCTTCACAAGCGCAGGGCACAAGCGTACGTACTTGCCGATCAGAAAAAAACTGGCTTTCGCATTGTGGTGGTCGAGCAAATCGAGGAGCTTGGGCGTGACGGCCGGATTTGGTCCGTCGTCGAGCGTTATGGCTATCGAGGTTGGTTCGTTAACGCGGCAGATCGCCGGGCCAAAGAGTTGTGATGACGGCGCCACCGCGCCCCATGCGAATATTCCGCCGGCGGCGCACACTCCGCCCGCGGCAAACCATGCCGGATGGATCATCATTGATGGTTAAATTTTCGCATGCGGGAGGGAACATCGCCAGTGCCAGCTCAGCTCCAGAATAATTACCGCCTCATGTGATTTCGTTGATTACTTTGTTACGATGGCGCGGATCACCACGAAAGAATGAACGAACTGGCCACCTCGCGCGGCAAAATTCCAAATTCGATTCGCTGGCTCGCCTTGCTCTGGCTGGTGCTGTGGTTTCCGGTGTATTGGCACGCGTGGGGCGTCGCGAATTTTCTGCACCTCTGCGACGTCGCGGTAATCCTCACGTGCATCGGGCTGTGGACGAATAGCGCTTTGCTGCTATCGAGCCAAGCGGTGTCTTCGGTTGTGATTGATATTCTCTGGACTCTCGACGTGGCGGCGTGGCTGCTTTTTCGCCGGCATTTTATCGGCGGGACGGAATATCTTTTCGACGCGACGGTTCCCCTGGGGGTGCGCTTACTTTCGCTTTTTCACATCGTGATGCCCTTCATCCTGCTGTGGTCTTTGAGCCAGCTGAGATACAACCGGCGCGGGTTCGCATTGCAAGTGGCGATTACGCTGCCGGTAGTGATCGCGTCGCGGTTCGTCACTCCGGACAAAAATTTAAATTTCGCGCAGACGGCACCATTTTTTCACCGCCAGCTGGGTCCAGCGCCCGTACATTTGGCGATAACCTATCTTGCGGTGGTTTTAGGCGTTTACGTGCCGACTCATCTGCTGTTTGCACGCTTATATCCGCCGTCTGCGAAAAGTGGATAGCAGGCGTAAATTTGCGCGAGGCTGCGTGTAATGAAATCGCGAAGCCCAGCATATCGATAGCAAGGTCGCCCGGCGGAGATTCAGGAGACACATGAAAGCCGCCGAATTCGAGTTCCGCTGTTGCTTCTGGCTAATCGGAGCGATTTTCTGGTTTGGCTTCCTGCTGTACCGCGTGGATCACCTGAACATGACGCAGTATCTGGTGAACCGCGCGGTGGGTGAGAATTCGCCGCCCGCGGACCTGGTGGCTAGGTCGCTGCTGCTCTTCGGCGCGTTTCTCGTCCTGCTGACTGCGCTGATTCGCACCTGGGCTTCGGCTTATCTCCGCACGGACGTGGTGCAGGGCCCGAACCTGCACGCGGAGAAGGTGCTCGGGGACGGACCGTATCGCTACGTTCGTAATCCCCTGTATCTGGGAAATCTTTTTCTGGCGGCGGGGATGGGATTGCTCGCCAGCCGCCTCGGAATTGCGCTGATCGTGCGGGGATGTTTATTTTCTGTTTGCGCTTGATTGGCCTGGAAGAGGCAAACCTGGCGCGCGAACAAGGAGAAAGTTACCGGGCATTTTGCCGGCGCGTGCCGCGGCTGTGGCCGGCGCTCCGCGCGCGAGTGCCGTCGAGCGAGCCGCAGCCGAAATGGCGGCAGGCGTTTCTGGGCGAGATTTTCGTGTGGGGATTTTTCGTGGCAGTACTGGTGTTTGCGATCACCATCAATCAGAAGGCGTTCTTTTTGAGTGTGGCGTTGGCGCTGCTGCTTTATATCGTGCGCGGTTACGCGCTGGCGGCGCGCCAGAAACGGGAAGCGAATTCTGGGAACCCGTAGAGAGGGCGAGACGCTTGCCCGCCGCGACGCTTATTCCGTCTGGCGGATGGCGTGCAGGTCAATTCCCAATTGCTGGCATTTCTTGTAGAGGTGGCTGCGTTCCAGGCCCAGGGCTTTCGCGGTGTTGGTCATGTGATGATGATGCAGCTTCAGCTCTTCGAGCAAGGTTTCGCGTTCGAAGGCCTCCACGCGCTTGGCAAGCGGGCCAGTGCCTAACGCGGCGGAAAAGGAAGAGCCGCGAGCGGCGGCTGAGATAGCCGCGCGCGGCAAAGCTCGCGTGACGGTTTCGCCATCAATCACATCGCCCGTGCCCAGCAGCAGCACGCGCTCGACCACATTGCGCAGCTCGCGAACATTTCCGGGCCAGGAATAGCGTTCCAATTCGGCGATTGCCTCGGGCGAGAACCTTCTGGGCTTCCAGTTGTTCTGGTCCTCGAGCTGGCGCGCGAAATGGTCGGCCAGCACGCGAATGTCTTCTACGCGCTCGCGCAAGGGCGGCAAGACAATCGGAAAGACGAACACGCGGTGGTAGAGGTCCTCGCGAAAAGTCCCCTGCCGCACTTGCTCTTCCAGATTGCGGTGGGTGGCAACGATCACGCGCACATCCACGGCAAAAGGCTTGTCGCCGCCGACACGCTCGATTTCGCCCTCTTCCAGGACGCGGAGCAATTTCGCTTGCATCGCCGACGGCATGTCGCCAATTTCGTCCAGGAATAAAGTGCCGCGATCAGCCTGCTCGAACTTTCCGGTGTGGCGGGATGCCGCACCGGTGAACGAGCCTTTTTCGTGGCCAAACAATTCGGTTTCCATCAATTCGCTGGGCACCGCGGCGCAATTCAGCGAAATGAAGGATTCGGCGTGACGCGGGCTTTTTTCGTGCAGCGTGCGCGCGATCAATTCCTTGCCGGTCCCGGTTTCGCCGCGAATGCAAACCCGCGTCTCGCTGGCGGCGACGTGCTCCACCTGCGCCATCACTTCCTTCATCACCGGACTGGCCGACACGATGTGGTGCCGCCCGAGGCGCCGCTTGAGGTCGCGGTTTTCTTCCTCGAGGTGCTGCAGCCGCAACGCATTTTCGACCGTGAGCAGCAGCTTATCGCTGGATATGGGCTTTTCGAGAAAATCGCTGGCCCCGAGCCGCGTGGCCTTCACCGCTATCTCGATGGACCCTTGTCCGGACATGATCACGACCGGTGTCACCAGACCGATGGATTTGAGATCTTCGAGCAGCGCGATGCCGTCGCGGCCGGGCATCACGACATCCGAAAGAATCAGATCGAAGCGCTCGGCCTTAGCCAGTTCCAGAGCGCGTGCCGCATTGTCGCAGACAGTGGCTTCATGGCCGGCGAGGCGAAACGCGCGGGCTAGTGAGGCCAGAGTGTTCGCGTCATCATCAATAATAAGGATGCGGGCTTTGGCGGGCACGGACGGCTACGCCTCATCTTCTTTTTTCGCGAAGACCATGGGAAACGTCTGAGGCTTGTACGGCGGCTTGATCGGCAGTTCGATGTGGAACGAAGTACCTACGCCCGTTTCGCTTTCAACGGAAATGCGCCCGCCGTGGTCGGCCACAACCGCTTGCACAATCGCGAGGCCAAGTCCGGTGCCGTGCTGTTTCGTCGTGTAATAGGGCGTAAAGAGCCGCTCGGTTTCTTCCGGCGTCAGACCCGTGCCGGTGTCGGAAACCTCCAGCGACACTTCGCTGGGCGTGTGCTGCGTGCGCAGCATCAAGACGCCGCCCGCGGGCATCGCGTCCATGGCGTTGAGCACTAGGTTTTCGATCGCGCGATGAAGCAACGTCGCGTCGGCTTGAATCGTAGGCAAACCTTCCTCGAGATGCAGCTCGGGGGTGATTGCGGGACGCCCCACGGCACTGAATTCCCCTTCGAATAGTTTCACGACGTTGCGCACGATTTCGTTCAGGTTCACGGCGCCGAGTTCCGGTAACGGCATCTTCGCGAAATCGCTGAAGCGTCCGACGATCGCCTTCAAGTTTTCGATTTCCGTTATCAGGATGCCGGTGGATTCACGAAAGACCTCATCGAACTGCCCGTTATTTTGCTCGCGCGCTTTTTGCAGATTTTCGACGGTGGTTTGCAGTGGGAACAGCGGATTTTTCAATTCGTGCGCGAGGCGCCGTGCAACTTCGCGCCAGGCCGCGACACGTTCTGCCTGTACCAGGCGTTCACGCTGCTCGACGAGCTGCTCGGTCATCTGATTGAACGATTTAGCGAGCTGTCCGATCTCGTCGCGCCCGCGGACGTGCACCCTTACGCTCCAATTCCCTTGCGCAACTTCCTGTGCGCCTTCCGCCAGCTTTTGCACCGGCCGCGTGACCCGCGCGGCGCCCCACCAGCTCAGCATCAACCCGAACAGCAAGCCGACGGCAACGACCCCGAGCGCGAGCCAGCGGATACGTCGCTCCAGCATCACGACCGTGCGTTGGGAACTGCCCACGAACAAAATGCCCAGCAGTTCCTGGGAGCGTCCGAGCAGCGGCAACGCGTGAAACATTTCAGCGCTCGCGGGATCAATGGACCATTTGATCTCCGCGCTCTGTTCGACCGGATTCGTTCTCACTTGTTCGACCAGCGGCTCGAAACGATTGGCTTGCTGCGCAGGCCCGTTCGAATCAATCAAATTCGTTTCTTGAAATTCGGGACTGAGATTCTGGTAGAGCAGCGCGCGCATGTTCGAGGGCAGTACCAGCGAAGCCAAAAATTCCTTGCCGAGACGCTCACCGCCGACGACGTACAAGTCGCGGTCACCGACACGCACCGTGGCTACGGACAGTAGTGCCAGCGTAGATCCCGACTCGGTATCCAGCTTCGTCAGGAACGGGCCGCGGGCGGCCCAGTTCTCAGCCTTGGTGACCCACTCCATTTTGTAGTTAAAACGCGCGGGCGATTCTTCGGAGGAAATGATCGTCCCGTCGTTGCTGACGAAGTCGAGAATGTCGAGTTGGTGCGACCTGGAAACACCGTGCGCGTCGTTGACGTAGACCGACACGTCCGCGTTTGGGCGACTGAGGTCAATGGCCATACGCACCGTGGCCTCGGCATCGGCGATGCCCTTGACGCGCTCTACCACATCTTTGCCGCGGCGCTGGAATTCCTTCTGGAACTGAGCGAGAAGGGCGTCGCTGTTTTCGCGGTTCAGTTCGTCGAAGGCGCGGCGAGTGACTAGGGTGACGCCCGCCGCAATCAGCGCGACGGACAACAGCAGCGCGAACATGAAGCTGACGAATAGCCTGGTACGAAACGTCACGATTTGCCTTTAGTGCCCCAGACATTGCTGGCTGCGTTTTCAGTGTTTTGCCGCGATGAGGTGATTTCCAGCGGGTCGGCGGCGAAATTTTTCATGGCTGTTTATCGGCTCCAGCGTCCGTATCGAGCCAAACATCGGCGAGCGGCCACTGATCGCCAGGGCCAGGAACCGTCCAGTCTCGCACGCGCGCGCTCAGCCCGTAAACCTGTGGAAGCCAGACCAGCGGCACTACCGCAACCTTATCCAATATGGCGCGCTGTTGATTGTAAATGTCCTGCGGCGATGCCTGATCCGTAAGGGGCATGGCGTTGGCGACCGCCGGCTCGCCGCCGATGCGAATTTCGAGAAGTGCCGCCTTGAGCGCGCTTCCCGGATTGGGAGAGGGCATGCGCCAGCGGACCAACTGGGCATCCACCTGATGTTGCTGCGCGTTTGTGGCGGCGCGCACATTGCCGGCTGCGGAATTGGGAATCGCTTGCGCGGTCATCAAGATTCCAGCTTCCTTCGCGTTCACCACAATACGTTCGGCCACGCTCTGCTCCAACGGATCAGCGGAATCATATCCCAACACTAACTTGGGAGCAGGCGAGATTTGCGACCAAAGTTCCTTGGCGCGCGCTGCATCTGCGGCAGTCGGAAAAAGGAACGCTGTGCCGCTGGACCACTGGGGGAGCAAACCGCCGGCAGGTTCGCCGGTTTTCTGCAGAATGAAATTCACGATCGCGGCACGGTCTATGGACTGCGCGACGGCTTCGCGCACGCGGGCATTGCGGCTGGCCGGGCTATCGGGATTATTGAAAACAAGCGCGAGCAATTCATCGGACTGCGAAATGCTGACGCGCACGCCGCGCTCGGAAGCGCTGCGCGCGTCCTGCGGAGGAATTTCCGCGAAGTCGGCTCTATTCAATTGCAGATCGAGCAAGCGATCGCGCGCGGAGACCCCCATGGCAATTTCAATGGTGTCCACGAACGGGCGGCCGTCGCGGACATTATCGTTAGCGGCCAGCGTCGCGCGCTTCCCTTCCCATGACGCGACACGAAATGGTCCGCTGTCTTGCTCGCCAGCGAGCGTGCCGTCGGCGTCGCGGTGATCGTAAATGAGTCCATCAATTTGCGATCTTGCGGCGGCTTCTTCGGGGGTGGAGGTGACGACGGCTGGATCAAGTGAAGCAATGGCTGCGCCAATCTCGACGCGAAGCGTTCCGCCATAGCGCGGGCGGCGGGCGCTCTTCGCTGGAATTACCAGGAGACCGAGGCTAATTGCCGCAAGAAACAGAGACAATCGAAGCTTCATACATTCCTGCCTGCAGATTTCGTGAAACGACGCGTGCCGATTTGCCGTCATCGGACGGCCACAACGCCAGGATGGGACCGGGAAATTCCAGCGGCTGGCCAACCGTCGCGACCTGATGATCGCTGACCTCGTAAATCCGAACCGTGTCTCTCACCGACCAATCGCCGTTCCCTGTCACAAGCAGCAGCCACGCCGGATCGCAATCCGCAGCGACACTAACGATGCCATCGCCCCAATTTGAAAACGTCGCAGAGGGAGACGAATCTTCGTCATAGAGCCGGACCTTACCGTCTAACTCTGCAAGAATCCATGCCCGTTCCTTGCCCTTGGCGGCTGCCGAGTAAAAGGCAGGGAGATCACCTATGACATCGCCAAAACGAGCCGCAAGTCTCTGGAAATAGTTGCGGTCGAACGCATAGGGTGCGGCGGTACGCTGCGATTCGTCACCAAAGATCGGCCACGATGGAGCTAGAGAATACGCGGCGGGCGATTTTACCCGGACGCTTGGACTGCACCCAAGGTCCGTTCGCCCGTCGCCGGATCCGCTGCACGTATCGTGCGGCAGATACATGTGGATTCCTTCATCATCCGTCGCGATTAGCCCGCGCGGATCGCGAGACAGAGGGAAACGCGAGCGGACGGGGATCGACTTGTCGAGAAGCCACTGCGCTTGCTCATTCCGAAAGTACTCAACTTGGTCCGGCTCAAGGAGCACTAGGCGGCCTTCTGGGACACCGGCAGGGTCCGGCATCATGAAATCGAGAAAACGCGCCGTCTGCGCGAAGATGAATTTGCGCCGCAAGATCAGCGGCGCCGCGCCTTGCATGGAGGCTGACGCTGCCGGTTTAGGCAACGCGACCATGGCAATCAGGGGTGCGGCGCCATCCTGGTAATTGCGGAGAATCTCGGCTGTGAACACAGGCCCTTCCGCGCCTTCGGAAATCGTCAGATCAATCAGCGTTTCGGGCTCCTCCGCTTGGATAACCCGAAAATTGTGTTGACCGAGTGCGCGGATGAGAGCCCGAACGAGGGTGGCGGCGGCGGGAGCGCTGACCGACGAATCATTCTCACGAAGAAAGAGCGTGAGGGAACGTGTAGGGCTGACATCCGCGGCAATTTTATCGGCTAGCTGGTTCACCGCTTCATTCCATTGTTGTGGGAACGGCGTGGGGGTTTGTGCGCAGACCGCGCGGGGGCATGCAACGAAACAGATTGCGAGCAACGTTGTCTGAAATTGAAGATGGAGTCGGCGGGACGGCCGCATCAGTGTGCGCGAATCGTGAATTGCGTTCGCGAACGTTCATATTAGCACACCGTGTTGCTGCGCGGTTCGCACGGGCACGGCATGCCCTGCCCCTGGGGACAGTGTTATTTGCATTGAATGACATGGCAAAGCATGGCAAGTCGAACTTGGCCCTTTGCTGCCTAGGGCCGATATTATTAAAAAAGAGCACACCCAGGAGTGGCTGTGTCACGCGCGGCGTGATGATCGCCCTAGTGGGCTGAGCTGCTAAAATTTGACAATTTCACACCGGCGGGGTGGCTGCGGTTTGGTCTTGGGCTGAAGCTTCGCTGCGGCGGTCGCGTCGCGTTGTGCCCCGATTTCAACCGTGCCACCCGCAAGGGTTTTCACCGGCGTTACTCCCGGGTCGGGCTGCCCTGCCTCGCGGGACAGGCCGCGAGATGCCCCGGCCGGGAATCTCTTTGTTGACGCTCTGCGTTAGGGCCTGCCATTCGCGCGCGTCGGCGGGTCATTCATTCCGGACATGGCTGCCGAGCCTTGTACTGACTTCAGCACGTCATTGGTGAAGAAAAATTTGCCGTCGGTGGGGACCATCATGATCTGCACGCGGTCGCTCAAGCGCTGCGCGACGGTCAATTGCACGAGCATGGGATTGGCTTTCAACGCCGAGGCTTCGAGCTGCAATTTTTCCGCATCGGCTTTTGAGGTTTCGCGAATTTCGTTGGCCTCGGCGTCGGCTAACAAGTTCTGGCGCTGTTTCTCGGCTTTGCCGTCAATCACTTTGGCTTGCGCGGCGGCTTCGGCGCCCTTGATGGTTTCTTCATTCTGCGTTTCGGCCAGCAAGGTGCGGCGCTGCTGTTCGGCTTTACTGTCAATCACCTTGGCCTGAGCCTCGGCCTCAGCATTTTTTATGCGTGCTTGCGCGGCGGCTTCGGCGTCTTCGATGGTGGTTTGTTTGCGGGCTTCGGCTTCGAGGCACGATTGCTCAATTTGCTTTTGTTTCAGCGGCAGCGTGTATTGCATCGAATCGGATTCCGCCTGAGCCATCAGAACGCGCGTGCGCGCGTCGGCTTCAGCATGCTTGATCTGGCGGACCTTCTGGGCCTCGGCTTGCGATTCGGCGATCTTCACTTTTTTCTGCTCGATGCTTTGGTCCACGGTCACGCGATCGTCTTCCTGTTCCTTCAGCAGCAAACCCTGCAGTCCCTGCGCGTACTCTTCGGGCAGCTGGACTTTGCGCAGCAGGACTTCCTTGACGACGATCTGATCCTCGGCGAGGCGCGCAGTGATGGCTTGCGTCGCGCGCTGGTGGAATTCCTCGCGCTTGGTGGAGAAGACGTCGCGCACCGCATAGTTTGGTCCGAGATCGCGGAAAATGCTGGTGACTACCGGAGCGACGATTTCCTGGTCAATCGGCTGCGGAAGATTGGTTTGGACGTAATCGAGATGGCGCGGATTGAGACGGTAACGCACGGTGATGGCCAAGCCAACCGAGAGGCCTTCGCGGGCTTCGACCGTGAGAACTTCGAGGCCTTTGTCGCGCGGATTTTCGGACGCGGCGGTGGAGTAGACGTTATCGCGGATGTCGTAGAGCGCGGCGCGTTCGACGAGCGGAATGATAAGGTGCGTGCCGGGGTACAGGCTGCCGGGGCGCACGCCGGAAATTTGACTGATGCGGACGGCGGCGTGGCCGTCCGGAACGACGAGGATGCTTTTGCCGAGCAGAGTGCAGAACGCGGCGGCGATTGCGAGTTTCGCGGCGGCGGACCGCCGTATCGCTCGGCGTGGGCCTGGCGTGCGCGGCGGCAGGCGGAAGCTGGCTGGTGCTGGTTGACCGGCGGAGGAGAACTGCGTCGGCGCAGGACCGGCACTTTCGCCGGGCGTAGGCGAACCGACGGCCCGGTCCGCGGCGCCTTTCTCCGGCGAGCGCTCGCCGCGGCGAAGGATGCGGCTGAGTTCAAATGCCAAGTAGATGTCGTACAGCACCATCGCAGCCGCGACACCGAGAAAGCCGAAGCTAACTACGAAGAGCAACCACCGCAGAAAAAGCATGTGAAACCTCCCCTATGTAGCGCCAGCGTCCCGCCGACGGTTTTCCGGGCAGCCGACCAACAAGCGAAGAGCCGGCGAGACGCCGGCGCTAGGCCGCTTTTTGGCCGAATGGCTCGGCGGCGTCTTGTGCTTGCGCTTGTGCCGCAGTCCTTTGCCTTGCGGTTTGCGGGATGGGCCGTGCTGGCATCAAACGCATCAGCAGAACCAGACTCAGCCATTCCAGTCCCAGCGCCACGGCGAACGAGACGAAAATCGCGCTGGCGATTCCGACGAAATCAATGGTGTATTCCATGGTCCTGTCCTCCGTTGCGGCTGGGCTGCACGCGTGAGATGAATGCAGGACGATCACCAATGCGGGGCGGTGGTGCGTTTTCCGCTCTAGCGCTGCGGCAAGCCAGTGTTTTCAATGCTTTGCGGATCAGAACTGCCTAGCGCCAGAGTGACGATTGGCGAGAGAATGCGCAATAATGCGTGGCGGCGGAAACACGTCGTGGAAATTGACACTCAATGGAAGGCCATGCGCGCGCGGTTTCCGACGCTTACAAACCGGCGGGCTTTTTCTGGGTAGCACTCGCCATCACACGGCTCAACCGGTGGCTCTTCATCAGCGAATCGATCGCCAAAGAACGGCATCTACAGGAACAGGAGAAAACAATGTCTAAGAAACTCGAGGGGAAGGTGGCACTGGTTACGGGCGGCTCACGCGGCATCGGTGCTGGGATTGCCAAGCGTCTGGCCGCAGACGGCGCGAACCTGGCCATCACCTACACCAAGGGCGCCGACGCGGCCGCGGCGGTCGTCAAGGAGATTGAACGTGCCGGGGGAAAGGCGATCGCGATCCAGGCTGACGCCACCGATCCCAGTGCCGTCAGCGCCGCGGTAGAAAAAACCGCCGCGACCTTCGGCCGGATCGACGTCCTCGTGAACAATGCCGGTACAGCCATTCCGAAGAAGTTCGAGGAGACCACGCTCGAGGAGCTGGACCGCATGATTGACCTCAATCTCCGCGGCGCGTTCGTCGCGACGCAAGCAGCGTTGAAGCACATGAAGAACGGAGGCCGCATCATCATGATCGGCTCATGCGTCGGTGAGCGCATGATGACGCCCGGACTGGTGGCCTACTCGGCGACAAAGGGAGCCATCAAGATGTTCACTCAGGGGTTGTCCAGAGAAGTGGGGGGCCGGGGCATCACGGTGAATAATATCCAGCCCGGTCCGATTGACACGGATTTGAATCCCGCCGCGGGCGATTGGGCGACGCCGCAAAAGGCCAATACGGCGCTGGATCGCTTCGGCTCTGTTGACGAAGTCGCCGCGTTGGTGGCCTTCGTGGCTGGTCCCGAAGCGTCGTACATCACCGGTGCGAATCTGACCGTGGACGGTGGCACGAACGCCTGACCAATGCCGCACCCGGGATGGGCGGAAACAGCTTGCGTCTGCTAAACTTGTGGTAGGGTCTTGCGATGGCTTCGCCTTCACCAACTGGCGATCGAGAGCACGCAGTGGAACAGCCGCCGAGTTTCGGAGCGCCCCCACCGGGAGATCGCATCCGTTCCGATCCCCCAGCCAGTGGTTTCCGCCTCGGACGCATTTTCGGCATCCCCATCTACTTGCATGCCAGCTGGCTGATAATCTTCCTGCTAATCACAATCACCCTGGCAAAACAGTTCACCTCGCAGCATCCCGGATGGTCGCAGCAGCAGCATTGGGCGTTGGGGATCATCACCAGCATCCTTTTTTTCGCCTCGGTGGTATTTCACGAGCTCAGCCACAGCGTGATCGCCAAGCATTACCGCATCCCGGTCGAATCCATCACTTTGTTTGTCTTTGGCGGACTTTCACGCATCTCCCGCGACCCCACCAAGGCCGTGCAGGAATTCAACATCGCCATTGCCGGGCCGCTTTCGAGCTTGTTTCTGGGAGGCTGTTTCTGGCTCGTCGCGCATTACGTCCACGGCAACGAACTGGTCGTGGCGGCATGCACCTGGCTGTGGGAGATCAACGTCCTGCTCGCGCTTTTCAATCTGGTTCCCGGATTTCCGCTCGACGGTGGGCGGATATTGCGTGGAATTGCCTGGGGAATCACCGGGGACTTTACGCGCGCGACGAAGATCGCTTCCAACGCCGGGCGATTTTTCGCTTACTTGATGATTTTCGTCGGCGTTTGGCAAGCGTTCAACGGCAATCCAATCGGCGGGCTGTGGACCGCGTTCATCGGGTGGTTCTTGCTGAGCGCGGCGCGCGAAAGCTACGCGCAGGTGGCGATCAAGAATACGCTGACGGGCTTGCACGCTTCCGACGTGATGACCCAAGACGTACCGACCGTCGAGCGCAATATTTCCGTGGAAGATTACGTGCACGAGGTGCTGCGAACCGGGCGGCGTTGCCACATGGTCACGGGCGCGGGACGGCCTGTGGGCCTGGTGACGCTGCACTCGGCGCGCACGCTGCCGCGGGACGAGTGGGCAAACACATCCATTCAGGCGGTGATGATGCCGTTCGACCGCATCCACGCCGCCACTCCGGACGAGCCGGCGCTAGGGGTGCTCGAACGAATGCAGGCCGAGGACATTAATCAGATGCCCGTGATTTCGAACGGGCAAATCGTGGGCATGATCGGGCGCGATACGATATTGCGCGTTTTGCAGACGCGCCTGCAGCTGGGACATCTAGCTTCCTAGACGTGCGCTGGGCAAATTCACAACAGTTGAACGCGAGATAAACACAGATAAAATCGTAATGAAAGCGCTCACATCTTGAACGACCCCGAACAACCGCCTGCAGAAAATCCTTCGATCACGCGCCGTGGATTCAATCGGTGGTTCGCCTTCGCTGGTGCGTTCGCTGCGCTCGGAGCGCTCGCGGCATACTGGCGAGAACGAAAATCCCCTTGCCCGGTAAGAGCGGTCGCGCGAGTAGGGGAAATTCCCGTGGGCGGGTCGAAAGTCTTCGCGTATCCGGCGGACGATCGTCCCTGCTTTCTGCTGCGCCCTGCCGACGACACCTATCTCGCTTTCAGCCGCCTGTGCACCCATCACACCTGTCCCGTATTTTACCGCCCGGAAGAAAATATCTTCGCGTGCCCGTGTCACGGCGGGATCTATTCAGCGACAACTGGCCAGGTCCTCGACGGACCGCCGCCCCAGCCGTTGCCGCAGGTGATTCTGGAGCGTCGCGGCGATGAAATCCTCGCAACGGGCTTCGTGAAGTTGTCATAGGCGCTAGCCGGCGATCCTCGATGGCATCTGGGTTACCGCGTTCCTCAACTGACTGCTAAATTCCGCTCGGCGCGTTTTCCTGCCCGGCCCGACTTTGCCTGTAATATTGCGTTCATTTGCGCGTTACACGCGAGCAACCTCGGCCCATATACGGTACGCTTCCATGAATATTCTTATTGTGGAAGACGAGCCAGAGATGGCCTCCGCACTCGTGCGAGGATTACAGGAGGAACTCCTCGATGTTCAGCTTGCCCGAGATGGCAGAGGCGCGCTGCAGCTTTCAAGCGACTGCTCGTTCGATTTGATCCTCCTCGACGTAATGCTCCCCGATCAAAGCGGCCTTCAGGTCGTTCAGCAATTGCGGCAAAGAAACCAGGATACGCCGGTGCTGATGCTGACGGCCTGCGACTCTCTTACAGACATCGTCCGCGGATTGGATTCGGGCGCCGATGACTATCTCACCAAGCCATTCTCCTTTACCGAGTTGCTGGCCCGCATCCGGGCCTTGAAGCGGCGCGGAATGGTAGCGGCAAAGCAAGTGCTGGAGCTGCATGACCTCGTTCTGGACGTTTCCTCACAGCGTGCTTTTCGCAGCGGGCAGCCGATTCACCTATCCCTGACAGAATTTCGATTACTCGAGGTTCTGGTGAGAAACCAGGGCCGCGTGGTTACGCGGAACGCGCTGCTCGCGGCCGTGTGGGGCAACCGGCGAGAAGTGGAAGAAAACACGCTGGACGCGTTCGTGAGGCTCCTGCGGAAGAAAGTCGAGGATGAGTCGGACGTGAAGCTGATTCACACCCACCGGGGCCTTGGATATTCGATGCGTGCGCCGGATGAGCCATGAATATGACGATACGTGCAAGACTGACCGCACTTTATTTCGTCGTACTCGCCGCGTCTTTCAGCGTGTTTGTCTGGATCAGCGATGTCGGCTTTCGGCGCAGCATCGAAGTGACCGTGAATAACGCTTCGAGCGTGAACCTGCAAAGCCTGCAGCAATTACTGGCGGTCAACGCTCCGGACGGCACCGCGGAGATTCAGAAAGAGCTGGCCCAACTGGCGAGCTGGTGGCCCAGCGGCGTGCTCTTCGAAGTGGCGGACGAAAACCATGATTGGATCTTCCAGCCCAGACAATTCCTTCCATCGAGCGTTCCTTTCCCGCCAGTGCATGACGGCCAGATCACTTTCTTCACGACGAATTTGAACCAATTGCAGTATCGCATCGCGATGCAACGCGTCGCAGCGGGCGGACGAATTTTCGAAATTCATGTCGCGGTCCCCACGGAACCCTTTGACTTGGCACTCGATAACTTTCGAGCGATCGAAAAGGAAACAGTGCCGCTCCTGATCGTGTTGGCTTCGCTCCTGGGTTATTGGCTGAGCGGAAGGTCGCTCGCGCCTGTCACCCGGATCATCGAGACCGCCGACCGCATCGGCGTACAGAATCTCTCGCGCCGCCTCGAGGTTCCTCGCGCGCGGGACGAGTTGCGACGCCTTACCGAAACACTCAACGCCATGCTTGCGCGTATTGAAACCTCGTTCAAGAGGATTACGCGATTTACCGCGGACGCGTCGCACGATCTGCGAACCCCCGTGGCCGTAATCCGTACGATCGCAGAAGTTACTTTGCGCAGGCCGCGAACGGAAAGTCAATATATGGAGGCCCTCTCGAAAATCCTGCGCACGTCCGTCGAGACCACTGAGCTATTAGAAGACCTGCTGACGCTCGCACGAGCGGATGCGGGCACGACCGGGATGGAACTTCTTCTGATCGACCTCGATGAGCATGTGAAAAAAGCGCAGGAGCGCGCCGTAGTACTGGCCGCCGATAAGCAGCTCAACATCACGCTCCACGCTCCTGGTACGCCGGTATGGGTGAGAGCTGACGCGATCGCGATGGATCGCCTGCTCCTCATACTTCTGGATAACGCGATAAAGTACACGCCCGATGGCGGTTTTTGTGAGATCGAATTGCTCGCCGCGTCGAGCGAAATTCAAATCCTCGTCCGGGATTCGGGAATCGGCATTCCAGAACATGAACTGAGTCTGATCTTTGAGCGCTCCTACCGCACGGATCGCGCGCGATCGCGAAATACCGGGGGTGCCGGACTGGGTTTGGCCATCGCTCGCTGGATCACGGAAATGCACGGCGGCGCCATCGAGGTGCAGAGCAGGATTGGCGTTGGTTCCGTATTTCGTGTGAGTTTGCCAGTGCCGCAGGCCATCTGACCCGCGTCAGCAGATTCTTCCCTCCCTGAAGCGGGCTATCTGAAAAACTTTCAGAGTCTATTGAACCGCGTATCAAAGCTCATTCATGCAGCATTCTCATTTCTCGGGCTTAATTGAGTTGCCGACTCCACAAAATCTGCTGATCTCTAGACGACAAGTGGGAGCGCTGTGTCTTTAGCGCACCCGCCGAGATAGCAACCAGAGAGGGCATTATGAGCTTTAAGGACAGTCCAGTCCCGAGTGTTTCCTCCCAGGCAAAAGGAGTTGTCTGTCGGGTGCTCGCGGTGCTCGTACTTTCCGTTTTGGCACTTTTTCCACAATGGGCTGCGGCGCAAACTCATGGAGGAGCGGCTGGGGGAACCTCGCCCACTCAAGCGAACGAACAAACTGGCAAGGCCGCGATTAGCGGACACGTTACCGACATCGGAGGCGGAGTGCTTCAGGGCGCGGGGGTTAGCGTTAAGCCGGGTGGGTTTTCGACCGTGTCCGATACCCAGGGTCAGTTTTTCGTTACTGGCTTGCCGGTCGGCAGCTGCACGATCACAATTTCGTATTCCGGCTTTTCCTCATTCACCAAGACCTTGGACCTGACGGCAGGACAAACAGTTTCGGTGGACGCCGTCCTGCAGGTCGCTAGCTCGAACCAGGCGATTAGTGTCCATGCGGATCTCGAGGGCGAAGCTGAGCAAATACAGATTCAGAAAACTTCCGCGGATATCGTCAACGTGATTTCCGCGGACGTAATCACGAGTCTTCCGAATGCCAACATCGCGGACGCTACCGGCCGGCTCCCGGGTGTGACCCTCGAACGAGATGAAGGCGAAGGAAAATATGTGCAGGTGCGCGGGACCGAGCCGCGGCTGACGAATGTGACCGTGGACGGCATCAATGTACCTTCGCCGGAAGTGGCCGTGCGGCAGGTCAAGCTAGACGTCATTCCAGCCGACCTCGTAGAGGCTATCGTGCTGGAGAAGACGCTTTCGGCAAGTCAGGATGGAGACGCTATCGGCGGCACCGTGGATCTGAGGCTGAAGAACGCCGGCGACCAGCCAACGCTCATCGTCAACGGCATAGCAGGTTACACACCGATCCTGGGCGGCCGCTACGTTGGCCAGACGGGCACGACCGTAGGGCAGCGTTTCGGCGAAAACAAACAATTCGGTGCGCTGATTGGGTTTACCTACGACTACAACGGTCGCGGAATTGACGACATCGAACCCGGTATTGACCCAAACTTCGTCAATCCCTTTTACGACAGCCTTGACCTTCGAGAGTATAGATACCAGCGGACGCGCTGGGGCCTTGGCGGAGGAGCAGATGACAGGATCTCGAAGGACTCCGACATTTATCTCCATTATTTGTATTCCGATTTCAAGGACTATGGCAATAAGTGGGTCTACACGCTGAACAACGACGTCTGCATACCGACCCCTGGGAGCCCATGCTCCAATCCAAACAACATGCCGGGTCCGCCGCCATTCAACCTCACTCCCGACGTTCCACAATTTACGACCTCGCAGCGCATTCCGAACTATTCGATTCTGAGTGTCTCAGGCGGCGGAAAACATTCGTTTTCGAGTTCCTGGCTCGCGTGGGATGTGTCCGCTTCCAACGGACGTGAAAACGGAGTCGCCGGCAATCCAGGAGTAACATTTACTTACAATGGGTCAGGAAACTGCCAGTACAGCCCCGCCGCCACCCAGGACCCCTACCGGCCTCAGTGGGTTCAGGGTACGGGGACAACACCTTGCTGGGCTCCGGGTACCGCCATCTTCGATCCGACGCAGTATTCGATGAGCGAGTTTGACACCTCCACGGGACCAACCGATGAGGTCAGCCTACAGGGGTCGGCGACATTCGGCAGGAATTACAAGTGGGGCTCGCACGAAGGCACTTTGCAGTTTGGCGCCAAAATTCGAAATTCCCACGACTATCAGAACGCAGTTTCTCCCGTGTGGGATCCCAACGGCACTTACCTGTTGAGCGACTTTCTGAGCGGCTTCAAGAACCCTCATTACTACTACAACACCTACAACTTCGGACCGGTCACGAGCTACAACAAACTAAACAATTTCTTCAACGAAAATCCAGGCGATTTCACCGAAGATGTCAACTCCACTCACTTGCAGTCCGACTCCGCCAATTACAATCTCACCGAGCGCGTCACTGCCGGCTACATCATGAATACGTTGAGATCGGGCCGGTGGAGCCTGCAAACGGGACTGCGCCTCGAGGCGACGCAGTTGGACATCCTCGGTTACAACGTCACGAACGATGTAAATGGAAACTGGACGGGAACGACGCCTGTGAAGACCAGCCAGTGGTACATCGATCCGTTGCCCAGCGTTCAGTTGCGCTACCAATGGACAGCCAACTCAGACATCCGGGCCGTCTATGGCCGCGGACTTTCCCGGCCGAATCCGTATGACCTTGTACCCTACTCCACCGTCGATCAAAGCACGAATCCCTACACGATTTCGGTTGGCAATCCCAAACTCAAGGCGGAGCATGCAAACGACTTTGACATTTTGTATGAACATTTTCTGCAGCCCTACGGCGTCATCCAGGCTGGGTTTTTTTACAAGCAACTGATTGATCCTATTTACTACACGAACTCGCTCGACACCGTTAGCCCATTGTGTCCAACTCCTACTTGCCCGACCAGCACCATCGTTAACGGATCGAACGCCCACGTCGGTGGCGTGGAGCTTGCCTACCTACAGCGCCTCACATTTTTGCCCGACGCACTCAAAGGGATTGGCATGGCGGCAAACTACACCTATACCTATTCCCAAGCCTACGGAATCCCAGGGCGAATTGACTCCCCCGCGTTGCAGCGCCAGGCTCCGAACTCATTCAACATCGGTCCCAGCTACGACCGTGGAAGAGTTTCAGTCCACCTGGGCATGACTTATAACGGCGCGATGATTTACCAGTATCAGTACATGCCCTCCAGTGACCCACAAAACTTGGGGGTTAAGGGGCCAGCGGGCGACATCTACCTCTACTCTCATTTCCAGCTGGACGCGCAGGCCAGCTTTCGGGTTAACGGCGGCCTCAGCTTGCTCGTGCAAGGCGAAAATCTGACTAACGAAGTCTTCGGTTTCTACACTGGCAGCAAGATTTACGTTGACCAGCGCGAGTATTACCACCCCACATACTCAGTCGGCTTCCGCTGGTATCCCCTACGGCGATAATGCCGCCCGCGCGGGTACGTAGTTGCCGAAAATGCGCATTAGGGAACACACACGCTATGAAGCCAACATCGAGGGATTCCCGGATTTTGCTATCCGTCTGTGCCATTTTGATGTTGTCCCTCGGCACAACTCCCCCCTGGGGCAGGAGAAGAGTGATCAAACCGTTGTTCTCGTCGGTGCGGGCGATATTGCCGACTGCTCGGATCTTTCCGGCACTGAAGCGACCGCCAAGCTTCTCGAGGCGATTCCTGGCACGGTATTCACCGCAGGCGACAACGCTTACGAACAGGGCACGGCCGAGCAGTTTGCCAAATGCTATGACCCCACGTGGGGACGCCAAAAAGCCCGAACACACCCATCGGTTGGCAATCATGAATTTCATTCCGGCGGCGCCACTGCTTACTTCGACTACTTCGGCCCGAATGCCGGTGATCCAAAACAAGGTTATTACAGCTACGAGCTGGGCTCCTGGCACATCATCGTGCTGAACAGCGAATGTGCGGAAGTTGGCGGCTGCAACTCCGGGTCGGCGCAAGAAAAATGGCTGCGCGCGGACCTCCAGGCGCACCCATCTGCATGCACTCTCGCCTACTGGCACAAGCCGCTGTTCAGCTCCGGCGCGAAACATGGCAACGATCTCGAAATGAAGCCCTTCTGGCAGGATCTGTACGCGGCGAAGGTCGCGGTGCTCATCAACGGACGATCACGATTACGAACGGTTCGCGCCCCAGGGTCCAGACGGCAAATCCGATTCCGCATACGGAATTCGCGAATTCGTCGTTGGTACGGGAGGCAAGAATCATCGCCCCTTCGCTAAGCCGCTTGCCACCAGGGAAGTCCGCAACGCCGACACCTATGGCGTACTGAAACGTACGTTGCACCCCAATGGGTACGACTGGGAGTTCATTCCCGAGGCGGGGAAAACGTTTCGCGATTCCGGCACTGGCGCCTGTCAGTAACGCGCAGAAGTAGCAACAAGAATTGCAAAGCTCTATTCGGGTCGAGGCGGCGGGTACCTGTCGGCTTTGGCGTTTACGCCTTCGGTGACGGTCACGATTACGTCGGCGGGAATGTCCCGGAGTTCTTGGGCGTAGCCGCTGGGCCAGTGGATCACGATTGAATCCACGTGATCATGCTTGCCGAGGCCGAAATAAATGCGCGGATCCTGCGCGGAACAGTAGCTCATGCCGCCCTTCGCCTGATCGTAGCTGGTAAAATCTCCGGCAGTCAGTTTCAATGACGCACCGATCCCGTCGCGATTGGACGTGACGCCAATCAGTCGCACTGCGATCCAGTGATTGTCCTTCGCCGCGGGAGAGCTTCCGCCTTCATTCCGAAATAGCTGCGCGTCTTCGCCGTTGTTGCTGACCAGAAAATCCTGCCAGCCGTCGTTATCGAAATCGCCGACGGCCAGGCCGCGTCCTACGCGCGACGCGCGGAAATCAGCGCCCTCGGTTCTGGTGGCGTCCACGAATCTCCCCTCGCCCAGGTTGCGATATAGGGTTTTCTCTTCGTCGTAGGTCACTTCCGGGTGATACAGCTTGATGTTGTCCAAAATGTGCCCGTTAACCACGAGCAGATCGCGCCAGCCGTCATTGTCAAAATCGAAAAAACGCGCGCCGAATGCGCTGTTCAGAATGTTCGTCTGCCCGATGCCGGAAGCAATCGTGTAATCGGTGAACGTGCCGTCGCCATTATTGCGATAGATGCGGTTCAACTCGAAGTCCAGATGACTGACGAACAGATACAGCAGGCCGTTGTTCATCACGTCCGCCGCGTCCGCGCTCATGCCCGCCTCAGTGCGCCCATCTTCGCTGAAACCAACGCCCGATTTGTAGGTGGCGTCACGGAACGTGCCATCGCCATTGTTGTAATACAAAAAATTGCGCTGCGTGTCGTTGGCGATGAAGATGTCGGTCCAGCCGTCTCCATTCAGATCGGCGAGCACCACTCCCAGGCTCTTGCCGTCGGTGTTTTTCAGGCCGGCTTTTTCCGTGACGTCCGTAAACGTGCCATCGCCATTATTGTGATAAAGCTTCGCCGAGGAGCCTTTGAAGCTATCCGGATGGCAATACGCGCTAGTCTGCGGAGCGTCGCGGAATCCGGGGCGGACGTCGCCGCACAACACCGGGTGATCCACGTCGTACTGCACGTAATTCGTGACGAGCAGATCGAGCTTGCCGTCGTGATCGTAATCGAACCAGCCCGCGGCCGTGCCCCAGTTGCCGTCGTTGCCTACTCCTGCTTTTGCGGTGACATCGGTGAAAGTTCCGTCGCCATTATTGTGCAGCAGCACGGAATGGCGATAGCCGGTCATATAGATGTCCGGGTAACCATCGTTGTCGTAATCGCCCACCGCTGCGCCGAAGAACATCGTTCCATCGGTATGAATCTTGCTTTGCGCGGTGACGTCGGTGAATGTGCCGTCGTGATTGTTACGATATAAGGCCGGTTGCGGTGGCTGCGCGGGATGAAAGAACGGCGTGTAGCCGCTGTTTACGAAAAATGCGTCGAGATAACCGTCCTGGTTGTAGTCAATCCAGGCAACGCCCGCGCCCATTGTTTCCGGATACAGCCGCTCAGGCGACGCGGCGCGCTCATGATGAAAATGAATACCAGCCTCGCGCGTGACGTCGCGAAACTGTACGTGATACGGATTCGTGATCTCGCTGCGATGCCGCAGCTTGATCGTGTCATCATCTTGCTGCTGGCGTGCAAGTCCGCCAGACGGCGGCGGCGCCGGGTCATGCTGCGCACGCATTGCAGGGAGGTGAAGAAGCGCGGTGCCTGCCGACAGCCCTAAGAATCCGGCCCACACATCACCCGTTGCAATGAAAAGGATGCTGACGGCGATCAAAATGGACCACTTCACCGAGGAGGAGCCGCGGTTCATTGCGGCACAAATTCTAACAGCATGACGAAACGTCGCGCCATCCCATGTATTCACGATGCTTGCGCATGCCCTGTTTCGCTTTCGAACCGTTGACCGCAGGCGCACGGGCTCCGCGCTTGGATGGCAAGCGACCCATTCATAAAGCGAATGATTCTCACTGTGGAAATCTTGGCGTCCCTTCCAGTTTCGTATTGACTCCCAACGAACTCGGTTATAGCCTTCCCCTCATTCGAACGGGGTGGGGGCCCTTTTCTTGAAGTGCAGCACAAATATCCTCATACATTTGTAAATGATGGGCTTGCGGATGCCATTCCGTTTTCCGCGAGGATAGTCACGACTCTGCCCGTTCGCGTTGAGTCGACGCATTCGCGCAGGTCAGGACTCAAGTCTGTTTTTCGTACACTCATCTCTGCCTTAATTCTGTTTACGTCGGCCTCCCGGTTGTGCGTTGCGCCGCTGGCACGAGCGAGTGCCAGGAATGCTTCGGCGTCTGCCTTCATGATCCAGGCGTCGGCGGCGCGCATCTCTCCGAAAAAAGTAATCATAGATACTGACCCTGGCACCGATGATGCGCTGGCGATTCTGCTCGCGCTGAATTCGCCGGAATTGGATGTGCGTGCGCTTACCGTCGTCCCCGGCAACGTGACCGCGCAACAAGGGCTGCAAAACGCGCTGCAGCTAGCGTCGCTCACCAACCGCTGCGACATTCCGGTCGCCGGCGGCGCGCCGCATCCGCTGTTTCAGAAGCTGATCACCGCGGAACTTTGGCATGGCGCAAACGGACTGGCCAACGTGGAATTGCCCGCGAGCAAGTGTAAAGCCGACTCGCGCTTCGGGCCAGACCTGATCATACAGATGGTTCACGATTCCCCGCACCAGATCACGCTTGTGCCGGTAGGCCCGCTAACGAATATTGCGCTCGCGGTGTTGAAGGATCCTTCGATCGTCCCGCTGGTGAAGGAAGTCGTGATCATGGGCGGCTCGATTTCCGGCGGCAACGTGAACGCGGCGGCGGAAGCCAACATTTACAACGATCCCGAGGCGGCGCAAATCGTGTTTCAGGCGGGCTGGCGCCTCACGATGGTGGGGCTCGACGTCGGCGACAAGACGCTCTACGACCAGGCCCATCTCGACCAGCTGGCCAAGACCCACGGCCCGGAAAATGATTTTGCCGTGAAGGTTCTCACTTTCCTGCTGGGGCAGGAGGCGAAATACGGGAACGGAGGTGGGACGCCGATGTACGACCCGCTGGCCGTGGGCACAGCGATTGATCCTGCCATCGTCACCACCCAGGCAATGCATGTGGATGTTGAGACGCGCGGGGAATTTTCGCGCGGCGAGACGGTCGCGAACCGCCATAACGCCGTTGAACGCAACGTGCTGCACGGCGACCGCTCCATCATCGAAGGCATCGATCACGTCAACCCCAACGTGCAGGTCTGCACCGGCGTAAACGCAGATAAATTTTTGGACCTTCTGAACGCGCGGCTACAAGGAAAGTAATTTGCTCACCCGTGCAAATTTCGAGCGAAGCAGTTTATCAAGGGTGGGAGCTTGCATTCGTCTTGCACCGGGAGGCCTACCCTCCCTTTCCACTAACGTAGTCTTACGCTTTTACGCTGAGGGAGAGCAACGATGAAAATGTGGAAGAGTGTGATCCTGGCAGCATTGACGATGGGGCTTTTGCTCACGAGTCTTCTTCCCGCAGCGCCCAGCGCGTTTGCACAGTCGCTGGAGCGCGGCGAAATCCGCGGCGTGGTGTACGACTCGTCGCACGGCCTGGTGGTGGGCGCGAAGGTGACGATCTCGAATCCTTCGACGGGGTACAAGCGTGAACTCACCACCGATGCGACCGGCACGTATGACTTCGCTCAGTTGCTCCCGGGCGTATACAAGATCGAAGCAGAGGCGGCGGGCTTCGCCGCGACCGAGATAACGGACGTCCACATCGATATCGGCGCCAGCCTGGGCCTCGACATCACACTTCCCGTGAAAGGCCAGACGCAAACTGTCACGGTTTCAGCCGAGACGACCGGCCCCGTGGACACAGCGACGGCGGGCATCAACCAAGTCATCAACACGAGAGATCTGGAAACTCTGCCACTCTCCGGCCGCGATTATCGCGACTTGGCGCAACTGAGCTCCTCGGCGCAGGTTGTGCCCGGCTTGCGTGGCGGCATCCGCCTGGGCGGCCAGCAAAGCGACTACCTCGGGATCGTCGTTGACGGCCAGGACACCTTCAACAACTACTTCGGCGAAATTTTCGGATCACTGGAGACCAAGAATTTCACTGTTCCCCTGGAGGCCGTGCAGGAGTTTCAGGTCGTCACCAACGGCTTTGCTCCGGAATTCGGCCGAGCCACCGGTGGGTTGATCAACGTGGTGACCAAGTCTGGCACGAACGAGCTCCATGGCGAAGCACACGATTACTACCGCGGCAGCAATTTCACCGCGAACGATGCTGTCGGCGAACCGCCGAACATCAGCACTCAAAACCAGTTTGGCGGTTCCGTCGGCTTTCCAATTCACAAGGACCGGCAATTCTTGTTTCTGGCCGCAGACACCCAGCTCGAAAACGGGCCCCTTGTAACGCAATTTTGTGCACCAGGAGCGGGTCAAGCCACCTGCCTCGCAGCCTTGGCTAGTTCCACGGGACCTACGTTCGCGAACTGCGCGCCAGGAACGTGCGCTGTAGGTACGGTGCCTCTGCCGAGCAATCTTCCGGCCGGCACGCTGCTGCCGTCCGGCTGCGGCACACCGGCCGCAGGTGACCTCGTCCTGAAGGATTGCTATGGCGTAACCTCACTGGCTGGTTTCCAGGGTCCGCACAACCAGTTCCAAAATCTATTCACGATCTTGGGACACTACGATTATCAGTTCAGCCCGGCCAACCATTTCAGCATTCGGAGCTATTTCACGCGGAACCACACCAATGGTTTTAGCGGCGCGCAGGGTCAAAATGAAATCCCCCAGGCCTTTGACAATACCGAGAACTTCACCAACAAGGGAGCATCCGTTGTTTTCAGCCTGAATACCGTACTTGGCCGAAAAGTGAACGAAATCCGAATCAGCCTGGCGGACGAAGTTCGCGAGCGTCATGCAAACAGCAACTCGCCCGGACTTGCGATCTCGGATCCGAGCGTCCCGGACTTGGCCGTCGGCAGCGCCTTTAACTATGGTATCGGCCAGCGCTACTATCTGCCCATCAATAACCAGGACGGCAAATTCGAGGCTGCGGACAACTTCGATTACTCGTTTGGCAAGCACGACATAAAATTCGGCGGAGATGTCGTCACCTTCGAGGACCGCAAAGATTCCTTCGTCGGCTGGGGCGCGGGCGAATACGATTACGGTAGTCTGGCGGACTTTAATAACGGGGCAACGGCGTGTGCCGCGATCTTTACATGCTTTCTCAGTCAAGGCGTCGCGCTGAATGGAAGGCCGCTTTCCTTTCTAGGGCCCGCCACGACGCTTTTTCCCAATTATCAGACCGACTTGGGCCTCTACTGGCAGGACAAGTGGCAACTGATGCCAAATGTGACGTTGACCTATGGACTGCGCTGGGACGGCACTTGGAATCCCCAGCCCCAAACGCCCCTGTGGGG
The DNA here is from genome assembly GCA_963795005.1 of uncultured Acidobacteriota bacterium. Classification (GTDB taxonomy): domain Bacteria; phylum Acidobacteriota; class Terriglobia; order Acidiferrales; family UBA7541; genus Palsa-295. Next base: position 131,768 of record CAWCGE010000011.1, on the reverse strand, counting down.
AACCACGGTGCTCGTTGGCCAGGGTGCGGGATCGCACGACTCCGCTGTGCCGCAGCGCGTTCCAGCTGACTTCAATCAGTGGGGGCCCCGTATCGGTGTTGCTTGGGACGTGAGGCGAGGGGCTCACCCGACGGTCGTCCGGGCAGCATGGGGCCTTTACTACGCACTCACGGTAGGGATTTTCTTGCCCACGGCGGGAGCCGGCAACCTGACCCACTGCATAGGCAGTTGCGTGTTCCCCAATGGCGGGAACGTTGGTTTTCCATACCTCAACCCCAACTCGACAACCCTGGGCGTGAATCAGCTTTGCGGGACGCAATATGGATGCCCGGCTCCCACATCTGGGGGCGGATACGTGGACCCGCAGTTTGAGAACCCGCGCGTCTCGAGCTTCACAGGCGGCGTCGAGCAATCACTTCCTTATAACCTGGTGTTAACGGCCACTTTTTCTTACGTGCACTCGACGCATTTGCGAACGGGCGGCTACGGTACGGAAGAGGCCTGGCAGCGGAATTACATCATTGACGGAACTGACTCTTTCGGGCGCTCTATCCTTGCTGGCGCGACCAATTACGCGTGCGCTGTTCCCAACCAGACTCCATGCCTCCAAAACACCTTCGGCAGCTTCACCCCCACGCCACTCGACCCGACGCTACCCAATGCGGCCACTGCGACCAATGAAACAGCGAGCTTTAGTTATGGCAATTACGAGTCTCTGGTTCTGAACCTGACCAAGCGCTTCTCCAATCATTTCCAGGTGTTCGGTAATTACATCTGGTCGCAAAATAAAGACAACGGCGCGAGCGAGCGCGACACCGACACATATTTCGGTCAGCAAGATCCCATCAATCTGAAGATAGATTACTTCCGCAATGGTCTGGACATCCGGCAGCAGTTCAAGGCCGCCGGTGTTTACGAGTTGCCGTGGGGCTTTGAAGTCAGTTCGAGTGTGATTGCCCACACCGGTGTGCCTTTTCCCCTTTACATCGCCCAAGACATCAATGGTGACGGCGTTTCCGACCTTGGCCACAACAACGACCGCCCGACCTTCACAAACGCCAGTGGCAAAACGTCCCTGTTGACTCGTTACCCATTCGACCAACCGGGATATTTTGAATGGGATGGGCGGCTACAAAAGGACATCCACATTCATGAGAGATTTCATCTGATAGCGTCGGGCGATTTCTTCAACATAACCAACCGTGGTAACCTTTACTCGAATCCGAACAGCCCAAATACGGCCACTATCTCGCTGACCGGTTGCTCGCCGCGTACACCGGCTCCCTCCGCGACGTTCATTGGATCGGTCACGGGCCAGGTCGGATTCGTCTGCGCCCCGCTCACAGCCGCCACGATGCCGCAAATCGGCGTAAACGGTTTCCGGGCGATCACGCAGGTCGCGCCCGGCAGCACGCCCTTCGCGTTCCAGGCAGGCGTCAAGTTCGTATTCTGAAGAACTTGGGTCTGCTGGGAAGAAGGCAGTTTTTGCAGGGTCTGAGCAGTTCTATGATGCTGGCAGGCGGTCCGCTTTTTGCGGGCCGCGCTGCCGGCGCAGCCATTTCATCCGCCCTCGTCAAACCCGGGAGTTCTACCTTGCGCTGGCCTGAACCGATTGGCAGTCCTGTCCTCGATAGTTTGCGTCCGGTGATCGAGCACTCGCGCGACGTCCACACGCACGTGGATAAGATCAGCGAAGTCGCGGGCTGGATGGCCTACGAGGATTTGCCCGTGCCGGAGTACGCTTTGCCCTTCGGCATCGGCGCGCACGACAAAAACGTCGCGATTGATTTCATCATGATGTCGGACACGATCGACACCGCCTTCACTGATTTCACCACGCACGTTAAATTTCAGACGGACTACGCCGGGCGGCACTGGTCAGACTCCGACGCCGAATTCGCCTGTCTGAAGCGCGCGATGGACAACGGCATCCCCATTCTCGATGGAAAATGGATGGCCACCGTCACGCGCGCCGAGCTGAACAGCATTTTTTCGGGCACGATCGAAATGCCCATGCTCGATGAAAAACTCGCGGTGCTGCATCAGGTGGGCCCGGTGCTCGTTGCAAAATACAATGGCCGGTTTTCGAACTTCATCCATTCATGCTCGCCGAAGCTCTACGATCGCGGCAACGGCATGGTGGACAGGCTGGTGACGGAATTCCCCCGCTTCAACGACGTGAGCCAGTACGACGGCCACGAGGTTAAATTCTACAAGCTGCCGCAGCTGGGCATCTGGATGCTGTATGCCAATCTGCACAAGTCGGACAAGTTTCAGATCGAGGATCTTCCGGCCATGACCGCGTTCGCCGATTATATTGTGCCGGTGGCATTGCGCTTGCTCGGAATCACCAGTTATTCGCCCGCGCTCGAGCACGCCATCAATTCCTACCAACTGATCCCGCGCGACAGCACGCAGGAAATTGAAATCCGCGCGCATTGCCTGTACGCTACCGCGCTACTTCGGGAGGAAATCAACAAGATCCGTCCGAAGGATATGCAGATCATCATTCCGCAGGTTGACGCCCGGCTCTGGACGCACTACCACACCACCTTCTGGCCGCATCATCTGACGCGCACGATCATGTACTGACGCGTGGCGGGCTTAAGATTTCGTAGCGGCGGTCTTTGGACCACCATCTTTGCGGCTGCGCAGCGAACGTGCACCGCTACCAAGGGGGAAAGCGACTCGCGCCGCAGATTATTTTGTTATTACGGAGTTTGCGGTTGTGCGGCGTTGAGCGACGCCAGGGCGCGTTTGTAATCGGGGTCATCCGGCGAGATATCCAGCGCTTTCTTGTACGCCGCGAGCGCGCTCGGGCGGTCGCCGCGCTGCTGGTAAATTGCGCCTATCTCGAAAAAAGCGTCGGACTCCTTCGGATTCACCAGTGTTGATCTCTGGAAAGCTGCGAGAGCATCGTCAAGCCTGGACTGCCTTTCGAGAATTTTTCCTTGTACGTACAGATATTCGGGATGGTAAGGCTCGCGCGCGAGCGCCTGCGCGATCGCGTCGCTCGCTTTTTCGATGTCTCCAGCGGAGTAGTAGAGCTTGGCCAGCTGCGAATAGCTGGCTGCGTACGTCGAGTCCATCGCGATCGCCTGGTTCAGCAGAGTGAGCGAGCCCGCAAAATCGTTCTTCATTGCCAGTTCGTCGGCCTGCTGCACCAGGTGCTTGGCTTGCGTTTTATTTTCGTTGCTGTTCCGATCGCTCTGCGAGGATTTTTCGAAAGCGGCGAGCGTCTGTTGAGCCTTATCGTCCTCACCGGCGCAGCGGTAGGCGCGTGAAAGCAAGAATAGCGTCTCGGAATCGGGCGGCTGCGACCGCGGCTCCGATGTAGCAAGCGGCTCCAACGCGTCTACGGCCTTCGTGCAGCGCTGCTTGATTTCGTCGCGGGTTGCCTCTTGCGGCGGACGGACCAATATTTTTGCAAGCAGCACGCGGCCCCGTGGGTTTTCCGGCTGCAACTCGACCACTTTTGCCGCGTCATTAAGAGCGAGCGAATCCTGGTTGTGGTCCGAATAAATTTCCGCGCGCGTGTAATGGGCCAGCGCATTCTGCGGGTCGCGAGCTAGGATTTTTGCGATCTGCGCCAGCGCGTCGCTCCTGTCGCCCTTGGCTTTGTAGGCGACCGCTAGCCTGTTGCGCGCCTGCACATCGGCAGGGTTCAGTGCCAGCGCTGCGTTCAAGTGCGCGATGGAGGCATCATAGGTTTGTAGCTCAATATCCAGGTCGCCGAAAATCACCAGAGGCGCGGCGCTTCTGGGATGTTCGCGGTGCGCTTGCTCCAGGATCCTTTTGGCCTCAGCGAAATTGTGTACGCCGCGATAGGCTTGCGCCATGCCAATTTCGGCTTTTAGGCTACGTGGTGCCAGGCGCAGGGCTTCCTGATAGCTGGCAATCGCGTCTGGAAACTTTCCGCTTCGAGCCTGCGCATCGCCCTGCTCGATATGCGATTCAGCCTGTGCTGCAGCCGCCCGTGGTTGCGTATGGGTCTGCGCGAATGAAATTGTGGCGACAAGTAGCGGGAGCACTGCGAGCGCCGCGATACGGAAGGCGCGCGGATAAAGCGAATTGCCGCAGGAAACCTTGCGACGCGAACCCGCGAACATTCGCCGATTATAACATCCGGTAATGGCTCGGCCCGATTCGGGAAAGGTGCGGCGGCCGCAGAATCGCCGTTTTCGCTTGACTCGTGCAACGCAGAGAACTATAAGCAGCTTCGGCATCACGGGTACCCTTCCGCCAAATATCCGAGGAAGCGAGATTCCATTCAAATTTATCGCCAGAGAATTCGGGGAGTCGCCAGAAACATGCGCCTACGAACCATTGTTCCGCTCATCGCTGTCGTAGCGTTCTCACTTACCACGCCGGCTCAAGGGAAACGAAAAGTAATCATTGATCAGGACGCGCGCGGCGCGGCCACCACCGATCAACAATCCATTCTGATGTTCCTGCAATCACCAAATGTGGAGACGCTGGGCATCACGGTGGTCAGCGGCGATATGTGGCGCGATGAAGAAGTCGCGCACACCCTGCGCATGCTGGAGCTTACCGGCCACACGGATATTCCGGTTTATCCCGGCGCTGTGTACCCGCTGATCAATCGCATGGAAATGATCGAGCGCTGGGAAAAACTCTACGGCACGGTGCACTATCAAGGCGCCTGGAACGGACACCGCCCCGGAATGAATCTGGGCGACGGGCTGCGCGGCCGGTATCATTTGCCGTTTGAGGTTCCCGATCTTGCGGAAGGAAATCCCACGCTGAAGGCGCAGAGCGAGGATGCGGCGCATTTCATCATCCGCATGGTCCACAAGTATCCGCACGAAGTGACGATTTATGCCGGCGGGCCAATGACGGACATCGCGCAGGCCATTAGCCTTGATCCCCAGGTTTCGGAGCTGGCGCAGGAACTGGTAGTGATGGGCGGCAGCATCGCGCCAGTGGTCCCGCACGATTGGATCCCGGAAAATCGCCGTGAATTCAATTTCTGGTGGGACCCGGAGGCCGTGCACATCGTGCTCACCTCGCCGTGGCACAAGATCACGGTCACCACGGTGGACATTTCGGTGAAAACGCGCATGACCAAGGAACTGATCGCAGAAATCGCCAAATCCACAAGTCCTGCCTCGCAATATTTGTCCAAATATGCCGATGAGGAATATATGTGGGACGAACTCGCGGCGGCCACCTGGCTGGACCCCAACATAATCACCCAACAGACGCAATATTTCATGGACATTGACATCTCGCATACGGCAGGCTACGGCAACGTGCTGGTATGGACTTCCGGGGCGCAGCCGGGACTAGGCGAGCAGCTCGTCAATATTCCCGAAGAGTTGGATAAAGAAAAGTTCTACAAGATGTTTATTCACCTGATGGCGCTGCCGCCTTCGAACGCGCATCCCGCCGCAGCGACGGCGAATTAGAAAGAATTGAGGCCAGGTTCAATATGATTGCAAAAGTGGACGTCGTCGGAATCGGCAGCTGCACGGTGGATTATTTCGCCATCGTGCCGCGCCTGCTGCGGCCGGAAGAAAAGATCAACGCCACGCGCATGGAAGTCCATGCCGGGGGCGTTACCGCCAATAACCTCACTCAGGTCGCGCGCCTCGGCGCAAGCACCGGCTGGCTGGGACTGATCGGAGACGACGAAAACGGCCGCATCATCCAGAAGGCTTTCGCCGACGATGGCATGGATCTTTCCGGCGTCGAAGTCGTGAAAGGCGAACATTCCTCTCTCACCTGGATTCCCGTGGATGTGGCCGGCGAACGCTGCATCTATATGTTCCCCAACGTCACCGGGAAAATTTCCGTGCATCAGGTTCTGGCGCGCTTCGCGCAACATATCCAGAAAGCCAAGCATTTTCACACCGAAGCCTCGCAGCTTCCCATTGCTCCCGTGAAACAAGCGATGCAGGCGGCGCACGACGCCAATGTGCGGGTGATTTTCGATCTCGACGTGGCGCCCAGCTTTTTCGCGGCGGCAAATTTGGGAACGCAGGAAGAGCTGTGCACTGCGCTACGGCTGGCGGACGTGCTGAAACCCTGCAAGGCGGCGGCGCGCGAGCTGACCGGCGAAGCCGATTACGAAAAAGTTGCGCGAGCGCTTCTGGGCCTCGGGCCGAAGATCGTCGCGCTGACGCTTGGCGCCGACGGCTGCATCATTGCGGGCTCCGGGAAGGTCACGCAGGTTCCGGCATTGAAAGTGGAAGTGGTGGATACCACCGGCGCAGGCGACGCCTTCATGGGCGGGCTGTCGTTCGGCTTGTTGCAGGGGTGGGATTTCGAGCGCGTGGGATTGTTTGCGAATGCCTGCGCGGCGCTGTGCTGCACGAAGGTTGGCGCGCGCGCCATGGCCAAACGCGACGAAGTGATGGCGCTGATCAAGACCCAAGCGCCAAAGGGCGCGGCGACGTTTTAGCTTCAGCAAGCGAATAAAACGGTCGCGAGGGAACGCTGGGGATGCGTGCGCCGAGCCGCGCGGCAGTACAGGCGCCGGCAGTGCAATCTGAAAGGAGCTCATGTTCACACCGCTCAATTCCGGCACGGCGCTCTTGATGATGGTGATTTCCGCGATTTGCTGGGGCTCGTGGGCCAACACGTACAAGGGCGTTAGGAATTATCGCTTCGAGCTGTTCTACTGGGATTACGCGGTGGGGATTTTTCTGATGTCGCTGCTGTACGCGTTCACCATGGGCTCCAGCGCGAACGACCCATCGAGTTTCCTGCACAATGTGCAGTCCGCCGACGTCTCCAACATCGGCTGGGCGCTGCTCGCCGGTGTGATTTTCAACCTGGCGAATCTGCTGCTGGTCGCCGCGATTGATATGGCTGGCCTGGCGATCGCGTTTCCCATCGGGATTGGCATTGCGTTGGTGGTGGGCACCGTCCTCAGTTACGTGCAGCAGCAAAGAGGGTTCCTGCCGATGCTAACGGCGGGTGTGATTTGTGCGGTGGTTGCGGTGATCCTGGACGGCAAGGCGTACGGAGAAATCAGCACGGGCAAAGCGGTTTCGCGCAAGAGCATTCTTACGTGCGTCGTTTCCGGCGTGCTGATGGGCTTGTGGGCGCCCTTTTCCACTCGCGCGCTCACGCACGGCCATCCCCTCGGCCCTTATAGCATCGCTGTGTTCCTCACCGGCGGCGCGCTGCTTTCCTGCCTTTGGTGGAACGTTTATTTCATGAAGAAGCCGCTGGTCGGCGAGCCGGTGGCGTTCAGCGGGTTTTTCCGCGGTCCGACGATGGGCCACGCGCTGGGCCTGATCGGCGGCGCGATCTGGGCCACCGGCACGGTCTTCAACCTGGTCGCCGCGAATTATACCGGCGTCGCAATTTCTTATTCGATCGGCCAATCCGCGCCGATGGTGGCGGCGCTCTGGGGGATTTTTGCGTGGAAGGAATTCGACGGCGCGAACCGGCGCGCCAAAGCGTTTCTGGCACTCATGTTCATTTTTTACGTGCTGGCAATTCTGCTGATCGCGCGGGCGAATACGGCTGCTTAAGTGAGGGCACTTGGAGCGGCGGTCTTCAGACCGCCATGGGTGTTGCCGCTCGATCGATGGCGCACCGAAGTGCGCCGCTACAAAGGCAAAACGAGACTCCTAGATCGGCGGGCGGCGGAAACCGCCGGTGGCGGCTTCGATTTTCGCGGCCACCGCGAGGACCGCTTCATCTTCCCAAGCGCGGCCCACGATCTGCACGCCAATCGGCAATCCCTCCGGCGAGCGGCCCACCGGAACCACGGCCCCCGGAAATCCCAACAGATTGAACCACTGCGAATAACTCATCGCTTTCAGGTACTCCACTTTCTGCCCTTGCACAGTGAACGAACGCTCACCGTGATGAAACGCCGGAACGGCGCACACGGGACAAAGCAGAATCGGAAACCGCTCCATCTGACGCAGAATCTTTTCGCGGAGCGCGTCGCGGCCAATCATCGTGTTCAGCCAATCACGCCCATCGAGCAGCGGATGCTTCAGCACGTTCTCCCGCCAAGCGCGAAGCATCGGACTTAGCTCGCCTTCGCGTCCTTCGATCGTAGGACCCATCGCCATTTGCACGCCGGGGCCAAATAAATTCCACCACAGCTGCCACACGCGGTCGAGATTCTGCGGCCGCCATGCTTCCACTTGAAATCCTTGCTCGCACAACGCGTGCGCTGCGTGCCGCACGGCTGCGGCGGTTTCTGGGGTCACGGGCGTCGCGCCATCGTCCTCGAAATAAGCAATACGCAGCTTGCGAATTTCTTCGTCGCTCCAGAGCCGCAGCGGCACCGGCGCCGAAGCCGGGTCGCCGATATCGTAACCAGCCATCACTTCGAAGAGCCGCGTGACGTCCGCGATCGTTCGCGCCATGGGGCCCACCACTCCCAGTTCTGCGAACGGACCCGCGGACGCGGGATAGTGGCTCGTGCCGGGGACGCGGCCGGGCGTGGGCTTGAGCCCGCAGATGCCCACGTAGTGCGCGGGAACTCTTATTGAGCCGCCGCCGTCGCTGCCGACTCCGCCAGCCGAACAGCCCGCGGCAATCGCCGCCGCTTCCCCGCCGCTGGAACCGCCCGGCGTGCGCGAAAGATCCCAGGGATTATTCGTGCGGCCATAAAGAATATTGTCAGTTTCGTAGGCCATCAAAAATTCGGGGCAGTTGGTGTTGCCTAGCAATATCGCGCCTGCTCGGCGCAGACGCGCCACGAGCGGCGCATCCTCGGCCGGCGCGTAACCTTTGCGTAGGACGCTGCCGCATTCGCAGGGCCAGCCCGCGACGTCCACCGAACTTTTCACCGAGAGCGGCACGCCGTGCAGCGGGCCGAGTGCATCCGCGGCAGTGCACGATGCGAGCGCAGCCTCGGCCATCTGGGCCTGTCGGCGCGCGCCTTCCGCATCCACATGCACGTAGGCGTTTAGCTTTGGATTGAGGCAGTTGATGCGCCCGAGATGCGCCTCCACCAGTTCCACAGGCGATATTTTTCGCAGGCGAATATTCGTCGCCATCTCGACCAACGAACTGTAAACGACCTCGTCCAATTCACTTCCCTCCCAAGGCGCAAGCCGCTGAGTCTAACACGGGGCGCGTGCGAGGCCAGGACGCCGCAATTCGGCCGCCCGGCCGTCTAATGCAAAAGTATTATTGACACTTCCCTGAGCCAGCGACAGAATCTTCACTTTCCAAATCACCAGACGTCCCAAATCATCAGTGGAGCATTCTCGTTGCGCACCTCAGACGTTCTGTTGACCCTTACCAGTATGGGCTGCGCGTGAAGCGCCTTACGAACATCCTGCTGATCGTCCTGGTGTTGACGGCCGCATACCTATTGGCGTGGCCTTCCGCAAACGTGCCGTATTTCGGCGCGATCATTTTGCATCTGCTTGCGGGCGTCGCGTTCCTGGGCCTGCTGATTTTCACATTGCGGCCGATTCTGCGTCAGGGGCCGACAGCTTCGCGCCTCGGCTGGCTGCTGCTTGCGTTGGGAGGCCTTCTGGGCGCGGTCTTGATTTACACCGGCACGCGCCGCGCCGATTGGCCTCTGCTCTACGCGCACATCGGGGCTTGCGTGGCTGGTTGTGCGTTGCTGGTTTCCGGTTGGGCCTGCCAGCACAGATTTCTCGCGGGAGGCTTCCCTTCCGGCATCATTCGGACCGCCCTGTGCCTCATTGTCGCAGCGCTGATCACGGCCGGCGCCTGGTGGCTGCGCACGGTTCCCTGGCAGGAATCGCACCGGATTCAAAATTCCGCGATTGCCCCGAGCGCGATGGATAGCGAGGGCGACGGCCCACAAGGGCCTTTTTTCCCCAGTTCCGCGCAAACAGCGGATGGCCGGCACATCCCCGCGAAGTACTTCATGGAGTCTGATTCCTGCAAGCGCTGTCACGAAGATATTTACAAACAATGGCAAAGCTCCGCGCACCATTTTTCTTCGTTTAATAATGCGTGGTATCGCAAGAGCATCGAGTACATGCAGGACACCATCGGCGTGAAATCCTCGAAATGGTGCGCCGGATGCCATGACCCAGCGCTGTTCTACAGCGGAATGTTCGATCGCCCGATCCGCGAAGTGGAAGACACGCCCGCCGGACAAGCGGGCCTCGGCTGCATGATGTGCCATTCGATCTCGCAGGTGAAAAGCACGATGGGGCAGGCAGACTTCTTCCTGGAATATCCCACGCTGCACAAAATGGCCGCGAGCAAAAATCCTATTGTGGTGCGCCTGCACGATTTTCTTACCAATCTGAATCCGGAACCGCATCGGCGCGTCTTTCTGAAACCGTTCATGCGCACGCAAACGGCGGAGTTCTGCTCCACCTGCCACAAAGTTCATCTCGACGTGCCCGTGAATCACTATCGCTGGGTGCGCGGCTTCGATGATTACGACAATTGGCAAGCGAGCGGCGTTTCGTTTCAGGGCGCGCGATCGTTTTATTATCCGGCGAAGGGCCAGATGTGCGCGGACTGCCATATGCCCGCGACGAAATCGAGCGACGCCGGAAACATTGCAGGCATGATCCATTCGCATCAGTTCCCTGCCGCGAACACTGCGCTGCCAACCGTCAATCATGATGAGTCGCAACTGGCGGCGACCGAGGACTTTCTAACCAAGGGCGCGATCAGCGTGGATATCTTCGCGATTTCGCCGGAAAAGGTCGCCAAGAAAACCGCCGCCGAAGAAAACGCGGCGGGAGGCGCGGGCACGGCAGCTACACCTCCGTCCATGCCGGGGCTTCAAACAACATTTGCCGTCGGCGAGGAAGCGGAATCCTCAATTCCTGTGAACACGTCGCCCGATGCCGCGACTCCGATTGCATTGCTCACCGCGCCTCTGAATCGCACCGGCGGGGCGGTTCGCCGCGGTGCCACGTATCGCGTGGACGTAGTGGTGCGCACGCGCAAAGTCGGCCACTTTTTCCCGGGCGGCACGGTTGACGCGTTTGATTGCTGGGTAGAGCTTACTGCGACGGACGACAAAGGCCGGACGATATTCCAAAGTGGCGGCGTGGAAGACGGCGGCAAAGGCCCGGTGGATTCCGGCGCGCATTTTTACCGATCATTGCAGATTGACGGCCACGGTAATCCGATCAACAAACGGAACGCCTGGGCCACGCGCTCGGTCGTTTACGTGCGGCTGATTCCGCCCGGTGCAGGTGACACGATTCACTACCGCCTGCAGATTCCGTCGAATGCCGGCGACAAACTCCATCTGCAAGCGAAAGTGAACTATCGAAAGTTTTCCTGGTTCAATACCCAGTTTTCGTTCGCGGGCGCTCGCAGCGCAAATCAGAAAGGCGGCGCGGTGGCGCCGAGCTATGACGATCAGCAATATTCCTTCACCGGCGATCCTACGAAACTTCCCGGTGGTAGCCAAGGCATTCCCGACCTGCCGATTGTGGTGATGGCGGAAAATGCCGTGGATTTGAGCGTCTTGGCAGCAAACGCGCCCCTGCCGGCTCCCCGTGTCGTTCTCAACGCGGACGACTGGACCCGCTGGAATGATTACGGCATCGGGCTTTTCCTGCAAGGCGACCTTTCCGGAGCGGCGGGCGCATTCGAGAAAATCACGCAGATGGCACCAGCGAATTTCGACGGCTGGACGAACGTCGGGCGCGTGCGCCTGCAGGAAGGGAACCTGGCGGCGGCGCAGCAAGTGCTGGAGAGGGCGCTGGCGCTCAAGCCGGATCTGGCACGCGCCAATTTCTTTTACGCGAAAGTGCTGCGGCAGCAGGGCCATTACGACCAGGCCGCCCAGCATCTCCGCACGGTTCTGGCGCAGTATCCGCGCGACCGCGTGGTGCACGACGATTTGGGCCGAATTTATTTTCTGCAGCGGCGATACCAAGACGCGCTCGAACAGTTCAATGCGACGATCGCCATTGACCCAGAAGATCTCGAAGCGAACTATAATTTGATGCTCACCTACACGGGATTGGGCAAGCCGGAAACCGCCGCGGAGTTTCAGAAGCGCTACCTGCGTTTCAAAGCCGACGAATCAGCCCAGGCGCTTGTCGGCCCCTATGTGCGCGCGCATCCCGATGACAACAACGAGCGGCAACCCATTCACGAGCACGTTTCCGAATCCTTTCTGACGGCAACGCACCGCGCGCCCGCCGCAGGAGTTGCGCCTAGGTATGCGGTGCTGCCGCATCGCGCCAAGGAATCCGATTGATGAACTTCCGCTTCGATTGCGCCTTGATATTCGCCGTGTGCGCGGCCGTGGCGACGGCTGCGCTTGGCTCCATCGGCGCAGCGATAACATCTTCTAACGCGCCTTTGCAGAAAACCGGCACGGCTGACGGAGTGCATTTCGAGGACGTGACCCGCGCCGCAGGAATTCACTTCGTTCACTACAACGGCGCGTTCGGAAAGAAGTGGCTGCCGGAGACGATGGGGCCGGGCGTCGCGTTCATTGACTACGACAACGACGGCTGGCAGGACATTTTGCTCGTCAACGCCATGGATTGGCCGGGCCACGTCCACAAACATTCCACGATGGCGCTGTATCATAACAACCACGACGGAACGTTCACCGACGTAACGCAAAAAGCCGGGCTCGCGGTCGAAATGTACGGCACGGGCGTGACCGTCGGAGATTACGACAACGACGGCTTCGACGATATTTTCATTACGACGCTGGGCCAGAGCCATTTATTCCACAACAATGGCAACGGCACATTTACGGACGTCACCAAGCGCGCCGGCCTGGAAGGTCCGCACGAATTCAGCACCAGCGCTGCGTGGGTGGACTACGACCGCGACGGCAAGCTCGATCTGGTCGTCGCGAATTACGTGCAATGGTCGCCCGAAACGGACATCTACTGCGCGCTCGACGGAAAAACGAAATCGTATTGCACGCCGGAGGCATATAAGGGCACGTCGGTGCGCTTGTGGCACAATCGCGGCGACGGCACTCTCGAAGACGTTACGCAAAAGGCCGGGCTGTACGATTCCACTTCGAAAAGCCTGGGCGTTGCGATCCTCGACGCGAAGCAAGACGGCTGGCCGGATATTTTGATCAGCAACGACACGCAGCCCAACAAGCTTTACATCAATAATGGCGACGGAACGTTTACCGAAAAGGGCGTTTCCGCGGGCATCGGCTATAGCGAAGACGGCATCGCTCGCGCGGGCATGGGCGTGGACGCCGCCGATTACGACCGCTCGGGATATCCCAGTGTGGTGATTTCGAATTTCTCGAATCAAATGATTTCGCTGTATCACAACGAGCGCAATGGCCTGTTTGTGGACGAAGCTCCGCAATCGGAAGTGGGCCACGATTCCCTGCTCACGCTGGGCTTCGGCTGCTTTTTCTTTGATTACGATCTGGATGGCTGGCTCGACCTGTACGTCGCGAACGGACACATCGAGGATGCCATCGAACGCGTGCAGCCGCGCGTGCGATTTGCCGAACCTCCGCATCTGTTCCGCAATTTGGGCAACGGCAAATTCAGTGAGGTGACGCAATCGGCGGGAGCGGCTTTTGCTGCGCCGCGCGTGGCGCGCGGCGCAGCCTACGGCGATATCAATAACGACGGCGCGCTGGATCTGCTGGTGGCAACCAACAACGGCCCGGCCGTGCTTTTCCGCAATACTGGCGCGACGAATCACAGCCTGCGCATCAAATTGATTGGCACAAAATCGAACCGCGACGGCATCGGAGCCACCGTGCGCCTGACGGCGGGCAGCGACACGCAATCGAAGATGCTTCGTAGCGGGTCGAGTTATCTTTCCTCCAGCGAATTGATCCTGACGTTCGGGCTCGGCGCGCATACCCAGGCTGACGCCATCGAGATTCACTGGCCCAGCGGCCAGGTGGACAATCTGAAAAACGTTGCCGCCGATCAAATCATCACGGTGAAAGAAAAAGAAGGCAGCATTGCTGCCAAGCCGCTCGCGAAACGGTAGAATACCCCGCATGTCTGGATTGAGGCTGGAATGAACCGCATCGCGCGCGCTGCGCTCTTTGCCGGCATCTTTGCTTGCGCACTCACCGGAGCCAGCCGACCAGCGCAGCAGACCCAGCAATCGCAGCCGCTTCCGCAGCGCCCTCCCTCGCGTGTAGCCGCCGCGAAAAAAGCCGAAGAAGCTGCCGAGCAGGAAAAGAGCGACCCACGGGCCGCGATCATCCGCGAAAACAATTTCGGCGTGGCGCTGATGAACCGCCAGCAGTTCGAACAGGCTCTCGGCAAATTCCAGCGCGCCTGCATCCTCGATCCGCAAACCGATATTGGATGCCTGAATACCGGTATCGCGCTGCTGAATATGCAGCGCTTCGACGAAGCGCGCCAGATTCTCGAAAAATCCGCGGAACGCAAGCCGCGCGACCCGCACGCCTGGTTCAACCTGGGCCTTCTCGAGAAAGCCACGGGAAACGCGGACGCCGCGATCGCGAATTTTCAGAAGGTCGCGGCTCTGGATCCCTACGATGCGGACACCCAGTACTTCATCGGCCTGGTTCATTCCCAGCAGCAACAATATGACAAAGCCATCCCTGCGTTTCAGCGCGCGTTGGAATTGAATCCGTTTCAGGTGTCGGCGGAATTTGGCCTGGCGCAAGCTCTCCAGCGTACGGATAAGACGGCTCAGGCCAAGGAGCACTTCGACCGCTTCCAGCACATGGTTTCGCTGAAACTCGGCAAGCCCATCAGTTTCATTTATGGCGAGCAGGGAAAATACTCGCTCGCGGAGATCATGCAACCCGCGCCCGAGCCGGTGCCTCCGGCCATGCCCGTGCATTTCGTCAACGTGACGGCGGCTGCGAATTTGCCCGCGTTCACGTCGCGCGCAGCCGTCTCGCCGCTGCCGGCGAAACTGGACGCCGCGCCGGCCGGAACGCGCCGTTCTACACAGAAAATAAGCGCAACAAAAGTTGCCGCGGATAATTCGGCCAACGCGCTCGAGCAATTCCTCGGCAGCGGCGCTTGCATCATTGATTACAACGGCGACGGCAAACCGGACATTTTCTTGGTTGACTCGGACGGCCGGGGAAACGCCGGGCTGTACAAGAATATCGGCTACGGCAAATTTGTGAATGTCACGCACGAAGCCAAGCTCGAACTTCACGGGCCGGCGATGGGCTGCGCCGTCGGCGATTATGACAACGACGGCAAACCCGATCTCGCCGTCACCATCAATGGCGGCGTGCTGCTTTTCCACAACGAGGGCAATGGCACGTTCAAGGACGTGACCGAGGCGGCCGGCCTGAAGACCGATCCGCAATCGGACGTGCTTGCGCTGGGCGTCACCTTTATTGATTACGACCACGACGGCGACCTCGATCTTTACGTTACGCGCTTCAACGCCTTCCCTCTGGAAAACGCCGGTCAGCCTTTCGCTTTTCCGAACGACATTCCAGCGCCCGGCAACATTCTTTGGCGTAACAATGGCAACGGAACTTTCACCGATTGGACCAGACAGACCGGCCTCGCCGGCAGCGGACCTTCCATCAGCGCGATTGGCAGCGACATCAACAACGACCGTGCGATTGATTTTGTCGTGACCGGCTGGCAGAAACCGCCCGTCGTCTATTTGAATCCGCGCGAAGGCGCGTTTCGCGCCGAAACCCCGTGGTCGAGCGACATGCCCGCACCCACCGCAGGCGTAGCCGCGCTCGATTTCGATAAAGATGGCTGGATGGATCTCGCGTTCACGCACTGGGGCGCGCCGGGGCTGAGCCTATGGCGTAATGTAGAGGGAAAATCATTCGAGCGCGTGCCATTGCCCGACCTGGAGTGGATGCGCGCGTGGGGCGTTGCGCCGATTGATTACGATAATGACGGCTGGATGGATCTGGTCGCCGTGGGCGAAACCTTCAACGGCGAAGGACGCATCGTACTGCTGCGCAATCAGGGGCAGGCCACCTTCCGCGACGTTACGGCAGCCACCGGACTCGACAAAGTCGTGCTGCGTAATCCGCGCGGCGTGATCGCCTTCGATTTCGCTGGCGACGGCGCGACCGATTTGCTGATCACGCAGAATAATGCGCCGCCCGTGCTGCTGAAAAATGAAGGCGGCAATCGCTACAACTGGATTCGCATCGGATTCAAAGCAGAAAACGACAATAAATCCGGCATCGGCACGAAAGTGGACCTCTACGCAGGCGCGCTATGGCAGAAATGGGAAGTTGCCGGAGCATCGGGGTACCTCGGTCAGGGACCAACTTCGATCGTCGCGGGCCTGGGCGCCGAGCGCGGCGCAGACGTGATACGCCTGCTGTGGCCCACCGGCGTGCTGCAAGATGAAATGGAAATTCCCGCGCACAAGGACGAAATCGTCACGGAAATTGACCGCCGCGGCAGTTCCTGCCCGATTGTATTTGCATGGAATGGCGACAAGTTCGAATTTCTCGCGGATATGATCGGCCCCGGCATCGTAGGGCACTGGACCGGCCCTAACCAGCGCAATATTCCCGACCCGGACGAATATCTGAAAGTGACCGGCTCGCTCGTACAACCGCAGGAAGGCCGCATCCATTTCCGCATGCTGGAGCCGATGGAGGAGCTCGATTATCTCGATCAAACCAGATTGATCGCCGTGGATCATCCGGTGGACGTTGAGGTGTATCCCAACGAGCGCTTCGCGAGCGAGCCGCCGTTTCCGAAGTTCAAAGTAATCGCCAGCCGCAGGGCGCATCTGCCGGTGGGCGTGTGGGACGAGCACAGCCGCGATCTGCTGCCGCTGCTGCGCGAGGCCGATCACAAGTACGTAACGAATTTTCCGCTCGCTCCCTATGCCGGCTTCGCGCAGATGCACTGGATTGAGCTGGATCTCGGCGACTGGGATCCTTCGCGGTCGCTGCGCTTGCTGATGGACGGCTTCACCGATTATTTCAGCGCGAGTTCGATGTACGCCGCGTGGCAGGCCGGCATCACGCCGGTACCGCCATATGTTGAAGCGCTGGACGATTCCGGCAATTGGGTGCGCGTGATTGATGACATGGGCTTTCCCGCCGGGCTTTCGCGCACAATGGTCGCCGACCTTACTGGAAGATTGGCGCCGGGAACGCGCTCCATCCGCATCGTCACGAATCTGCGAATTTATTGGGACCGCATCCGCGTGGACAATTCACCCGAGGACGTGCCATTCACATTGACGGAAGTCCCGCTGGCTAGCGCGAACCTGCAATTCCGCGGCTATCCCCGCGTGGTCGAAGGCAATCCCAAAAATGACTTGAGCTATGTGTACGAGGACGTGAGCGCCACCGGGCCGTACTCGCGGCAAATCGGAAACTACACGCGTTATGGCGACGTGACCGATTTGCTGCGTAAGACGGATGATAAATATGTGATCTTCGGCTCCGGCGATGAAGTGGCGGTGGATTTCGACTCAACGCATCTGCCGGACATTCCCGACGGTTGGACGCGCGACTATTTCTTCTATGCCGACGGCTTCGCCAAGGACATGGATTTTTACGCCGCGCACGGCGATACCGTCGCGCCGCTGCCCTTCCACACCTCGGTGCCGTACCCATATCCGAGCGGCATCGCCTACCCCGAGGACCCCGCACACCTGAAATACCTGCTCGATTACAATACCCGCGGCGTGGCAGGCCCGGCCGGTGATAGCTTCCGCTTCAATTACGCGAAGCCGGAGAAATAGAGACGTCTACGCGACCCTCAACTTTGGTAAGCCAGAGCCTTATGGTACAGATCAGGCGGGCGCTGAAAATGTCGTTTGGCTAGCTTAGCTACTCGACACTCCGAGCCACCCCGAGTCAGTTTGAGGTTCATACGACAGATAGTGGTCATATTCTACGATTTCCTCGATCCAATCAGGCGGGATGAGAAACTTTAGCTGGCGGTTAAAGATATATATTAAAGATATGTACTCGATCCCAAACAACTGAGATTCTTCGTAGGATTTTGAGTTTACAACGTCCGAGTATTCGTGCCGATCGCTAACGCAGCAAGGCGGGCTGGCGAGGACGTGCGCAGCCCGCTTGCTTGGCGCGGAATAGCGTGATAATTTCGGACTTTCGGTAGGCACTCGCTGCAAATCACCTGACGATGTCGCAGTCAAATTCAAACGTCCAAATTCCGAAAATAGCGGGCCGCGAACGAGACGCTTCCGCGCCCGCGCGCGAGCCTGTCTTCTGGCGCGTGGAAGGCAGCCTGCTGAACCTCACGGCGGTGCGCCCGGTGGGGTTTTTCGCCTGGAATTCACAAAGCTTTCTGCAGCGCTGGACGCGGCGGGGCGCCATGGCCACGCTCGCCATCGCGCGGCCCTTCCTCTACGTGACCGACCGCGTGTTCGCCACCCGGCTGCTGCACACCGTGCTGCGCGGAGTAAGCCGCGACCGCCTCGATCTGCTCGGCGAGGAATTCTTCGAATATTTCCTGAAGCCGCGGTTGAAAGAGCGCGGCATCTTGAAGCTGAACGAAGCCGTGGCGGCGGGCGGCGAAATTATTCTGGTGAGCCAGGGCCTGGACCACATCATGCGCCCCCTGGCGAAGCATCTGGGCGGCGGGCGCATCATCTCCAATCGCCTGGATTTTCGCGAAGGTATCGCGACGGGACGGCTGCTCGAGCCGGTGATCCGCCCGCGCGGCGCGTTCGCGCGGTTTACCGAAGGCCAGCCGGACGGCCGCCTTTCGCGCGGCAAATTGATCAAAGTGCTGGGCTTCGAGAAAAATCCGGAAGTGCTCGACGACGCGATTCAGCCCGCCGGGCGGCCCAAGCCCAACTCCTACGTTCCGGTGGTGCATTTCGAATCGCGCAATGGCCGCGCCCCGCTTTCCGTGCGCGAAACTCTGCGCGGCAAAAATATTCTGCTGATTGGCGCCACCGGCTTCATCGGCAAGGTGTGGCTGGCAAACCTGCTGATGGATCTCCCGGATATCGGGCGCATCTTTCTGCTGGTGCGACACAACCGCGCGGCGAGTTCCCTGCAGCGTTTTCAGCGCGTGATCGAAGAATCGCCCGTGTTCGAGCGCCTTGCGGAGCGCCACGGCGCGCGCTTCGCGGAATTTTTGCGCGAGCGGATCGAAGTCGTGGATGGAGATGTCAGCCAGCCGGGCCTCGGGCTTGCTGCCGAAACTAAGGGGCGCCTGGAACGTGCGCTCGACGTGATCGTCAATAGCTCCGGGCTGACTGATTTCAATCCCGATCTGCGCGATGCCCTGGCGACCAACGTCCGCGCCACCGCGTACGTGCTCGATTTCCTGCGCGAGTGCGAACACGCTTCGCTGCTGCATCTTTCGACTTGTTACGTCGTCGGCCAGCGCGATGGCCGCGTGCTCGAAGAGCTGCCTGCGAATTACACGCCTCGCGGAATCAAGAATTACGACGCGGTGCAAGAGTGGCAGTCGCTTGAACATTTCGTGCGTGAGACCGAAGCCCGCGCGGAATCAGAGGAAGTAACGAACGAGCTGCGGCGCGCTGCATTGAAAAAAGAGCACGCCGCGAAGGATTTGCAAGGCGCTGCGCTGGAAAATCAAATCCGCAAGAATCGCGTTCGTTGGCTGCGCCAGACTCTCACCGACGCCGCTTCGCGCCGCTCGATCGAACTTGGCTGGCCCAACACTTATACGTTTACGAAGAGCCTTTCCGAATCGCTCATCCGCAATTTTCTGGACGCGAACCCCAAGGCACCTATCGCCGTGGTGCGCCCGGCCATTGTGGAATCATCGCTGGAAAAGCCGTTCCTCGGCTGGAACGAAGGCATCAACACTTCCGCTTCGCTTTCGTATCTGCTCGGAACATTCTTCCGCCAGCTTCCCACCAACGAAACCAAGTGTCTGGACTTGATCCCGGTGGACCTGGTGTGCCGCGGCATGACGCTGATTTCCGCCGCGCTCGTCGCGCGTCGCCACGCAGGCGTCTATCAGCTGGCCACCTCGGTCGCCAACGCCTGCAATATGCGCCGCTCCATCGAACTCACCGGCCTCGGCCACCGCAAATTTTATCGCGCGCAGCCCGACATCCAGCAGCGCCTGCGCCTGAAATTCGACGCCATCCCGGTTTCCAAGACGCGCTATAAAGCCTTTTCGGCGCCCGCGCAGAAAACCATCGTCGAAGCGATCAACCGGACCATGGAGCCGTTCTCCTCCAAGCCGCCGCTGGCGCGCCAGCAGCGCGAACTGGAAAAAGTGATCAAGCTGATTTCGCTTTTCGAGCCGTTCATCCTGCACAACGACCACGTTTTTGAAGCGGCGAACGTCGAAAGGCTCAGCGCTGCGCTGCCGCCCGCGGAATGCTCCGATTTCGGTTACGACGCCCGCGCTCTCGACTGGTGGGATTACTGGATCAACGTGCACATTCCGGCTCTGCGCAAGTGGTGTTATCCTCTCATCGAAGGGCGTCAACCGGAGGCTCGTCCCCAGCGTTCCGTGCCGCTGGAAACGCGCACGGAAGCCGGAGCCGCGGAAGCGGCCGGCGCAGCTCCGGCGGCGGCGTCCTGACATTCAATCACTGTGGCTATCCTGCTGACCGGGTCCACCGGCTATATCGGTGCCCATATCGCGTCGAATTTGCTCACGGGTCACGCCGATCCGCTGAACCTGCTGGTGCGCGCGCGCGATGAACAGGAAGCGCACGAGCGTCTGTGGCGCTCGCTGCAATTGCATCTGGACTTTCCGCGCTTTGAAGAATTCCTGAATTCGCGCATCCATATTTTTCGCGGCGACCTTACCGACGCGCAATTTGGTCTGGCCGATGACGATTACGCGCGCCTGGTGCGCTCGACAGATTCGATCATTCATTGTGCGGCGTCGCTGAATCGCAAATCCGAAAAGAGCTGCCTCAACGTGAATTTGCGCGGCACGCTTGAAGTGATTCAACTGGCCATGCGCGCGCGCGACCAGCACGGTCTGCGTCGTTTCAGCCATGTCAGCACCGTCGCTGTCGCAGGTCAGCGCTCGAACGAAGTGGTACAGGAAGACACCGCGATTGATTGGAATCGCTCGGACTACGATCCCTACGCGCGCACGAAGAAATTCTGCGAGCACATGGTTCGCCAGCTCCTTCCCGATGTGCCGCGCACAATTTTCCGCCCGAGCATCGTCCTGGGAGATAGTCGCCGGCCGGAGACAAATCAATTCGACATGGTGCGGGCGTTCGTTTTTCTGGCGGGCTTGCCGGTGCTGCCCTTCCGTCCGGAAGACCGCATAGACATTGTACCGGTTGATTTTGTCGCCGACGCCGTCGCAACACTGCACCAAAAACAGAAGCCGGTGCACGAGATTTACCATCTATCTTCAGGCCGGGAGTCGGAGACATTCCTCGAACTGACCGATTCGCTGGCGAAGGCGCAAGGCAAGCGCGGCCCGATGTTTGTGCCCAGCTTCGAAAAATCCACCTCGAAGATGGTGAACGCGCTGGCCGGACGCGCCGGCAAAATCGGCGGCCTTGCGACGCTGCTGAAAGTGTTTTTGCCCTATCTAGTGTGGAACACTGTGTTCGATAACACGCGCGTCGTGGAAGAGATTGGCCGCCATCCCGCGCCTTTTTCACAGTACAGCCTCCCGCTGCTGCGCTTCAGCCGCGAAAATCATTTCGTGTACAAATACCGCGAGTGGCCTTCCGGCGCTTCGGGAAGCGCCGAAGCGACGCGCGGTGCGCGCGCGAGTGCAGGTCTATCCGAGGAGCCACGGCCATGACCGACCTGCTCCTTGAAACCTGGGTTAGCGGCCTAATTGAACTCAACAAGTTTGAATGGATGCTGGGCGCGGGCGGCGCCTGGAAACCCGGCACGAAGCTGAAGCTACTTTTCGCCGGATACAATGGCACCCGCAACACCGGCTCCGACGTCCGCGTGGAAGAAATGATGCGCCAGGTGCGGCGGATCCTCGGCGCCGAAAACCTGGCGCTCAGCGTGATGTCGCAGGATTTCGATCTCACGCGCGGTTATTTTGGTGACGCGCGCCAGGTTCACCTTCCCGATGTGTTTCCTCCGTTCCTGCATTCCGAGGTTCGCCGCAACGACGGCGTGATGGCTTGCGAAGGCTCGATGTTCAAAAGCAAATTCGCCAATGCGCTCACCACGATGATGATCGGAGCGCTGGGCATTGCTTCGGCGCAAAATAAATTGAGCGTCGCCTACGGCGCCGAAGCCGGACAAATGGATCCGCTGCTGCAACAAATGTGCAGCCGCTATTGCCGCGATTCGTTGGTGATCACGCGCAATGTGGAGTCGCAGGCGGTTCTCGGTAAACTCGGCGTTCCCACAGAGCTGGGCACCGATACAGCGTGGACTTTCGAGCCGCTCGGCCCGGACTACGGCCGCAAAGCGTTGCGCGATGCGGGCTGGGACGGCGTTACGCCGGTTCTCGCCGTTTGCCCGATAAATCCCTTCTGGTGGCCAGTAAAAGCATCACTTGCAAAATGGGTGGCGCATTCTGTGGCCGGCGCGTACAAAAAAAGCTACTACCGCACGATTTATTTTCATCGCTCCGGCGCGCAGGTGGACAACGCTTACGAGACATATCTTTCCGGGATGGCTGCAGGCGTCGCGAATTACCGGTCGTCGCGCAAGGTGTTCCCCGTTTTGATCGCGATGGAAATGCTGGACCGCGATGCATGCGAGCGAGTGGCGGAAAAATTGGGCGGCGCTCCCGTGTTCGCGTCCGATCAATACAATATGTACGAGCTAGTGAGCATTCTGCGCGCCTCCGACCGCGTGCTTTCGTCGCGCTATCACGCGATCGTCACGTCCATGCCCGCCGGCGTGCTTTCCGCGGGCGTCACTATGGACGAGCGCATTCGCAATCTCATGCGCGAGCGCGGCCACGAACATCTGCTGATGCGCGTGGACGAACCTGGCCTGGCGGAAAAGATCGTCGCGGCACTCCGCGCTCTCGACGAACAATCCGAACAGATTCGCGACGCCATGGGCCAGACCGTCGCGCGCAACCTGCAACTGATGGCACGCATGGGCACATATTTCGAAGAGCAGGTCGCGCGCCGCTATCCGCAATTTCCCGTGCGCACTGGCGTATTCGGTTGGGAGGACTATCTTCCACCACTCAGCCCCACGCTGACACAATTGCTCGAAGCGCACAGTGGAGTCCTGGCGGGATGACGTTTCTCGAGCAGATCTTCGATCGCTTGCAGCGGGTCGGCACAGCGCCGGTGGTGCGAGAAATTCGCGATGGACAATTTGTTTCGGTTACCGGCAGCGAATTGCTGGCCATGACACAACAGGCGCGCGCGTTTTTGGCGGCGCGTGGAATGCAGAAGGGTGAGCGTTGCGTGTTGCTCGCGCCCAATAGCATCCGCTGGATCGCGCTCGATCTTGCGCTCATGGCCGAGGGCGTGATCGTCGTGCCGCTCTATGCGCGGCAGGCAGTGGCCGAACTAATCAGCATGATGAAAGATTCGATGCCGTCGCGCATTTTCGGCAACGATGCCGCGGTTGCCGCCGAAATCAAAAAACTGTGGCCGCAGGCGCCGCACATTTCGCTGCTGGAGAGCGTGTTCGTGGCCGATCGGACGGCAGCTGCACCCCAACCCGCAGCGCTTGCGCCGCCCCGCCATGCGGACGACGCCGAGCCGGTAACCATCATTTATACGTCCGGAACCTCCGGCGAGCCGAAAGGCGTGGTGCTCACCTCCGCCAACGTCACTTTCATGCTGGGTTGCACGAACGGGCGCCTGAGCCTGCTGATGGGCGAGCGCACCGACCCGGAGCAAGTGTTTCAGTACACGCCATTTTGCTTTGCGGCTTCCTGGATCGTGGTTTTGACGGTGCTTTCGCGCAATAGCGTCCTGTCTCTTTCCACCGACCTGAGCAAGCTTTCCGACGAATTGAAACTCGCCTCACCTGAATATTTCCTGAATGTGCCAACGCTGCTCGAACGCGTGCGCGCGAGAATTCAGGAATCGGTGAAGGAGCGGGGCGGCCTGGCGAACACGATTTTTCCGCGCGCGCAGCAGGCGTTCATGCGTCGCTACAATAAACAGAGCGCGTTTGGCGATTCTTTTTGGCTGGGCCTCGCGAATTCGTTGATGTTTCCGGCGATTCGCAAAAGCATCGGACCAGATCTGAAAGCGTTGATCTGCGGCTCCGCCCCGCTGGCCGTGGAAACGCAGCTTTTTTTCATGATGATCGGCATCCCCGTGCTGCAAGCGTACGGGCTCACGGAAACCACCGCCATTTGCACGGCGGACGATCCGCGTGCGGTTGAACCAGGGCGTGTCGGCCCGGCGATGCCTGGAGTAGAAATGACGCGCGCCGACAGCGGCGAAATCCTCGTGCGCGGTCCAAGTATTTTTGCCGGTTACTGGCAGCGTCCCGAGGACACCGCCCGCGCGTTCGAAGGCGGCTGGTTCCACACCGGCGATCAGGGCGACGCGGACGAAAAGGGAAACTGGCGCATCACCGGACGCATCAAGAACCTGATCATTTTGAATTCCGGCCATAATGTGGCCCCCGAGCCGCTCGAGGAAACTCTGGCGAAGGTTTTGCCCGAAGCCCAGCAAGTGGTGCTGATCGGCAATCAGCGCAGCTTTCTCGCGGCCCTGCTAACGGCCACCGGCTCGAATGGCCTCACCGACGCGCGCATTCAATCTGCGATCGAGAAGGTGAACGCCGGCCAGCCTCATTACAAACAAATTCGCGCGTTTCATGTCGTGCCGGAGCCCTTCACCATCGAAAGCGGCTTGCTCACGACAATGGGCAAGCTGAAGCGCGACGCGATCACCGCGCGATTTGCCGCCCAGATAGAAACGCTCTATCAGAAGAAGCCTTCATGAAAAGTTTCCAGGGCAAAACACTTTCGTGGCAGGTGCTCGACGGCGCGATTGAACTCACGCTCGATCGCGCTCCGTGCAACGAAATCGGGCAGGCCACGCTGGTGGAGCTGGAGCAATTTGTCAGCGCACTTTCGTCGCTGCAACGCGATGCGCATGCGTTGATCATTTCCAGCGCGCGAAAAGAAGGGTTCTGCGCCGGGGCCGATCTCCGCGAGCTATATCACGTGGGGCAGTCCCTTCGCGAGGCCGAGAAGCTCGCGAGCCTGCACGATTTTCTCGAACGCATCCACGCCGTGATGAACGCGCTCGACGAAGCTCCGCTCACAACCATTGCCGCCGTTCATGGCGTAACGTTCGGGGGCGGACTTGAACTGGCCCTCGTGTCCGACCTGATCGTCGCCGACAAAATGACGCGCTTTTGCTTTCCGGAGCTGCGTCTGGGCCTGATTCCGGGCTTCGGTGGCATTCCGCGCCTGAAGCGCGATCTCGGCAATGCGGTGGTTCGCGATTTGCTTCTCACCGGACGCAGCATCAATGCCGCTAAGGCGCAAGCCGTTGGGCTGGTAAGCCAGGTCGTCGCGGCGGGTGACGCTCTGCGCGTCGCCCGCGCCACCGCCGCGCAATTGAAGAAATTCGATCGTGATACCGCCGTCGCTGCCAAGAAATTCATCAAGCCGATTCCGCAGGAAGAGCTCCGCCGCGAAATCGAGGTTTTCTGCGACCTGTTCGCGCGCCCCGCGGTAGACGCAGGCCTGCGCAAATTCGTCGAAAGCACGGACGCATTGCCGTATCTCCCGTAGCGCTGGCACAGCTCGCTGCGGAGCAGATGAAAATTGTGGCAAGATAGAAGGACATGACCAACATCGAAAAAACGACGGACGAGGTTCTGCGCCTAGCCGCAGAGCACTTTAAAGTTTCGCGAGAGCAATTGGCTCCTGATGACGATTTCTTCAAAAAGCTCGGTATCAATAGCTTGCAGGCGCTCGATCTTTTGACGCGCATCGAACAGCACTTCCAGATCGAGCTGCCCGACTACGAACTCCAGGGTGTCAGCGACTTCCGAACCCTCGCCGAGCGGATTCAATCACGCCTGTAATGCTGGATCTCCGCCAATACAATTCCTTGGGCGCGGCACTCAGCGCGGCGCTGGATTCCTGGCCGGATGAAGTCTGCCTGATCGAAGCCGACCGCGAACGCGAAAACGCGCGCCTGACGTACCGCCAATTCAAGGAAACGGCGCTGCCGCTGGCCCGCGCCCTGCAATTCGCGGGATTGCAGAACGGCACGCGCGCGGCCATCATCATGACCAATCAGTCGAAATGGCTGATATCGGCGTACGCGGTTTTCTTTGGCGGCGGCGTGCTGGTTCCGCTCGATTACAAACTCACTCCCGCGGAACAGCTGAAGCTTCTGGCGCATTCGCGTCCCGAATTCCTGGTGATCGAATACCATCTCTGGCGCGGAATCATGCAAGCAGAGGAATTCAGGAATCTTGCCACGAGCGTAGTCTTGGTAACCGAAGCTCCTGCAAACGCCAGCCTCGGGGGCGCAAAACGCTGGGAAGATTTCCGCGAATCCGGCGAGCCGGCGTTCGTCCCGCGCGGACGGAAAGATCCGGCGTGCATCGTTTATTCATCTGGCACCGGCGGCCGCTCCAAGGGATGTGTGCTCACGCACGACAATTACCTGGAGCAGTGCATCGCGCTCACGTCGCTCTACCCCTTCTGGCCCGGCGTACGTTACCTGAGCATTCTGCCGACGAATCACGCCATCGATTTCATGGTGGGATTTATCGGACCGTTCACCTGCGGCGCGGCCGTGGTTCATTTGCGCACGCTGCGTCCCGAATTCATCCGCGAAGCGTTCACCAAGTACAAAATCACGTACATGACGCTGGTGCCGGTGGTCCTCAAAAATCTTGAAAAGGGGTTGCGGCAACGCTTCGCCGATTTGCCGCCGGCGAAACGCTCCATGCTGAATACGCTGATCGGCGTGAACCGGGCGCTGACTCGCCGCCGTCCGCATCTGCAAATCAGCCGCGCGTTGCTGCCGCAAGTTCACCAAGCCTTCGGCGGTGAACTGCGCGCCCTGTTCGTCGGCGGCGCGTTCACCGAGCCTGCAACACTGCAATTTTTCTACGATCTCGGCATTCCGGTCGGCAACGCCTACGGCTGCACCGAAGCGGGAACATCCATCACGCTGAATGACTTCAAGCCGTTTCGCGCCGATACCGTGGGCAAGCCGCTGCCGGGCATGGAAGTAAAAATTGTGAACCCGGATGCGGAAGGCATTGGCGAAGTCACCGTGCGCGGCAGAACCGTGATGTCCCACTATCTTGAGGATCCGGAAATGACCGCCGAAACGATCGTGAACGGCTGGCTGATGACCGGTGACCTCGGGCGCTTCGACGCGATGGGCCACCTGCAACTTTTCGGACGCAAGAAAAACATGATCGTCACCGAAGAGGGTAAGAATATTTATCCGGAAGATATCGAAACCTATTTCGAAGGCCTTCCGGTAAAAGAGTTCTGCGTCTTTGCGGCGAATTATCTTTGGCCGGCGCGAACGATGGTGGGCGAACAGCTCGTGCTGGTGCTGCATTCGGAAGCGGGCCAGACGATCAACGAGAGCGTGGCCGCGAATGTCGTTGAGCGCAATCACCGCCTGCTGAATTACAAACGAATCAGCGGCTATCTGCTTTGGGAAAGTGACTTCCCGCGCACCGCCTCCCTGAAAGTCAAGCGCAACGAACTGGCCGAACAAATCCGCCAGCAGCGCGAGCGCTCCGCCGTGGTGCCGCTGTGACCCGGAGGCGCCAATCAGCACGGGGGCTCGCGCTCTCGTGAAAGCGCCATTCCTCGCGATCGTCAACCCAGCCGCCGGTGGCGGACGTTCCGGAAAACTTGCGCCCAGCACGCTCGATCGTGTACGCAGCGCCGGAATCGAACTCACCATTGCACAGACAACGCGCGCCGGCGAAGCCACCGAAATCGCGCGGAAGGCCTATAGCGAAGGAGTTCGCAATTTTCTCGCCGTCGGCGGTGACGGTACCGCGTTCGAAATTATCAACGGCCTGTTCCCAGAAGCATTCAACCAAGGCCGCCCCGCTCTTGGCTTCTTGCCTTTGGGCACCGGCAATTCATTTCTGAAGGATTTCACTTCGCGCGGCATCGAACACACGCTTGCGGCTCTGCAGCAGCAAACCCGCCGCGCGTGCGATGTCATTCGCCTCCGCCACACACAGGGCGAACTCTATTTATACAATTTGCTCACCCTCGGATTTCCCGCCGACGTCGCGGTCACCGCCAACCGCCGGTTTAAGCGCTGGGGTGAACTGGGTTATATTCTGGCCGTCTTTACGCGCTTGGTGCAGCTTGAGCATCTCGCGTTTCCGCACCGGCTGGCCGGCGCGCCAGACTGGGATCGCAATGAAACGCTGTTCCTTTCGTTCAACAATAGCAAATTCACCGGCGGCAAAATGATGATCGCCCCGAAAGCGGACCCGTGCGACGGCGCAATCGAATACGTCCGCTGGGGACCGATCGGCAGGCTGGGATTGCTCTGGACGCTGCCCCGTCTCTTCACTGGGACGCACATCGAACACCGCCTCGCCTCACGCGCGGCCACGACAAGAATTGATTTCGCGCTGGATGCGCCCGTGAACGTAATGGTGGATGGCGAAAGCATGCGGCTGCAGTGCCAATCGCTGGAAATTCTGCCCGGCGCTCTGGACGCGATCGTATGAAGCAGGCATATCTGACAGTGCGTTCGCTGGTGCTCTGGGTCATCAGCGGAATTCATTTCGCAATCGTCGCCACGTTTCTCATCGTTCTCGGAATTTTCGTTGACCCCAGAAAAAACGATTTGCCGCAGCGCATTTTCTTTCGGAATATCTTGCGCCTCTCCGGCGCGAAATTCCAAGTGCGCCGCGCTCCCGGCTTCGATCCCGCCCGCACCAGCATCTTCATCTGCAACCACGTGAATTTATTCGATCCCTTCGTGATTTACTCCGCGATTCCGCAATTTCTGCGCGGCTTCGAGCTGGAATCGCATTTCAAGCTGCCGATCTACGGCTGGATGATGAGAAGGTTCGGGAATATCCCCGTGCCGGACATACCCAGCCGCGACGGACTGGAAATCATGACAGAGCGCGCCAAGGCCGCGCTCGATTCAGGAATCAGCCTGATCGCTTTCGCCGAAGGCTCGCGCACGCGCGATGGCCACGTTCAACCATTCAAGAAGGGCATCTTCGGCCTCGCCCAGAAGTTTGGAATCCCCATCGTGCCGGTGAGCCTGGTTGGTTCCTATCAGTTCTTTCAAACCGGAAACTGGATGCTTCATCCGGAGAAAATCACGGTCTATCTGCACGACACTATTGACACGAAGCAAGTTGGACGCGGCGACGTGGATGCGCTAAGGCAGCGCGTGCAGAATATCGTGGCTGGTCCAGTGGAAGAATCGTTGCGGGGAAATCCAGCTCAAGAACCATAAGGCGCAGAAATTCGGGCCCGGTCTGGAACTAGAAAGTTTGCGTAGCGTTCGCGTCCGGTAGCGAACGGCCGGCACGCAATTCCCGCCAGGTGTACAACACGCGATGGATCACCGTGATGGTCGAAATCGTCGCGATCACCCAAAGCACCTGCGCCATACGATTAAATACACCTCCCATGATCAGAAGCACCAGGCGCTCCGGCCTCTCCATGAAGCCGACTTTGCACGACGGAATGATGGATTCGGCACGCGCGCGCGAATAGCTCACCATGAACGAGCTGGCCATCGCCACGGCCGCCAAGGCCATGTAAAACGAACGGCCGATCAGCGTGTAATGAACCACCAGGCCCATGTATAAGGCGAGGTCGGAGTAACGGTCGAGCGTCGAATCGAGGAACGCTCCAAACGCCGTGACGCGGCCCACTCGCCGCGCCACTTGTCCATCGGCCATATCCAGAAAACCAGCGAGGAAAAGAACTGCCGCAGCTTGCCGGAATTTGTCCATTGCGAAGAACGCGGCCGCCCAGGAATTTACCGCGAGGCCCAGGAACGTGAACATGTTCGGCGTGATGCCGGTGGCAGCCAAGCCGCTGACCACGTGGCGCAGCAACCAGCCTCCGCCCTCACCGATCCAGTAGGTGATCGGCCTCTTGCGTTCGTTTTGTTCGTCTTCCATCTTTGAAAATCATACACCGGAATGCAGGTGCCGGACGTCAGCGGCAGGCAATTGGGGCGCCGGTCCTGTCCGGTCCGCAACGCGAGCAAACCCGCAAGCACGCGCTTTCAGGCTGTTTTAATGGCCATTTCCGGCACCTTGCCCGAATACCGCAGTTTTGGTTCAGTGAGTTCCTGCACTTGTTCCGGTGTAAATCCGGGAGCGACTTCGCGCAGCAGCAGGCCATCGGGCGTCACGTCCATCACGGCCAAATCCGTCACAATCGTGTTCACGCATTCGATCGCCGTCAGCGGGTACGTACAGGTCTTAACGATCTTGCGCAGTCCGTCCTTCGCAGTATGTTCCATCGTCACGATCAGCCGCTGCGCACCCACGGAAATGTCCATCGCCCCGCCAATGCCGCCCGCGCCCTTCGCCCCCGGGACCCGCCAATTCGCCAGATCGCCCTTCTCCGAAACCTGCAAGCCGCCCAAAACGCAAATGTCGAGGTGTCCGCCGCGAGTCATCACGTGCGCATCCACTTGCGAAAAATAGGCCGCTCCCGGAACCAGGGTCACCGGCACCTTCATCGCATCCACCAGGTCGAAATCCTCCTGGCCCTGCGGCGCGCGCGGACCCATCCCCAGAATTCCGTTCTCGCTGTGGAAATAAATCGTGAAGTCTTTCGGAACGTGCGCAGCAATCAGGTTGGGAATGCCCCACCCGAGATTTACATACGCGCCGTCAGGCAGCTCAAGCGCAGCGCGCTCGGCAATTTGCTCGCGAGTGAGCCGCTGCTTAGACATAGCGAATCCCTTTGGCGATCACGATGCGGTCCACAAATATCGAGGGTGTGACGATCGTCTCCGGATCGAGCGCCCCAATCTGGACGACCTCTTCCACCTCCACAATCGTCGTTTTCGCGGCGGTGGCCATGATGGGATTGAAATTTCGCGCGGCCTTGCGGTACACCAAATTGCCCATGCGGTCGGCGCGCTGCGCCCTGACCAGCGCATAATCCGCGCCCAGCGCTTGCTCCAGAATGTAACGCTTGCCCCGAATCACGCGCTCCTCTTTCCCTTTTGCCACATCCGTTCCCACGCCCACCGGAGAGTAAAAGGCCGGGATTCCCGCGCCATAAGCGCGCATACGTTCACAAAGGATGCCTTGCGGCACCAGCTCCAAATCAATTTCACCCGCGTCGAATTGTTGCTGGAAATAAGTCGCACCTGGTCCGGGAAACGCCGCCACCACGTGGCGTATCTGGCGGTTCTTGAAAAGAATGCCCAGTTCCCCATCGCCGGTCCCGCAATTATTACTGATAACCCTGAGATTTCGCACGCCGCGCCGCGCTAGGCCCTGAATTAGATTGTTGGGAAAACCAGCGCCCCCGAAACCACCGAACATAACCGTCGCGCCATCGGGGATGTCGGCGACGCTCTCATCCACTGAGGAATACACTCGATTTTTTCGATTCATAGTTGAACGTGCCCGGGGTGGGGGTCGCACCCACACGTCCTGTAAAGGACCGGGGATTTTAAGACGCCCACCCCGGATTTTGCATCTATTCTTGTTTCAAGCAAATACCAGTGCTTGCAATTCGATAGAGATTTTCTGCGTGGGCTGTCGTTGGTTCTGATTGGCAGAATTTTGCTCCCTTTGACAAAATTACAACACAAGTTTTTCGACTTCGCAAACGGGTACCGCGCTAAATCACAGTGAGGTTTTTCAGGCACTCGCGTGGATACTGCTGCGCGACAGAAGCTCGGGTCGAAATGATTCGGGCTTTTTGCCTTTTTTACTTAGACTGCTTAAGCTTCGCCACGCATTGATTCATAGTGTTAACCGCATCCATTGCCCGGCTCTCTTCACCGTTCACAATACCGTTGATACAAGGCTCCTGCGTTTTCCGAGACGGTGTAGAGCAAATTAGGGCGGCGAAGGTCCGGTGATCGTCCGCCGCGGTCCGTGGTTCCCTGATAAGACCATCCTGCGGGACCCACTCGAATTTTCGGCTTCCGACATTATCCATGCTCTTCAGCCCGAGAGCCGCGCTTTTTCCTCCGCAACATTTTCTGAGCCATGAACAAAAGCAACCGTCACATGATTGTCGAAGTTACACCGAGGGCGCAAGCGATGATGGCTGCTAAAGGAAAAGACGGGTCAACCAGCAATTTGAAGCGCACCCTCACGGGCCGCAAGATCATGGTGGTCGGATGGATGATGCTAGACAAGGATCACTGCAACGCGTCGGAGAACACCAACCCCGGTGGCGCTCACAATTGGAGGGCTACTTGTTGGGAAATTCATCCGATACCAGCCCTTGGGCCAGGCCAGTAATCATAGCGTCGCCGGACGCGGGAGGCTTATGGGTTATAGCGAGCGAACCAGCCGGCGATCTCGCGGAAGACATCGCGGCGCTGTTCCCAAAGGCGTGGGAAATGACCCGAGCCGGGATATGTGACCATGCGCACCGTCTTCCCTCGAGCGGCAAGAGCCAAATAGAATTCGCGACCCTGATAAGTCGGAACACGAATGTCGGCGGCGCCGTGCAGGATCAGCAGCGGCGTGGTTACGTCCGCGGTGTGCATGACCGCCGAGAATTGCAGGAAGGCAGTCGGGTCCACGTCGGGCCAGCGTGCGTCGTAATCAATCTGTTGGACATCGCTGGTCCACATGAAGGATAGCCAGTCGGTAATGCCCGCGCCTTCGACGGCGGCGCGGTAACGGTGGGTCTGAGTGACGGTCCAGGAGGTCATAAAGCCGCCAGCACTCCAGCCGAAAATTACGAGGCGGTTAGGATCGGCCCAGCCCTGAGCGAGTGCGAAGTCGGTGGCGCTGTCCACATCGCGATAGGCGCGATCGCCAAAATGCTGATAAATAGCGTTCAGGAAATCCGACCCGTAGCCGGTCGAGCCGCGATATTCGGGTTGCAGGACGACATATCCCAGGCCGGCGAGGAGGCGACAGAAGGCGTCGAAATCGAACAAGTCGTTCGCTTCAGGACCGCCGTGGGGAAAAACAACGAAGGGATATTTTTCCCTGGGCGCATAACCGGCCGGGAACGTGGCAATACCTTCGAGTGGAATTCCCTCCTTCGAAGTCCAATGAACGACGCTCGCCGGCCCCAACGTGACATTTGAAAGCAGGTCATCGCCTTCGTGCGTGATCCTCTTGAGTTGGGCACCATCGGCGACAGCCACGTTGGAGGGATGCTCCGGATCGCCGACGGTGAAAGCGAGCACCTGAGCCCCCGACGCAATCTCCGGGGTGACAGGTGCGCCTTCCACGGTGCCTGTGGGCCAAGTAAACGCGGTCTTGAGCGCGCGACCATCGAAGGAATCCACCTCGCCGCGGACGCCGCGCTCCACCATCACCCAGATGTCTCCATGGACATCCCGCGCTAGGCCAATGGCCGAGCCGACCAAATCTGGCGTGCGGTCCACGGGCGCGCCACCCGCGAGCGCGACTGTCCACACATGATCAGGCGTGAGGACGTCCGTCGTGGTGCTGACGAAAGCGAGTTCCTTGCCGTCAGGAGTCCAAGCGATTCCCTCGCTGCCGGTCGGGAGTGCGGACGCGGCGGCGTTAGGGATTTCTGCGATTCGGCGGGCTCCTGAAGCGGTGCAGATGTCGATGAAGCTGTGAACAAAGTGATAGCCAATCAGCGGCGTCTGCGACACAAGCGCGATACTCGCTCCATCGGAAGACCAATCTATGCCGGCGATATCCTTGAGCGCAGGGCACCACCATGTGCCTCCAGCGCCGGAAACGCTGAGGACGTAAAGGCTGGATTCTTCGTTCTCAACGACGGTGTGAACCTCAGCTAGCGGGTCACGGGCACGCTGGCTGGCAATCACAGCGAAGTGAGTTCCCTCGGGCGAAATCACGGCCGCAGTGATGCCCGACGGGAGTGAGGTCAAGACCTTGAGATTTTCAAGCGGTGCGGCGAGCGGGACAGTGGCGAGCTGCTTGATTTCTTTTTCACCGAAAGAGCCGTAGAGGGCTGATCCGTCCCGGGTGAAACCGAACGGTGTGAAGCCTTCGGGTAGGAGCAGCTTATGCGGGTTTGTTCCATCGGGAGCGACGAGCCAATACTCTTCACTTGTAGAGCCCTTCGCGACGCCAGCGCCAGCCCAATAAAGGATGCTACGGCCGTCAGGTGAGACTGCGACGGCGCGCGCGCTGCGCAACCCCGTCCAATCATCCACGCCGAAGGTGTGCTTGTCGGCGGCGCGGGAATGCGACGCTAGCAATGCGATGAGGGCGAGACACGCACCAGACTTTTTCAAGATACCCCTCGACGGGTCGAACGACGAGAACCGAAGCCGCTCCCCGAAGTGAGCCATGGCCCATGCAGCCAGGAAAGATAGCACAAGCCCCGTGAGCGTAAAGCCGATTCTTACCGCATGGCCACGTTAGCGGGTCGTAGCGGACTTCGATAACGATGCCCTGCCAGGTCAGCCGTTCGGTTCGGTAGTTGTCCATTGCGATTTCTCCATCATGGTAGTGGTGCTGCTGTTGCCGATGATGATGTCGTTGGTGATGGTGATGGTGGCGGCCGTGGCGATGCCGGCGACGGCGGGATTGAAGTCGGCGGTTTCTGCGGTCATGACTCAATACTCCAACGCCAGCATGATGGTGAGTACGCGGAGCTGCGTCTCCGGCGGCAGCGCCGCGATCCCGGCGGTGCACATAATGTGTCCGGGAACCGCCCGGGGCCGAAACACGGCACGTAGAAATTCATCCAGAAGCGGTCGTTCATTTCCGCAATCTGTTTTGCTTTCTCATCATCAAAACAAATCATTGCCCGCTTTATTGCTTCCGTCCTTACGTCAGGTTCTTTTTTCGCTCGATGCGATGGAGAACGTCAGTGATAAAACGAAGCGAGGACTGCGAGTGTTGCGCAGTTTTGTCACGGGTCTAAAAGTCAAGATTGGCGAGATTGAATTAGGAGTCGGTGAAGCCGAACGAGGCGCTGCTGATAGCGGTGATCTTGAGGCTGATTTAGCCGAGCTATTCTTAGCTGTCGCGGAAGCGGCCGCAGATCGTCAAACGGCCGTCGCAATCTGTGTCGATGAATTGCAGTACCTTACTGAACCCGAGCTTAGTGCTTTGATTATGGCGATGCACCGAGTGGCACAACGGAATCTTCCGTTGACACTCGTGGGCGCCGGCCTCCCTCAAATTATCGCGCTGACTGGCAAATCGAAATCCTATGCGGAGAGATTGTTTGATTTCCCGGAGGTTGGTCCGTTATCTTCCGATGACGCCCGCAATGCCTTCCAGGCCCCGGTCCGTAAAGAGGGCGTCGAGTTCAGCGACGATGCGTTGACCTTAATAGTACGAAAGACGGAACGATACCCATATTTCTTACAGCAATGGGGGTACGAAGCATGGAACATCGCGGACGCTTCTCCGATCACCTTGCGGGTAATTAGAGCGGCGACGAAATCAGCAATCAAAAATCTCGACGGAAGTTTCTTCCGCGTTCGGTTCGACCGCCTAACGCCGAGAGAGAAAGAATATCTGCGGGTGCTCGCCACGTTGGGGTCCGGTAATCAACGCTCTGGAGAGATCGCGGAAAAATTAGGCGTGAGAGTACAGTCTGTGGCACCGCTTCGGTCCGGGCTCATCAAGAAAGGAATGATATACAGCCCGTCTCACGGCGACACCGCATTTACGGTTCCTCTCTTTGACGAATTTATGCGTCGAATGATGCCCGAAAGCGAATGAAGCCAGGAACGCGTGTCGGAGAATCAAGAAAACAAAGCCATGATTGAACCCAATGAGTGTGGTTATTACGAAGGAAATCAAATTGAGGCGGGACGGCAGAAATTCAAGGAGCAAAGAATTCCCTTGCTGTGTGGTTCTGCGGAACAACGGCAGTATGTTTGCGCGAATTGAAGATCCGCATACGGTGTTTGGAGCCATGTACGGCGATGTCGGTTTTGCTATCCCCGTATATTTAGGCGATGGGCCGCCCCCGTCCGACACGCCACCAATCCGGCAAACATTCTTGGGCGGCGTACAGATGCTCCCAAAGAAAAACATCACGATCAGCGCTCTACTCACCGTGCGCGACGTCTCGATTGATGGAAGACGCATCTGGGCGTTATCGTCTTTGAGAACGCCTATGCGCGATTGCCGCTTCCGCGCGATATATTTAACGGGCCGTACGACGTAAGGCTCGGCCTTGACTGGAGTGATCTCGACTGCGTGTTCTGGGGTCCTGCGCTAGCTGAAGTGGGAAAGTAGCGGTGCTGTTCGTACCAATTGAGGGAAATTTCTGTTGCCCATCTGTTGCCAATAAAGCCTGATTTTCTGTACTGCGTGGTCCGGTCGCGTCCCGATTCGTCCCAACAAGAATCTCATAACCCGCCTGGAATCATCAAAAACCCCAATATTTGCGGGGCTTTCAGAAACGGTATGCGGGCGGTGGGAGTCGAACCCACACGGGCCTTGAGGCCCTGCGGATTTTCATGCCGTCTGCGGCTTTCGCCGCCCTGACGAAGAGCTGTCACCTCAAGGTCGGGTTTGCGGTCTGGACTATCCCTTCGCCCTGCCCCGGAAGGTCCGGGGTTTAGGCGCTGCCCGTCTAGTCTCTACACCTTCCTGACGAGAATTTCCGTCGAGGCTTGGCTCGGGATTGCCATTTCAGGTTTCCCCGACTTTGGGCAGTTCTGCATCGCCGGTTTCCCGGCGAGCACTCAAGTTTTCCTTAAGTCCGCTGCGTATGCCATTCCGCCACGCCCGCGTGGCTTTCTGCTGTAGGTCTCATCATAGTGCAGCCGGCAGAAATTTACACGTCGGTTTCCGGCGTCGGCGGTCCTGACGGGATCTGCGTTCTCAATTGGTTTTGTTTCTTTTTTGGTTTTAGCCGCATGATGTTGATCGCTACGGCATCGAGATTGGTCTTGATGTGTGACGCATTTCTCGATCATTTCGACACTGGTGCGACAGTTTTTGGCGATCTGGTAGATGTCGGCACCTTCCATCGGCGAAGACACATATAGGTGTGCCGCAGCCTGTAAGCCGTTCGCGGCCCCCTTCCCTGATTTTGCGCTCTCAGTCCGTAACGAGGGACTGCTTCCCCCGTTTATTGTGCGTTCACCCAGGTGTCCGACCCCGTCAGCTTGACGGCGACGTCCGTAAAAAAGAGGTGCAGCGGTTTGCCGTCCGCCGTCCCGCGGTGTTCCGTCGAGATCAGCAGAGGGCCGGCCTTCTTGTAGCCCGTCCACGTAGCGATAACGACGCTCGGCTTCTTGGGTCCGCCGCGGCGATAGATGAATTCCTGGACTCGATGGTCGGGGCCAACAAAAAGCTCCCAAGTATCGCCGGGGGTGTAGCCGCCACCCTCCGCGGGATATTTCACCACGACCTGGTCGGCAGAACCCTTCCCCAGCGGCAGTTTCTGCTTACCCTTGTCGTCCACAGTAGCGCTGGTGTCCCACACAACGTGGAACGGAAAGATCAGCCAATACTGGTCGTTATTGAAAGCCGGATCTACTTCGTCCTTTACGTTGGCGGGCTGGCTGCTGAGTTCGGAACGCACGTAGGTGACCTTCACAGGCTTGCCCTCTTTATCCTTCCCTTCGTAGGAAACCTTCCCGGTCTTGGGCTCCCAAACCCACGAATGGGAGACATTCACTCCAGGGAACTGTGCATTCCAGGTATAGCGGATCGCCTCAATCTGGCCAAACGAATCAAGACCATAGGCCTTGGCGATCTCATCGGCAATTGGCGGGCGGGTCTGTGCCCGGGAGGTTGCGGCAAAGATCAGCACCCCGAACGTCAGAAGACAAATCATCGTTACACGGATCGGATTTCTCACGGAGCTCGCTCCTTTATGAAGTGTATGGACGCTTGGTTGGATGAAGGGCAAAAGTTTCGAATTACGCGAGCGCGTGCTGGCGCAGTGCCCTGGGTCACGCCAGCCGTTTGCTCCCTTGCTCGGTTCCCGGCGCATTATACAGCACACTTCGGGTGATTGCGTTCTCGCCGGCTCATGCGGCCGCGCTGGGGGCCTCCCACCGGTCTGCAAATCGCATTCGCCGCAAACCTGGTTAATTGAGCATTATGCTACCGCCGGCCGCGTGAACCAGCGATACACGATAATTGCTCCGGCCGTCGCCAGAGATCCGAATTCCAGCAGCATAACCCAACCCGGAACCACCCACGGACGACCGAGCGTGCGCAAATGCCAAACGTAGTAGGTGGGGATGATGCTGACGGTCCAGATGATGAGCGGCACCGTCGAAGCGGAACGTACGAACGGCAGAAGCCAGAGAAGATACCAAGGATATATGACTGGCGCGCATAGAAGCGATGCCGCCATGGGCCATGCATACGCATCGGCAGGCCATGCCGGAGCCTTGATTCTCATCCAGATTGCGATAAGAACGCCGACGAGCACTACCAGACTGACTACAAGCTGCGGAGTCGCCACACGCTCGAACGTTGCAAACACCGGATCGTTGAAGCGAAACCTCTGCACGAAAGTGCCGAGCGAGCCAATCGGAATCCGGCTGTGGTTGAGAAATGGAACGTACAAGAGTCCGACCACAACAGACGCAAGCGCGCCATCGCGCACACGAACACGCTTCCAATAGAGCGGCAGCAATACAATCGGAAGAAATTTCACAGCGACAGCCAGGCCAAATGACACCGCTGCAAAGGTACGCCAGCGTCGTCCCAACGCGGCGAAAGAAACCAACAGCAGCAGCACGCCGACAATATCGATGTGACCGCTGCCCGCCACTTCTACCGCCAGGAGTGGGTTCCAGG
This sequence comes from uncultured Acidobacteriota bacterium, assembly GCA_963795005.1. Classification (GTDB taxonomy): domain Bacteria; phylum Acidobacteriota; class Terriglobia; order Acidiferrales; family UBA7541; genus Palsa-295. The sequence goes on along the minus strand of CAWCGE010000011.1, from coordinate 93,157 downwards.
CATAAGCCAGAACCCAGTGCGCTCCTTGGTCACTGCGCCTCAAAATATCGAGCAATACGAAAACGATTGCGAAATCGCAAATTACAAAAGCTGCTTTCAGCGCAAAGACAGACTCATGAATCGCTGTCACGGCGCGGAAAAAAAGCTGAGCTCCCGCTGGATACAGGCTCGGCACATCGGGGTTGTTCAGAGTGCGAGTCCCCGGTGTGTGCAACTCGGCGAGCGCAGCGTCGTTGGGAACGACGACATAGGGGTTATAGCCGAGCCGCTGCACGCGGCCATCCCAAAGATAGCGATGAACGTCATCATCTGGACCCGGCGGCTGCATTAGAAATGGAAGATGCCACAGAGCAGCCAGCACGAGCCCGACGACAATGACGTGGCGCGGGAATCTCGGCGTGGAGAGGAACTCGCGAATGGCCAGGAGGTACACGACGCCGGCAACTGCCAGCGGAGTGATGAACGACGGTGCACCGAAGCTGCTGAACTTGCGTGAGCAGATCATCAGTGCGACAAGCGAGATCGCGCCGAACCCGTAAACTCTATGCGATGCCGTGAGCTTCACCGCTTTTCCGTGCCGGTTCGCAACTGTGCCACCGCCTCTCCCCACTGATCCAGCCAGACCGCGGTTCGTGGCGCCCTTGCCGGAGCAAGCCGCAGTTCAGCGGCAAGGCGAGTTAAGTCGCTCTCCACGTCAATATCGTAGAAGGGATCCGTGAAGCCAACGGTGAGTTGCCGTCCGCGAGCGCGCGCCAGCAGAGCCTCGAGCGCGCTCTTCGTACCCATATCGTCGCCGTCGAAAAGCGCTGGATGAGCGGCCTTGGCCCCCACGAGGTAATAGCCGCCATCATGCGTCGGTCCGACAACCACATCGTGATTGTTGAGCGCCTCAAACGCGCCCCGGAGAACCGAAGCCGGCAGATGCGGGCTATCGCTGTTGAAGGCGATGACCTGCGCGCGGCCATCCGCTACGAAATGTGCGAACACCGAGGTCAGGCCTGCCACAAGGCCCTCCCCTTTTTGCGCCACCACATCCAACTTACCTCGCGCCAACCGCTTGAGTTCTTCGACATCCGAGGCAGGGCACATAATGGCAACCTCCACAGTGCCCAACGACCGCGCGAGTGCCATTGTGTCGTCCAAGAGGCAGAGATAGAGCTCGGTCACCGCTTCAACGGAAAGTCTCTGGGCTAAACGGGTCTTGACCATACCCGGCCTGGGCGCTTTCGCCATGATAACCAGGATGCGACCGCCGTTAGAGGAATGTGCTGTGTTTTCGCTGGAGGATGCCATCGGAGATCGCTGCGCGAAGATTCACGCCGACCGCGGGATTCCGGCCCTGCGATGCCGAAAATAATAGCGCACTATCAGGAAGAAGATGAACCACGCCGCACCGACTGTGCCGCTCAGCGTACCGCTAATCTTCGATTTCCCGATGCGCGGATAATAGCTGACGGGCACCTCGACGATGCGAAATCCCCCGAGCGCGCCTTTGAGAATCATTTCCACAGCCCAGCCGTACGTATTCTCCTGGAGATCAAGTCGGCGAAGGACATCGGCGCGCCCGGCGCGGAATGGTCCGAGGTCGCTGATCCTTATGCCAAACAAAAATCTGATCAGCGCGGCCGCAAGGCGGTTGCCAAACGCAGCGTGCCACGCCATTGCGCCGTGAGCGCTCTGCTTTCCGAGTCGCGAACCCAGCATGATATCGGCACGGCCATCAATGATTGGATTCAAGAGAAGCGGGAGCTCATCCGGTCGATCGCTGTAATCCCCGTCGAGAAACACTACAACGTCCGGGCTAGCGGCACTCGCAAGGCCGGTCAAACAGGCGCGACCGTATCCGCGACGAGGTTCGTGCAGGACGCGGGCGCCCATCTTCGAGGCGATCTCGCGAGTCCCGTCGGTCGAATTGCTATCGACGACGAGGACCTCGGTGACAAGATCGGCCGGAAGATCGGCCAGGACGCGGCCGATGGATTGCGCTTCGTTATGTGTAGGAATGACGACCGACACTCGCACTGGAGCTAGGCTCAACTCACCACCATGGGGAAGACGGCCAGCGCCGCGCCAGCAAAGCGTCGACGCCCCACGTTCGGCCAGCGCGCCCTACCGAGAGAGCTAGCGACGCCATGACCGGAACCAGGAGTTCCCAAATCCACGCCGTGCCCCACTCGGACATCCAAAGGCTGCCCAAATACAGAAACGCTACAAAGGCCAGCGGGCGCGTCAGCAGGCCAAGGACGAGCAGGACGCCGAGACCGATCTCGGTGATTGCTTGCATCGGAGCGGCCATCGCGGCGTGACTCGCCGCCGACGCCATGACGGCCTTCCATGCGGCCGGCGAGTGACCATGCTGGATGTAGTAGTTGATCAGTCCGGAGTACCCCCCTGGCGTGTAGAGACCTTTTCCCAAATTTTCGAAGAAAACCCACACGAGCATTGCACCGATGGTTACGCGCACGATCACCAACGCGATGCGTGCTTGTGGCTGCGGAGGTTCTTGGGAATTATTGAGTAATGATTCGTGAGTCGCTGTCATGGTTTTCTCGCAATCTCCGTAGTTCCGTAACTTTTTTCGATCGTGCTGGGCCGTTCCCTTCCATTTCATTGCCGGCAAAGCGTAAATCTAATCGCGGGCGATCACAATGGTGGTGCACGCGCTTTCGCCCTTGGGCAGTTCGCGCGCCGAAGCCATGCGAACTTCCAGCTTTTCAGTCTTGTCCCGGACGATGGGGCAATAAAAATCCGGCTCGCGCAGAGCGTTTTGTAGGCGGCGGCGTCCTGCACATCCGCCGCAACAACTCTCGAGGTATACGCACGAGCGGCATGCTTCGGGCACGGTGCGCGCCTCGACGAACGGCGGCGTTTGTAGGAGTTCCGAACCGAGCGAGAGCAGCAGCGAAAGAGGTTCGCCGGGGCCAGGCCAATAAACGCACGGTTGCGTAGTGGCGCGGGGCGTAACCCGCACGGTGCTGGCTCCGCAGCCGCGGGACCTCGCCGGCAGTCCTGCCATCGCACGAACCAGCGGTTCCCCAATGGCAATCACGTCAGTTTCCGCAAACAACGCGCGAAAGCCCTGCCAATATTCCTCGTACGTCAGCGCGTAAAGGTCGGAGCGCACCGCCTGATAGACGTTGACGCGCAGCGGCGCCCCAAAGCGCTTGGCCACGCGCGCCACGCTTGGCAATCCTAGATAGTTGGCCTTCATCATTACCGCAACGAAGGTAACCGGAATTCCGATCCGTACGCAACGTTCCGCCTGCTGATGGATCAGCGCCCAATTTCCGACACCGCGTTGCGCGTCCTGTTTTTCTTCGGTTGCATAATCGAGAGAAAACTCGATATCGTGAAAAGCGCGCAGCTCCTCGTCGGCGAGCACTTCGACGCTGTGGCCGTTGGACGTGATGGTAAGTTTCACCGGCAGATTGCGTAGGTAGGTCAAAATCTCGCGGAACTGCGAGTGCATTCCGTTCTCGCCAGTGCCAAGATTGACGGACCGGACCGGCAGGCTTTCCATCACTGATTGCACCTGCTCAAGGCTCAGCCGGTCCATTCGCGCCGGATCGCGGTAGCAGAAGGAACAAGCCAGGTTGCACTCGTTGGTCAGTCCGAGTCCGAGGGCAAATCCTCCCGACGCAGTGGGCCGGACCAAAGCAGACAGTGAAGCCGAATGAGTGCTGGAGGGTGTCATGGTCCCGCTACCCTGCAAGAGGAGGGGCCGAACGGCGAGCGATTACCTGTATGTACCGCGCAATCGCAGCGAACTCGGGGCGCGCCCCAAGAGTCGATTCCAGTTCGAATATTTGGGGGTACGATGCATCTGTCAGATTTTCCAGATTCATGTAGTCGAAAAACACGCGGACACCATGTTCAGCGACTACTTCCAACCCGGCCCGGGTGAGCAAATCGCGTACCTCTGCGAAATCAAATACGCGCACGGGCTCACCGTAGAGGGAATCCATCACCGTCTCCGCGTTGAGATTGCCTCTCGCGAGTTTCGAGTCACCCGATTTGATGGCGTCCTTCAGCACTTCTCCGGCACGATTGCGCACTAATACAGAAAGCATAGCGTCCTTGCGCAGGACGCGAGCGATGTCGCGAATGGTCGCAGAAGGGCTCTCAACATACTCGAGCAGGTTGTGACAAACGACGGTGTCAAAGGAATCAGCATCGAACAGTTCCGGTAATTGACCTGCGTCGGCGCGGCAAAAGGAAATTCGCTCGCGGGCCCCGCCGGTTTGCACTTGTTCGTGTGCAATCCGGAGCATCTGTTCGGAGCCGTCAAGCAGCACGACGTCACAGCCCATCCGTGCGAGTCGCTCGCTCGCAAAGCCAGTGCCACCACCCACATCGAGCGCACGATAATTCGATCCGTTGCGGGGGAGGGAGCGTCGCACGTTCTCCCATGCCAGCTCGGAACGCAGCCTGCCCGGAGGTGTCTTGAGGTAAGCGGCGTACTTGCCTGCGTCTTGAAATCGCGACGTGTCCAGTATGCTGATCTCAAACTCCCAAGCGCCTCGTGTTTCTTGCCTGCGGGGCGAGTCGAGTGTACGCTATCCATCGGTCGGGAAGTAAGAACAGAATTTCTGGTTCGAGGGGTTGGGTTATGAACCGGCGCGATTTCCTACGATCAACTGGAGTTTTTTCAGCAAGCCTCGCATTCGCGGAAGCTGAGCGACTTTTTGCAAAGGGTACAACGATTGGTCATTGGCGCACGTTCGACGTCACGACGCGGGTCGAAGTGCTCAATCCCTCGGGGACGACACGCATCTGGCTGCCCGCAGCGCTCATCAGCGAAACTCCTTTTCAGAAGACGCTTTCCAGTACCATCCACCCTGAGGGCGGCACGGCGAAAATGGTTGAAAGCAAGCCTGATGCGCTCGGAATCATCGTCGCAGAATTTCCAGCCGGTGTGAGACCAGTCCTCACCCTCACGAGTCGGGTCACGACGGAGAACTATTCTGTCGATCTCTCCACGCCCCGCAACACCCCAAAAGATGAGCCCGCGGATTTGGCGTATTTTTTGCGACCGACGAAGCTCCTGCCAACCGATGGCATCGTGAAAGCCACGGCTACGGAGATTACGAGCGGCGCGAAGACAGATGTCGCCAAAGCTCGCGCGATCTACGAATGGATTGTTGACAACACATTTCGAAATCCGAAAACGCGCGGCTGTGGTGTGGGCGACATTCGTTTCATGCTGGAGTCTGGGGATCTGAGTGGCAAGTGCGCGGATCTGAATGCACTTTACGTGGGCCTCGCACGTGCAGCCGGCCTTCCAGCGCGCGACGTGTACGGGATCCGCGTCGGCAAATCAGAAATGGGATACAAGAGTCTGGGTGCCTCGTCAGAGAACGTGACCAAGGCGCAGCACTGCCGCGCTGAGGTTTACCTGAGTGGCTATGGCTGGGTGCCCGTCGATCCAGCGGATGTGCGGAAGGTGGTGCTCGAGGAACCACCCGGGAATCGCGCTCTCGACGACGACATGGTGAAAAATGCCCGCGCGCAACTATTTGGATTCTGGGAGATGAACTGGATGGCGTACAACTTTGCCCATGATGTTGCGCTACCCGGATCGAATGGCGCGCCGGTCGGCTTCCTCATGTATCCGCAGGCGGAAACTGCAGACGGTCGGCTCGACAGCCTCAACCCGGACAACTTCAAGTACGAGATTACCTCCACCGAAACCATCTCTACGAATGGCTGACGGAGAAGGACCTGACAGTTTTTGCGTGATGTTCCAGAAAACATGGACAGGCTTATCCAGTATTTTTTGTTCGCTGACACCGGTTTTGCCGGCAATGAACTGTGCTGTTACCGCTGGTGCCATTGCCAAAATGGTGGTCAGCGTGGGTAAACCGACCGTCGACCAGTCGGCTATAAGTATTGCGACTGCGAACTTCTTATGCCATGAAGTCACAGCCTTTTCTATTTATTGTGAGAAATTGGGGCTAGTTGGAAGGCTGTATTAAAGCAAAAACCAGGTTGGTCAGCACGTCAGGGTTTTTTCCGTCCCGCGTTGGCAGGGGGACCGGAGATTGCGCGCGGGGAGCCGCGAAGAAAAGCGTCGCCAACAGGAGGATTGCCGCGACGGACTCCCTAAAAAAACCTGCAAGGACGCGCCTTCATGACAGTAAGGGGCATGAAAGCGAAGCGCAAGAATTTCCGATTCGGGAGGCGATGAGGCGGGTCGCGTTGGATTTCGATTCGCCGCGAAATCATTGAAGCTTCGGCTCCGCGGTCAGCTCCGGCTGCGGCAACGTGCCTTCGTTCATCTCGTTGTGGCGCAACTGGCGGCTGGCTTCCAGGAGCTGCGTCGCTTTCTGCAACTCGGCCTGCCCTTCCTTCGTTCGTCCCAAGCGGATCAGAATTTGCCCTTTAAGATTATGATAATTCGAATTATCGGGATCGAGCTTGTCAGCAGACTCGACGGCCAAGAGGGCCTCGGCAAATTTCCCCTCGCGCTGATACACGCGCGCCAAGCCAGAATAGGAACTCGCCAGATGTGAATCCCGTCGCAGCGCTTCTTTGAAGTTTTCTTCCGCCTTGACGTCGTCCTGCAGGTAAGAATACGTGGTGCCGAGCCGGTCGTAGTTGAACGCCACATCCGGCTCGATGGCCGCATCCCGCACGAATTCGTCCCGGGCACGTTCGAAATCCGCGCGCGCGAGATACGCGAGGCCCAGGTTGAAATGAACGTACGGCAGATGGGGATCAAGCTCCACGGCCGTCTGAAGCTCTTCAACCGCCTTGTCATTCTCGTCGCGATTGAGCGCGGCCTTGCCCATCAGCAGGTGATATTCCGCGGTGTTCTGCCCTAGCTCGAGGAATCGCGAAAGCGCGCGATCTTCGATATCGGATTTGCCAGCCTTGTTCGCGGCATTGCCGAGCACATAGAGATAATTCAGATCATCCGACTCCTGCGCCCACAGCGGGTCAAGAACCTGGACCGCATCACCGTATTGCTCGGTGAAAAAATAGCAAAGGCCAAGCAGATAACGCGCCTGCACGGACTGCGGCTGGTTACGCACCACGGATTCGAATGGCGCAATCGCCTCCTGAAACTCATTCTGCCGGTAATAAACCAAGCCGATATTGAGACGGATACCCGCAACCGTCGGAGCCAAGTGTTCCGCCTTGCGCAGAAGATCAAGCGCGTGCTGCCACTGCTGCCTGCGCATGGCAATAACGCCCAAATTGGCATAGGCTCCAGCCGCGTTGGGGTCCGCAACTAGGACCTTCTTGAAATCGGCTTCGGCCTGCTCCAATTCCCCGGTGCGGAGAGCCGCTTCGCCTTGCGTAAACAGGGCGGCGATCGGGGTTTGTTGAAGCTTGCCTGGCAGAGGGGCGGATTCGGTGTGCTGATCCTGCGCGGAAGCAAGCGCGCCCCGCGAGTGTGTCCTAGCGCCTCCCGCTGCGAGAGGCGCCCACGCGAGGGAGGTCAGGAACGGCAGCACGCACACGACGCGAATCGGGTGGCGCGCCGTGCCAGGCCCAGTCGCGGTCTTGGGAGTCCAGATCACGGTCACGGTAGGATACCTCGGAGGGCCGGCGTCTACACCAGTTGTAGGGTGCCCAGCCTGCCCGTTCAAAGACCCTCCTGGCCTGGAGTTTTTACTTGACTTATGCCTGGGACGAATATAAAAGAGTTTTAATAAATTTAATAAAAGGTCTGGGGTGGGCCTAGAACGTGTCGAATTGCCGGTCCAAGGGCCTATTTTGTGATTAAGCGTTCGGCTTCCTGCCAAGGCCGAAGTGTTCTCTTCCCCAACCGTATCGCTCGCGGATTTAGGCCGTACCGGACATTCTAACGTTGGCGCGAATTTCGTTACCGGGGAGTTAGCGATGAAAACACTTCGCATGGCGTTTTGCACCCTGCTGTTGGTCCTCGGCGCCGCGGGCGCAGGCTTCGCCCAGGACACCGCGACGTTCACTGGAACCGTGCGCGACACCTCCGGCGCGGTGGTTGTGGGAGCGCATGTGACGGTGAGCAACGCCTCCATCGGCGTGACCCGCGAAACCGTTTCCAATAAGGACGGCGAATGGGTCACCACGGCGCTTCCCATCGGCGCCTACGACGTCACCATCGCCGCCACGGGCTTCAAGAAGTACTCGGCCAACGGCGTGGTCATCCGCGTCGGCCAGAAATTGCGTGTGGACGTCAACCTGGAAGTCGGGTCCGTCTCGAGCGAAGTAGTCGTCGCTGGCGAAGACGTCGCGCAGGTGGAAACCCAATCTTCGGAAATCGCCGGCACCGTCACCTCCAAGGAGATGACGCAACTGCAGTTGAACGGCCGGAACTTCACCCAGTTAATCAACCTGACTCCCGGCGTCAACAATCAGTCGGGCCAGGATGAAGGCACGGTGGGCGTCAACGGCAACGTGATGTACAGCGTCAACGGCGGCCGCGATGAAAACAACAACTGGGAAGTGGATGGCGGCGACAACATGGATAACGGAAGCAACAACTCGCTGAACGTTTACCCCAGCATTGACGCCATTCAGGAAGTGCGCGTCCTGACCTCGAATTACGGCGCGCAGTATGGCCGCAACGCCTCCGGCACCATCGAGGCTGAAACCAAATCTGGCACCAGCCACTTCCACGGCGACGTGTACGAATTCAACCGCAACAATATTTTCAACGACCGCAGCTATTTCGACCTGAGTTCGCCCAACGCTCCCGAATACAAGAAGAACGACTTCGGCTATACCATCGGCGGTCCGGTGTACATTCCCGGCCACTACAACACCGACAAATCCAAAACTTTCTTTTTCTTCTCCCAGGAATGGCGCAAAGAAATCGTCCCCAACACCTTTGCCCTCTCCGTTCCTTCCAACGCGGAACGCGGCGGCGACTTCACGGACATTTGTTCGCTCGGTCCCACCGACTGCCCCACAAATAATCCCAATCTCCCCACGCAAATCGTCGGCAATCACGTCGTCGGTGTGAATCCCGCCACCGATCCGAACGTCTCCGCACTTCTCGCCTCCATTCCCCAGGCCAATAGCACCGTCGGCTGTTCATCGCCCACCCAATCTTGTTACAACACCTCCCAGCCAACTCCCACCGATTGGCGCGAGGAGCTGGTGCGCATCGATCACAACATCACTCCCAAGCTGCGCGCGTCATTCCATTACATTCACGATTCCTGGTCCACCGTCGTCACTCCGACCCTATGGTCCAACGCCACTCTGCCCAATATTCAAACCAATTTCGTGGGCCCCGGCACTAGCGCCGTCGCGCGACTGACTTATACGGCTTCGCCTTCCCTGCTCAACGAGTTCGTTTTCAGCTACACCGCTGATCACATCCAGTTGACCAACATTGGTCCCTTTGAACGCCCCCCCTCCATGACCATGACCTCGTTCTTCGACAACGGTTTTGGCGGCAAGCTGCCTGCAATCAATGTCAGTGGAAATAATGCCTACGCCTTCCAGACCGACCCGTCCTACGAGCCCTGGAACAACGCCAATCCCACCTACACCCTGCGCGATAACGTCACCAAAATCATCGGTAAGCACACTTTGCAGTTCGGCGCTTACGCCGTCATCGCCCAGAAAAATCAGGAGAATTCGCCGCAAATCGAAGGCGCCCTCACCTTCGACGCCACCAACAGTTCCGTCAGCACCGGCAACGCCTTCGCCGATCTCTTACTCGGCAACGTCGCGTCCTATTCGCAAACCAACAACCAGATCAAATACTATGATCGCTATCAGCTCGTCGAGCCTTACATCCAAGACGACTTTCACGTCACTTCACACCTGACCTTGAACATCGGTCTGCGCATGAGCTTCTTCGGCACCTATCACGAGAAATTCAACCGTGAATATAATTTCGACACGACTGCGTGGACCCTGGCGGACGCGCCAGCGCTTGATCCCAACACCGTCGCTTTGCTCAACCCCAGCACCGGCATCCCGCTCTCCTACTCCAATCCCGGCGACGCGCAGTACCTCTTCAATGGCATCGTTCAATGCGGGGGGCTGGGCGAGCCCCGCGGATGCCTGAAGCCGCATTGGCTGAATCCGGCCCCCCGGCTGGGATTTGCTTGGGATCCCTGGGGCAATGGCAAGACGGCGATTCGCGGCGGTTACGGCATCTTCTTCGATCACGGCAATGGCAACGAGGCCAACGCGGAAAGCCTGGAGGGCAGCGCGCCTTTGGTCCTCACTCCCGGCCAGTCCAATATCACCGGCTCCACCTGCGGACAGCCGACTGGCTATACTTGCCTGGGAAACGCGAGCGGTCCGCCGCTGGCATTCCCCCTGTCAGTCACTTCCATTCCCAACAAATCCATTTGGCCATACGCGCAGCAATGGAATTTGAGCATTCAGCATGAATTCTTCAAGAACACGATCGGCTCCATCGCTTACGTCGGCAGCAAGGGCACCAATCTCGCCGATCAGCGCGACCTCAACCAATTGTTTCCCACTCCCGCTGGCCAGAATCCCTACACCGCGGGCGTTCCACTGAGCAATAGTGATTGCACGAACGGTGTGGCCAATGGAACTCCCGTCGGCTCCTTGCCGCAAGCGGTCCAGAATAATTTCAACGTGGCCTGCGGCAATATCGATCCCAATCTTGTGCGCCCCAACTTCCCCGGCTTTGGCGATGTCACCGGAAAAGAATATCGCGCCAGCTCCAATTACAATTCGCTGCAAATTTCCGTGCGCCGCACCATCGCTCCTCTCACCGTCGCCGTCGCTTACACGTACGCGCATTCGCTCGACGATGAATCCGACTGGCAGGACGTCAATTTCGTCAACTCCTACAACCTCAAAGGCAACTACGGCAGTTCCAATTTCGATGAGCGCCACATTCTCACCGTCAGCTACATTTACGATATCCCCTCCGGGCAGCGCGAAGGCATTTCCAAGATCCTGCTCGCCAACTGGGAATATTCCGGCATCACCACTTTCTATACGGGTACGCCCTTCAGCGTTACCAACGCTGTTTTCGGCGACAACGCCGGCGTCGCCAACGGCGTGGGAACCAACGGCTCGTATCCGGACGCCATCGGCAATCCTCATTCCGCGCCGCCGGCTGCGATCTTGGCGTCGCTCAACCAAAGCTCCGGACCATTGCTCTTCAACCCGGCCGCCTACGCCGCCCCGCAAGGTCTCACCTTCGGCGACGTCGGACGCAATACCCTGAACATTCCCAACCGCTTGAATTTCGACATGGCGCTGTACAAGAATTTCCCCATCAAGGAATCCTATGCGTTCCAGTTCCGCGCCGAATCCTTTAACATTTTCAATCACACCCAGTGGAACGGCGTCAACAACTCCATCGGCTGCTACGGTGGCGCCAATAATTCCGCGGGCGATCCGTCCTGCGCCGCCGGCGGCTGGGCCGGTTTCCTGCAACCCTCCGGCGCGCACCTGGGCCGTATCTTCCAGTTCGGCCTGAAGTTTTTATTCTGAAAAACAGAGGTTCGAAGTTGAAACCGTGAGGTTTGAAAAAGGGCGCCCCGCGTCCTTTTACATTTAGCTACCTTCGCGCAAAAAGAGAGTTGTTATGCCGAGCGCAGCGCGCAGTTTGCGTCCCGCGTTCCTTGCGGGAGGAGGCCTGCCTGCCGCAGGCAGGGATCTTCGCTGTTCAGAGCTGCGCTTCGTAATGTAGCAGCGCCGCAGAATCAGGGCACGGGCAGTGCTTTGGCGACGCTGACGCCCTTGCCCTCCACGATCGTGTAGATCTTATCGGCGGCTAAGCCTTGCAGCTTTTCCGTTGCTCCGCTCGGCCATTGCACCTCGACGGAATCGAGCTTTTCTTCCTTGCCCAATCCAAAATGAAGCCGCAGATCGTTCTGCGAGAGATAGCTCGCCCCGCCGCGCACTTCATTGAACTGCACCAATTTGCCCGCCTGCACGGTGAGCCGCGCCGCAATCGCAGCACGATTGCTTTTGGTGCCGATCAGCTTGAACTCCACGCGATGATTCCCCGCCACTCCGTGATTCAGCAGCAGCGTCGGCGGCTCTCCAACGTTCAGCAGCAGCACGCCGACATTTCCATCGTTGTTGATGTCGCCAAAAGCCGCCCCCCGGCGAGACTGCATCGGCACCGCATCCAATCCCGCTGCCGCGGTTGCATCCGTGAACGTGCCGTCGTGATTGTTCATGTGCAGCAGCAGCGGCTCCTTGTAATGAGAGCGCGGATCAGCGAGGTTATCCATCTGCGGATAAACGTGCCCGCTGGCGACGAATAGATCCACCCAGCCATCATTATCGAAGTCGAAAAAGCCCGTGCCCCATTTCACGTAGGGATAACTGGGCTTGGCCACTCCCGCCTTCCAACTGACGTCATCGAAACCCTTCGCGCCCAGATTGTGGTAGAGGTTGTCTTCCTGTTCAGCGAAATTCGTAACGAAGATGTCCAGCCGCCCGTCATGATCGTAATCGCCGAAATCCACGCCCATCGAACCATCCGCGTCGCCTTCGCTGCTCAGCGCCGCTCCCGCCAGCATTCCGTTATCGGTGAAGGTTCCGTCGTGATTGTTGTGGTAGAGATAATTCGGCCCGGTGTCGTTTGCGACGTAAAGGTCGGGCCAGCCGTCATTGTCGTAATCGCCCCACACCGCTCCGAGTCCATAGTATTTGCTGGGATCGTTGACGCCTGCCTTCTCTGAGACTTCCTCGAACGTGCCGTCGCCGCGATTGTGGTAGAGCAGATCCGTCTCGCCCGTCATTCCCCACGGGCCGCACTGCACCACGATGCCGCGAAACTTGCAGGAACCGAACGCTGCGGGATTGCCGATGTCCACGTGGACGTAACGCGAGACGAAAATGTCTACGAACCCGTCCTTGTCGTAGTCAGCCCAAGCCGCGCCGGTCATGAAGCCGCTGCCGCGCACCCCGGCCTTGTCCGTGACGTCCTCGAACGTGCAATTGCCCTTATTACGATAGAGAGCGTTGCCGCCGTAGCCGGTGACGAATAGGTCCGGAAGCCCGTCGTTGTCGAAATCCGCGACCGCTACACCCATGCCCCAGCCCTTGCGCGTCAGGCCTGCTTGCTTGGAAATATCCTCGAATTTCAGCGGAGCGGTCTGGCGGTAAAGCGTAACCATGGGGTCGCCGCCCTGGTTGTAGCGCTCGACCGTAGAGCCGTTTACGACCAGCGCCGAGAGCGTGCCGCTATTGTCGCAATCAATGAAACCGACGCCGCCGCTCATGGATTCGACGATGTACTTCTTTTCCGGCGAGGCAATGTGCGAGACGGTGAGCCCAGCTCGGGCGGAAATATCTTCGAACTTCGGAACGCGAGGAGATGCGCTGGGGTTCTGCGCGCCGCCCGCGGCACACATCAGCACGAAGACGAATGCCGATGCGGTCAGGAAGATAGGTTTCTCGCTGAGGCTCAGTCCCAATGCGCTTAGTACTCTATCGTGCCGCTCGGCGCACTGTCCATTGCCGGGTGGCATCGGCTACTGTGCTGCCCATTCCGTGGCACCGCCCTTCGGCGTCAGCTAAGGAATTAAACAGCTCCTGCGCGTCTAGTGTGCGCGGTCGCCGTGGAAGGGAGATCGCCCGCCGAAAACCGAGAATAGCGGCCCGGGCCATCGCGTGTTTGCGCCGCTTGTAGCCATGAAATCCAGGCCGAGGAGTGCGACGCTGAAGCCTAGCACTCCGCTGCCTTGAGTCTCCCATGAACATTCTTGCGGGAGGGAAATTGAAAACCAAAAATCCCACGCACGCGCCGAGCATGCTCCATCCTACGGCGTGTCCGACAGCGCTGAGGGCCACGCCCCTCGAAACGCTGGGCATGTCCTCACGCGTGGAGCCGGTGCTTTATTGTTTGCAAGATAGACCTAAAACGAACCGCAATTCTGGGGATGGGAGCCGCTGCCGTGCTGGTGTCGGCGGCGGTATGGCTGCGCTGATTCCGTCAACGGGCGCCACACTCGTCGAGCCAGCGCGTCCAAATCTGAATATATTGTCGCGTCGTGACGGCCCCGTAACCAGCCGCGTCCTACGCTGGCTGCGAGAAGATCATCCGTGTGCCGCGGCGCGCGCGTTCTTTAGGCGAAGTTTGCTTCTGCGCATTGCCCAGTTGCACCAGCAGCTTGCGTAGCTTGGCCCGCTCTTCCAGTTCCATCTCCACCACTTCGAAGGCGCGCGCCTGCGTGTTCGCGTCGCGGACGATGGTTTGCACTTTCACGAACTTCTGCGTTGTCGTCAATCTCAGGTTCACCACGCTGCCTGGATGCAAACTCTGCTCGCAGATCGCCACGCCGCCGCCCAGCGTGAGTTCAGGAATATCCATGCGGCAGTTCTCTTTCAAATTGGTGGTAGTGGCCGGCACGGGGCGTTCCAGGCGCAGCCGCGGATAGCGGCGTTGCCGGATCGCCGATGAATTCGGATCTGCATCGAGAGGTTCGATCGAAAATTCCGCAACGCTCAACCCGCTGCGCGGCACGAAACTGCGCACCCATTCAGGATCGATTTTCTCCATGGCTTGCGAAGCCACCAGTCTCAGTTCGCTCGGGCTGGCCCAGCGAAATGCCCTGCGCGTCTCGGCGATCTTGCGCAGAACCGCTTCCGCGCCCGCCGTGCGCAGGCGGCCGAGCGCTTCAATCGCCTTCAATCGCAAATATTCGGTGGCGTCTTTAGGCAAGTCGCCTTCGGCGATGCGCAGCAAGCGCATGTCCGCACACTGATCGCCGGCCATACCGATTTCATCCACGGCCAAGGGGCGAATCAGCGGGTCCAGTAAATCCAAAAGCTGCAGAAGGAGACGCCCGCGCTCTGGCGAGCCGCTGGATGCGATCTGGCGGACCACCCGGTCGTGCGCGATGCGTTTCCATTCGGCAACGCGTTGCGGCAAAATCTGTTCGACGGTGTCGGGGTCCAATCTTGTCAGCAAGCCGAGTGCTTCGATGGCCTCGGTTGGCCCGCCTCTCTGCAGTTGCGCGCGCAAGCTCTCCAGACCCTCGGCGTCGAGCACCTGCATCATCGAAACCAACATGTCGCAGTCTTCACGGAAGCCGGCGCGGCTGAAGCGTCCGGCCAAATGTACGGTGGCCACCGCGGGCAAGCGGCGCAACAGATCCTTCAGGCCCGAGGGGACGTCACCTGTTTTCAGCGCCTCTTCGATAAATTCAGGCAGCCGGTTCTCGATGCCGATTCTTGGGCGCAGATTCTTGCCCAGTCCGGGCCGCTCGGTTTCCACGTACTCCACCAGCTCCACGGAGCGCTGAATCGCCGGATACGACCGTTTCGTGGCGGCCTCTTGCGACAAACGGACGAATGCCGCGCTCATCAGGCCCTGCAGTTCTGAATCGCGTTCCTCGGCAAGTTGTATGCCGACCATGCGAATTGTGTCTATCAGCAGGCGTTCATCTTGTTTGGCGTATAAGCCGGCAAGTTCCGCCAGTCCCATGGATGTCTGCCGCCGCGTCTCGGATGACTTGTTGGTGACGCAGTTCGCATAGTTGGTCAGGACTTTCTGCGCTTCCTCATTTTCCTTGCGCGCCAGCAATCCTTCCACGTAGTCGCGCACCTGAGCCGGTGGCACACACCACGCTTCGGGGGACCCCAGCACCGCTTTTCTCTTATCGTCCGGCACCTGCGCCCAAAATTGCTGCGCCAGTATGTCCGAATGCGATTGCACCGCAATTCCGTGGCGCTCCATTTTCTCTTCGTATACGCCCATGATTTTGCGCAGGCTGTCGAGTTCCTGGCTCATCTCGTCCAGGATCTGCCGGACCGCGTTCACTTCGATGTCGCCGCGTTCGTAGCTTTCCATCGCGAAGCGAATCGCGATGTGCTCCGCCAACTTCAGCAATGTTGGCTTGTCGGAGGATTCCGCGGGCGACTGCGCCGCCAAAGCCGAAAGCGCCTGGCTGACGGTGAAGCGAGCGCGGCGCGGCAACGTTGAGAGCCGCGACTGGAAAGGCTCTGCGTCGAGTTTTTGGCCCGAACCTTCGCTGGTGCGGGCGATCTGCGCCAGCATCTGCAAAATGCCCTTCAGTTCGTCTTCGTGCAGCGTCATCAATCCGGTTTCCACGGCCATGGAGCCGCCGCCTGCACGCGCGGAACGGCTGCCGCGAATCCCGGCCGTGGCAGTACCCCACCGACTTGCTGCAGCGGTATGTCCTTCGCCGCCTGCGGCGCCCGCAACGTCCCAGCCACGAGTGCCGACGCTTCCCGTCCCTGCCCCGCCAGAACCTTGCCCAGGGCCGCGACCTTGGCCAGATCCACCGCCCTGACCGATTCCTGAACCCGTGCCACCTCTTCGACCGTGTTGCCGCGAGCCCGTCGTAGCCGGGCCGCCTGGACCGCCGCCAACACCGGTATCGTTGAGGTGACCAGCGCCCGGTCCCGACGCTGACGGTGTGCCCGCACTGGAACCATGACCAGAACCATGACCAGGACCATGACCAGAACCATGAATTGATGCGCCGCTCAGGGCGTTGCCGCCTGTCGAGGGCGCGCGCGACCCGGAAGGAGAATCACCCGCACCGCCCTTGTTAAGCCAGAACCCAGGCGCATCGGGCGATAGCGGCGTGCCGCCTTCGCTCCCGCCGACGATATTCCATGTGTTCGGACCGGCTCCGCCGGAACCCGAATGGCCGCTGCCTGCCGCGCCGCCTTCGCCCGAGCCGGGGTTTGCGGAACCTGCCACATAAATCGGGCTCGCGCCCTCCGAGCCCGCGCCGCCCTTGTTAAGCCAGAAGCCGGGTGCATCCGGCGATAACGGTGTACCGCCGCCGCTGCCGCCGACAATATTCCAAGTGTTCGGGTTGGCTCCGCCGGAGCCGGTATTGCCGCCCCCTGTCGTGCCGCCCGAACCCGCGCTGGGATTTGCGGAGCCTTCCACATAAACTGGATTTCCATCTCCGGAGCTCTCGCCGCCCGGAGAAAAATTTCGAACGATCTCGGCCGATTCGGGCGTGTAATATCCGCCGCCGCTCCATTTCGCTGAGCCCGACCCGGACGCACCGCCCTCTGACCCACCTTCGCCCGATCCGTTTGCACTTTGCCCGCTTCCCGTCCCGCTGCCAGTGCCAACGCCGCTTCCAGTGCCTGCACCCTGACGCCGCGCGCTCCCGCCTGACCCGCCGAATTCATATCCAGAACCGATTCGACCGCCGCCGCCGTGACCCTCGCCGCTTGCGCCACCTTCTCCGGGGCCATCCTCGCCCCACCCTCCGCCGCTGCCGGAGCCGCCACTACCGCTTCCAGAGCCGCCGTCGCCAGGCCCGCCGTTACCGGGGCCGCCGCTCTTGCCTTTCGTTCCCTCGGCAGCAACGATCAATTGCAGCAACTTTTCCGGGTCGTTGAAAAGCTCGTCGGAAGCTGCAGCATTCAGGCTCAGCGTGCGTGCCGCAAGTTGCGCGGCTACGGTGGATTTCGCCACTGCAGAATCCGCCGGAACGAAACACACTTCGTTGACGTGGATGTGCGGGTCGCCCTGCAGCGCCGCTTTCAATTGTTCGGCAAGTTGCACGGGCTTTGCGCCAGTGCCGGTAGGAAATGCGCGCACGAAGCGCGCTAGGCTAGCTTGCGTAACTTGTGGCGCGAAGTGGATACTGGCGATGCCGGCTGACGAGAGCATACGCGCGAAGCTCTTCTCCGCTTGCGCCGATTCCAATGCGGTCCCATCGAGCAATAGCTGGTCTCCGGACACTGCCAATAGCACGCCCGCTTCGTTGTCCGTACCCGCGCCAAGCGCCGTGCGGAGCTCTGTCCACGCGGTTTCATACTGTTTCGCCGTGCGTGGGTGCCCGAAGTCATACATTCTCGCGAACTTGAGTAGGATGTTCAGGCTGCGCACGAAGGCGCGCGCCGCGGCTGTGCGTGTATTCTCGTTCATCAGAATCGTGTGGGGCCTCAAGCCCCGCCTCTACCCGTAAGTGTGCGATTTTACAGTGGATGGGACAATGGTACGGTTGCCCTATTCGGTACTAACGCTTAGTCCTAGACCGAACTTGGCGCGTGGCGTTTACGCTGATCTGGTGACCGTAGACTTTATGCAGCCACGCCTCTAATTCATTGATATTGGAGAGGATAGTTAGCGCGCCGAGCTCGCGCAGGCGAGTACTACGGGCCCGCCGCTCGTGACCGGTCTTCGGCAGCACGCCGACGAAGGGCACCTTTGCCGATTGTGCCGCAAGCGCGTCGTCAACGTTGTCGCCGACGTAAAGTGCCTCGCTCGGTCTTCGTCCGTTCAATATCTTCAAGAGGCCGTCCGGAGCGGGTTTGGGATTCTCAACCTCTTCCACGGTGATGATCGTCCGGAAAACTCCACGACGAATACCGTTGCGTTCGAGCGTGTACTCCAGTTCCCGCCAGACTCGGCCGGTGAAAATGGCCAGTTCGGCCAACTTCGCAAGACGCGCGATCTTCGGCGCCGGCAAAAGCCATTTTTCACCGGCTACATTTCCCGTGCCGTCTTTGCCCCAGTAGATTTGCTGGTACTTCGCTTTCACTTCCTCGTAGGCGAATTCGAAACCGAGATCCTTCACCCACGCGGTGGAAAGTTTCCAATCATCATTGAAGCCCGGGCGGTTTTTCCATTCGTGCAGTTGGCGCGTAGTCACGCGTCGGCTGGTGAAGAATTTTACGGTCTCTAGAGTGGTGCGGTGAAAGGAACGGCGCGTGTCTACCAGCACGCCATCCACGTCGAAAATAATCACGGAGGGAAAAGGCTTCATGGAATCAACGAAAGGCGGTGCCGCTTGCGTGAATACTTCTGATCAGGAATGGGAGCCGCTCGATTCCCCGGATGAGGTCGATTCTCCGGAGTCGCCGTCCGGCGAATCCGAATCGGCGTCCGATGAATCCCCAAGCGACTCCGAGGACCACGCTTCACCCGCATTGGGAACCGGCAATTCCGCTTCTGCGGCATCCTTCGCCGGAGGCGTGCCGGAGCCCTGCGACGCCGCAGCAGCGGCGGCGGCGGCGGGAGCCACCGCGACTTCGGAACCCTTGAGAGCCCTCAGCCGAGCTTCGAGCGCCTCCGCGATTAAATCTATAACGAGCTTCGCGCCGCTTCCGTCCGGGTCCTTCGTGGGATTGTAAGCGGTGATTTCAAACGCGGCCAATTCTTTCTGCTGTGCAAAAACCAGCAACGCCTCGCGAACTTCATCGACTGACAATCCCCCACTGCCCGGATAATTCGTTGCCGGAAATTCGGCGATCACATCCACGTCAAAATGCAGCACAAATTGGTATCCGTTGCCCTGGATGCGATCAATTGCAGTGCGCGCGGCAGCCGCCGCGCCTATGCGCTTCACATCGGCGGCCAGGTAGCGCCGGAGCGGCGACGCCGCAAGGACTTGCTCCTCCGGAGGGTCGAGTCGCGCCACGCCGAAAAGCGCCAAATCCGGCTCGCGGACCAGCGGCGGCTCACCCCAGAAACGCACCATTTCCGCCGCGCCGCGGCCCGTCAGATGGGAAACTACCATGCCATCCACGCATCCCGAGGGAGTCGTCGCGGGTGTATTCAGGTCCGCATCGCCATCCATGTAAATCAAACTAACCTTGCGAAAATAGCGGCGCGCGCCTGCCACCGTCGCCAGAGCGATCGAGCAATCGCCGGACAAAATCAGCGGCAACGCCGAAGATTTGACGGCTTGTTCCACGCGTGGCTTCAGCGCTTCAAGCGCAGCGATCACGCGCGAAAGATTTCGCGCGCGGGGGCTTTCTTCCTCGGGTTTGAAAAGCTGGACGGGATCGTCGCCCAGGTCAGCGACGTCATAACCAATTTCTCGCAGACGCTCGACCAAGCCGGCCGCTCGCAGCGCAGCGGGTGCGCCTTCGTGCCCCACGGACATCGCGGCCGCGCTAGTGGGCGCTCCTAGCAGAGCAATCTTATTCGCCTGGCGGACAATTTTCACCGCCACTCAATAGCTCCTTCGCATCCTTCCATCTCACCCCAAGTTCTTGGCGAGCCCATCGGTCCACGCACCGATCGATCGCTCCGGCCGAGCAGCGCAGCTGCCGGATGAATCTCCTCAGCGCGCGCTCTGGCGTGCAGCCAGTTCCGGGGGCAGCGTGAAGCGCACATCCTCCCGAATCAAATCGAGATCGCGCTGGTTCGTAAACCCGAAATTCGACAGTCGCTGGCTCACCTGCTCCACCAGAATTTCCGGTGCCGATGCTCCCGCCGTCAGGCCCAAGGTCTTCACGCCTTCCAGCCACGAAGCATCCACGTCGTTCGCGTCTTCGATCAACCGCGATGCCACTCCCGCGCGCTTGGCGACTTCCACCAGGCGATTCGAATTCGAGCTATTGGCGGATCCCACCACCAGGATTAACTCCACCTCACGGGTCAGAGCCTCCACGGCTTCCTGCCGGTTCTGCGTCGCGTAACAAATGTCATCGGAAGCCGGTCCCACAATCGCCGGGAATCGCTGCCGCAGCCGCGCGACGATTTCCTGTGTGTCGTAAAGTGATAGCGTCGTCTGCGTCAAAAACGCGAGCCGGTTCGGATCCGGAACCACCAACTCGTCCACTTCCTTCACGCTGCCTACCACCACCGTTTGTTCCGGCGCTTCGCCCGAAGTACCCACAATTTCCTGGTGGTCGCGATGGCCGATCAAAATGAGCGTGCGGCCTTCCCGCGCAAATTTCAGCGCTTCCAAGTGAACTTTCGTCACCAGCGGGCAAGTCGCGTCAATCACCCGCAGCTGCCGTTCCTGTGCTTCGGTGCGCACACGGGGCGGCACGCCATGTGCGCTGAATACCAGCACCGCGCCCACCGGCACTTCCTCGATCGTTTCCACGAAAATAGCGCCTCGCCGTCGCAACTGATCCACTACGTACCGGTTGTGCACAATCTCGTGATGCACGTACACCGGGGCCCCATAAGCCTCTAGCGCTAATTCCACGATGTCTACCGCGCGCACCACCCCGGCGCAAAAGCCGCGAGGGCGTACCCGTACCATCGTCTTGGCCCCATGATTCGTGCCGGTAATGGTCGTCAGCGTCAATTCGTTCTCCGTAAAGGCTTTCATTTTACCTGAAGCGCCGCCTCCCTGCCAGTTTGTTCGCCCTAACTGTTGTCTTCTCATGATGCAACGTGCTCGATGGCGTCTCCACGCCGACGGCCAAGGTGCCCGCGCAAAGATGGGGCGTAAACGCAGCCGGTCCCGGGCGCATGCATGAGACACAAATGTTTCAGGAATGATGACGACAGCGAGTTGGTTCCTAAAGCAGTTATTCCAGGGGATACTGCAAGAAAGACCGCAAACAGCGGATGAAATTGCTGTCGCGGCCCCGTTTTTGGTTGCCGATCAGCGCTGCGCCATTACTGCGCAGACTCTGAACGCGGATGCCGGAATGGCTTTCTGCCCATCTCTTCCAAGCTGGCATAGCCCCGGCGCGCCGAACTGGAAATCACGCGCACGCCTGCTTCGGCCCAGTCCAATCCCCGCTCGCCCACTGCGCCCACCAGATAAAAAAGCCCGCCGAGCATCAGCAGAATTGCGAACCCAAGACCAAACAGCAATTCCGCGGCAAGTAGTTCTCGCACGAAATACATCTGCAGCACGAGAAACATCGCGACAACCGACAACATACTCTTGCGGACCTTCGCTTTTTGTCCGATGCCCATAATCAATGCCTTGGCGTTTTCCAATTGCGTTTTCATGGCCCTCCCTACCCTCACTCAAACAGATGCACGAGCGTGTCCAAACGAATCACACCTAAGTCATTGAAAAATGAGGGGGTACAAAATAGTAAAAGATTAGAACAGGGGTTAGAGAGGAAAACCGTTTCCGCGAAATATGTAAGGCGATGGTCCGAAGCTAAAACGTGGCGCCCGACGTTTTTTGTCTACAGCTCTTTACCATTCGCGCGAAAACTACGCACCGCATTTCGTTTCGTGGGCGAAACAAAAACGCAACGCGTCTTTTTCCAAGCACGCGATTTTCAGCGTCCCTCGAACGGATAACGATCCTGCGCGAGCACGGCCTCCGCTACGCGCCGCCGAATTGCGATTGTATTGAGCGGCGCATGCTTGGCGAACCGCCGCAGAACCGCCAGTTGCGTAATGAGCGTGTCCCCATCTGCGGTCGCCATAAGCGCAGTGCGAGCGTCTTTTTCCACGCGGTCCATCGCGTCGTAGATAAACGCGCGGGTGGCGTCGCACATCACGCTGGCAGCCTCTCCGCGCGCGGCCGAAGCCTTCTGCGCGCGGCGCAGCGATGATTCCATCGCGTAAACGTCCATCACGATATTCGCAAGCGATGCCACAATCTCCTGCTGATCGGCCAGTTGCTCGCGATACTTCTGCATCGCAGTACCCGAAGCCAGCAAGAAAATCTTCTTCGCTTGCTCCAACGATTTCTCCTCTTCGGCAAATGGACCGGATGGCGCTTCCTCAAACGACGGCCCGGCCAGAACTTCCTCGCCCAACTTCATCGCCGCCGGAATCAATGGCAGAACGCCTCCCATCGCGCGCTTCATCAGCATCTGGATGATAAGCATCCGATTGATTTCGTTGGTGCCTTCGAAAATGCGGTTCACGCGGCTGTCGCGATAGGCCCGCGCGACGGGGTAATCCTCGTGGAATCCGTACCCGCCGAAGATCTGCACGGCTTCGTCCACCACGTAATCCACCATCTCGCTGCCCGCCACTTTGCTGATCGAACTCTCGATCGCGTATTCCTCCAGCACCTGCATCGCCTGCTGCACCTTATCTTTTCCCGGCGCGGGATTCAACACCGCGGCATCAATCATTCCCGCCGAGCGGTACACTTCCGACTCAATCGCGTAGATGCGGATCGCCATCTCCCCCAACTTCGCCTTGATCAAGCCGAAATCGCAGAGCCGTTTGCCGAACGCCGTGCGCTCCTTCGCATACTTCGACGACGCTTCCAGAATCTTCTTCGCCCCGCCCACGCAATACGCGCCCAGCGTGAAGCGTCCCGCATTCAAAGTATTGAAAGCCACCACATGACCGCGGCCCGGCTCATGCAACAAATTTTCCTTGGGTACCGGCGAGTTTTCGAAAAATATCGGAGTCGTCGAACTGCCCTTGATACCCATCTTCTTTTCTTCCGCACCGGACGAAAACCCGGGCGTGCCGCGTTCTACGATGAAGCAGGAAAATTTCTCGCCATCAATCTTGGCGAAGACCACGAACAGGTCCGCGAATCCGCCGTTGGTGATCCACATTTTCTGCCCGTTCAAAATGTAGTTCTTGCCGTCCGGCGAGAGTACCGCGCGGGTTCGCGCCGCGAGGGAATCCGACCCCGCCTGCGGCTCGGACAAGCAATAACAGGACAGCAATTCTCCCGACGCGATCTTCGGCAGATACTTTTTCTTCTGCTCTTCCGTGCCGAAGTAAACGATCGGAACCGTCCCAATTCCCGCGTGCCCTCCGTGCGAAACTGCGAACGAGCCGTAGCCCGCCAGCTTTTCCGCCAGCACGATCGCGGACACCTTATCCAGCCCGGTACCGCCATATTCATCAGGGATTCCGCCGCCCAGCAGTCCGATTTCGCCGGCCTTCTTCAGCATCTGCGCCATCAGATGCTCATCCTTGTGCGCTTCCAGCTCCGGAATCGCGGGCGTCACCTCTTTTTGCACGAACTCGTCGGCCGTCTGGCCAATCAATCGTTGATCATCGGAAAGATCGGCGGGTGTGAAGACATCTTCGGGACGGCTCGTCGCAATCAGAAATTCGCCGCCGCGATGCAGCATCTGCGATACCGGTGTCGTGGCCATGATTTTCTCTCCGTGGAAGTGACTTGCTGCGCCCACCGATTCTCTCGCGCATTCCCGCCCAGCACAATAGCCCTGCTCGCCACAACATCATCCTCACGGCCCGGCCGACCCACAAATGTTAGTGCCTTGGAACCAAGCCACACGCGGCCACAATTCTATTGCGCTGACGAGTTGGGCAGTTGCAATTGCACGGAAACGAGGTGAAATTCACTGGAAAAACCTCCGGTGGCATGCGAGTACGTCACGAACATCGTTTGCCCGCCACTTATGTTGTATTCAGGGTGCGCCTGCGCATCATCTACGGGGTTTCCGCCCGCAGCCGGCGCCAACGCTTGAAAGGCCATCACTTCTCGCGACCACGGCCCCTCGGGGTGCGGCGCCGTGCGCATCATCACATTTTGCGAAAGCGGCGCGTTGTAAACGGCCACGTACTGCTGCAGGTAGGCATTCCACGAGACATTCAAAATGTTGTTGCCGGTGAATACCGAGATCGCGTCTCCGAGCTGGCTCGACCAATTTTCGTTTCCCGCATAATAAGTCCACGCACTGCGGTCGGTTTCACTGCCCAGCGCCACGCGCCCCAGAACACACGGAACACTCAAGTTGGACGAATAGCACCCGTAAGCGTAGAGCGTGTCCCCATCCACCAGAGCCGCAGAACCAAAGCCGGGTTCATTCTGGCTGAAAAGCAAATCAGGATGCTCTGTTCCTGGATTGATCGTGGGGCGCTGCGGCAGATCCGCAAAGCTCTGCCAGGCCGCCACGGAATGGCCGACAGCTTGGAAATTGAAGTTGCCGGGTTGCGCGGAAACAAGTTGATAGAAAACCAACGCGCGATTCCGCGCAGGATCCACCACAATCGCTCCCGGCCACAGCGCCCAACGCGCTCCGCAGGGCTGCTCCGAGCATGGATTTCCCTGGTGCGCATTGTTGAACGCCTGCTCCGCCGCAGTCAGCGTCAGCAGCATTGTCGGCGCGCCGGCGGCATCCTCACGTTCCTGAAACCCGCTGATGCCGTCCTGCGCGTTGAAATCGTTGGTGAACGCCCACGAATCGCTGATCAGAGTCTGGCCCTCTGCGTTTGGATTCCCAAGAAATGTGTCACCGAACACCCAAACGGCGTATCCACCAAAAACCCCGCTGTATCCGCCATCTCGCCCGACAATCTTGGGGTTTGTGGCGATCGTTCCTAGATCGGCAGCTTGCACCACGGAAAGTCCCGCGGGCGGCCCCGCACTTCCGCCCGGGTACAAACTACAGCCGGACACTCCAAGCACACAAAGCCACGCAGGGCAAAACATCCAAATGAAATTGCACCTGCGCATAATTGCCTCCGGCATTCAAAAGGGATCGAAGCTAACAAATTGCAAGGGGCCGAAGTGATCTGGCGTCGCACGATCTTAATCGCCCTACGTCTCAAATCGTACGGGCTCAATTTCTGACAATGCTGATGCCAGACGGTGGTATTAGGTGGCCCAGAGCGGCACTGCGCAAATCGCCTCGAGCAATCTCGTGGGCGACCGCACCGCCAAACACTCCGCCAAACACTCTAGTCAAAATTACGAATGTCAGTTATGTTCTGCGGACCTCAGTTTTGCCGTGGCGGCGCGCAACTTGAATTAATTCTCTTCCGCGGCGCTGAATCGCAACTCATCTTCTTCTGAATGGAGAGAACCATGGGACAGCCAGTCGTTCACTTCGAAATCGGTTGCCGGGATGGTCAGAAGACCCGGGATTTTTATGCCAGCCTCTTCGGCTGGAAGATCGCGCAGGCCGGCCCCGCAGCAATGATTGATACCGGCCACGCAATCACCGGCCACATTACCGCGCTCGGCCACGAGCCGTTTCGCTACACAATTTTTTACGTGGAAGTGGATGACATTCAGGCGTATCTCGACAAAGCAGCTTCATTCGGAGGAAAGACGCTCGTGCCGCCCGTGCCGATTCCCACCGGCACGTTTGCCTGGATGCAAGATCCCGAAGGAAACACGGTTGGGCTCTGGAAGCCCGCCGCGAAATAAGCGCGCGACTTAGGCCGCTCGCTCGAAAATGCCCGCGGCTCCCATGCCGCCGCCGACGCACATGGTCACCAGGCCATAGCGCCCGTTGCGCCGTTCGAGTTCGCGTAAAATCGTCGCCGTAAGTTTCGCTCCCGTGCAACCCAGCGGATGCCCCAAGGCGATCGCCCCGCCGTTGACATTCACTTTCCCAGGATCGAGTCCCGCAAGCTTGATCACGCTCAACGCCTGCGCCGCAAAAGCCTCGTTCAGCTCGATCACGTCAATCTGATCCAGCGTCAGTCCCGCAATCTTCAGCGCCTTCGGAATCGCATACACCGGGCCTACGCCCATTTCCTCCGGCAGGCACCCCGCCGTCGCAAACGCCACGAATCGCGCCATCGGCTGCAACCCCAGCGCCCGCGCTCGCTCCGCGCTCATCACCACCGCTGCCGCCGCCCCGTCGCTCATCTGCGAGCTGTTCCCTGCCGTCACCACGCCATGCGTATGAAATGCCGGCTTCAATTTTCCCAATACTTCCAGCGAAGTGTCCGCACGCGGCCCCTCGTCCGTATCGAACGACACCTTCACCGTCTTCGGCTTGGCTCCATTCGCAGAACCTGGCGTGCCGCCATTCGTCGCAGCCTCCAGCACCGTATAACTCACCGCGACCGGAACGATTTCATCCTTGAATTTCCCCGCCGCGATCGCCGCGAGCGCCTTCTGATGGCTCGCAAACGAAAATTCGTCCGACTGCTCCCGCGTGATCCCATATTTCTTCGCAAGATTTTCCGCGGTCAGCCCCATGCCCAGATACGCGTCCGGATAATTGTCCATAAGCCACGGATTGGGCGCGACCTTGTTCCCGCCCATGGGAACCATGCTCATCGACTCCGCGCCTCCGGCGACTGCCACCTCGCCTTGACCAGCCATGATCCGCTGCGCAGCCAGCGCAATCGCCTGCAAACCCGAAGAGCAAAACCGGTTGATGGTCATCGCCGACGCTTCCACCGGCAATCCCGCGCGCAACGACGCGATACGCGCCACGTTCATTCCTTGTTCGGCCTCGGGCATCGCGCATCCCAAGATCACATCCTCAATTTCTTTCGCTTCCAGGCCCTTCGCGCGCGCCACAGCCTCCTTGATGGCCGCCGCCGCCAAATCGTCCGGACGCGTCGCCCGCAGCGTCCCCTTCGACGCCTTTCCCACCGCTGTTCGCACGGAACTAACAATCACAGCTTCGCGCATTGTTCACCTCGGAATCCGACCTGCGTCCAGATGGACGAAAGCTTGGTCTAAAACATATTGGATGCAATAGCAGGAGAAAAGCAACAACTCGCAACGCATGGCGGTGCTTATCAAAAGGTGTGAAAAACGTTTGAGGCTAGCGGCTGAACTTGATCGTCACCAACATCTGCACCGCGATGGGCTGTCCGTTGAGCGTGGAGGGCTCGTATCTCCAGCGACGCAGCGCTGTCAGCGCTGGTCCCCGCAACATTTGCGGGCCGGAAACGATCTGCACGTTAACGACGTTCCCCTTCGCATCAATCGTCGTCTTGATCACGACGTCGCCCTGGATGCCGGCTTCCTTCGCCACCAGCGGATATTCCGGCATCACTCGCGACAGCAATCGCGGTTCTTTGACGTTTCCGCCCACCTTAACCGGGCCTTCTGCGTCCGCATGGATTTCCGGCGCTGCCGGCGCTGCCGGCGCTGCGACATCCGGGGAAATAATTCCAGAAAGCGCGCCCGCATTGGAAGAATCTGCGCCGGGCGCAGCATCCACAGCCGGCGCCGCATCCGTTTGCCCTTCACCACTTCTCTGCTGCGCGACCGGATGTTCGTCCAGCGCTTGCTTCACCATGTCGGACGTGATTTTCGAATTCTTCACTGGCGCAACCACATGCGCGCCAGAGCCGCTTGCCGCTGTAGCGGCGCTCACGGTCACCGCTGGGGCGTTCGATTGCGTGACGATCGTAACCGGATGGCTCGCTGAATTCGGCGCTACGCTGCTGCTCGGCCCCGGCTGGTCGGGAATCGCTGACGGCGATTGAAACGCCAGCGATTGTGGCACAGTCGGCGAGTTCACATTGGAATTGGAAGTATTCGCCGGTCTTCCGGAGTGCGTCCGGAAGTAAAACACGCCGCCGAACACGCCCGCAAAGAGCACGACGACGCACGCGGCGATCAACATCCAGTTATTCCCGCGAGGGCGGCCTGCCTCGGCGACGGGCGTCTCGGAACTCCCTTCGAGCCCCCCGCCAAAGGTGCCAAAGGTGTCCGTTGACGCAGCCCGGCTCGCTCCGAGCGCTGCCCCACCGCTAAAGCTTCCGAAGGTTCCATGTGTGCTTCCGCTCGGCGAAACAGCTGCAGCGGATGCCTCATCTTTCTGTTCGAGGGCCGCAACCTGCGAGTCGGCGGCTTGAACACTTGCGCCCTGCTCGTCCCCAAGAAGCTCGGTCAAGGAGACCGTAGATGGCTGTGCGACGGGCTCCGCGGTGATGTCGATGTTCGCTTCCGCGAGCGCTTGCGCTGCGATGTTCGGTTTCGGAGTTTCCGGAACGATTTTCTCCAGCACGCGTTCTGGTTGCGCCGGTACCGGCGTCGCCACTGGCGTAACAGGCCGAACGGGAGCAATAAATTTCACTGCAGGAGGCGCCGGGGACGTCGCCGACGCCGCGGGTTGCACTTCCTCCTGCGTCCCGATGAGCGCGAAGGTCGGTTCGGGCTTGCTCGGCACAACCGTTGCCGTCGGTGCTGCCGGAATTACCGCGGGCGGAGCCACGGGCGGCGGTGCTACAACTGGCGCCGGCGCAACTGGTTTCAGGCTCGGCAGAACAGAATCTGCAATCGGAGGCGGCGCAGGCGGTGGCGCAGCCGCCGGTATCGGCGATGCATTCTGAACCGGCTTTGCGGGAATCTCGGCGATAACACCGGGTGTCGCAGCGGGAATTGCTGGCGCCGCTTGATTGGAGGGGGCTGGGCTCTCGGACGGAAAATTCACGCCCCAATAACCAGGCTGCTTGTGCGTGAATTCCACTTCCACATATCCCTGCATGTTGGTAAACGTGCGCACCTTGATCACGCGGCAAATCGCGTCCTGGCGCGTCTTCAAATTCGTCACCACCAGCATCTGGCTGGCGCTCACCGCCGTCGACATTCGTAGGACGGCGCCCTGCGGAAACACAATCATCGTGCTGGTCTGTTCTTCGAATGGTTCGGTGCGCGGGGCGACTCCACGCGCCACTTCTGTCACGCGCGAGCCGTGTATCTTGACCGGAACTTCCAGGGAAAGCGCATCCGCCCGCAAGTGCACGCCACTGGCGGGCGCCTGCTTCGGTGGGGCCCCGGCCTGTGCGACCGCCGCTTCGCCTCCGGAATTTGCGAGTTCTGCCGGATCTTTCGTGAGTGGTGCCATAGTTCTTGGCGGTAGTACGCCGCTCCCCCAGAAATGCCTAAAATCCCATTAATAAATGAATTTTCGCGGCGTGTGCCAAATTGCGGCAATGGTACTTTGGTACTCGGGGGGAACGCTTTGGGCACTAAACGCTAAGCGCGCGGTCGGCACACGCTGGAGAATTTTCAGGATACGTCGAGTGCCGGGATGCCGCGCGCGAAAAAGCTCGCAGGCGAAGATTTCGCGAAGAACTTTTCAGCACGCCGCCGGGAACGGCCCCGTTTTTCTCCGCGACCTCTGCTTTTCTCTGTGTTGAGTCTTTTGACTTTGCCTTGCTTCCTAGCAATCGCGCTACGAGCAAAAATCCCGCTACTCCTTCTTACGCGGTATGAAGACAGAAACCGGGGGCGTGATCTTGTACGTTCTGGAAAAATCGCCCTGGTTCACCGCCATCCCCACCCGGCCCCGCGAATCTATGTAGAGGAGCGTCTGACCCACCGGCACATCCATAAACGTCTTCACGTAAGGAAACGTGTACGATTTCTGCTCGATCTTCACTGGCACTTTTTCGCCCAGCGCATATCCCAGCTTCTTGAAGTCATCGCCCGGGATATCCGTAATCAAGCTTCCAAACGGATCGTCGAGCCCAATCACTTGGCCGGTGATTCCCTTTTCGTCAATCGTCGCCGTCTTAGGCGCCAGCCGCACAAGGGTGTCTACCGCCGGCCCTGCCAAAGTCCAATCCTCTCCCGCCGCCAGATGCGCGGCAGCCGGTGAAAAAATATCCCGCCCGTGAAATGTGGACGACACCTTGTCCCCAATCATCCACGCGGGATTGCTGATTTCGTGCACTCCCTCCACTCCATCGCGGTCTGCCACTGGAGTGATCAGTCCATTATCCGGCAGCACGAAGTATTGCCCCTTCTTCGATTTCACGATCACAGCTTTGCGCGACGTGCCCACGCCCGGATCCACGACGCCAAGAAAAACCGTTCCGGCGGGATAGTACGGCGTGACGCCCGCCAGAAAACGCGCGCCTTCTTCGATCGAAAATGGCGTTACTTGATGCGTGATGTCCATGATGCGTACCTCCGGCACAATCCCGACGATCACCGCCCGGCAAATGGCCACGGCATCGTTCGCCGTTCCGAAATCCGTCATAAACACGATCGTCGGGCGTGCCGCGGGTTTCTTAGCGGATTCCTCTTCATGAGCGGCCTGGTTCCCGCAACCCGCAATGAAAATTGCCGAAAATAATAAAAGTAGCGTCACGCCAAGGCGTCTGCGAGTGATTTGCATTTCTGCCCCTTTTTATGAAGGCTTTTGAAAGGTGCCGAGTGCACAGGTACGGCAACTCAAGAAGCTTTGTAGGTCGTAGCCTCAGCGACGACATCAGCCGGGCAACTTATTGCGGCTTCAGCCGCTGAAGTACCGGCTTTCCGATTCTGACGTGGGTCTTAATGTGCCGCGTGTTCCGCTTCTTTCGGTCGTTTGCGATACTGCTCGTAGAGCTGGCGATGCCGGTTGTCCGTGCTGGTGAGCTGCCCCTTGATAAATAAATATCGCACTTGTGTCTGAATCTCGAGCGGATCGCCATTGGTTACGATGACATTCCCCAGTTTCCCCGGCTCGATCGTTCCCAGTTGGTCCGCTAACCCAAAAATCTGCGCAGCGTTCAGCGTGACGGCCTTCAGTGCTTCATTATGCGGCAAGCCATAGGCCACTGCCGCTCCGGCATATTGCGGCAAACGCCGCGAAAATGCCGTCCCGAAACTCGAAAACGCAAACGGAATTCCCGCCGTGAATAATTCAGAAGGCTGGGTCATGGGCTTGTCGTAGGGCGTATCTTCTTGCTCTGGAAGCCGCTCGGTCGGCCCTAAAATCACCGGAATCTTCTTATCTTTCAGCAGGTCTTTTACTTTCCACGCTTCCGCGCCGCCGGCCAGAATCATTTTTAGATTTTGCTTGCTGCAAAACTCCACTGCGTTACGGATGTCGCGCTCCTCATCGGCGACCACCAGCACCGGTAGTCTGCCTTCCACCACCGGCACGAGTGCTTCCAGTTTCAAATCACGCTCGAAAAGTGCCGGCGAACCTTTCTCTTTCGCCTGCGCGTAGTGCCGCGCGCGATCCAGCCAGTCGCTGAGCTGGTTTACGTTTTTGTCGTATTCCTTTTTCGCATCGCTATAGGGCTTCTCTTTCACACTGAACGTCGAAAAATCGAATGTGCGCGTCTGGATGGACGGCCAGTTGAGCACCATCGCCACCGAGCGCTGAATCTGCATTTCCGCCATGGTCCATCCCGCCAGATTAAACGCCGAAGCCTGCCCCGCGATGATTCCGCCGGCCTGCGAATCGAATCCGGCTGTGCCCGGCGCGGCGATCACCTCCGTAATTCCGTTCGCGCGCGTCACCGAAATGTGTGCGCTCGCCGGATTGACCGCCGTCGCCGCCACAAGCTCCGGATTGTAATCGCCGAGCTCGCTGATATCTTGCGTCGCGTTCACTGCGCTCACTTCCGTCAAACCAATTTGCGTGACCGGATCGAACAAGCCGGGATAAACCTCCAGTCCCGTCGCGTCAATCACCTGTGCGTCACTGGGAACCGCAATATCGGAACCCACTACCGCGATTTTCCCATCGCGAATGATCACCACGCCGTTTTCAATGGGTGCTCCCGCCAGCGTGAACACCTTCCCGCCCTTGATCGCATACGTCGCAGACGTCGGCCCCGACTGCGCCCACGCGGGAATTGCCACTAAGATCCCAACGAACAACGCCAGTCCGCAAGGCCACGCTCTGGTCTTCATAGAGCACCTCGCGCGGCGGTGCCGTCGGAGCTATTCTCCTTCGGCGGCTTCTTTTTCGGCTCCGGCTTTTTCGCGGGCTTCTCTTCGGACTTTTGTTCCTCGCTGGCTTTCTTTTCCTTATCCAGCAGATCCCGCTTTTCCTTGGCTAGCTCCGACCGCTGCGCGATATCCTTCTGCCGGTCGAAATAAACTTGCCCGTCGATCAGCGTCTTCTGCACTACCGCGTAAACGCTCAGCGGGTCGTGATTGTAAATCGTCAGGTCGGCATCTTTGCCCACGTCAATCGAACCGGCGCGATTATCAATTCCCAATTGAATCGCCGGATTCAGCGTCACCAGCTTCAGCGCCTCGTTCGCCGAGAGCCCGCCGTACTTCATGCTCTTCGCTGCTTCCTGATTCAGTTGTCGCGCTTCCTGTGCATCATCCGAATTCACGGAAACCACCACGCCGCGCTCGGTCATGAGCGCCGCGTTATACGGGATCGCGTCGTATGCCTCCATCTTGTAGGCCCACCAATCGGAAAACGTCGAGCCACCCGCGCCCGACTCCGCGATCTCATCCGCGATCTTGTAGCCTTCCAGCACGTGTTGAAACGTGCGCACCTTGAACCCAAATTCATTCGCCACGCGAATCAGCATCAGTATTTCATCCGCGCGGTAGCAGTGCGCGTGGACGTAGCGCTTCCCTTCCATCACTTCCACCAGCGGCTCGAGCTGTTCGTTGCGCCGCGGCGGAATCAGATTCGGCTCGCCGGCCGCCTTGCGCTGGTTGTAATCGTCCCACCGCTTCTTGTACCCGCGCGCCTCCGTGAATGCCTGGCGAATCACTTCCTCCACTCCCAGTCGCGTGCCCGGGTACCGCGCCGGTACTCCCGGCGGCATCGTGAAATTCGAATGTTTGGGATTCTCGCCGAGCGCGAATTTGATTCCCGGCAGCGCGCCCTCAAACGGCAATTCGCTGGCGGGCTTGCCCCAACGCAGCTTGATCACAATCGTCTGCCCGCCGATGGGATTCGCGCTGCCATGCAAAATATTCGCCGCCGTAACGCCGCCCGCCAGGTCGCGGTAAATGTTAATGTCATCCGGATTCAACACGTCCTTGATATTTGCCATGGACGACACCGCCGGTGCCCCTTCGTTCACGCCGCCGTCTATGGCGATGTGCGAGTGGCAATCAATGATTCCAGGCATCACGAACTGCCCCGTCGCATCAATCACCGTCGCGCCTTCCGGTGCTTTCAAGTCCGCTCCCACTGCGGCAATTTTTCCGTCGCGAATCAGGATCGAACCGTGCTCAATGTTTCCATGTGTCACGGTCAATACCGTCGCGTTTTGAATGAAGATCGTATTTGGATTTTGTGCGCGCGTCGCGATCGGCGCCGCAGCGGACAGTAAAATCGCAATCCATCGATTGGCGCGCTTCATCGGCCCACCCCCTCGGTCTCCCGGGACGCCGCGGCTCCTGCTTCGTCCTCGTCCGCAGGCTTCTGGTCATCCGACTTCGGCGGAGGCACCTCCTCATGAATCGCAAACCAGTTGCCATCCACAAACACGTCCTTCACTTTGGTCTTCTCGCCGAAAATATCGCCGTCCGTAACCACTAAGTTCGCGATCTTTCCCGGCGCGATGCTGCCCATCCGGTCGCCCAGGCCCAGGATATCCGCGGCGTCCAAAGTCAATGCGCGCAAAGCCGCATCCGGTGACAAACCTGCATCCGTGGCTTTCTTCACGCTCTTGAAAATATCTTTCGGCTCGGAAAGGCCATCGGAGTAGAACGCGAATTTCACCCCGGCCTTCACCAGCGCCGCTGGACTGCCCGGGGCGCGATCGCGAAATCGCAGTTCTCGCAAAGTTTGCTCATCGTCCGGGTCCGCATCCTTCGCCCGTTCCGGCCATTTGAGACTCACCAGCATCGGAATCTTGCTACGCGCCAGCGCATCCGTAACCTCATATCCTTGCTGGCCCCCGTAAAGCACCGCCCGGATCTTCCATTCACCCGCCAACCGCAGCGCGCGCAGAATCTGCACGGAATTATTTCCCGGTAACAGAATAATTTCGTTCCGCTCCAGCGCGTGATAAAGCGTCGCCTCGGTGCGGTCGTAGGGCAAGCGCTCGGCTTTCGTTGGATTCGCTTCGTAAATCGGTTCGGCTTGCGCGTACCAGGCCGTGTCGTCGAACACCTGCCGCACGTACCCGATCGTGCCCATCAACGAATCCGGAAAGGTAAACCATCCATCCGTGGGCTTGAGCGAAATAGGCAACGTGGCCATCGCGCGCACCACGTAATCGCCCGCGCGTTCGCCTCCCAGATCAATCACTGTCGCTTGCCCCGGAAAAATTCCGCCATCCGGCATCGTCAACGCCGTCGTGAATCCCGCGTTGCGCCAGGTTTCGATCCGCTTGTCGTCAATCTTCAATTCATCGGCCGCCACCCGCCATGGTGAAGTGCCAGGACGGTCTTCCGGCCCTGCGGCGATCGGTCCCGTAGGCGCCGCGCGCCTTCTTCCGCGGCCGCCCGCCGCCCCCGCCTGCTCCAGGCCCTCCTCCGGAGGCAATCCCAGATTCGTTCCCGCATCAATCAGTCCCGGATACACCGTTAGCCCCGTGCCATCAATCACCCACGCCTCGGGCGGAATCGTCACATTGGTGCCAACCGCCACAATCAATCCCTTGGCGACAACCACCGTGCCGTTTTCAATCACCGCGCCGGAAACCGGCACGATGCGCGCGTTTTTTATCGCGAAATATCGCGGCTCGCCGCCTCGCGCCGCGCGCGTCCAACCCACCAGCCCGGCGCAACAAGCGATAATCGCAAGCACGCAAATTCCCCGACGATTCACACGATGACTCATCTCGCACCTCTCCACACATTCCAGTTCAGCACGCTCGATGCGGTTAAAGAGGCCACACTCACAATCTCGGGAAAACGCATGATGCTATCGGCAGGTCCCAACGAAAGCAAGATATTTGCCGCCCGGAACGGGATCGGTCTCGCCCCGGACACACACCCGCACTCGCCTTCAGACGCGCCAAAAGCGATTGCGTTACCGGGAATTTTGCAGATAAGAAGTGGAGAGATCATCGAGAAGCCGCCGCCCGCATATCGCGCTCGGCCTCCCGATGAGAAAGGTTGGTTAACGATGCACTCAGCCGCTAGTACTGCAGCTGCAGCACGCCGTTCGCCACGCGGTTGCCGTCCGAATCTAACAACAGTATCGTATCGCCGTTCACCACGTAATAGACCAAGTTAAAGGTTGCCGACACTCCCTTAGCGGAGGAGTTCACCTGCATCGTGCCGCGCCCGTTCGACACTGCCGCGGTAATCGTGCTGGTCGAATTCACCGCCAAGCCCGTGAAGGGCGTTCCATTCACCGCCGGATTGTTGAAATCGAGGGTGCCGCCTGGGGTCGTGCTGCCGGTACTTAGAACGAGCTGCCCTCCCAGATCCTGTTCGAACGAGACCGACTTCGGGTTTCCAACGCCTGTCAAATTCAGCGCAAAGCTTCCTTGCGGCGAAGTGCTCAACGACCCCTGCTGATAAGCAATCCCGCTGGCTCCTTGCGTGTTATTGTCAATTTCTACCAACTCGGCGCCAGTGTTGGTTGGCGTTGTGAAAGTATACGCGGCAAACATGGCCGTGCCTTTACTGGTGGTCAGCGACAACAAATATCGAGCCGGCACGATTCCGGAGCCGGTCGAATTTGTGTAGCTCCCACTCGTGATCGCACTGTTGTTCTGGTTTCCCCCGCCACCGGAGTTGTTGATGTCCAGGGCCCCGCCGGTCTTCACCGTCGTCGAGGTAAGCCCGAACACCGCGCCGCCCGCAAACGACGCGTTGTTGGCCAGCCCGCCAATGGTCAGGGCTACTCCGTTGACCAGCCCCGTTGGCACGGTCGGTGCGCTGAAAACGTCGCCACTAACGACGAAGGTTTGACCCGGGTCTATCTCGAGGATCTTCAGATGCGTCTGATCAGTCATGTAGTACGCAAGGTTAATCGTTCCCAGCGGAGTGCTGCTCATGGTGATCGTGCCCCGGCCGTTCGCGTCAAGAACCCCGGAATACGAACCGTTCAGCGTTTGATCGTTGGTCACCACCGGAGTCGTAAACGAAACGTCTTCTAGATCCTGCACGTTCACAGGCGCTGTCGTTGAGTTGACCGGGATGGATCCATTGCTCGCTTGGAATGTCCCAGCCGCGACTAAAGGTGCTCCGTTCCCGTCGATTCCAGAGAATCCAAAAGAGAAATTGCCGTTGAGCAGCGTTCCAAATGCCGTCGCGTTCTGCGCATCCAGCGTGCCGCTTCCGGTAGCGAAGGTATCGAAGTCAATTAGCAGCGCGTGCTGATTGGAGCCAACCGTGATCTGAAGCGTAAATGACGGAATCGTAGTCGGATTGGACGCCAAAGTGACGGTCATCGACGTCCGGCCGTCGAGCGGCCCTACTTGGTATGTACCGCCCGTAATCGCGACACCCGTCGCCAAGCCAGCGGTAGCGAAACTGTTGATATCCATCTCTCCGCCGGTAATCGTTCCGGACGCGGAACCTGGCGTTCCGCTCGTTGTGATGCTGCCGGCTACGTCCAACGGATTGCCGGCAACGGTGTCAACTCCCTGAAAAGCCAGGGCGTACTGCCCTGAAGTTCCGCTCGTCGTCAGCGACGCCGAGGAATACAAAATTGTTGCGGCGGCCGTCCCGGAATTCGCCCCAGACGTAGCTGTAATCGTCACCAACCCACCAGACGGCGGCGAAAGTGGAGCCGTGTAGGCGCCACCGCTCGTGATTGTTCCATGGCATTGAATTGTTGAGTTGAACGACGGCGCAACGCAATCACCGCCCGCTAAACCGGCCACGCTCCACGTGACCCCTGCGGCCGGCGTCGCCGTGAATGTCTGCGTCCCTCCCGCGGAAACCGTCAATGCGGCCGGGCTTACCGCCACAGGCTGCGCCGCAACCACCTGCACAGTGGTCGTCCCGGAGTTTGAACCCGAAGTAGCCGTTAGCGTCACGTTGCCGGGTGAAGATGGCGCGGTGAACATCCCGCTGCTAGTAATGGTTCCCCCGCTCGCGGTCCACGTGGCCGATTGGCTGACGCCCGCAAGATATGCTGTGAATTGTCCCGCCTGCGACACGGGTATGCTCGCCGATCCCGGAAGGATTACCAGGTCGTTGGTCGTCGGATGGTTGCCGCTTCCACCGCCTCCGCACGCCGTCAAAGTCAACGCGCCCGCGATCGCGACAGCCACAAGCACAAAAATCCCCATATTCTTTCGCATCAGAGGTCTCCATTAGAAATCATCGTGGACGAACGTTCGGCGCTCCTGCCGCGCACTTGCACCGCGCTAAGCAAGGCTCTCCGGCAGCATGGATATCGTGTTTCCTGAATTTACTGAAAAAAGTTCCATGAATTGCCACACGCCCTATTTCCGAAAGCACCCTATTTCACACCGTTAGATACGGCTCAACGCGAATTGGTTTCTCCGGCGGTTACAAACACAGCAACATTCAAAAAGTTGCGATGGAAGGGCCCGTTTTGTCGGTTCTTGTAGGGTGCAGGTTTTCGGTGTGCGTCTTTGCGCCTCGTCGTCTGTGCCTCAGTGGCGCTTTTGCCCTAATTCCGCAAGGGCTTTCCCGTCTTCAAAGTATGCGCTATGCGCTCTTGCGTCTTTCGCTCGCCGCACAAACTCGCGAACGCTTCGCGCTCCAGGTCCAGCACATACTGCTCGGAAACGGTCTGAGGTGCCGTGATCGGTCCGCCTGCCAAAATGTAAGCCAGTTTGCGGCCGACCACGCCGTCATACTCCGTGGCGTAACCTCCGCGCACCATCATGTGAATCGCCAATTTCGCCGCCGCCAAAAATTCCTCGCCGAGCACTCGTATTTCCGCCGGCGCCGGTGGATGATACCCCGCGCGCACCATCGCGAGCGCCGTCTGCTTGGCATCCGCAATTTGCCTGTCGCGATTCATCGCCACTAAATCCGACGGCCGCACATAGCCCAGCGTTCGTGCCTCCTCGGCGCTGGTGGAAACCTTGGCCATCGCGATATTTTCGAAG
This sequence comes from uncultured Acidobacteriota bacterium, assembly GCA_963795005.1. GTDB lineage: Bacteria > Acidobacteriota > Terriglobia > Acidiferrales > UBA7541 > Palsa-295. The sequence goes on along the minus strand of CAWCGE010000011.1, from coordinate 55,224 downwards.
ATCGGTTTCAGCGCATGGAAAAGGTCCAGATTTTCGCCGCCGGCTGAGTGTTCGTTCGCGCGAATCAACATCTCTTTCGTTCCGCCGCCACCGGGAATCAAACCAACTCCGGTCTCCACCAAGCCAATGTAAGCCTCTGCCGCCGCGTGAATCCGCGCCGCATGCAGACCGATTTCGCAGCCGCCGCCCAGCGCCATCCCTTGCGGCGCTGCCACCACCGGCCGCGGCGCGTACTTGATCGCCATGTTCACGCGCTGGAATTGCCGCACGGCCATGTGAATGTCGTCCCACTCGCCCTCTTGCGCGCCGATCAGCACCAACATCAGATTCGCGCCCACCGAAAAATTCGTCGCTTGATTGCCGATCACCATGGCATCGAATTCCGAGCGGAGCCGGTTGACTCCTGCATGAATCATGGCCACCAGGTCGCCGCCAATCGAATTCATCTTGGAATGAAACTCGCAGCAGATCACTCCATCGCCCAGGTCAATCAAACTCGCCCCGGCGTTTTTCTGCACCACACCCGTGCGGTCCTTCAGCGACTTCAAAATGATGATTCCGGCGGGTTCTTCCACGGGCTTCAGCGCATTCGAGGCCAAATCAAAATAGCGCGTGGTCCCTTTTTCGGACGGATAGAACGCCTTCGCAGGTGACCCCAGCACCTTGCGAACCACCGGCGGCAAACCTTTACCTTCCCGCTCGAGCGCGGGCCCCATGCGCTCCACTCCAACCGTGTCCCATGTCTCAAACGGTCCCAGCTCCCACGCAAATCCCCAACGCATCGCGCGATCTACATCCACGATTCGATCGGCGATCTCCGGAATGCGCCGCGCCGCGTAAAGGCACGTCTCGCTCAGCCCAGACCACAGCAAGCGGTTCGCTTTGTCGCCCTTGCCTTCCAGCGCCGGGGCAACCAGCGCGCGCACCCGTTCGCGCGTATCTTCAATCGCTTTGCCCGCTTCGATCGAACCCAATCTCGCTTTCTGCTTCGGGCGATACTCCATCTTCTGCCAGTCCAGCGTCAGAATTTCGCTGTCTCCGCCCTTCTTCACCTTCTTATAGAACCCTCCGCCGGTCTTGTCGCCGAGCCATCCTCGCTTGAGCATTTCCTCGACGAATGGCGGCAACTTGTAAATTTCGCGCGACTCATCCCCGGTCACATTTTCGTAAATGTTGCGCACCACGTGCGCCAGAACGTCCAGCCCCACCAAGTCCGCCGTGCGAAACGTCGCCGACTTCGGCTGTCCGATGGCCGGCCCGGTGCACGCGTCGACTTCCTCGATGGTCATCTCCAGCTCTTGCATTTTGCTGAGCACGTTCAGCATCGAAAATGTGCCGATGCGGTTCGCAATGAAATTCGGCGTATCCTTCGCCGCCACCACGCCCTTGCCCAGTCGCAGATCGCAAATCTCCTCGAGCGATTGCAGCACATCCGGCCGCGTCTTCGGCCCCGCAATCAATTCCACCAGTTTCATGTAACGCGGCGGGTTGAAAAAATGCGTTCCGGCCCAGTGCTGCTGGAAATCCTCCGACCGCCCTTCGGCAATCAGGTGAATCGGCAGCCCGGAAGTATTGGAAGTAACGATCGTTCCAGGCTTGCGCACGGCTTCCACGCGCGCGAACAAGTTCCGCTTGATCTCCGGATTCTCCGCCACTGCCTCAATAATCCAATCCACCTGGCCACACCAGGAAATGTCGTCTTCCAGGTTGCCCGGCGTCACCAGCCGCGCCGTCTCCGGAGTGAAAAAAGCCGCAGGTCGCGACTTCTTCGCAGCTTCCAGACCGGCCAGCACAATCCGGTTGCGCACCGCGGGGCTTTCCAGCGTCAGGCCCTTGCGCTTTTCATCAGCATTTAATTCCGTGGGGACGATATCGAGCAGCAAACACGGGATACCGGCATTAGCGAGGTGCGCCGCAATGCGCGCGCCCATGGTGCCTGCTCCCAAAACCGCTGCTCTTTCGATACGACGCTTCATGAGGTTCCTTTAGGCAACCCCGCGAGGTTACAAAAGCACTACCACGCGGTCAACCGGAAAGACCGTCGGTCTCGAACTAGGTTAAAATATTTTATAGAGTGTGCTATGGCGGAACGGGGAACCACTACCAAATGGCTCGGCAAAGCGATCCGCGGATTGCGGACCTTTGCCTATGGTCCCGGCGAGCGGCCTAAACTAGGGGTCGCCCTCGGCGGCGGATTCGCCCGCGGCATCGCCCACGTTGGAGTTCTCCGCGCCCTCGAGAAGAATGAAATTCCCATTGATTTCATAGCCGGCACCAGCGTTGGCGCTCTGATCGCCTCGGCCTACGCCAGCGGGACTTCGCTTGACGACATGGCCCATCAGGCCAGCCTCACCCGCTTCCGCGATTTCGGCCGCTGGACTTTGTCGCGTATGGGCATGGCTTCGAACGAGCGTCTGCAGGATTTCCTGCACCGTCTCGCAACCGCGAAATATTTTCACGAGATGCGCATTCCGCTCGCCATCGTCGCCACCGACCTGCTGAAGGGCGAATCGGTTCACTTCACCACCGGCGAAATTGGTCCGCCCCTGCGCGCCTCCTGTGCTTATCCTGGACTTTTTCTTCCGGTCGAATATCGCAACCACTTTCTCGTGGACGGCTTTCTAACCGAGCAAGTTCCCGCGCCGGCAGTTCGCGAACTCGGCGCGGAAGTGGTGATATCGGTGCACCTCGAGCCCGGGCTGCTCGATTCGCCGCCTCGCAACACGATTGAAGTCATCTCCCGTTCGTTCTCCATCATTCAATCCGTCGCCAATCAGCCGTGGCGGGCCGCCACCGACGTCTTGATCGAGCCCAACGTTCATCACATCCTCTGGGATGAATTCGTAAAGTCACCGCAGCTGATCGACGCCGGCGAAGCCGCCACCCTGGAAGCCATGCCGCGCATCAAGTCCCTCCTCGAACGCGGCTCCGACCGCCACGACGGAAACGGCGAAACCATCCGCGCCTCCGAATAATTCCTTCTTTGCGGACCGCACCCACACTGTCGCGGCCTTCAGGCTCCTATTGCCGCGAGCGTATCGCTGTCGTGGCCTTTGATGTTTGTAGCGGCCGGTGCGTCCCGCGTCTTTCGCGACGCACCGGGCATCTTTGGTTTCGCTAGATTGCTGCGAAAAATCCGCTGCTAACCGACCCTCCGCGCGAGCGTCAAATGAATTGTGAGGAGCCGAACTTCTCCTGCGATGACCGCTGCAACGCCCCAATCATACGCAGGAAGGGTTCGGCTCTTCTCTTCCTGCTAGCGATCCTCAGCACACCCTCAGAAAGAAAGTGCGCATTCCATCGTGGTCGAAAACGAACAACGATCTCTGCGGATCGTCGCGCCGAAGGTAGGAATCTACTTTTTCAGAAAATCCAAGTATTGGTAGCGCAAGCCCACTCCATTCTTGCGGAACGCAGGCCAGACTTCAGAACGCGTCCGTCTCGCGCAACTCCACCGTCACCGCCTGTCCATTTCCCTTCCCGCGTTTCGTAAACCACTCGCTCATCGCCGCCGCGAGCCGCGCCGGCTCGACCGCCAACCCAGCCTCAAGCTTCCCTTCGCCCACGGGCAACGTGTCATCAAACTCCGCCGACCCCGTGAAATTGCGCATGCAAAAACTGTCCAGCCACTCCAAAGGGGCAGCCCGCCTCTCCGCCCCGATGACGATCTCAGCCCGCAATTTCCGCGCATACATAATCCGCGAATTATAACATTCACTCGAAACACACCCGCCTCGCTGACCAAATCATTCCTCCCCAAACCCTTTGCTTTATTGACGTCGACATCGGTTTGGTTCGCCGCGCGCCCATGACCCACAGGTAAGTGTGAACAAAATCGTCGCGCGAATCGTATCATTTGCCGTACTCTACCCAGCCCCGAACAGGGAGATTGAAGGATGACCGATCTGCTGCGTGACATCCGTTTTGGTTTCCGCCTCCTCAAAAAAAATCCCGGCTTTGCGGCAGTTGCCATCCTCGCTCTGGCCCTCGGTATCGGTGCCAACACCGCCATATTCAGCGTCGTCTATGCCACGCTGCTCGCCCCGCTGCCCTACCCACATCCTGAAGAGCTGGTAATCGTCTGGTCCAAGGTCGGCGGAGACCGCAACGTCGTCTCCGCCGGCGACTTCCTCGATTGGCAGCGCGAAAATTCCGTGTTCCAGGCCATGGCAGTCTTGAACGGCTCCAGCTTCAATCTCGCCACCGGCAATCGTCCCGAGCAAATCCGTGGCGGCTACACGACTCCCGGTTTCTTCGACAAAGTGGGCGGCGAAAAACCGCTTCTAGGCCGCTACTTCGAACCCGCAGACGCGGTGCCCGGCAAAGATCATGTCGTGGTCCTTACCAACTCGCTGTGGCGCGAGCGCTTCGGCAGCGATCCGCACGTCATCGGCCGCGAAATCCACATGAATGGTGAAATTTATACGATTATCGGAGTGCGCCCCGCCGGACAAGCCGATCGGCTGGACACCCGACTTTTTGCGCCGCTGGTTTTCAAGCCTGCCCAGATTAATCGCGACTTCCACTGGCTGCTCGTCATCGCCCGCATGAAGCCCGGCATCACCATCGCGCAGGCCAACGCCGACATGGACGCGGTCACCCGCCACATCGCGGAGGTCTATCCGAAATCCAATAAAGGCTGGGGCGCGCGGGTTGAACCGCTGAAGAACGACTTTCTCGATCGCGACGTGCGCACGGCCCTCTGGCTCCTGCTCGGCGCCGTTGGATTCGTGCTGCTGATCGCATGCGCCAACGTCGCCAACCTGCTGATGGCCCGCGCCACCACTCGACAGAAAGAAGTCGCGGTCCGCGCTTCTCTCGGCGCCTCGCGACAGCGCCTTTTCAGCCAATTCCTAACCGAGAGTATCGCGCTGGCCGCCATGGGCGGCGTGCTAGGGATCGTTCTGGCCTGGGCCCTACTGCAAGGAATCATGGCCTTGATGCCGCCCTTTACGCTCCCCTCAGAAGCCGACGTACGCCTGAACTTTCCCGTCCTGCTTTTCACACTCTGCGCCACCATGCTCGCAGGCGTTTTGTTCGGTTGCGCTCCCGCGTGGCAGGCCGCGCGCATGAATCTGAACGAAGTACTGAAGGAAGGCGGCCGCACGGCCTCCAGCTCCGGACGCCACGGCTTGCGGCGCTCGCTGGTGATCGCTGAATTTGCGCTGGCCCTCAGCCTCCTCGCCGGCGGCGGCCTCGCTCTTCACAGCCTCTGGAACGTCGCACACGTTGACCTTGGCTTCCGCAGCGACCACATCCTCACTTTCTCGATTCCCGAACCACAAGGCCACCTCACCGATCCGCAACAAATCACGATCTTCTACCGCCAGCTTATCGAAAGAATCGAAGCTCTCCCCGGCGTCACGTCGGCTTCCGCGTCGGAAGGGATGCCGCTGCAAGGTACGAATTTCGGCATGCCCTTCCAGATCGCCGGCAAGCCCAATATTGAAGACCCTTCCGCACGTCCGGGCGCCGCCTTCAGCATGGTCACTCCGGACTACTTCAAGACCTTCCGCATCAGCATGGACCGCGGCCGCAGCTTCACCGACCAGGACTTCGCTGGCGGCGTTCCGGTCGCTGTCGTCAACGAAACCTTCGTCAAGAAATATCTCGCTGGAGTAGATCCCCTGACGCAAACCATCCTCGTCGAACAATTAATTCCCGGCGTTACCAAACTCGGCCCGCCGGTCCCCTGGCAAATCGTCGGTGTGTACCACAACGTTCGCAACGGCGGCATGCACGGCGAGGGTTTTCCCGAAATTGACGTGCCCTTCGCGCAGAGTTCCTGGCCCCAAGCCGCCATCGCCGTCCGCGCTTCCCTTGATCCCGCGATCCTGACCCGAAGCATCGGCGAAATCGTGCAATCCATGGATCCCGATCTCCCCCTCGCGGAAGTCAAAACAATGGACCAGATCAAGAACGAATCGCTCGCGGGCGATCGCTTCGCCGCCGCTCTCTTCGGAGGCTTCGCCGCCGTCGCATTAATCCTGGCGGCCCTCGGAATTTATGGCGTGATGTCCTTCGCCGTCGCCCAGCGCACTCACGAAATCGGCCTGCGCATGGCTCTCGGTGCGGGTCCCGCGCGCGTTCTAGCATTAATCCTCAAAGAAGGCATGATTCTCGCCTGCATCGGTCTCCTGCTAGGTCTGGGCGGCGCGTATGGCGTCGGCAAAGCCATGCACAGCATTTTTTACAATGTTGGCACGATTGACTTCGCCGCCTTCGGCGCGGTCGCCGCGGCATTGTTGCTAGCCGCGCTGCTAGCCTGCTTCATCCCAGCCCGCCGCGCCACGCTGGTTGATCCCATGCAAGCCCTCCGCCAGGAATAACGAAACCACCGAACGACCCCCACGATTGGCGAGACGCGTAGGGGCGCTGCTTGCTACGCCTCAGCTTGCCACGCAGCTAAAATCTCGGCTCCATAGCCACATCGCAAGCCCGTACTCCGCCCCGCCGCGCGGCGATGCGTTTGACGCACCTCGCCCCCCGATGCCCTTGCAATTGCCCACCGCGTGGCCTAGACTTTTCTAGGTATAAAGCGTAGTTATTTGAGCCATAAGAAAAAGAGTGCCTAACCCAGCCCGCCAGCCGGGCGGCCCTCCCCGCTGCAAATCTCGGAGGCTTGGTGTCCACGCCACTTGAAAAATGGGTTGAGGAATCCGCGCGCCTCACGCAACCCGATCAAATCGTCTGGTGCGACGGCTCCGACGCCGAAAACGATCATTTCCTCGGCGGCCTGCTCCACGACGGCATCATCACCGAGCTGAATCCGGCCACCTACCCGCACTCCTACTTGAACCGCCGAAATCCCAACGATGTCGCCCGTACCGAAAGCGTTACTTTCATCTGCACCCGCAACCAGGACGACGCTGGCCCCACCAACAACTGGATGTCTCCCGAGGACGGCAAGGCCCGAGTCCGCCCCATCCTCGAAGGCTCGATGAGGGGCCGCACCATGTACGTCGCGCCTTACATTCTCGGCCCTGAGAATTCTCCCTACCTCCGCCTCGGTGTTGAAATCACGGACAGCCGCTATGTCGTCGCCAGCATGCGCATCATGTCGCGCATGGGCAAAGCCGCGCTCGACCGCATCGGCAACACAGACAATTTCGTTCCCGGCCTGCACGCGCTTGCCGGCGTGGACCCCAATCGCCGCTACGTCATGCATTTCCCGGAAGAAAAGCTGATCTGGAGCGTCGGCTCCGGCTACGGCGGCAATGCCCTGCTCGGTAAGAAATGCTTCGCTCTGCGCATCGCCAGTTGGATGGCGCGCTACGAGGGCTGGATGGCGGAACACATGCTCATCCTCGGCCTGGAAGATCCGTCGGGCAAAGTCACCTACATGGCAGCCGCTTTTCCCAGCGCGTGTGGCAAAACGAATCTCGCCATGATGGTTTCCTCCCTCGAATCCCAGGGCTACCGGGTCTGGACCGTTGGCGACGACATCGCTTGGATGCACATCGCCGCGGACGGCACCCTCCGCGCTGTCAATCCCGAAAACGGCTTCTTCGGCGTCGCCCCCGGCACCAACGAAAAAACCAATCCCAACGTCATGGCCGCCTTGCACCACAACACCATTTTCACCAACGTCGCCATTAGCGCCGCCCGCGAGCCATGGTGGGAAGGCATGGGCAATGCTCCGCCTCCGGGCTTGATTGATTGGAAAGGCGAGCCCTGGACGCCCGATAAAGGTCCCGCCGCGCATCCGAATTCGCGTTACACCGTCCCTGCGCGCCAGTCGCCTTCCATCTCCCCGCACTGGGAAGATCCCGAAGGCGTGCCCATCTCCGCGATCATTTTCGGCGGCCGCCGCGAACGTCTCGCTCCGCTCGTCTACGAATCGCGCAACTGGCAGCATGGCGTGTTCGTCGGGGCCACCATGGCTTCGGAAACCACTGCCGCCGCGACCGGCGCGGTCGGCGTCACGCGCCGCGACCCCATGGCCATGATTCCGTTCTGCGGTTACAACATGGCCGACTATTTCGGTCACTGGCTCCAGATGGGCAAAAGGCTAAATAACCCGCCGAGGATTTTCCACGTGAATTGGTTCCGCAAGGATGCCAATGGAAAATTCCTCTGGCCCGGCTATGGAGAGAACGTCCGCGTCCTGAAGTGGATGCTCGATCGCATCGAAGGCCGCACCGCCGCGACCGAAACTCCCATCGGTTTCGTGCCCACGCCCGGCTCGCTCACCCTTGACGGCCTCAACATCTCCCGCGACACGGTTGAAGAACTCCTCCGCGTGGACTCGAACGACTGGGCCGAAGAAGCCAACGCCACTGCAAACTTTTTCGAGAAATTCGGGGACCGCCTCCCCCGGGAAATCCACGAAGAACAAAAATCCCTCGAAAACCGCCTAAACCGCACCACCGTCACCGCGAAATAACAATTTCGCCCAGCCGCAAAATCCGCTAGGTAGGTGCGCTGCTCGCTGCGCCTCAACTTGCCCGGGCGTTCACATCTCCTGGGGCACCCTAGGGGCACGGCATGCCGCGCCCGCGCACCAACACTGTACGGGCGCCGCAAGATGGCCGTTTCCACGTCTCCGTGCCCTCCAGCTTTCTCTGTGAAACTCGGCGATAAATCTCTTGCCTCTCGCCTGAAACCTGAAACACAATTCAGCCGTTGCCTTCTATTAACCAATATGTTATTTAAGATTCGCGTTAGTATTGTGCTTGACCGAGGACCGTCGTAACTCGCAGAAATCACACGATCGCGATCAGCTTCAATCGCCGCACTTTCGCGACACGATTTTCGCCCGGCTTTTCAAATTTCTCGCCTACCGCTCACTAACCCTCCACGATAGAATTACCGCCCATGACCAAACAATCCATCGCTACAATTTGTGCCAGCATCGCGCTAGCCTTCGCCACATTCGCCCCCTCGCCTCAATCCGAGACTGTGCCAGCACGTTCCGCCGCCGGCAAACCCTACGTCGTCCCCGATCTCGCTCAGCGCATCGCCAAATTCAAGCTCGTACACATGGCCTTTAATTCGCAAGGCCTCACCCCGCGCGAAATCAAAATGGTCCAGAAACTAGTGGACGCCTCCGGCCTGATCGACTGCATCTACTGGCGCCAAAGCGACCCCGAAGGCCTGAGACTCTATCTCTCGCTGGCGAGCAGCAAAGACCCGCAGGACGAACTGCTCCGCCGCTACCTGAAAATCAACGGCAGCCGCTTCGACCTCATTGACGACGACAAACCGTTCGTCGGCACCCAACCCATGCTCCCCGGCGGCGGCTTCTATTCTTTGGGCGCAGATGAAGCGACGTCGCGGGCCGCGATTGAAAAGTTGATAAAGAATGATCCTCAAGCGAAAGCTGGAATTTACAGTCCCTACACGATAGTTCAATTCGACGTGACGGCACAGGACTGGACGAATCACTTCTACCTTCCCAAAATCACGCCTTATCACGTTGCATTCGCCGAATTTCTCAAGCCCATGGCGAAAGACCTTCGCGAAGCCGCGGACCTGAGCGACGATCCTGCCTTCGCGAAATTTCTCCGCCTCCGCGCCGACGCCCTCCTCACCGACGACTACTACGCGAGCGACATCGCCTGGCTGGACCTCGAAAATCCCAAATTCGACGTGGTCTTCGCGCCCTACGAAACCTACGAGGACTCACTCCTCGGCGTGAAAACCACTTACGGCGCATCGGTCATGATTCGCAACGACGCCGAAAGCCGGACTCTCGCGATGTACCAAAAGTACGTTCCGGATCTGCAGGAGGCGCTGCCTCTTCCCGCCGCCGACCTGCCGAGCGAGCGCGGACAACATGCGCCGATGGAAGTGGTTGATTCGCCCTATCGCGCGGGCGATCTTCTACACGGCTATCAAGCCGTGGCGGACAATCTGCCGAACGACCCGCGCATCCACGAGGAAAAAGGCTCGAAGAAAATGTTCTGGAAGAATTTCATGGACGCGCGTGTGAACTACATCATCTTGCCGCTCGCGCAGCGCGTGATGCGCGCCGACCAGGCCGCCATGGCCAGCGACGAAGGCTACATGGCCGATACCATCATGCACGAAATCTCCCACGGCCTCGGCCCCACCTTTGCCCACACCGCGCACGGCAAAGTCCCGATCAATGAAGCTATCGGCTCCGCCTATTCCGCTCTCGAAGAATCAAAGGCCGACGTCGTCGGCGAATTCTGCTACGGCTGGCTGGTGGACCACGGCGTGGTTCCCAAGGAAAAGCGCAACACTACCTATGCTTCCTACGTCGCGGGAATTTTCCGCACCGTGCGTTTCGGCATCGCCGAAGCCCACGGCCAGGGTGAAATCATGCAGTTCAATTACTACGCAGAACAGGGCGCCATTCGCCGCGACCCCGGAACCGGACTGTATGAAATTGGCTTCGACAAAATGTCCGCGGCAATCGCATCGCTAGCGAAGGAGTTGCTCGAACAGGAAGCCACAGGAGACCGTGCACGCACCGAAGCCTGGTTCAAAAAATATGGAACGATGCCCCCGGAACTCCAAGCCCTGCTGGCCAAAACGACAGATATCCCCGTAGATATAGACCCCGAATTCGACTTCCACCCGCCCCTAAAATGAAAACTAAAATCGAAGCGCGCTTTTTCTGGGAGTGCGGCGGCTTGCCGCCACCTTTTACCCACTGAAGGGAAGCGATCACGGTTTGACCGAAGCGCTGCCGGGTTCGCTGCAAAAACAATCCGCCGAGAACGGTTCTGTAGCGGCGCACTGCAGTGCGCCATGCGTGTCACGGCAAAAAACGAAGGCGGTCTAAAGACCGCCCCTACAAAATCTCCCGGATTTCCTCATCAATCGAAATATCCGTGTGCGGAAATCCGTTGACGTTGAATTTCTCCCCGACTCCCTGATGAAAATGAAAAAACCGGCTGATGTGGTAATCCTCGTCGAGCACGTCGAAGGCCCGCTCGGCCTCCTCGTGCGAAAGGCCCAGCGATGAGATCGGCACCTGCTTCCCATAGCCACCCGCAACCGCCAGATATTTTTCCACCACCTCGCGCAGTTCCATTTTCAGATCCAGACGTACGTGCCGCCTTCGCCGTACGGCAAATTCATGTAGAAAATATTCGCGTCGGCGATGCGTGCAAATGCCGCCAGCAAATTCCGCGCGCCGTGCTTCGCGCAAAACCACTCCCCCGGCGCCGCCGCGATTTGTTCCACTTCATCCAGGCTCGCCACCTGCTCGCGCGAAAACCACAGCCATTTCGCCGGGAATCCGCATTCCTCGCATACCTTGCCGTTCTCGTTCAGCCGCGCGGCAATCGCCTGCGCGACTTCCGGGCGCAAACCCGCCGCCTGGAAATCGGGTTGCCCCACGAAAAAGTACTGCGTGAACAATTCCGGGTCGGGCTCGAACGCCACCACCCGCCCGCGGAAAGTTTCCAGCTGCTCGGCAATCGTGCTCGCCAGGCAGTCGCGGCACAGCGTGATTTCCGGCCGCACCAGCTCGCTCCGCTGGGCTCGTTTTCCGCGAAGATACAGTGTGTCCGGCAGCAGCGTCGCGATCCAGTCGCATTCCTCGACCAAGTGAATACATTCCGGAGGCGTGCCCTTCAGCCATGCCCACCAATTGCGGCTGCGCGGCAGAATTTCGATCCCGGGATATGCCTCCTCGTACGAAATGCGAGCCAAGATGTTCGTTACACCTCACGCTTTCAAAACCGTATAGTAACAGACCGGCGCAAGAAAGCGTGTGCGCGCAAGATCCAGATTCTGTCGTTGCCGTTGGTTCCTCTGTGTTCTCGTGCTTTTCTCTGTGGACTCTGTGTTGAGAGTCGTGGCCTCTGCAGCGTTTGTTCGAGCACCAACCATCAGCTATCATGGTGCAGTACGAAATGCGCGCTCGCAATTTTTCGTTCGCTAGACGAACAGGGAGGATTAGGAATGGCAATCTCAGTGGGGGCAGCCGCTCCGGAGTTCACGCTCAAGGACCAGAATCAGAAGGAAGTGAAGCTCTCGGAGTTCCAAGGCAAGAAAAACGTGGTGCTGGTTTTTTATCCGCTCGATTGGAGCCCGGTGTGCACGAACGAGCACGCCTGCTTCGTCAATGACATGAAGCGCTTCGAGCAACTCGATGCTCAGGTGCTCGGCATTAGTGTGGACAGTGCCTGGTCGCACAAGGCCTTCGCGGAAAAAATGGGGATTCACTACCCGCTGCTCGCTGATTTTCAGCCGCGCGGCGCCGTCGGCGAAAAATTTGGCGTTTATCTGGCGGATAAAGGCATCACCGGGCGCGCCATCGCCATCATTGACCGCTCAGGAAAAGTCGCCTGGTTCAAAAACTACGATATCCCCACGGTACCGGACCTGAAGGAAGTTTCCGAAGCGCTCGCGAAGTTGCACTAGCTTTTCGGCAGGCGAATTAATTCTGCGCCCCTGGTGCTGAATGCGTCGCGGGCGCTGCGACCTTACCGGGTCCGGCGCCCTTGCTTGGCGCCGCAGAGGGCGAGGCCGGCGGCGGCGCATTCACCGACTGCGAAAAAGTCCGGATGTAGTCCACCAGCTGCCAGCGCTCTTGTTCGCTCAGTTTTTTCTTGAACGCCGGCATCGGGCGATGCCCTTGCGAAATCTTCCAGAAGAGTTCGCCATCGGTCTGCGCGCTCATCATGTGCGCGTCGGTGAAATCCGCTGGCTGGATAGAGAGCTTGTCTGCGCGCTCGCCTTTTCCGTTGCCGTCTTCTCCGTGGCAGTTCTGGCAGCGGTCCATATAAACACTCATTCCCGCGCCAATCGCTTGCGGCGAGGCCGGAACGGGATTGGGAATCGCCTTCGCTTTGGCCGGTGCGCTCCAGTCGCTCAACGAATACAGCATGATCCCGCCCGCAATCGCCACCATGATGAACACCACAAAGATTCCCAGCACCTGGGATCTTGACAAGAACTTGGTTTTGCCGTCAGCAGGTTTGTCGGAGGACATGATTCAGGAGTCTTGCCTGCGGAACTTCTTGCTCCGCTAAATCTTCGCATTGCCATGGAGGATTATCAACTGCCGATGCCCGATTTAATGCGCGGCGCGGATCGCTTGTAACACCGAGATCAGTACGATGACGAACATGGCCACGACGTAGACCCGCAGACACCACAGCAGCGCTCGCGTACCGACGGATAGATTCCGCTGACCGAAATGCGTGCGCCGCTTGGCGGCCACCACCTGGTCCGCCTCCAGCAACGACAGCACCGCGCGAGGATCCTGCAGTGTCAACTGCTCCGAATGGACCTCCACAGCGTCGAGCGTGCGCTGATTTTCGGGAACGCCTGCGTACGGTGAATTCAAGTTCCACCCTCTTAATTAGAATGCCACTCCAACATGCCGTTTCAAACCACGAATCGGCTTATCCTCCCAGCCACTTCGGAAACACGGTCGCGATACCGAAGCCAAGACCCGCGCAGATCAAAAGCACCGTGACCGTGATGCCCGCGAGGTTGGTCCAGAAGCCATTCACATGTTCTCCCATTACCTCGCGGTCGTTCACCAACAGCAGCAGGAATGCCAGCGCCGGCGGCATCGCCAGCACGGCAATTACGTTCACCGTCAACGCTACGAACTCGAGGGGAAATCTCGGAATCAGCACCAAGCCCGCGGCGGCGCTGGCCGAACCCAACAGCGTCAGGTAGAAAGGCCACGCCTCGCGAAAGGGACGGTTCAAGCTGTGTCCTGTTTGGAAGACCTCCCCAAACGCATACGCCGATGACGTCGAGATCGCAATCGCCGCGACAATCCCGGCTTCGAATATCCCCAGCGCAAATAGCGCTGCTCCCGCAGGGCCGATCAGCGGCTCCAGCGCCTCTGCGAACTGGGCGGTTTGAAAGTCCGCGGCGTTTATGCCGTGGTGAAATAGCGGCACGGTGGCGAGTATTGCGGCAATGGCGAAGACCGCAGCGAGCAACGCCCCGAGGAATGTATCGAAGCGCCCCGCGTTGATATCGCGCGGCTGCATCCCTTTATCCACAACCGCACTTTGCTGAAAAAAAAGCATCCAGGGCGTGACCGTCGCGCCGATGGTTGCCAGAATAAGCAGGAGAATTTCATAGCGACTGCCGCTGGGCAGCGGTGTCCAGGTGAGCATCGCGTGACCCACCGCGTGCCAATCGGGCCGCGCCAGAATCGCCGCCGGGATAAAAAGCCCGTTAAAGATTGCCAGGCTCAAAGTGATTCGTTCCCATGTCCAATACCGACCGGTGGTGATTGCTCCCGCGACGATCACGAGCGCTCCGCCCACAGCGACGGCTGGGCGAATGCCGAAAAAACCAAGCCCTGCACGCACGCCAATGAACTCGGTGACCAGCGTGAGAAAATTTCCCAAGATCAAATCGCCCATGGCGAACAAGCCCCAGAATTTCCCGAAGCGATCGAAGATAAGTTCCGCGTGCCCGCGGTGCGTGACGGCCCCCAGGCGCACGGTCATCTCCTGCACGATAAAACCCATCAAAAACGTGAGCACCACGAACGGTATAAAAAAACCAACACCATAGCGCGAGCCGTCTGCAGAATAAGAGAGCATGCTGGGGGCATCGTTCTCTCCCAGGAAAACGAGCACTCCCGGGCCCACTAATAACCACAGCAGACGGAAACCTCCGAACGATTTAAAGCGCCCTTTCCGCCGAGCCTGCGCGACCTCCCAACGATCGCGCGCACGGTCCACGTCTTCGTGAGTCAAGAGGCCAATCAGTTCGGGCGCTGCAACTGATTCAACAGCGGACTCGGTGGTCGGATGCGCGGTCTGGCCGTTCAAAACATTGGGATTTTTGTGGGGGCCGTCCATGGGTTAACCGAGTTGAACTCTGCGTATAAACTACGCTTAACCGCAACGCGCGTCAATCCCCATGCCGCAGGGCATGCCCAAAAACTGCGCCGGACGAATTCGATGCTCTGCTATAGTGGATGAGCAATTTTAAGAGGAGACCTTCCATGAGCGAACAAGCTAAGCAGCCGCTGCCGCAAAAGCAGCAAGTACAAATCAAGGCAGACGAAAAAGAGCTGCTCGGGCAGTATGCCAATCTCGCGGTGATCCACCACAACGGCGAGGAATTCACTCTGAACTTCATCTATCTTTTTCCCAGTGTCCCCCAGGGCAAATTGGTTTCCAGCGTGATTCTGAGCCCGGCGCATGCGAAACGGTTGCTGCAGGCCCTGAAGGAAAATGTGGCGCGATTCGAATCGCAATTTGGAACGCTTCCGGAAGGCTCCGGGCCGGCCCCCGACACAAATTTCGGGTTCGTACAGTAGTTTTAGCGCAGTTTAGCGGGCCAGCGAATCGGCGACGACCCAATTGCCCTTGGGTTCGACGAACTCCAAACCAACGGCGAAGCCCGATTCCGGAACGAACTGGCAATAGGCTACGCGCGCAATGGAGCGAAACGAGCCGGTCAGCGTGGCAATGGTCAGCCGGTCACCTGGCTTCCAGCGGCGCATACTGAGGACGCGAGCGCCCCTCCGGCTGACATTCTCGGTAAAGGTGGTTTCCGTTCCGGGCATCGCGGGGTGCCCGCTGATGCGGACGCCGACCTCCATGGGGACGCGCGTTTCCCGGCGCGGCTCCGCGGGCACTTTGGGGACCCCCATCCCAAATCGCATTTCCCTCGCCCCCTTTTTATAAACAAGCCGCCACGTGTCCCAGACGAAATTTCCTTTGGCCTTTCCCCTTCATTTGATACAAGGCGTTATCCGCCGCACCCAAGAGTTTGTCTATGCTTGTGCCATCCTGCGGATACACGGCCAGGCCTACGCTCACGGAGATAGCGGGCTGCTGGCCGTCGGACTTCAATTGTTCGCAGATGCGGAAAGCAGCCTGCGTCGCTTCTGGTTCTCCGGACTCGGGAAGAATCAAAGCGAACTCGTCGCCGCCGTATCGCGCGGGAGTGTCAATCGTCCGGCTGCCGCTGCCCAAGGCGGCGCCGAGACGCTTGATGGCCCGACTTCCTGTTAAGTGTCCAAACCTGTCGTTGATCTTCTTTAGGCCGTCGAGATCAAAAAGCAACACAGCGAAACTGCGTCCAGTGCGCCGTGAGCGCTGGATTTCCGTTTCCAGCACCTCGATCAGCCGTCGATGGTTTGCCAGCCCGGTGAGCGGATCCGAAGCCGCCAAATGACTAACCTGATCGAAGAGTTGTGCATTATCGAGCAGTGTGCCGCCGAGAACGATCACGTAACTGGTCACCATCATGAAGTGCGCGAGGGTGTAAGGAGCATCGAGGTGGTGCTGCGACTCACTCATGGTGATGTGGCAGACCACGTTGAGCCCTGCCGCTATGAACAACGCCCGGTCGAGATAAGCGCCCACACGGCTCAGGCGTCGCGCGAATCCGATCGCCGCCACTAGATAGATGGCCGCCGGCAGCAGGTCCCAAGGACGCGGTATGAGAGCCCCGGGGACAATCTTCGGCGCGTGCGGCAACATGAAATAGAAGACGCTGGTTAGGTAGGCGACACCGCCAACGATCAAAGTCGCGCCGGCCATTTCCTTGGCAGGGTCGCGCGCCACAGGAATGCGTCGCTCGACCGCCAGCGCGGCCAACAACACAACACCGAGAAGCGTGCGCCCGGCCAGCCAGCCCACGGAAATTTGGTTTCCTGGCGTAGGCGTAACCAACATGCCGCGGTAAAACGTCATGCTCGTTCCAGCCTCGATCAAGCCCGCGAGCACGAATCCAAACGCCAAAATCAGGGAAATTCGATCGTGAGTACCGCGGAAGCGAACCAGCGCATTGGCGGCGAACGTAAAGGCGATAAGGCTGCCGGCCATCTGGAGATAAGTGTCCAGCAGAGGGTCAGCAACGTAGGTGGAATTATGCAGAATCCAGAGGGTGGCAAGATATGCGCCGCCGACGATCGTCCACAACAAGACGACGCGAAAACGATGGAGAAATCCCCAAAACCGGCCCGAATGATCCACGAAGCCCCCAAGTGGCTTACACTGCCCCGCTGACTTACGAGCAAATCAGATGCCAGTCGTTCTAGTGGTTCTAGTACTATATAAGTTATTTAGTTTTAATCAGTTGAGAAAATAAAGAAACGTCCCATAGCTCTATCGGACCAGCCGACCCGGGCACGATGGGAAGAAACGTTACGGCTTATGGCTGGCACTACCCAAGCGAAACGCTCTCAGGATTTGGCGGGCGGCGGGGGAAGCTCGTGGGCCTGGACAACGCTTTGGAAGGTGGAACGCTTGTGGGAACCATCACAAAACGGTTTCCGCTCAGAAAAGCCGCAGCGGCAGAGGCCGACTTTGGTGCGGCCGCCGAGACCATAAGCGCGGCCTTCCTGATCTACTATTTCCACTTCACCATCAATCAGCAATGGGCCATTGTTCACAACCGTGACCTTGACATCTGCCATTCAATCCTCCGATCAGAACTCTGTATTTCTTTTAGCAACGCGCACGGGTAGCACGGTTTCGCCAAAAAGCGCCGGAATATCCTCAATACTTGGGTACGGACGGGTCCACTTCATCCGACCACGCAAGGATACCACCCTTCAGGTTCAGGACCTTGCGAAACCCGGCGCGCTGCAGGAAATCCACGGCCTCTGCCGAACGCTTTCCGCTGCGGCAGTGCGCCACGATTTCGCGCGAGCTATCGAGTTCGCTGGCGCGTTTCGACAGATCGCCGAGCGGAATCAAGTGGCCTCCCAGATTACAAATCTGATATTCGTGCGGCTCGCGGACGTCCAGAATGAACAGATCGTCACCACGGTCCAGACGGGTTTTCAGTTCGCGCGGCGTAATTTCAGGAATCGAAAGCTGCGGCGCCGGGGCTTCTTCGCCGCGGATTCCGCAGAATTCGGCGTAATCAATTAATTTGGTCACCGTGGGATTCTTGCCGCAAACGGGGCAGTCTGGATTTTTGCGCAACTTGAGTTCGCGAAAGCGCATCGCCAGGGCGTCAAACAGCAGCAGTCGCCCAACGAGAGATTGTCCCTTGCCAATAATGAGCTTCAAAGTTTCAGCAGCCTGAATGGCGCCCACGATTCCAGGCAAAACCCCTAGCACACCGCCCTCGGCGCAAGACGGAACCAATCCAGGAGGAGGCGGCTCGGGATACAGGCAGCGGTAGCAGGGCCCGTCAGGATAACCGAAGATGGTTACCTGACCTTCGAACCTGAAGATCGAGCCGTAAACATTGGGCCTTCCGAGCAGCACGCACGCGTCATTGACGAGGTAGCGGGTGGGGAAATTATCGGTGCCATCCACCACAATGTCGTAGTCCTGTAGAATGTCGAGCGCATTTTCGCTGGATAGATGGGTTTCGAAGCGATCGATTTGAATTTCAGGGTTCAGGCCATGCAGGCGATCGCTGGCTGCCTCGATCTTCGGCCGGCCAACGTCGCTGGTGCTGAACAAAATCTGGCGCTGGAGATTGCTGGAATCAACCCGATCGAAGTCAACCAGCCCGATGCGGCCCACACCTGCGGCGGCAAGATATAGCCCTAGAGGAGCACCGAGGCCGCCCGTGCCGATGCACAAAACTTTGGCCTGCTTCAGCTTGAGCTGCCCCTCCATGCCAACCTCTGGCATGATCAAGTGGCGGCTGTAGCGCAGGACTTCTTCCTTGGAAAGCATAGCCGGCGCGTTCGTCGTCGTGGGTTGCGCGGAGATTTCTGGTTTCGTAGCCATTCCAAAACTCCCTGACCTTACCGGTGCCGGCCGCCGGCAATCGAAGGCACGATGCTTACGGTATCGCCTTCGCGCAACGGCGTCTGATCTTTCTGCATGTAGCGAATGTCTTCGTCGTTTACGTAGACGTTAACAAAACTGCGGAGCCGCCCGTCATCGGAGTACAAATGTTTCTTGAGCTCCTTGAAACGCTCCGTCAGCCCTGCGAGCGCCTCTCCGACCGTGACTGCCTGCAACTGAACGCTTTCCTGCTTGTCCGCGTAGGCGCGCAACGGTGTGGGAATCATCACCTTCACTGCCATTCGTATTCCTCCTGACGAATCAAATTACCTGGAACACGCTTAATACAGCCAAATTAGATGCTCGCCGAGTGCGCCACGGATTCAATCGCTTCAACATCGTAAGCGGAGCGGTCGTCGCGCAATCGCCAGGAATTCATATCGCGCGGCTGGCCGGATTGCACGCGAACGATGATGTAACTGTACCAGGGCCACGCGTGTTCGCGGTCATACTCGCTGGGACGAGCCGGAGCGTCGGGATGCGAATGATACCAGCCGATCAATTCGAGCCTTTGGCCGCGCGCGGCCTTTTCCGCCAAACGCACGTCATCGGAAGTCACTTCAAAGCGATTTCGCGGCGAATCATCGCGGCGATTGGCCAGTGGCATCAGGTCGAGCACTTCGCGCGCGCCTTCGCCATCGCGGCCGAGAATCGCTCCGCAACATTCGTGCGGATATGTTTCCACGCCGTGTGCGCGAATCCGGCGGGCCAATTCTTCGCTGATCTTCAATACGAAGGAATTCAAGCCTCGCTCCAGAATTGCTCGGTCAGGTATTTCTCGCCCGAGTCGGGAAATACGGTGACGATAACAGCGCGCTCGGCGCGCGGCAAATTCCGGGCAATCTCCATGCCAGCCCAGAGCGCGGCACCCGAACTGACCCCCGCGAGAATCCCTTCTTCGCGCGCGAGACGCTTGACCAGCTGCTGAGCGTCTTCGGTGCGCACCGCGATGTCTTCGTCAGCAAGTTTCGCATCGTAGATGCGCGGGACGATGGCCGTGGCCATATGTTTCAAGCCTTCCAGGCCGTGAAAACCGGAATCGGGCTGGAAACTGACGCAGCGAATCTTCCGGTTGAATTCCTTCAGCCGCCGCGTGGTGCCGACAAAAGTGCCGCTGGTGCCCAACCCCGCGATAAAGTGCGTGATGCGACCCTGCGTCTGCTGCCAGATCTCCGGGGCAGTCGTGGTGTAGTGAGCTGCAGGATTCGCGGGGTTGCCGTACTGATCTGAGTAAAAATATTTTTCGCGATCCGACTGGTAAATTTCCTTGACGCGCCTGATCGCCCCGTCGGTGCCTTCGTCTCCCGGCGTGTACACGATATCAACGCCGTAGGCCTGCAGAATCTGTTTGCGCTCCGGCGAGGCGCTTGCCGGAAGGCAGAGCTTGACGCGGTAGCCGAGCGCCGCGCCAATCATGGCGTAGGCGATTCCCGTGTTTCCGCTCGTAGCATCCAGAATGATTTGGCCCGGACGCAGCGCGCCGCTGCGCTTGCCTTCCTGAATCATCGAATAGGCCGGGCGATCCTTTACGGAGCCGCCGGGATTGAACCATTCCGCTTTGGCGTAAAATTCGACGTTCGGAAACTCCGCGACAATCCGCTCGAGGCGCAGGAGCGGCGTGTTGCCGATACGGTCGAGCAGGTGTACCCCCGACTGGGCCTTCGCAGGCTCGGAGGAGGGCGCGACCGACGATTCATTCACTGCGTTCAAACCCAGTAGTTCCTAGGGGCGAAAATTCGACAGAACCATCAGGATAAGCTCCGCCCCTGGTCGTTTAGATGCACGAAAAACTCAGTGTATTCAGCTTATTGAAAGCAGTTTACCAGAGTGCGTGCTTCGAGCGTTCTGAAACACGCCGGCACTATATTCGCACAGCCAGTCAGGGCGAGCAATCGTCGAAGCCCGCGATTTTTGCGTTTACAGACCGCCTGCGGAACCCCTATGCTGGAGCAGCCATGTGGTACGTCAACAAACTATTCGATCAGGCCGCGGTAGAATCGCTTTCGGCCAAGGGATTTCTGGTACGCAATTCGGGCGGGGTTGTGCGCATCGAGAAGTACGATTGCGGCGCGGAGCTGCGCAAGACCCCCGAAGGCCGTTTTCAGATGACCGAAATTCCCTGCGTCATGATGCAGGGGCAGTTCACAACTCTGTGGGACGCCGGCTATCAGAAATTTCTGATCGGGCATGAAGGCAAGAAATTTCCGGTGCACGTGGGCCAGTTGCGGAATTTGCGTTTGTTCAACGAAGAATTGCGCACCGCGCTGGGCGTGCCCACGTATTACAACGAAGCGCTTGGCTCAACTTGCGCTTATAGCGTTTACGACCGCGTGAAGGGCCGGCCGGGCGATGTGCCGGATGAAGGCGTGGGAGCGCACGAAGAGGCTGAGCACTAAGTTTGGGTTACGTTTCTTTCCGTTTGCGGCGTCCTTCCGGTGAATTTCCTCGCACTGCTAATCCTTCGCGTCTTTGAGTCGGCGCCGCAGATGCGCGAGATCCACACGATGCTGTGCGAAAAATTGAGAGCCGACGAATATCACCGGCACATCCCTCGTGTAGCGTTCGAGTAAGATCGGGTCGTCGTCAACGTCCACTTCGTGCAGCTTCGCGCCGAATTCTGCCAGCAGCGGCGCCATGCCTGCCTTGGCTTCCTCGCACAAGTGGCAGCCTTCGCGCATGTACATGGTAACGTCGCGCGGTCCCGCGATTGCGAGGCGACCATCCTCCGTTCGCTGATAGAAATCACTCTTGCCGTCTGACTTCAGCAATCCCCGCTTCACCAAATCGGTCACCGCATCCAACACGGCCGTGCGTTCGGCGGGCGCATTGCCACCGACGAATTCGAATAGCGCGTGCAGATCAAGCGAGTCGCGCTCGAGTTGGTCAAAGGTCGCGAGTATCCGTCGTCCCATCGTTTCCATGTGGACCAGAGAACCCGTGATGCTTGGGTTGCGTGCCTCCTCTAGGGCTTGATTGTATAGAACTGCTGAAACGGCCCGATCAAGGGGAAGAACGCGCGCGCGCGAAATAGTTCGGCGATCTGGCGGATGTGGCCGAGATCGTGAAACGCCCACTCGTTCATCAATTGGCCGATGGTGACGCGCCCGATATTGCTGTGCTGCCCGCTGCGTCCCAACACCGAGGCCGGCACGTAACGGAGCGCCGAGAGGCTGCGGTCGCGTTCGTGGCAGAATTTCTTCAGGTTTTCGCGGGCTTGGGAACCGGAATACTTGCCTGCGGCATACGCGGCGTTCTGATCGTACGCCTCCAGCTGCGGATTGTTTTTCTCCAGCATCCGCTGCACACGTTCGCGAAAACCGACTACTTCCACGTCGGCGAGGTGCGCGAGGACTTCGTTGATGGACCAGCGGTCTGCTGCGGGTTTCCAGTGCAACTGCTCGTCCGTTGCAGCCCACACGATTTTTTCGATGATGATTGGAGTTTGCTCCAGAACAGCAAGGCCCGGCAGTGCGTCCGGACTTGGAGAAGCGGCCATGAGGTCCTCCCGAAAAGCACTCAGAAATCTTTTATACCTCACTTTAGAGAATGTTGTCGAAGGCGGCCTTGTGCCCGCGGCTGGCGCGTGGTACACCGGGAACGGTGCTGCAGGGCCGAGATGGGCGGCGCGAGGTGCGACTCGTCATGGCTTGCGTTCTGGCTTTCGTGGATGATTTATTCTTTCAGGCGAAAATCCTGGAGACAGCGAAGCAGGTCGGCGTGGATCTGCGCACGTTCACGACATCGGCCGCGTTGCTCGGGGAGATCGGAAAGCACCCGCCAAAATTGGTGATTGTGGACCTGAACGCGCAGAACAAGCCCCTCGAAGCAATCAAATCGGTGTGCCACGCCGCACCTGGGCTGCCAATGATCGCTTTTGTCTCGCACGTCCAGGTGGACCTGGCGCACCGCGCGAGCGCCGCGGGATGCTCAACAGTAATGCCCCGCTCGCAATTCACGCAGGAGCTTGCAACCATCCTGGCGCAGGCGAAATCTCAATCGTCATGACGGGAAGTTCGCCGAGCAATATCCAACCGGGACTGAACAACGCCAGTTCAGGGGCTAAAGCCGCTGAAGATGGGCTGACTCGTATGTCGGAGCTAAAGCTCCGACCCCCGCAGGAGCTTGGCTGCATCGCGCACCAGACACTCGCAGTGATTTGCGCGATCGCCTTAGCGCTCGCGCTTCTTCCCTCTGCTACCGCAGGGGCTCTGCCGTCGGGTGGGCAGTCCACCGTGCCAGCGGCTGATGCGGACCCTGCCGCCGCGCTGGCCGCCGCGCTGGTGGCCGCCTGCCGCGCGAACGAGACCGAGTTTTCGAATCATCTCGCGGGTGACAACGGCGCAGCGTTCCGCGCGCTTCCTGAAACGCAACGCAGCGGATTGATGAAGCGCCTTTCGCTTTCCGACAGCCCCGGCAAGCCGTTGCTTTCTTCCGATGACCACAACCACATCGTGCTGCGCTGCCGCGCGCCAGAAACCACCGTGGAATACCGCTTCGGCACGGCGCGGGTGAACGAGAATCTGGCGTTCATTTCCGTGCGCGTCGTGGACGGAGAAGAGGCCGATTTTGGGTTGGTGCGGGAAGCCGGTGGCTGGCGGCTGCTTTCCTTGGGATTGCTTCTATTTGACGTGCCACAGCTCTCCAAGCAATGGGCGCAGCAAGACCTTGCCGCGCACGAGAACGCCGCGGTCGCGACGCTTCGCTCCTTGGCCGATGCAATCCAAACGTATCAGAACGCATTCGGCAAACTGCCGGAATCACTCGCGGAGCTTGGCCCCGCTCCGAAAGACCAGATCTCTCCCGAGCAAGCTTCGCTGGTATCGGCCAGTCTGGCTGCCGGCAAACAGGATGGCTACGTCTTCCGCTACCGCATTGCCCCTGATGCCAACGGAAACGACCATGATTTCGAGCTGGCGGCGACTCCCGAGTCGTACGGAAAAATCGGACGGCGCTCGTTTTTCATGGACGCGCAAGGAAAAGTTCACGGGGACGACAAACAGGGCTCCGTGGCTACGTACGAGGACCCGCTGATCGCTGGTGAAAAAACTCCCGTCGAAAAGTCCGAGTGACATCCTACAGGCTCGGGTATAATGCCTCGCAGTTTCAGCGATTTCCGGCTTGGTTCCAACGCGGCGCGGACGGACGAAGAGGAATTTGGATGTCACAATCGAAAGTATTAGCGGACCAGCTTTATTCCGGAGAAGGGCTCGCTGCCGATGCACTGCGGATCGCGGCGGCAAATATTCTGTTAGCGCTTTCCGCGCATGTCGTTATGCCCCTCCCGTGGACGCCCGTGCCGATTACCGGGCAGACGTTTGGCGTCTTGCTCGTGGGTGTGCTGTTGGGCTCGCGGCGCGGCGGCATCGCGCTCGTGCTTTACTTGGTGGAAGGGCTCGCAGGACTTCCTGTCTTCCAACCACTGGGGCTGGCTGGACCAGCGCGGTTTCTGGGGCCGACCGCTGGCTACCTGCTTTCCTATCCGGCGGCTGCATTTGTGACGGGCTGGCTCCTGGAACGCGGAACGCGGATGGATTTGGCACGCAACCTGACTTCACGCTTCGCTGGTTTGCCTCTGATTGGCGCGTTGATTTCCGGTGAAGGCATTATTTTCCTGGGGGGTTGCACGTGGCTTGCTTGGGGGTTGCGACTCGGTTGGAATGCCGCGCTGCGGCAGGGCGCGCTGCCATTCCTTCCAGGCGAAATCGTCAAGATCGCGCTGATCGTAGCCGTTGTCGGGGGATACCAAATCTTCCGGCGAAAGGCTTAGTGTAAGCGCCGGCGGCCCAATTTATATTTTCTCTTTTCTAATTTCGGTTCTGGGATTTTGGCCATGCCCGCACAGACTGCTCCGCACAAGCAAGCTCCCGAAGACGCTTTACGCGCCGCGAATACCGCCTTCTATGCGGCTTTTGAATCGCTGGACCTGGCGGAGATGGAAGCCGTCTGGTCGCATGATGATGGAGTCACATGCGTGCATCCCGGCTGGGATTTGCTGCTGGGTTGGGATGAAGTGCGTGAACGATGGGCGCGGCTCTTTGCGAATGCCAAACGCGTGCGCATCGCACTGAGCGGAGTTTGGGTGCGTATCGAAGGTGACGTGGGCTGGGTTTCCTGCACGCAGCACGTTACCACCGCGTTTGCAGACGGCTTTGAGGACGCGCTGGTGCAGGCTACCAATATTTTCTTGCGGCAAGAAGAGAAATGGCTTCTGGTGGCGCATCACGCCTCGCCGCTGCCGCCTTCTCCTCGTTCCCCGGTGCAGTGAGACACAGGCGACAGATCGTCCCCGGCTGGAAATTATCGAACCATGGCGTCGCTGCGCTTCTCTTGTTCTTTTTCCTCGCTCCGCTTACGTCCATATTTGGTGCGTCTCAAGAATCTGACAAGCAGAATTCGGCGGTTGTCAGCGCAGCCCAACAGGTCATCCAAGACTTAGTGGCCGGTCATTTCGACAAGGTTGAAGGACAATACGACGCGCGCCTGGCAGCAGCGCTTCCTCCGGGAAAGCTGGCCGCCGCCTGGCCGAGCTTGATCGAGCAGGAAGGCGCGTTTCAATCCATCACAGAAACGCACCCGTCAAAAGTCCAGGGACTTGACGTCGTCAGGATGGAGTGCAAATTCCAGAACGGAATTGTTGACGCGACGGTCGCTTTTGACAGCGACGGGAAAATCGAGGGATTGCGCTTCCGGCCGCATCCAGAAGCTGCGCAACCATGGAAGCCTCCCGCCTACGCCAAGGAGAATTCGTTCACGGAGTTGCCGCTCACGCTGGAAAACGGGAAATACGAATTGCCTGGCAAGCTGACAATACCGAAAGGCGATGGGCCGTTCCCCGCGGTGGTGCTGGTACACGGTTCCGGCCCTCACGACGAAGACGAAACAGTCGGCTCGAATAAACCATTTGCGGACCTGGCATGGGGGCTGGCCAGCCGCGGCGTCGCTGTTTATCGCTACACCAAACGCACGCAGCAATATGGATTGCAGAGCGCGGACGATCCGGTGAAATTAACCGTAGAAGACGAAGTTATCAGTGATGCGCGGGCGGCCGGCGCTTTCCTTGCAAAGCAGCCTCATATTGCTCCGCAGCAGGTTTATCTAGCCGGACACAGTTTGGGCGCTTATCTAGCTCCCCGGATTGCCGCTGGCGACGCGCAAATTGCGGGGATCGCGATGTTGGGAGCGAACGCGCGCCCGCTGGAACAAGTCGTGGTGGAACAGATCCATTATCTGGCTTCGCTGAATGGAACTCCGACCGAAGAAGAACAGAAGCGAATCACCGCAGTCGAGGACGGCGTGAAACAAATTGAAAGCCCAGACCTCAAGCCTGGCGACACGGTTCCGTTCCTCGGCGCGACCACCTATGGCGCTTACTGGCTCGACTTGCGCGGATACGATCCGGTGAAAACCGCCGCCAAGCTCAAAATCCCCATCTTGATTCTGCAAGGCGGGCGTGATTATCAGGTGACGACCTCGAACTTCGAAGCCTGGGGCGCGGCGCTCGGGAAACGCAACAATGTCACGATGAAAATCTATCCCGACCTGAATCACCTTTTCATGCCCGGCACGGGCCGCTCGACGCCAGCGGAATACGAACAGGCCGGGCACGTCTCAGAACAGGTGATTGACACGATCGCGACGTGGGTGTTGCCAAGTGAAAGACCGGGGACGCTGAAACCAGCGCCTTAACCTCCGGGCTTTTGTATGGGGGCGCAGATGAGTTTTGTCGCCACCGTGCCTCCCGCCACGATATAGAGGGCACCTGTACGAGCCGTGGGCCGTGTGGTATCCTCTGTTTGCAGAGATTCGGCGCTCACGCCGGAAGACGTACACACCTAGGCAACATCACCGCAGCGGGCAAGACGGCAACAGGAGTATCGTCTACCCAGCCTGGCCGCGGCAGGTGAGCGTTTCCTGTGAGAGCCAGGACGGACACCATGTCCACACCGGCAACCTCACCGAAGACCGCGGAGATTCGCCTCGCGCACTCGCCCGACAGCGATGATGCGTTCATGTTCTACGCTCTAGCGACCGGCAAAGTCCGGTTGCCGGGCGTCAAGTTCACGCACATCCTTTCGGATATCGAGTCGCTGAATCAGGCCGCGAAAAAGGAAGTGTACGACGTCACGGCAATCAGTTTTTACGCCTATCCGTTCGTTGCGGATAAGTACATTTTGATGGATTGTGGGGCGAGCTTTGGCGAAGGATACGGACCGATCGTCGTCGCCGGACACCCGATCAAGAAAAACGATCTGGCTGGCCGTAAGATCGCGATTCCCGGGACGCTCACGACTTCCTACCTTGCACTGAAATTGTATGAGCCGAACGTCGAGACGGTGACCATGCCGTTCGACAAGATTCTCGATGCGGTGCGGAATAAGGAAGTGGAAGCGGGCCTGCTGATTCACGAAGGCCAGTTGCTTTTTTCGCAGATTGGCTTGCACCGCGTCGTGGACCTGGGGCAATGGTGGCAGGAGCAGACGGGATTGCCGCTGCCGTTGGGCGCGAATGCGATTCGTCGCGCGCTCGGCGAGGATTTGGGACGCCAGATTTCCCGGGTAATCCGCGACAGCGTTTCTTATGCGCTCGATCATCGCGAGCCGGCACTGGATTACGCGCTGCAGTTCGCGCGCGACATGGATCCGGTGCTGGCAGACAAGTTCGTGGGAATGTACGTCAACCGCTGGACGCTCGATTATGGCGAAGATGGACGCCGGGCGGTACGCGCGTTGTTGGCGCGTGGCGCAGCGGCGGGAATGCTTCCCGGCGATGTGCCGGTGGAATTTTTGAGCAGCACGGTGAGTGAAACGCCTTCACGATCTGCCTAAGGCCTGAATCTTCGATTGTTGACGCGGGTGGCCGCTGCATTACCTTCGCGTTGCGGATGCCCGCTGCCGCGCTTCCTGCCCGCAGTCTTCAGGTAAAATTATTGAACTCATGACGAACTTGATCCAACAGGGCCTGGCCCTTCGCGAACTGCTCCGTGAACGCATCCTGATCCTGGATGGCGCGATGGGCACTATGCTGCAGCAAGCGAATTTGACTGCCGCGGATTTTGGCGGTCCTGAGCTAGAAGGGTGCAATGAGAATCTGGTTCTCACGCGCCCCGACGTGGTCATCGGAATTCACCGTAAATATCTGGAAGCGGGATCCGACATCATAGAAACGAATTCATTCCAAAGTTCCCCGGTGGTTTTGGCCGAGTACGGCTTGGGTGAACATGCGCGAAAAATCAGCCGTGTCGCCGCCGAACTCGCTCGCAAGGCCGCGGATGAATTTTCAAAGCCCGCGAAGCCGCGCTTCGTGGCTGGCTCGATGGGCCCCACCACGAAAGCCATCACGGTTACGGGCGGAATCACGTTCGAGCAGCTTCGCAATAACTATTACGAGCAAGCCAGCGGGCTTGTGGAGGGCGGAGTAGACGCTCTGTTGCTCGAGACCTGCCAGGACACACGCAACATCAAGGCTGGAGTACTAGCGATTCAGGAATTGAGCCGTGAGCTGGGCCATCCGATCCCGTTGATGATTTCCGTGACCATCGAGCAGAACGGGACAATGCTGGCGGGACAGACCGTTGAGTCTCTGTGGGCCTCACTTGATCATCTCGACTTGATTTCCTTGGGACTGAATTGCGCAACTGGCCCGGAATTCATGACCGACCACCTCCGCACGCTGCAAGAACTGACAAATCGAAATGTCTCTTGCTATCCCAATGCTGGGTTACCTCAAGAGGACAACACCTACAAGGAAACACCTGAGAGCCTCGCGGCCCAGCTCGAGCGGTTCGTAGACCGCGGGTGGCTGAACATCGTCGGCGGTTGTTGTGGAACGACGGAAAAGCATATTTGTGCCATCGCGCAGATGGCTGAAGGCAAAAAGCCCCGCCGGCCGCAGGAACCGAATCATCGCGCCGTTTATTCCGGAATTGACATGATCGAAGCCGAGGAAAGCACGCGGCCTCTGATCGTGGGCGAGCGCACCAACGTGATTGGTTCGCGCTTGTTTAAGAATCTGGTGGCGTCCGAGCAGTGGGAAGAAGCTACCGAGATTGCGCGGCGGCAAGTAAGAAGCGGCGCGCACATCGTGGACGTTTGCCTGCAGAGCACGGATCGCGAGGAATTGAGCGACATTCCGCCGTTCTACGAGCAGCTGATCCGCAAAATCAAAGCGCCCATCATGATTGATACCACGGACCCGCGAGGCGTGGAGCTGGCGCTGACCTATTGCCAGGGCAAGAGCATCATCAATTCGATCAACCTCGAAGATGGCGAAGAGAAGTTTGCACGCATCTGTCCATTGGCGCGCTCCTACGGCGCGGCGGTGATCGTCGGCTGCATTGACGAGGATCCCGTGCAGGCGCAAGCTTTCACGCGCGGGCGAAAGCTCGAGATCGCGGAACGCTCCTACGAGCTGCTGACCGAGAAATTCGGGATTCCTGCGGCCAATATCATTTTTGATCCGCTGGTATTTCCCTGCGCGACGGGAGACGAGAATTACATCGGCGGCGCGGTGGAAACCATTGAAGGGATCCGGCTGATCCAGCAGAAGATTCCCTATGTACGCAAGGTCCTGGGCATTTCAAATGTGTCATTCGGCCTGCCGGCAGGCGCGCGCGAAGTCGTCAATTCCGTCTTCTTGTACCACTGCACGAAAGCGGGACTCGATCTGGCAATCGTGAATGCCGAACGCATCGAGCGGTTTGGTTCGATTCCGGAGCACGAGCGCAAACTGGCCGAGGCGTTGCTTTTCAACACGCCTCCAGCGGAAATTCCTGCGGAGAATTCGCAGGCGGAGCTGCTGCGCGGCGCTCCCGCCGACTGGCGCCAGCAAACGCGCGAGCAAAAAGCCGCTATCAATCAATTTCACATTGCCGCGATCTCGGAGCATTTCCGTGGAAGCGGCGGGCGTAAGAAAGAGCGCGCCGCGGATTTGCCGCTGGACCAGCGCCTGGCAAATTACATCATCGAAGGTTCGAAAGACGGCTTGATTGACGATTTGAATCGCAAGCTCGAAGAGAAAATTCCGCCGCTCGACGTCATCAATGGGCCGCTGATGGCGGGAATGGGAGAAGTGGGGCGGCTTTTCAATAACAACGAGCTGATCGTCGCGGAAGTGCTGCAATCCGCCGAAGCGATGAAGACCGCAGTGGGACATCTTGAGCAGTTCATGGAAAAGGCGGACACCGAAAAGCGGGCCAAAGTGATTTTGGCGACGGTGAAGGGCGACGTTCACGACATCGGCAAGAATCTCGTCGAAATTATTTTGAAGAACAACGGCTATGAAGTGATCAATTTGGGAATTAAAGTCCCGCCCGAAGAGCTCATCCGCGCGCATCGCGAATATCGGCCGGATGCGATCGGGCTTTCCGGCTTGCTGGTCAAAAGCGCGCAGCAAATGGTTACCACGGCCAGCGATCTGCGCGAGGCGGGCATTACGGTGCCGCTGCTGGTGGGCGGCGCGGCACTTTCGGACAAGTTTACGCGACTGAAAATTGCGCCGCAGTACAGCAAGGCGGTCTGTTATGCGAAGGACGCGATGACGGGACTGCGCTTGATGAACGAACTCAGCGACCCGGCACGCCGCGAGAATGTGCTGCAGCGGCACACGCACGTTGGCACCGCCGTGCTCGAAGAACCGGCAGCGGCGCCGCTGCAGCCTGCGGGCGAGGAGCGTTCGCCGCGAATTCGCACGGATTTGCCAATTTCGCCCGTCGCCTACCTGGACCGGAAGGTGCGCGCCGTGCCGGATTTGAACGAAGTTTGGAGCTACATCAATCCCTACATGCTCTTCGGCCGCCATCTGGGCTTCCGCGGAAATTTCGAGAAAGCGCTGACGGAACGAGATCCGCGCGCGCTTGAATTGCATGAAAATATGGAAGAGGTCAAGCGGGAAGCCGCGTCGTTTATGAGCATCGGCGCGCTATGGCAATTCTTCGAAGCGGAGCGGCGCGGCAACTCTATTGCGCTTTTCGCACCCAAAGAAGCATCGCCAATTCACACTTTTCATTTTCAACGGCAGGCGCTGGCGGACAAGTTGTGCCTGAGTGATTACATTTTGCCAGAGCAGAACGGGCAGCGCGATCATGTGGCGATCTTCGTGGTTACCGCGGGAGCGGGGGTGCGCGAAAAATCCGAGGAAGCGAAGGCGGCGGGCCGGTACCTTTTCTCCCATGGACTGCAAGCTCTGGCTATCGAAACCGCCGAAGCCTGCGCGGAATGGCTGCATCGCCGTATACGCGAGGATTGGGGCTTTCCTGACCCGCCGTCATTGACGATGCCGGAGCGCTTCACGTCGCGCTACCGCGGGAAACGATATAGCTTCGGGTATCCGGCCTGTCCCAACCTGGACGACCAGGCTGGCATATGGATGATTCTACGCCCGGAACAGATTGGCGTGCATTTGACCGAAGGAATGATGATGGATCCGGAAGCCAGCGTCAGTGCGCTCGTGTTTCAGCATCCGGATTGCACATACTTCTCGGTCGGCGAAGCGCCTGCTCCGTAAGGAGTTGCGTCGGTTTCTGGTCTCCATGCAGATTTTTTTCCCTCCGCGAGATGCTCTTACCGCACGGAAGCCAAACGGCGCAGAGAATACCTCCGGCCGGTATAAGCGCAGCGCTTAAGTGGAATGGGCGTTTCGCCGGAGTGCTGCCGATCGCTGGCTTTTCGTCTTGCCCTTGACGCTTCTGCAGGATTCGACTAAGTTTCTTCAAGTTTCTCCCGCTGATCCCGAGGCATCTTGATGAGTACCACTGCTCCTGGATTGTATCTTTCCAGCACCGGCGGCTATCCGCGCGTCGGAGACTCTCCGGAGCTGCAGTTATTGCAGCGGACGATCGCATCTTTGGGCTCGGGCGATCGCACGACCGCAGACTTGCTGGATGCACAAAACGCAGTGACGCGCCATGCGATCGCGGCCCAGGTGAAGGCTGGACTGGATATCGTCACCGACGGCCAAATCCGCTGGAACGATCCGATCTCCTACCTGGCGGCGAAACTGGATAACATTGAATTCGAGGGCACCGTACCTTTTTTCGACACTGGCATTTGCTGCCGGCAACCCGTATTCACGGGCCATCCTCTGCGGCGCGGGCATCTGGTCGCAAACGAATACAGTTTCGCGCGGAACGCGCTCGGCCATCTTCCGACGCCGCGGGACAAAGCTGGCAAGCTCGCCATCAAGCCCGTCCTGATCGGACCATACACTCTAGCGAAATTTTCCCTTTCCGCGCGTACTGGCAACGGAGGCGCCCGCGGACCCGCAACGCTGGCAGCGCGAGCGCAATCTTATGGGGAGGTTCTCGCGCCGGAAATCGAAGCGCTCTCGCAGTCTGGAGCCGAGTTGATACAAATTGACGAGCCCGCGATTTTGCGTCATATCGGCGATTGGCAAATCTTTGAACAGTCGCTGGAAGTCTTGCTTCAGGCCCGCGACAAAGTGCGGAAAGCCGGCCGCAAACTGGAACTGGCGCTATACGTTTATTTCCATGACTGCACGCACATGTACGAGAAGCTGGTGGAATTGCCGGTGGATATTGTGGGCATTGATTTCACGTGCGGCGCCGGGCTGATTGACACGGTTGCATCGTGCGGTTCGCCGAAGCCGCTTGCTCTGGGCTTAGTGAACGGCCGCAAACCTCAACTGGAGGAACCGGCGGAAGTGGCACGGCAAGTGGAGCGTTTATTCGCCCGGATTCAAGGAGGACGCGCATACCTGGGGCCTTCCTGCGGAGTGGAGTACCTCACGACCGATGCGGCGTTTGCAAAATTTGCGATGCTCCCCAAGGTGATTGCAGAACTGAACGGCTGACGACTTCCAATTTCCCCAGTGCTCTTCTACCGCAAAGGTATTTACAAGAAACAGCAATAGCTGATTGGCGCTCCGGGCTGGCTACCACTGGCTTGAGCTTGAAACCGTAGTGATAGCATCCCAGGCGTGAAACGACCACAGCGCGCTTTGTTTCCTGACCGCACCGTCGCACCTGCAGCAGACCTTCGGGCCGTGGTCACCGGACCGGAAACCAGGCCCGCCGTCGCCGGGCGCGGGCTTTCCTCACATGTGCGGCAACTACGCAGGCGGAATCAGAGGATTTCACGATGGCTTGCAGTGGCGGTTTTGGCGGGCAGCGTGGTTGCGCTAGTTTTCGTCCAATTCGCGATTCACTAAATAGATTTCCACATACTGTTGTTTATTTTTTGAAATCCTTCTCCGAACGGTTGAGATCGGTGCTACCATCCCGGCAATGCCCGGCGGAGTTGTTGTCCCAGCATCAGACAGCCGAACGACAGTCGCGCGAGCGACAGAAGTTCGCCCTCCCTCCAATCCACCGAATGCCAATTTGTTTGGCGAGACGGATCCCTCTGTTCACATGCTGGGCCTCCGGAAATCTCATCCACAGCTTGGCCGTTGGGTCGTATTGGCAATTCTCGCAGGTGTCGGAGCGGCCTTCGGGCTCATCGCGTGGTTTGTCCACTAAGCCACGGGCCAATCGCCGATATCGGTTCTATCGCTGACTTCACCGCATTCCGGAAAGATAAGTTCAAGCGGGATTGGTTGCGATGCGATTTCGCTCGGTGCTAGCATTTGGCATGGCTTACGAATTCATGAACGATCCGCCGGAACCAAAACCAGCGGCTTCTTCGAGTCCTGGTGCCCGCCCTCCGGTCAAGGGCACAGTAATGGATATACTCGACTTTCAAGAACCCACTCCTCCGCCGCCCGGTCTTATGCGCAAGCGCTTGCCGTTTCCGGTTTGTTTGTTGATAGCACTCCTTTTGGGCGGCTTGATTGCGGCGGGACTCTCCTTGCTGGGTACCGGTTAGCGCGAAGAATGAATCGCGAGCGAGTGGTGATTATGGTGCCACAACCTCGTTGGCCGCTATTGACGTAATTTCATTTTCCGTTGACCATAGTATTCCTTCTCTGGGGACTACGTGCAGCGCATCCTGTCCACATACCGGTTCGTAAACCAGCCGCTCGCTCCCGCGCTGCTTGCGCAGATCGCGGAGGCGGGCTTTTCCGCCGTCGAAGTATTCTGCGCCCCGCAACATTTCAGTTATCGCGCGCCACAGGCGATCCGCGAAATGGCGGATGCCCTGAGCGAACATCGCTTGAGACTCCATTCGTTGCATTCGCCTACGGAACGCGATCTTGCACCGGGTCGCGAGAGCGGAGTGCCGATTTCCATCTCTGACCCCGAGCGAATTCGCCGCCTCGATGCCGTGGACGAAATCAAACGCGCTCTGGACGTCGCGGAACACGTTCCATTCCAGTACCTCGTCCAACATATCGGGCATGGGCGGCAGATGGCGGATCCTCGCAAGCTTGACGCGGCATTTACATCCCTGGAAAATTTATCCATGTTCGCCAAGGCCCGCGGTGTGACCATCGCGCTGGAAAACACGCCCGATGAGCTCGGTGCGCCCGCATCTTTACAGCATTTCATTACCGATACGCACCTCCACGATTTGAAGTTGTGCTTCGACATCGGGCATGCGCACATGGAAGAGGGCGTGACGACGAGTTTCGACGCGATGCGCGAACGGGTTGCCACCCTGCATATTCACGACAATCACGGCGACAAGGACGAGCACCTTCTGCCTTTCGAAGGCACAATCGAATGGGATTCGGCGCTCAGAGCTATCGCTGGAGCCACGCAGCCCCTGCCGCTCGTCTTCGAGATTAAGGCCCGGGCAGGAACAGCGCCTTCGCTCGATCAGATGCGCGCCGCAGGCGACAAGCTTGAAGAAAAATTCGACTCGCAGGGAACCGGCGCCGCGCGGTCCTGATTCAGGGCAGCTCACAGAACGCAGCGCGACGCAACCGCGACGGAAAATCCAATGACCCAGGAAGCGCAAGCAGCGATTGCGACAATCACCGTTGACCAAGCAGGCTCTCACGCCGGCAGCACTGTCATGATTCGCGGGTGGCTCTACAACCTTCGCGAATCGGGGAAGCTGCTATTTCCTATTTTTCGCGACGGCACGGGAATCATACAGGGCGTGGTGTCGCAGAAGGAGCGTCCGGAAGCCTTCCGCGCGTTAAAAGGGCTGCCGCAAGAATCAAGCCTGGTCGTTACCGGCACTGTTCGCGCCGAACCTCGCGCGCCCGGCGGCTTTGAAATCGGAGTGAGCAATATTGAAGTGGTTCAGCGAGTCTCAGATGCAGAGCCTTACCCGATCCAACTCAAGGAACACGGGGTTGATTTTCTGCTCGACCGCCGCCATCTGTGGATTCGCACGCCGAGGCAAGCCGCCATCCTGCGTATTCGCGCCGAAGTCGAGCGCGCCGCGCGGAATTTCATGGACGAGCAGGGTTACACGCTCACAGACGCACCTATCTTTACGCCTGCGGCCTGCGAAGGCACCACCACCCTGTTTGAAGTTAATTACATTGACGATCAGAAGGCGTATCTCACGCAATCCGGGCAGCTTTACGTCGAAGCTTTGGCGGCGGCGCTTGGCAAGGTTTACACGTTTGGCCCCACATTTCGCGCGGAAAAATCAAAGACCCGCCGGCACCTGACTGAATTCTGGATGCTCGAGCCCGAAGCGGCTTACGCGCATCTCGAGGACATGATCCAACTCGGGGAGAGATTGGTGAGCGCGGTGGTGCAATCCGTCGCGAAAAACCGCACGCGAGAACTGGCACTGATCGAGCGCGATGTAGCGCAGTTGCTCAAGATCACGCCGCCCTTTCCGCGAATCACCTACGACGACGCGATCAAGGTTCTGCAAAAGGCCGGCAATCCCGCCAAATGGGGCGACGATTTCGGCGGCGATGAGGAAACGATCATTTCCAAGGAATTTGACCGCCCGGCGATCATTCACCGTTATCCCGCGGCGATGAAGGCATTTTACATGGCCACGGACCCGGAGCGGCCGGAGCTTTCATTGAGCTTCGATATGATTGCGCCCGAAGGCTACGGTGAAATCATCGGCGGCGGCGAACGCCTGGCGGACTACGACACGCTGGTCCAGCGTCTGCGCGAACACAATTTGCCGGAAGAATCGTTTCAGTGGTATCTGGATTTGCGGCGCTTTGGCAGCGTGCCGCACGCAGGCTTTGGGCTGGGCCTGGAGCGCACCGTGGCATGGATTTGCGGAACCGAGCACATCCGCGAGGTGATTCCCTTCCCACGGATGCTGTATCGAGTTTATCCTTAGATTCCCTCCCCGCGGCGGGGTCGCGAAAGCACACAATATGGCCGAAAAAATTCGCATTATCGGTGTGCCGATGGACCTGGGCGCCAGCCGCCGAGGCGTGGATATGGGCCCTTCGGCGTTGCGCGTCGCAGGATTGCAATCGCGCCTGAAGCAATTAGGCCGTCAGGTGGAAGACATCGGCAACGTGCTCGTTCCGCAGCCCGAAGAGCAGCCCTACGGCGAAAAGCGGGCGCGATACCTGGATGAGATTTCGCAGGCATGTAAAGGCTTGGCCGATGCGGTGAAGAAAACGCTGGATGAGGACATGATCCCGCTGGTTCTCGGCGGCGACCATTCCATCGCTGTGGGCACCACCGCGGGCGCGGCAGCTCATTTCAATAGGAATTCGAAGCGAATCGGCGTGATCTGGCTGGACGCTCACGGCGACATGAACACGCCGGATTCTTCACCTTCCGGCAACGTTCACGGCATGCCGCTGGCGTCCATCATGGGCTACGGTCCGCCGGAACTGACCGATCTTGGCGGCATTAAGCCCATGGTGGAACCGCGCAACGTCTCGCTGGTGGGGATTCGAGACCTTGACGCCAAAGAGCGTCGGCTGGTGAAGGATTCTGGCGTGCATGTTTTTACTATGCGCGATATTGACGAACGTGGTATGCGCGAAGTGATGGCCGAAGCGCTGCGCTTTGCTGGCGACGATACGGCTGGAATTGCCGTCAGCCTAGACATGGACTTCGTAGACCCCACCGATGCTCCGGGAGTCGGCACTCCGGTCCGCGGAGGCGTGACCTACCGCGAGGCGCATCTGGCCTTGGAAATGATTGCCGATAGCAAGCTGATGGCCTCGTTCGAGCTGGTCGAAATCAATCCCGTGATTGATCTGCACAATACGACCGCGACTCTGGGAGTTGAGCTGGTGCTCTCGGGCCTGGGAAAGAAAATCCTGTGATGCGCATGAGGGTCGCGTTCTGCAGTGAGGTGAGGGTGCCATGAACGCCTCGCAAAAACGGCTGCGCATCGGCGTGCTCTTTGGCGGACGTTCCGGCGAACACGAAGTCTCGCTGGCTTCCGCTGCATCCGTGATTCGCGCGCTGGACCCTGAAAAATATGAAGCCGTGCCCATCGGCATCTCGAAGGACGGTCGGTGGCTGGTGGGCACCGGCTCGCTGAAGATGCTCGCGGACGTACTGAAATCGGGAGAGCGCGTCGTGCTGCCGCCTGACCCCAGCGCCGCATCGCTTGTTCCACTGGGCCCAACTGCGGGACAGCCCAGCGTCAGCGTGGACGTCGTGTTTCCGGTTCTGCACGGCACATTCGGCGAAGACGGGACCGTGCAGGGATTGCTGGAACTAGCTGGATTGCCTTATGTGGGCGCGGGGGTGCTGGCGTCGGCCGTGGGCATAGACAAGGATGTACAGAAGCGTCTGTTTGAGCAAGCCGGCCTGCCAATTGTCCCATTCCTGGCCGTTCGCCGTGCGGAGTGGGAGCACGAACGCGCGAAAGTGTTGCACGCGATCAAAAAGAAATTCCGTTTCCCCTTCTTTGTGAAGCCCGCGACGCTGGGTTCCTCCGTCGGAATGACGCGGGTCAGGGCGGCCCACGAAATATCCGCAGCGATGGACCTGGCCGCTGAATTCGCGCTGAAAATCATTGTCGAGCGCGGAGTAATAGGGCGCGAGATTGAAGTCTCCGTGCTCGGAAACGACGAACTGAGTGCGTCCATCCCGGGCGAGATCGTGCCGCATCGCGAATATTATGACTATCGCGCGAAATACTTGGAGCAAGGAACGCAACTATTGATTCCGGCCCGGCTAACCAAGAAGCAAGTCGGCGTTTTTCAGGACTATGCAGTACGGGCATTCCGGGCGATTGACGGCACCGGCATGGCGCGCTGCGATTTCTTTCTGGAACGACGCGGCGGCAAGATTTTTGTCAATGAGCTCAACACGATTCCGGGGTTCACCTCCATCAGCATGTACCCCAAGCTCTGGGAAGCCTCTGGATTGCCATATCCCAAGCTCATTGACCGCCTGATCGAGCTCGCAATCGAACTCCATCGCGACAAGGCTCGCACGAAGTATTCCATCGAACTCCCGAGCGGCGCTTCCGGCGCGCTCGACACCGAGTAATAAAATCCCATTTTCACGCGTAGGAAGAAGTGGGATTCGCGGTCCAGAGCAGTCGTCAACCACTTGACGGCAGCCCCAATCTTTATTAAACTAACTGGTTGGTTAACATATATCCTTCCGGGAGCACTTCGATGGAATATCGCAGGCTGGGCAAAAGTTCGCTCGTAGTCTCCGCCTTGGGCCTCGGCTGCATGGGTATGTCCGAGTTTTATGGCCATCCTGATGAACAAGAATCCATCGCCACGATTCATCACGCGATTGATCGTGGCATTACCCTGCTCGATACCGCGGATGTCTACGGCATGGGCCGCAATGAGGAATTGGTGGGACGGGCCATCGATACACGGCGTAACGAGGCAATCGTCGCGACGAAATTCGGGATCGTGCGCGATCCCAGCAATCCGAATCAGCGCGGCGTCAGCGGGCGTCCCGACTACGTTCGAAAATCCTGCGAACAAAGCCTCCGTCGCCTGAAGATCGCGACGATTGACCTTTACTACCAGCATCGTGTGGACACCGATGTGCCCATCGAAGAAACAGTCGGCGCAATGTCCCGTCTGATTGAACAAGGCAAAGTCCGCTATCTCGGGCTGTCCGAGGCCGGTGCTCCCACGATACGGCGCGCGCATGCCACGCATCCAATTGCCGCGCTGCAATCGGAATATTCGCTGTGGTCGCGCGACCCGGAAGACGGCGTGTTGGCGACGTGCCGCGAACTGGGAATTGGGCTGGTTCCCTACAGCCCCCTGGGACGCGGCTTCCTGACCGGCCAAATCAAAAAATTCGAAGATCTCGCGCCAGGCGACTACCGGCGGAACTCCCCTCGTTTTCAAGGCGAGAATTTCCAGAAGAATCTGCAACTCGTGCAGCGCATTCAGCAGATGGCCGCCGAGAAATCCTGCGCTCCCGCACAACTGGCTCTGGCCTGGGTGCTGGCTCAAGGCCAGGATATCGTCCCCATTCCAGGAACGACCAAGCGAAAGAATCTGGATGAAAACCTCGGCGCGCTCGAAGTTTCGCTCACGCCAGCTGATTTGGCGCGCATCGAGGAACTTGCGCCGCGAGGCGTGGCCGCCGGGGACCGCTACACCCAAGAAATGATGAAGCGAGTGGGAGTGTAACGAAAGCCATGAAGCGCGGAAGAAAAAAAGTCGCCAATCCAGCGACCGCACGGCGGATTCTCGCCGCCGCGGAGCACCAATTCGCCGCGCAGGGCATGGCTGGCGCGCGGACCGAGGAAATCGCCTCGGCTGCGCACGCCAACAAGGCGATGCTTTACTACTATTTCGGAAATAAGCGCCGCCTGCATCGCGCGGTTCTGGAAAATCTTTTTCGTCAGCTGCGCACGGGGGTCTACGAACCGCCCGAAAAGCAAGTCTCTCCTCGTGAAAGGCTTCGCGAATTCATCATCGCGTATTTCGATTTTCTAGCCTCGCATCCGAACTACCCACGGCTCGTGCATCGCGAAGCGATGGAGGCGACCAAGGAGTTCGATTGGATCGTCACCCAGTTCCTTCGCCCCTTTCACAAACGCCTGGTCCAGACACTGGAAGCAGGTATTGCCGCGGGCGAGTTTCGCCATATTGATCCTCATCACGCTGCCTTCACCATCATGGGCATGACGACCTCTTATTTCGCCGCGGCTGCAATTTTCGGCCGCGTGGCAGGACGAGATCTGCTCGCGGCCGATGCCCTGGTGGAGCGGAAACGCGCGCTGCTCGATTTTCTGGATCATGGCTTACTTCGCGCACAAGAGAGGCGCCGATGACCGGCCGGAAATTTCTCATGATGCTTCTGGTAATTTTTGCCGTCGCGGCCGTGGCGTATTACTTCACCACACCGCGCGGCAACGACATTCCATTGATTGGAGTCGTGGATGGCAATGAGGTGATTGTCAGCCCGCAGATTACCGGCCGCATCGTGAATCTGACCGTCGATGAAGGAACGGCCGTGAAGAAGGGCCAACTGATCGCCGAACTCGACAGCAAGGAACTGGAGGCCAGCTTGGCGGCGACGAAAGCGAACGTCAGCAGCCTGGAAGCGCAGGTGCACGAAGCGAACCACAACTATACGTGGACCAACGGCCAGACCGACGCTTCGGTTACCGAGGCGCGCGCGCGAGTGACTTCCTCGACCGCGCAGCTCGCACCGGCGCGAGCCCAGCTGTGGCGCGACCAACAGGATCGAAAGCGCATGCAGGAACTTTTCGCCAAAGGAGAGGTCTCCGCGCAAG
This sequence comes from uncultured Acidobacteriota bacterium, assembly GCA_963795005.1. Lineage (GTDB taxonomy): Bacteria > Acidobacteriota > Terriglobia > Acidiferrales > UBA7541 > Palsa-295. The sequence continues at coordinate 15,032 of CAWCGE010000011.1, read as the reverse complement.
ATCGCGACCACGCAGAGGCGGCGGTGCGAATTTCGCAAGCGAACGTGGATGCGCTGGAGGAAGCCGTACGCGCCGAATCCGCGGCGGTGGAAGTGGCGCAGGCCAATCGTAAACAGGTGGATGCTCGAAAAAGCGCGATCAACACCACCATGGCCCAGCTCGAGCAAGCCCGGGCGTCGCAGGCGGAAATGGCTGTGCAACTGGGCTACACGAAAATTTATGCGCCGATTGACGGCATCGTCTCGGTGCGAGTGGCGAAGCAGGGAGAAGTGGTGGCGCAGGGATCGCCCATCGTCGTGATTGTGGATATCAATGACCTTTGGGTCCGCGCGGATGTGGAAGAGACGCTAATCGACTCGATTAAATTCGGCCAGAAGCTGGATGTGCAACTGCCTTCCGGGAACATCATCGAGGGTTCCGTAATTTTCAAGGGTGTTGAAAATGATTTCGCCACGCAGCGCGACGTGAGTCGCACCAAACGCGACATCAAGACCTTCGCCATCAAGGTGGCCGTGCCCAACTCCGAGGGGCGGCTGTTCACGGGAATGACAGCTACGGTTCTGTTACCGCGCCCTGCGGCGAAAAGCTGGTTCGCGCGGCTCTGAAGCCCATGGCACCCAACACAATCAACGCGGTTGAGGTGGACCATCTCACCAAGAAATTTGGCGATCTGGTGGCGGTGAATGACGTCAGTTTCCACGTCGCGCAGCGCGAAATTTTTGGACTGCTGGGGCCGAACGGCGCGGGTAAGACGACTCTGATTCGCATGATGACTACGCTGACACCGCCAACTTCCGGCACCGCGCGAATCGCGGGACACGACATTTGCACCGACGAGGACGGTGTGCGCCACGCCATGGGCGTGATTCCCCAAGCGCTGACCTCCGATCCGGAGCTCACTGCAACGGAAAATATGCTGATTCACGCGAAACTTTACGGCGTGCCGCGCGCACAACGAGACCAACTCATACACGACCTGCTGGAATCCGTGGATTTGCTCAAATTCAAGGACGCACTCGTGCGAACGTTTTCCGGCGGAATGCGGCGCCGACTGGAAATCGCCCGTGGTCTGGTTCATTCGCCGAACATTCTGTTTCTGGACGAGCCGACCACGGGCCTCGACCCGGTGTCGAGAACAAACGTGTGGCAACTGATCCGCACGTTATGCGAGCGGTCGGAAATGACGATTTTGCTTACAACCCACTACATGGACGAAGCCGACAAGCTTTGCGACCGCATCGCAATTGTGGATCACGGCAAACTGGCGGCACTGGACACGCCCACAAAACTGAAGGATAGCGTTCCGGGTAACGACACGCTGGAGGCGGAATTTGAAAACGCGCCGCCGGACTGGGACGAGCAGCTCAAGAAATTGGCGCAGGCCGCCGGCGTATCCCATCGCGACGGCGTGGTGCACATATCCTCGAACGATGGGCCCGCCACCGTGGCGGCGTTGATGGATCTGGCGCGCGCACGTGGCGTGCACGTCAAAAAAGTAAGCGTGCAAAGCACCACGCTCGATGACGTGTTTTTGCACTATACCGGCTCTGGTCTGCGAGACGCTTCCGACGCCGGAGCCCGTTACGACATCGGGCATTTGTATCGTTAGACGCAAGCAAAAGCCGGCGCACTGCGGAGGTGCTCAGCTATGAATTTCAAGCGCATTGCGGCGCTCATCGAACGAGACTTGCGGAAATTTTTCCGCAGCCCCGCGCTGATGATGGTTTCCATGGTGCTACCGCTGGTGCAGCTCATCGTGCTGGGCTACGCGTTCGGAGGCAAAGTCACCGGGGTAAAGATCGGCTTCGTGGACATGGATCATTCGGTGGAATCCCGCAAAGTACGCGAAATGTTTGACGGCATTGCCGCGGGCCCGCGGACATTCCAAGTCGAGGAATACGATTCCGTGCCGCAGGCCACCCACGACTTGCAGACGGGCCTGGTGCGCGGGCTGGTGGTCATCCCGCACGATTTTTCGCGTCGCTTCTATCAGCACGACCGGCCTCGGATCGCATTCACCGAAGATAATACTGACCAATTCATATCGAGCGCGCTTCTGGAGCGCGTGCAGCAGATGGTGGAACAGCTCAACGCTCCGGACGTGACGCCGCGCCTGGAAGGCTCCGTGCAGTTGAACACGGTGGAGATCTATCCCTACGTCGAATACGTCAAGTATTTGTTGGCAGGCACGATCGCGCTTTCTGTTTTTGTGGTAGCCATGATCGGCGGTGGCATCACCTTTATTGACGACAAAGCGCGAGGACTTCACGAAGGCTATCTCGTGACGCCCATCAAAAAATCGGAGTTGGTATTCGGGCTGATTGGTTCCGGGGTGATCAAGGGATTGATGACGGGAATGGTGCTCACGATTATTGGCGGCTTAATTGTGGGCCTGCCGGATATATGGAATCCGCTGCGGTTGTTGTATCTGGTGGCGGTGGTGACTGCCGCGGCTCTGGCCATGATGAGTTTCATGTTCCTGCTGATGGTGCGCGTGGATGATCCGCTGGTACCGCGCGCAATTTTCGGCGTCCTTAATACGCTGTTGTTTTTCCCTTCGGGCGCGGTCTATCCGATCGCGGCGTTCCCATGGTGGTTGAAGTGGATCTCGGTGATTGATCCCTTCACCTACGCGGTGCACGGGCTGCGCAACCTCACGCTCAAGGGCACAGGCATTGAAGGAATCTATGTGGACGTGCTAGTTTTGCTGGGCATCGCGGCCATCATGACGACTTCGAGCATCTTGTTGTTCAAGCGGCAGCTCTGACGCTGACCCGAGCATCCAACAACATCGAGGAGATCTCGTGGGAATTTTCGATTCGACGGATGAACACCCGCCGGCAAAGGTGCGCCGTTACATCATCACCGGAATCGCTTTCCTAGCGCTGGTGGCCGGCGCGATGTGGTACTTGCTGAGGTTTCACACCGAGAAGCACACCGTCCACAAGTTTTTAGACGCGGTCGTCGCAGGAAATTTGGAAGAGGCTTACAAGATCTGGAAGCCCTCGCCATCCTATTCGTTCAAGGACTTTACCGACGATTGGGGGCCGCAAGGTTATTACGGCCCGATCCAGAGTTATCACCTCGAGGATATAGAGCATCTCTCGAACGCTTCGGGCGTTGTGGTCGTCGTTGAAGTGAGCCCGTATCAACCTTTCCCGGATGATCATGACGCTTTGAAACAAGGGAAGACGAAGGAAGTGCGGCTGTGGGTTGAGTTTAAAGATCAATCGCTGGGATTCCCACCGTAGTTCGCAGCAGCTGCCCCACCACCCTATCCACGGCTCCGCACCTATGACTTGGATGACGGACGTTCCGCCGTCGGGGACGATTCGGGGCGCTCCCAGAGCAGCTCGTCGCAGGCGTCGCGCACTTCCTCGAAAGCGATGGACGAAATCGAGCGAGGATTGCTGGCGACAAGGCCTTTGTCGGCGCGCGGATGACGGAATGTGGCGCCGGTTTGCACGATGCGATGCGGCGCTTGCCACGGGCGCCATTCTACGGGGTCGGTCACGCTGAAGATTACGACGCTGGGGCGCTGCAACGCCGCCGCGACGTGTACGGGACCGGAATCGTTGCCGATGAAGATCCGCGAACCAGCGATCAGCGCGATGAGTTCGCGGATCTCCAGCGGCGGCTCCAGGATTATGGCGCAATTCCGCATTTCACGTTGAACTTCCGTTGAAATTTCGGCGTCGCGCAGGCCAAGGTTCACGACGCTTGCGATTCCGTGTTTCTCGCGCAACCAGCGCGCAATCTCCGCAAATTTGGCCGCGGCCCAGCGCATCTCGAGCAGACGTGCGCCAGGCTGCAACACGGCGTAAGGCGTACCGGGCGCGATTCCCTTCTCCGCTAACTTGGGAGCGATCGATTCCACGGCATCCAGCTGAGGGAAAACGCGCGCACTGGGAATGGGCCCGCGGGGCAAGCCCATCCAATAAAATTGCGAAATGCGGTGCTCAACCGTGTGCACCGCGGCAGTTCCGTAGAACTCCCGCGCCTCTGGTACGTGCACGTTATACATGAACGAATATTGGTGTCCCGCCCAGCCGATACGCCACTTCGCGCCAGAAAATCCCGACAGTATTGCGCTTCTGGGACCTCCATGTTGATTGAAAACGATCGGAAAGCGGCTCTTCCTCAATTCTCGGACGGTCTTAATTGCGCCGCCTTCCGAGGAAACCAATTGGGCAATGGTGGGATTTCCTTCTAGCACCGCTAGAAAACGCGGCTCGACGAGAACCGCAATTCGCAAATCGGGACGCCAAGAATGGAGGGCGGCAAGCGCCGGAGTTTCAAGCACCAAATCGCCGAGTGACCGGAGGCGTATGATCAATATTTCCGCGGCGTGCGGCAGGTTCTGCAGGAGGGTCGCGGAGTGGTTCAGCCGCGCTGCTTCATTCGGCTTCAATGCGAGCTTCGTCCACCAGCATTACCGGAATGTCTTCGCGAATGGGATAGACGCGACGGCACGACGGGCACTTCAATCCGTGCTGGTCGTTCGTCAATTTCACCGGAGTCTTGTCCAGGGGGCAAACGAGAATATCGAGCAGTTCCTGTGAGACGGCCATGCAATTCCTCCCACGGCACTCTAGCAGAGCAGCGCGGGTAGCGGCAAGCGCCCGCCGCGAGTTCCATGCTCGCGCGCTTGCTGTCCGCGAAAGCTCAGCCGAGTTTTGCGACTCTCAAACCCAGCTGGCATTGCCACTCGGCGCCTGAGGCCACCTCCACGGGCCAGACCGCGATGATTTGAGACCCCTGATAGATCCGCTCGAACCCTTCTTCTGATTCCGAAACAGTCTCAATGGGCGTGATCCAGAAATCCCTGGCGCTGGGAGCCGAGAGCGTGACCCTGATCCCTTGCCATTCGTCCACGACGTGAAGTTCCGACGCTGGAGCCGCCGCGCCCCAGCGCAAAGGATAGCGCTCGCCGTTGGATTCGAAATAACGGTCGGGCGCCGAGGGCGCGAGGAAGTTTAGGACGTTTTCAATTCCGACATGAATTGAAGCAGTGCCGGGAGCCGAGCGGCGCAGGTTGACGTCACAAGTGATTTCAAAGCCTTCCTTGGTCTTCGCAAACGAGAAGGTCTTTTCGACCGGCCAATCGGCGCTCGAATCCGAAGCAACTTTCGCTTTGCTGGGAGACATTTCCACAATGCGATATTTCCCGGCCGCCAATGCGGCATTCTCTTCCAGGCGTACCGCGCCGCAATCCGGATATTGTTTTTCACGGCCGAAAAGCAGCAAGCGAAAGCAGTTGCGCGCCCAGCGATCGTAGTTGAGCCAGCGATCGAGGCCCTCCTCCTTTGTGCGGGTCTGCTCGTGAATGGACTGCGCAGACCGCGCTGCGCCGCCAGAAATGTGCTTGATTCCGGCGTGATAGGCTTCCGGACGACGCTGCAGAGAATTGACGAGCGCGCTGTGCGACTGGCGGCATTCGATCGTGGAGATCGTCGCGCCGTCTGCGGGACAGAGCAACGCGGCATAGCGGTCCGACGTGAAATAAATCTCTTCATGGCCATCGGCGTCGAAATCGATCTTAACCGCGTCTTCGTAATGATGCGCCCGGTGCGAGAGCTTGTCCGCGATGGCTTCAGCCTCGGCCAGTGACCGCCAAAGCGCCGCGCGCAAGTGCGGCGCATACAACCCCCCGAAGACGCCATGCCAGTAGGGGTCATTGCATTGCCCGCGCAGCATGAGCGTCCTGGCCTGCTCACGCGCGCCGGGAAACGCCGTGTCTTGCCGCCGGCTGTGGTCGAGCGCGTGAACCTTGCGCGAAACGTGCAACATTTTTTTGTGCAGCAGGTTCGACTCGCTATATTTCGTGAAAAAATTGCGCCAGATCCCGCCGCGCACGAAGGGCAGCGCGTCTGGGCGCGAGGAAAATTCCATCACCAGCGCGTGATAGCGCTCGCGCGCCGGCGTCCGCAGCGACCATTCCATCATTTCCGTGTAGGAAGCCGCCGGAAGATCCGCGCGCCCGAGCGGGGGATGTGAAGCGACTGCTGCGCCGGGCGTGGAGGTCTCGAGCCAGTCCTGATTCTGCTCGAGAGCTGTGAAAAATCGTTCCAGCCAGCCCTGGCGATAGCAAAGATCGTGGGTCCCGGGCCAAATACCGAATTTCTCCAAATCGTCGCCCATCGCGGCGAAGCCATGCGGATGCTCGGCAGCAGCGGTGCCGAGGAGCTGGATCGTTTCTTCGGGTTCGCGGAAAGGAATCAGATACCGAAACGATTTCAAGCCAGGGAGAACCTTCACTGTGTGGCCCTGATCTTCGGCGAGGTAGTATCCGTAAAGTTGGTTGAGTTCAAACCCCGCGCCCAGAAAATGATTGTCGTCAACCAGAGTGTATTCCACGCCGAAAGGCTTTAGCGATGAGGGCAACTGTGGCTCCCACACGCGCTCGGCGATCCAGGCACCTCGAGGCCGCTTGCCGAAATGCTTTTCGACGTAATCCGCGAGGCGGGTAATTTGTTCGTGGCGATCTTGCGGCGGGATGGCAACGAGTATCGGCTCGTAGAAGCCTCCTCCGACCATTTCCACCTGGCCGCGCTTCACCAAGGCCCGCAACTCAGCGAAGTATTCAGGATGAGCTCGTTCGATCCACTCCAGAAGGCAACCGGTGAAGTGCAATCCCACTCGAATGCCGGGATGGCGCGCGAGGACTTCAACGAACGGCGCATAAGACTGTACGTAGGCGCGCTCCATCACATCATCAAAATTTCCCACCGGCTGGTGTGCATGGATGAGCAGGACAAGCTGAAACTTCGCCACGGAGGACCTCGCTGAAGCATTAACAGGATAACTCGAATGTGCAAGACTTCCCAAACGTTGATGCGAGCGCTCGCGCGAAATACACATCATCCTGCAAGAACGCGCGTTATCGGGTGGGATCTTGTCACGCGGCACAAAGATTGCAACGCACGGCGCAAGCCCCGGAAAATTGCGTGAGGCGATCCTTCAGGCGCGTGAACGCAGCGTTCAGGGAGGCATCGGGTGTGCGGGCCGGAGCGTAGATCACGATCATAATTTGCGTCGCGGATTCCGTAATCATGCTGCGCGTGGAATCGCTGATGGGACTGCCAAACGGGCCTTGTGGATCTGCAAGAACAGGCCTGCCTTCGAGATGCCAAATTTGTTTACCAATGCCTTCGTACTTTTCGCCGGCAGCGCCATGACGCAGGGACACGGGCGCGCTGATTTTTGAACGGTCGTAACAGCCATATGGCCAGCCCGTCTCGATCGAACCCAAGTTTCCCAGGTCCACGAGATTCGAGACACGGTAGAGGCCTTTGCCTTGCACCACGCGACGCAATAATGCTTCCGAGGATGGGCGGTATTTCGAGGGGTCCATGCCCCATTCGCGGAACATAGCGCGGACTGCCCGAACTGGTTCGGCTGCGGCGAGGCCTGCGAGTGTGGATTCCTGGCGTTTGCGGGCGCAGACTTCGTCCAGCAATTTTGCGAGGCCGGGATCTACGGACACGACGCGCGCTTCGTCCGCTTCAACTACACCCAGCTTCACTCCCGGCAATTCGATCTTAATTTCCATGCGGCTCGCTGCTATGATGGCACGCAACCGCGAAATTCTAGCGGAAATCGAAACCAGTGGACGATGAAACCCCACGAAAAACAGGAGCGATTCGAGCGCGGCTTGGCACACTTCAATACGCGCCAGTTCTTCGAGGCGCACGAGGTCTGGGAAGAAGTTTGGCTCGTAGAGCAGGAGCCTGAAAGAACATTTCTGCAGGGACTCATCCAGATCGCGGCCGCGTTTCATCATTATCGGCGTGGAAATTCAGAGGGCGCGGAAAGCTTGCTGGCCGCAGGAATCGTAAAGATCTCTCGATTCCCTGCTGATTACCACGGCCTGGGCGTGGAGGATCTGCGCGCCGCGTCGAAATGGTGGGCACGAAACATCGGCGACGGCAAGAATCCGGATGATCGTGAAATTCCTGTAATTCAGCGGTCCCGCAATTCCGCAGTAAGTTCCGAGCGCGCAGAAATCAACACAAACAACAAGTAATCCGCTCTTGTAGCAGCGGCACACCGTCTCCCCATAGTCCGGCTCCATTTCCCGCGCGCTACGAAAGCGCGCGTCGGTCCGCCGATTGGGGTGGTCGAGCCGCCCAGGGCCGAAATCAGCAAGCCAGCGACGATGGCGGTGTCGAGGCCCGCTTGCATCGTCTGTTACGGATCCACAATTATCTGGCCCTTCATTTTTTTGTGGCCGCTGCCGCACAATTTGCAGCAGCTGAATGTGTAAGTCCCCTGCTCGGTCGGTACGACGCCAATCACCACCGTCTCGCCCTTCTTCAGTTTCCAACAGTCCTCGCCGCTGGGGAAGGACAGGCCAGGCGCGGTATTGGCTTTCGCGCCGTCAGGGAACGGAATAATGCGGATTCCGTGAGTCTTGTCCGAGGACATAACATCCAGTTCGACTCTCTCGTCCACCTTCATGTGGATCAGAGCCGGTTCGAATTCAAAATCCTTGGCGGTGACGCTGATCACTCGCGGCGGCTTTTCGCTAGACGGCTTCGTCTGCTGAGCCGCTAGGTCGACGACGTTCGTCGTGCCCGCGCGGGTCGGCGCGAAAAGCATGACCACAATAGCGACGGCAACCGCTGCACCCAAAATCGTTCTCAATGTCTTCGCTCCCTCTTGCACCGTCTTCGCTCCCAGCAACGGTCGGATGGCGCGTGCCGCACTTTCCTGCCGCATCGCAAGCGGATATTCTAGCAGTCCAGCGCGAGCTGCCAAACGCCGGACTTGTTGACACGCTGCCGTGTGTGTGGAACGCTGATCGTATCCAACAGTTGCAACCGAGAATGACGCGCTGCGTGAGAGTCTTCCGAGGTAAGCGATAAAGGAGAGAACGAATGCCGCTCGATCGTGAACAAATACTAGAAGCCCTACGGCAATGTTACGACCCGGAGATTCCGATTAACATTGTGGATCTGGGTTTGATCTATGACGTCCACCATGACGACGCGGGCAACGTAACCGTTAAAATGACGCTCACCACGCAAGGCTGCCCCTCCGCGCTCGCGATTCCAGATCAAGTGCGGAGCCGCGTGGCCGCCATCGCTGAGGTCCGGGACGTGAAAGTGGAAATTGTGTGGGAACCGGCGTGGAATCCCAGCATGATTAGCCCGAATGGGCGGCAAGTGCTCGGGCTCGAGGTCTAGCATCAGCGCTACAAAATAATAAACGCGGCGGATGGCTGAATCCGCCGCGGTTGAAAAAACCGCACCGAATTACAAAGCAGTGTGAGGCCTGTGAAAGTCTCGGCTGCTAAGCCTTCTTGTTCTTGTACCAGTCCGCGTTGATCGGCGTGAAACTGGACCACTTCTCCGGCAAATCTTCCAGGGCGAAAATCGCAGTCACCGGGCAAACCGGCACGCACGCCCCGCAGTCAATGCATTCGTCGGGGCTGATGTAGAGCTGTTTTTCCGCCTCGAAATCCGCCTCGTCCTTGCGCGGGTGGATGCAGTCCACCGGGCAGACGTCCACACAAGCCGTGTCTTTTGTGCCGATGCAAGGTTCGGCGATTACGTAAGCCATTTCGAGTTCTCCTCGAAGAAGAGGTTGTAGGACAAATCAGCCGGGGGAATCCTCACTCCTAAACCCGGAACAATTTTTATATCACCAAAGCGAGGCGGGTACAAGCGCTCGGGCTCGGAAAGCGATGCCGCCCATCCTCCTAAGTTGCTGAAAATCCGGTCAAACCGATAGAATGACGGTGTAAGTACAGGAGCCTTGGAATGACCCATCGCCGCTTGCTTGCCTTCTTGTCCCTGTTAGCACTGGCTGTCATCACTGCCGCGACCGGGCAGGCACAGACTCCGTCAGGCAAGCCAACATCTCACGGCAGCAAGGCCGCCGTGCCCGCCGACCCTCCTTTGATCGATCTTGCGGGATATCAGCAGCTCCTGGCCAAACACCGCGGGAAACCACTGGTAGTGAACTTCTGGGCCACTTGGTGCGAGCCGTGCCGCGACGAGTATCCGATGATTGTCGAGCTCGCGAAAGAGTTCAAGCCGCAAGGCGTCAGCGTGCTGGGAATTGACATGGATGACGATTCGGACATGAACCTGGTGCGGCGTTTTATCGCGAAAAATCAGCCACCATTTCCGAACTACCGGCAAAAGCCGGGCATCGATCTGGACGGTTTCTACAACGGCGTGAACCCGCAGTGGAAAGGAACGATGCCGCAAACAGTTTTTTATGGGCGCGACGGCAACATCATCGAGTTTTTTCTGGGTACGCGGCCGCGCCCGGAATTCGAGCAGGCATTCCGCGCCACGCTGAACACCGCGGGGACCGCGACCGAAGGCGTCCGCGGTTCAGGCCGCTAGCTGCAACTTTTTGCTTTGCATAATTCATACGATAGGAGAATTCTCGATGCTACCAACCCGCGGAAATAGACTGACTTGGCTGGGCCATGCCGCGTTTCGCATTGATACACCGAGCGGCAAAGTAATTCTGATTGATCCCTGGATTCAGACCAACCCGATGTGTCCCGAGGCGAACAAGAAGTTTGAGCACGTGGACACGATGCTGATCACCCACGGACATTTTGATCACATCGCCGATGCAGTGGAACTGGGCAAAAAGCACAAGCCGCAAATCGTGGGCATTTACGAACTGTGCCTTTGGCTGGAATCAAAAGGCGTTTCCAGTGCGAGCCCGATGAACAAAGGCGGCACGCAGAAGGTCGGCGAGATCGAAGTGACCATGGTGAACGCCGTGCATTCCTGCGGGATCAAAGACGGCGATGAAATCATCTACGGCGGTGAAGCGTGCGGCTATATTGTCCGATTGCCCGGCGGATTGACCGTCTATCACGCCGGCGACACGGCGCTTTTCGGAGATATGAAGCTCATTGGCGAGCTTTACGCGCCCGATGTCGCGCTGTTGCCGATTGGAGACCATTACACGATGGGTCCTCGCGAGGCAGCCATGGCGATTCGCTTTCTGAATGTTCGCCATGTGATTCCCATGCATTTCGGGACGTTTCCGCAACTCGTTGGACGTCCGGAGCAGGTGCGCCAACTCACGCAGGACATCAGCGGGGTGGAAATACATGCGCTGAAACCAGGTGAGTCTATCGGGGAGCTTAGCTCGCGAGTTACGTCGCAAGGTTAAACAGTATAGGAGCGCGGATGCCCGGTATTCTGGAACCAGCGGTCGAGAAGTACCTGTCGAACATCCTTCCTGCGCGCGACGCGGTATTGGCGGACATGGAAGGCTACGCGAAACAGCACGACATTCCCATTATCGGACCGGAATGCGGCCGGCTGCTTTCGCTCATGGCGCAGATTTCCGGAGCCAAGCGGATTTTCGAGATGGGATCGGCAATCGGATATTCCGCGATTTGGTTCGCGCATGCCGCGGGACCGGGCGCGGAAATTTTCTGCACCGACGGCGATCCTGCAAATGCGGAGCTTGCCCGTAAGAATTTCGACCGGGCCGGGGTTACCGGCCGCGTCCGATTCATGGTCGGCGAGGCCATGGAATTGATGGACCGCGTGGAAGGCCTGTTCGACATCATTTTGATCGACGTCTACAAGCAGCAATATCCGGCTGCGCTGAAGAAATCATTACCACGGCTGAAAAGCGGAGGCTTGATAATTACTGACAACGTCTTATGGTCCGGCCGCGTCACCGAGCCTCCGAAAGACGAGCAGACCCAGGGCATTCTCGGATTTAATCGAATGGTTTACTCTTCGCCGGAGCTGTTTCCCGTAATCGTACCATTGCGCGATGGAGTGGCTATCTGCCGCAAGTCGTAGCGATTCGCGAACGCTGCTCAACTCGAGAATCTTTGTGGGTGGAGGCTTAGCCACACCATAACAGCCGGAAATTCAGGACGGCTTTAGCCGTGCCCTTACGACACAGACTTTACTGACTGACCGCAATTGATACGGGCTGAACCAGTTTGAAGTGTAGCCTGGTTTCCGCGGGCAGCACGATGTCCTTCTTCCCAGTAAACGCCGCGCCGGCCGTTCCTGCGCCGCCGCCCGCGACTGCACCGATTGCCGCGCCTTTGCCCCCACCGGCCAACGCTCCGACAATCGCTCCAAATGCTGCACCACCTCCGGCGCCAATGGCGGTGCGTTTGCCGCGTCCCTTACCGACATCCTCAAACTCGGACGTCTGAACCGGATAGGGTGTTCCATTCAACTTTAGGGAATCAAGCGTGAGTTGCAGGAGCGCGTTGCCGTTGAAGCGGCCCGCCGATTGGGCGCGCACGACGGTTCCGGTAACTTTGGTTCCCGCGGGAAGAACCACGGCGCCATTCACCGTGACAAGCTCGGCCAATGACGCAGCGAAAGTGTCTCCGTTGCTGGCGATCTTGGAATTCACCGTTTGATCGAGCGTTACGGTGAGAACCGTGCCCGCTGGAATCACCACCGGGGGCGGCGGGGCGGGAGCCGGGGCGGGCGCACTCGGGGCTGCATTGCCACTGGACTGATCCGGGGAAGATGAGCTGGACGACGAATTTGCGGAGTTTGGCGAATTCGCCGACTCGGGAGCGGTAGATTTACCGCCGCATCCGGCGACCGCTAACAGAACCACAGCGATGAAGAATCGAGCGATGAGTTTGTTGCGCATTTTTGCTCCTCTGCGATTTGAAGAAAATAACGTGAAGGGTCCGGGCTGCTACGCGACTGTATTCTAATTCCGAAGCGACGTAATCTCAATCGTTCGCGGAAGCAGGGCGCCCGCATGAATCGCTACGAACGTGCGATATTCCTGAAGGTGCTAAGCGCTGACTACGAAGGTGTGTTGCCGGCCGATCTGGGGAGCAGGTTGCGCAGAAAGAAGGCGACATTCGCGGGTCTTTCGGCCAAGCGGCGCATGAAATAAGGAAACCAGTCCACGCCGTAGGGAATGTACACGCGCACGCGAAATCCATCACGCACGAGTTTCTCTTGTAAATCCGTGCGGATGCCGTAAAGCATCTGAAACTCGAACCGATCGCGCTTGATATTTTGCTCGCGCGCAAAATTCTTGGTGGCCTCGATCATGGCGGGATCGTGCGTCGCGATGCCGTGGTAAATCCCGCTGGGCAACAATATCTTCATGAGCTTCACATAATTCGCGTCTACGTCAGATTTTTTGGGGAACGCCACTTCAGGCGGCTCTTTGTACGCGCCCTTGCAGAGACGCAGCCGGCATCCGGCCGCCAAGAGATCCTGCACGTCCTGCTCCGTGCGATACAAATACGCCTGCATCACGGTGCCCACGCCTGCGTACTTGGCGCGGACGCGTTTAGCGATGTCCACGGTGCGCTGCGTGTAGGCTGAACCTTCCATGTCAATCCGCACGAAATTTCCCTGGCGAGTGGCGTGCGCCACGATTTTCTCGAGCAATTCCAAGCACAGTTCCTCGCTCAAATCCAGGCCCAGCTGAGTGAGCTTCAGCGAGACGTTCGCGTCCAGGTGCTCGGCCGCAATACGATCAAAAATCGCGCGGTAGCCGTCCGCGGTGCGGCGTGCTCCGCCTTCGTCCGAGACATTTTCCCCGAGCAAATCCAGGCTGGCCAGTTGCAGGCGGCGATTGACTTCGCGCGCCGCTTTCACCGCATCATCGAGGGTCTCGCCGGCGACAAAGCGGCGGGCAACGCGCCGGCTGGCGCCGTTGTGCATCATCAGCCGCGCCAGCCGCTGGCTCTCCGACAGGCGCAATAGGAATGCGCGCATCAGATGAGCCCCGTGCTATTTGGGTGGAAGCCACGCTGGAGAAGCCAGAGCATGAAACTTAGATTATGCAGCAAAGCCGGGCGCGCCATCAGCCCTTGTGTCGTTCCAGGAAGCGCTCGGCTTCGATCGCGGCCATGCAGCCGGAACCGGCCGCGGTTATGGCTTGGCGGTAATGGTGGTCTTGCACGTCGCCTGCCGCAAAGACGCCTTCGACATTCGTTTTCGGGCCGTCATGTGTGATCAAGTAACCGTTCTCGTCCATTTCGACCTGACCTTTGAAAATTTTGGTGTTGGGATCGTGGCCGATGGCGACGAAAACTCCTGATACTTCGACCTCGCTGGTCTGATTCGTGTCCACGTTAAGCAGCCGCACTTTCTCCACGGATTTCTTGTCCATGTCGTGGACTTCCTCGACGATATACGGCGTGAGAAAATCAATTTTGTCGTTAGCGCGCGCGCGATCCAGCATGATCTTCGTGGCGCGGAACTCATTTCGCCGGTGAACGAGCGTCACTTTCCTGGCAAATTTGGTAAGGAAGGTGGCCTCTTCCATCGCGGTATCTCCGCCGCCGACCACCATGATTTCCTTGCCGCGAAAAAAGAATCCATCGCACGTGGCGCAGGTGGAAACGCCATGGCCCAAAAGATGCCGCTCCGATTCAATGCCTAGCATCCGCGCCGAAGCGCCCGCCGCGATAATTAGCGTTTCGGCTTCGTACGTTTCCTTCCCTGCGACGACCTTGAACGGCCGGCTGCTCAGGTCCACCGACGTGACCGCGCCTGAGCGAAATTCCGTGCCGAAGCGCTGCGCTTGTTTGCGCGAATTTTCGATGAGCTCCGGCCCGAGGATGCCATCGGGAAAGCCGGGGAAGTTCTCGACCATCGTCGTCAACGCGAGCTGGCCGCCGGGTTCATAACCATCGAGCACCAGGGGATTTAGATCCGCGCGCGCGGCGTATATGGCCGCCGTCAATCCCGCACACCCGCTGCCGATGATAATCACCTTGTGCACTGAATTTTCTCCCCGGTATTGGATGACCAAAAGCCGCGCGGCGATACAGACCCAAACCGCCATTGTATCATCACAAACGTGGACCACCAGCTTCGCGGGTCGAGGCAGCTCGAATCGCGACTTGCAGCGGGTTTGCGCGGCTTGGCAGGCTGCGGGATAATGGCGGAACGCGGTCGCGCCATGGCGATTCCTCAAAATCTTTTCAAGATTCTCAGCGAATTTATCGTCCTATTGCTCGGCGCCCTGCTAATCCTGCTGTCCGTCTCTGGCCGCATAGGGCTGCCCGCACGCCCGATAGCTCTCGTTGCCCT
>CAWCGE010000010.1:0-267057 GCA_963795005.1 uncultured Acidobacteriota bacterium | reverse complement strand
CCGAGCGCCAGCGTCAGCATGGCAATGATTGAAAAGCTGGGATTCTTGCGGAAGACGCGAAGACCGTAGCGGATATCTTGGTACAACGTCTCGAGCGGGTTAGTGCCGCGCGCTTCGCGGCAGTCCTCTTTCACCTGCTCGTGGCCGCCGAAGGAGAGGCGTGCTTGTCGCCTCGCTTCCTCAGCAGTCATGCCTGCCCTGGTGTATTTTTCCACCTCATGCTCAAAATGGAACCGTAGCTCCTGTTCCAGACTTGGTTTCCATTGCGTTGCGGCGGAACAAAGCACGCACGCGAAAACTAAAATCGTTCAGCATAGATAGCGTAACCTCAAACACTCTCTAATATCTGCGTGACGGCCACAGTCAGCTTCCGCCAGCTTTCCGTTTCTACGGTTAGCTGTTTCGTACCAGTGCGCGTGAGTTCGTAGTATTTTGCGCGCCGAATTGCTCTTCCGACGTGCCCCATTTGGCCTTGATCCAGCCGCACCGCTCAAGCCGGTGCAGCGCCGGATACAGTGAGCCCTGTTGAATTCGCACCACATCGCGCGAAATCTGCTGAAGGCGTTCGGAGATCGCCCATCCATGTTGTGGGCCTAACGCCAAGGTTCTAAGGATAAGCAAGTCCAGTGTGCCCTGGGGAAGATCGATGCGTTCGTTCGTCATCTGTCACCCTGTTTACTTCTACAGGAAGATTACATTGTTTTTGTAGAAGTGCAAGGGGTGTCCGTCTGGAGATCGGAGTTGGTTTCTGGGCTCACCATTGATTTTAGAGCATTTGCACGTGTTCGCAAACTCCGAAACATCCCTTTTTTCCTCCTGGACTGAACCCCTATTTTGAGACAGACGAAAATGGCGCGCTTTGCAAGCAGGGAGTCAAGTCTTCGACCTCGACAGGGCCGCCTACCATCCGAGGGCGAATCAATCACTTGCCATTTTCGCGATAGCGTCGCGGCGGTAATTTGAGTCCATTTGGGTCCAATTAGAAGTCTCTCCATTCTTCCGGAGCTCTGCCGGAACCGCGCTGATAGTTCCGAAGTTCTGCCGAAACTGGAGGTAGAGCACCTGCCTGGTGCAGGGGTTCCAGGCGTTGCACTTGTCCAGTTGCGCGTTTGCCAGGACTTGGGTCCGATAGCTGGCAAACCCTCCCCCGAAAGTCATCAGTAAACATATCGGACTTGTCAATGACGGGTCGCCGGCTCAGAGGAACAGCGCAACCGGGTCAGCGCTATCGTTGGCGGAACGTGCTTGTTTCAAATGACAGCGCTTCACACTCCTCTTCATCAGGCCGCGCGAAGCGCCTCGATGGGATCAATTAGCGTGGCGCGCCAAAGCGGAACCGCCGCTGAGAGCAATACGATCAGGAATGCGGCCAATGCTGCGGAGGAGAAAACGGCTGGATCGTGGGTAGAGACTCCGAAGACGAGGCTGTTCAGCCATCGCGACGCGCCCCAGCTTCCTGCGAGCCCTACAACTAATCCAAGTACACCTAGCCTCGCGACTTGCCTTGCGGTGCGACGCAAGATGGCGATGGTCCCCGCTCCCATTGCCATACGAATGGCGATCTCCTGCCTTCGGCAGCTAACCCAGTAATTGAAAACACCATAGCAACCGATGCTGGCCAGAATCACCGCAATCCCGGCAAAGAGAAGGAGCAGAAGCGTGGTGAAGCGCCGCTGCACAAGTGTGGCACCGAGCCACGTGTCGGCGGTTTTCAACGACTGAATCGGAACGTTGTCGTCGATGGAAGCGAGGGTTCGCCGCACGGTTGCAATCATGCTCTCCGGGTTACCCTTGGTCCGTATCATCACGACCATTGCGGCGTCCACCCGCTGAGCGGCCGATAAATAGATTTCCGGCAAGGGCGGGCTGTCCAATGCTATTTGGGGCACATTGGCCGCAACGCCGACGATTTCTACGACGGGGCCTTCCATAAAGGGTCCGCCGACTTTGATGTGCTGGCCGAGAGCGGAACGAGGGTCCTTCCACCAGGCACGCGCAATCTCTTCATTGGTCACCGCGACCGTCGGTCCGCCCGCAATATCCTGATCGGAAATAGCGCGTCCGGCTACGAGCGGAATGCGCATGGTCCGGAAGTACGCCGCGTCAGCCATATTGACCAGCGTGACGGGCACATCCTGTGGGCTGGGCGCGGGCTTCTCCCCAACGGAATACCACCAGTCCCGACAATCGCCAGCCGCCGGAGGACAGTTCACTGCGCCGGCCGATTCGACTCCCGGCTGTGCGCGAAGAGCGGCTTCAAGGCGCGCATAGAAATCGAGAATCGCCGCCTCGTTTTTGTACGGTAACGGCGGCAACTGCAGTTCGAGTCCGAGTAAGTGCTTGGGCTCGAATCCGGGATTCAGGTTCTCGGCGGCCCACAGGCTTCGCAGCAGAATCCCTGAAGTAAAAAGCAAGATGACAGCCACCGCGATCTCCGCGATGACGAGGCCTCCACGCAGCATGTGCCCTATCCGGCTGGTGCCCGCGCCGGAGCTGCTCTCTTTCAGCAGAATCGTCAGATTCACCTTGTCTGAACTAACCAGAGGCACTAAGGAGCACACCAGCGCCACCGCCAGCGTGAGCGCCGCAGCGAAGATCAAAACCGGGAGATTTAGATTGGCTTCTGAAAGCCGCGGAACATCACTTGGCCCGAGCACCTCTATCATGCGTAGCCCAAAGCCTGCGAGAACGATTCCGAAAGCGCCGCCTACCAGTGTAATCAGTACGGTCTCCGTCAGAAGCTGCCGTGCAAGCCGTCTCTGACCCGCGCCAATTGCGGTTCGAATTGCCATCTCGCGCGCGCGGGTGGTCATGCGAATGAGGAAAAGGCCGCCGATATTCGCGCACGCCAGAATCAGAATCAGGCAAACCGAAGCCATCAAGACGACGAACACGTGCTTTAGATCGCCGGTTCGGTGCTCGGTGAGGTACTCGGCGAACGCGCGATGGTCGCTTTCGGGGCCCGGATCAGCCTGCGCGAGTCGCTGCATGATCGTATCCAAGTCCGAGCGCGCCTGGGATAGCGTAACTCCAGGCTTGAGCAGCCCCAGCACGCGCATCCATTCGTGTGCGTCGCGCTTTGAGGCCTGCGCAACGGAAGGACGGAATGGAAGATAGTAATCGACCGGTGGGAGGAAGAAGCCAGGATCTCGGGCAAGTACGCCGATCACAATGTGTGTAGTTCCATTGAGAGTCACCGTCTTGCCGATGATCTGTGGATCGGCTGAAAGGGCTTCGGCCCAGAAAGTCCTGGTCACCACGACCGTCGCAGCAGACTGCGTTTCATTATCGCTGGCGGTAAACAGCCGGCCCATTATCGGACGAGAGCCGGTCAGCCGAAAAAAATCGTTCGTGACGACACCGGCGTGTGTAAGCACCGCCTGACCGCGGCCTGTGAGCGTCAGATCGGCCTTCTGGAACGCAGCCATCGACTCGAAGGAGTGATTCGCCATGCGCCAGTGTTCAAAATTGATCCAGGTTACGCTGATGCCGCTGGCCTTCGCGGAGGACTCTCCGAGCCACACCAGACGCTCGCCCGAAGGGAAAGGCAGCGGCTTGAGAAGAACGGCATACACCGCGCTAAAGATGGCGGTGTTTGCGCCGATTCCGACGGCCAGCGTCAGAATCACGATGAGCGAGAAGACGCGGGATCTCCAGATACCTCGCGCGGCATAGCGCAGATCTTGAAGAAGCGATTCAAACGTAGGGAATTGCCACGATTGATAGCTTCGCTCGCGCACGGTGGTTGCATTGCCAAAGTGGCGCCGCGCCGCGGCACGCGCCTCTTCGGGCGGCATGCCCCGCTCCAGATTCTCATCGATCAGGAATTGAAGATGGGCGTCCATCTCCTGTTGCAGTTCGCTCGCGAGACTCCGCCTTCTTCCGAGCGTCTGTGCCACTTTTGACCACCATCGGCGCATAGAATCAACTCTCCGCGACCAGAATTCTTGCCATGGCCACAGCAAATCGCTGCCACTTCGAAGTTGCCTTGGCCAGTTGCTTGCGCCCGGCCGACGTCAGGCTGTAATAACGCGCGTGGCGCCCATTCGGCGAGGTCTTCCACTGTGGGGAAATCCATTTGCGCTGAAGAAGACGTTGGAGTGCAGGATATAGGGAACCGTTGTCGACGAGAAACTCACTGTCGGATTGTTGTTGCAGAAACTGCGAGATGCCATAGGCGTGGTTAGGCTCTAGCTTGAGGCTTCGGAGGATCAGCACTTCAAGAGTGCCTTGAAGCAGTTCGAGTTTGTCGTCAGGTAGACCATCTACAGTAGACATACTACCTATATACGATAGAAATAGGAGTATGTCAAGCGAGCCTGCTAGGGCCAGCCTCCTGAAGCCGCGCCGATGTCGCTCGCCGCGACTGATAACCAAATGCGGACGGTGCACGCTGTCATCTCACCAAAAGGTTGACTGTGCACGTTGGCGCAGAAATCGTCCTGTGTACGAACTGTGCAAGATTGCTCATAAGTGGCTGTGTTTCGTGATCCTCGGGTGAAGGCCAGCGAGGAACAGATCGCGCGGAGCCTGGAGGGTAACTGGCAGGAAGACCTGCTGTTTGTGCTGAAGCAGGAGCAGGATGGTTACGAGTCTTGTCAGAAGCAGATGGTCGAGTGCGCCTTGCGAGCACGCCGCTGCTTTGCTTTCCGCACAAACCTCTTGTATTACATCTCGTAATACACTAAGCTAACGCTCCGAGGGGTTATTATGCCATCTCCAGTGACCTTAAGGGTGGATAAGGAAACTAGGCAGCGTATCGCCCGCATTGCCCGCCGCAAGCAAGTGTCCGCGTCGGAGGTGATTCGCCAGGCGATCGAGGCATGGATCGAAGAGCAGGAACCAGCCGGATCGCCTTATGAAATGGTTTCGGATTTGATTGGAATTGTCCACGGCGGAAACCCCAAACGCTCGGCGGGAGCGGGCCGTCAGTTCGCTGCCCTACTTAAGAACCGACGGGGTTCCCAATGATCTTGGTGGATGCGGGGCCCCTCGTGGCTCTCGTGGACGCAGATGACCAATACCATGAGCAATGCGTGTCGGCTCTGAAGAGTTTGCAAGAACCTTTGGCAACGGTGTGGCCGCCACTGACCGAAGCTATGTACCTGTTAAACGATCTGCCGGCGGCCCAGGAAGCGTTGTGGGAGATGCTTGTGAGGAAGGCGCTCGAGCTGCTGCCGCTCGGCTTGGTCGATTTGCCTCGCATCCGTGAACTTCTGCGGAAATATGCCGATCGTCCGATGGATCTTGCCGACGCAGCGCTTATCCGGATTGCCGAGCGCGAAGGTATCCGCAAAATATTCACCGTGGACAAGAGGGACTTCGCAGTTTACAGGATTCATGGTCGGATCCGTCCGTCAATCATCCCTTAGAATCCGGCTGGTCTTTGCCGGATCGGCGCGTCGTGCGCGTTCCTTTTCCGCATGACGCGAGGCACGACGTTTATTCGTCCTCCTTACGGAATTCCGTTCGGTCGGGAATTCGGGCTTGTTACAATGGGCGGTTTTTGGTGCTATCTTGCTCCTGGTCGGCTTCTCGTTTCACTCTCTACAATGCTGGTTCGTCCTGGCGAACGAGCTTACCGTGCTTCGCCGCAGGGTTTAGCGATGAGACTTTCATTTGTCCAACCCCGGCCTGAGTTGCAGCCTTATATCGAATCCTTCTGGGTGTTCGAAAGCCGCGTAGGAATGCCGGTGACGGATACGAGCATGGCTGCGCCCAACGGGTGCCCCAAGCTCATTATTCCTTGTGAGAACTCGCTAGTGTCCACAGCAGATGGGCGCACCCAAGTAAGTCACGAGGGAGGCTTGTATTTCGTTGGGAACAGAGACACGCAAACCATCATCCATTCCAGTGCACGAAAAACCGGCTTCGTGGTGATCGAATTTTCGCCTCAGGGCGCCTACCCTTTCTTTGGAATTCCCATGGAGGAAACGGTCAACGGCCTCTTTGACGCGGAGACAGTTTTTGGCAAATGGGGTCGCGAGGTTCGGGAAACACTTCGCAACTTGGAAGTAGTGGACCGGAAAGTGAATTTCATCGAAGAGCAGTTAGTCGCGCTGATGCGCAAGGCCCCACGTCGCAACACTCTGATCGAGTTTTGTGTTGGAGCTTTAAGGTCGTCTCGTGGCCGCGTTGCCATCGGAGAACTAGAACGGAGGACCGGATACTCGCGGCGGTACTTGGATATGCTCTTCAACCGGCACGTAGGATTGTCGCCGAAAGTCTTGGCGGGGATCTTTCGCTTTCAGACGTTCTACCGGAAATGGGCCAGAGGACTGCCTTACGACGCTCTGAAAGAGGAGCTCTACGAGTATTACTATGACCAGGCTCACTTCACCAAAGAATTCAAGAAGATGACAGGCTATTCTCCGCAGAAATTTATTCTGGAAGTTTCCAACGAATTCGGACGGCGCCTTTCTCTGAAATAGCCACTTCTCATTCTTACAATACAAAACTGCGGTCTATTGCGAATCTGCTCTCATCTTGAGGCCCGACCGAGGTGTTTCGTGAGTACAACCACAGTCGCTGCTTCCCGAGCGACGCCCTCGGGAGACGCGTCGACTTCAAACACGCCACAATGCGTGCGAATTCGCTACTTCAACGTGTACCGGCTCGCTGCCTACTTCCTGGTCTTGTACGCGTTTGGACACACGCTGGGCGCGGTTATCGAGACGCCGAAGTTCGGCCCTGAAAGTGACGCAGTGATATCGATGATGAAGTCTGTCCGTGTCATTACGCAAGGAGCCGACTGCACTTGGTACGGGTTTTATCGGGGCTTCGGCTGGTTCGTCTCAGTGTTCTTCGTTTTCTCAATCGTCATACTGTGGCACCTGGGCGCAAGAACCGTTCGCGACCGCGTCGGGCTCGCGCCGATCGCGTGGTCTCTGTTCCTGAGCCAAGCCGCAGGCGGCATCATCGCGTGGGTGTATTTCTTCCCCGTGCCCATCATCTTCTCGACTGTGATCACCATGCTTGTGGGTGTCGGGTGCTTTCAGGATTGGAATGCCGGTCACAAACTGAGTTCTGGGGTCCCAACAAACCGTCCTTACGAAAACGAGCGGATCTCAAAGGAGGATTCCAATGGCTAAGGACTTGGCATACGCATATAGCATCTACATCGGCGCGCCCTTTGCCAAGGTCTGGAAAGGCATTGTGGATGGCGGGATGATGAAGCATTACGTGTATGGCAGTCGCCTCGAGAGCAAGTTAAAGAAGGGCACTCCGTATGCCTACGTTGGAGATGGAGGCTTCAAGGTTGTCGACGGGGAGATTCTCAACATCGAAACTGAGAAACGGCTCGTCATCAGCTGGAACGCGCACTGGGACGAGTCTGTCGCGAAGGATCGCCCATCTCGCGTCACCTTCGAGCTCTGCGCTGCAGGACCATCGACCACAAAGCTTCACGTTGTCCACGATGACTTCGACGGCCAAACCTCAACCTATTCGGGATCAGTTGAAGGTTGGCCGCTCACGGTGTCGTCGCTCAAGAGCCTGCTAGAAACCGGTAAACCGCTGGCAACGAACTGAGACTCAGCACTTCCCTTTCTTACAATACAACGCTCCGGTTCGCTGCCATTCTGCCTGCATGTTCGGGGCAGACCAAGTCTCGGTCGCCTGGCTTGCTCGAAGGTTCGACACCGGACACCTCGTGGGGTGAACTCTTCGGCCGCGGTGCCGCATTGCAACGGCCAGCGCGGTATCCGTCAACTGAGGAGATCAAGTGCGTCATGGAAGAGATCAATCGGAAGCTGTATGCCAAGCTGGAAGCCTCTGATGATCAGCAGCTGGCGGAACCTGCTAAAGGCAAAGACCGTGACCTACGGATTGAAAATCCCCGCCGGATACCGCGATTGGAAAAATGATTGCCGTGGACCAGCTCGGGGAGGAGTCTTCATCAGACTGTCTAGATGCGTGCGCCATGTACACGACAATGCTGGCCAGGGTTGCAACTGCAAGCAGCAAGAAACCGATCCGTTTCATAGCGTTCCTCCTCTTGAAATCTTGAGCACCACCCTTCGCCCTTCACAGTCACGCATTCGCTCACGTCGGCAGCTCGGTTCCGGCCTTCTCCGCCACCATGTACTGGGCGTACCAATCGGGCCAGTTCGGATCGGCCTGGCCGATGCGCTTCTCATGCTCGCCGTGGGCGCCCGAGGCGCGCCGCATTGCGCTCGCCAGATCGTTCGCCGACGCGAAGGTCGTGGTTGCGGCGTCGATGCGGCCGGGAAGCCGCGTGGTGATTTCCTGGAACAGCCAGCCGTTGCCGTCGGGATCACCGAACGAGGCGAACGAGCGATAGCTGCGATGCTCGGGATCCGGACCGCTAACGCGGACTCGTCCAAACAGGTAGGCCTCATCCGTGCCCGCGTACACGCCGTTGCTGTGGAATACTTCGCTGATCTGGACTCCGCGATCGAGCAACGCTTTGCGGGCGGCCTGGATATCGGAAACGATCAGATACAGGCCCTGGACGGAGCCGGGTAGAGCCGCGGTGACGTTCCTGCCGAAGATTACCGAGCACCCAGAGCCCGGCGGCGTGAACTGAATCACGCGGAAGTCTTTACCGTTGTCGAAGTCGGCGTCGAGCCGCCACCCGAGCTTCGCGTAGAACTCCTTTGCGCGGTCGACATCCAAGACGGGGATGACGACGATCTCGAACTTCATGTCGACTGGCGCGACGCTGGTGTCGATACCACGGGCTGCGTTCGTGCTCATGGCTGCCTCCTGAGTTGTGTGATTCTCTTGCCTCCACGCAACGTGTGCGCTGTTGCGGTTGAGGGTGAGATTTCACAACACCTACTGCTGGGTAGCAGGGGATGTTCGTACCATCTTCCACGGCTTCCATTTTTCACCGTCAGGAGCTATGACTTCCAGTTCACCCCGGTCCTTAGCGGTCAGTCTAAATGCGCATTCCATCGGTTTTTGTTCATCACCGTTATCGGCGATCTTCAAAACTAACTTATTCCCATCGAGCCGTGCATCCAGAATCCGATCTTCGGTATTCTTTTCATCGACGTGAGTGAGTTCTCCATTAGAGCTTTTTTCGATGCTGACGGTGTGGGTGCACGTACCAACCAGTTTGCCTGCCTGGTCTTTTAGATTGAGGACGACAAATGTGCGTCCATTGAATTGTCCCTGCCAGCGTCCTACGAACTCCTGCAAATTCGTCGGTAGGCCGACGGAATATGCGACTTGGACGGAGAGCGGCAGCATGGCAAGACATCCGCTGACCAAAAGACCTAAGCCCAACAGTGCCAAAACCCGGCTTCGTTTGCTGGGAACGAGATGAGTACTCTTCAGAAGGTTCATGATCCGTTTCTCGAAGGCGTGGCCTTCGAATAGGCCAAGCGAGTAGCCGGGGGCTTTCGCTGAGCCGGGGCAAATGGATTGAGCGATATTCAGGAGCGACCGTGCGTACGCGATTCGGCTTGACGACTTCTCGGCTGCCAGCTCATCGCACGCCAGCTCACGCGTCTGGTCCACGCGTGACTTGATAAGCATCGCCACTGGATGGAAAGAAATCGGCAGGTAAAACCCTTGGAGGATGAGATTCACGAGGTAATCACAGCGACTGACATGTGCCAGCTCATGATTGATCGCTGAAGCGAAATCTTCCGGTAACATCTCCAGAAAGCTCGATTTCGGCAGAACAATCACCGGATGCCGATAGCCAAGCGTCAAAGGACTCACAACTTCAGGAGAACTGACAAGCAAAACATCGCTCCTTCCCCAACTGTGGGCACAAAACTCTGCGACCCCCGCACATCTGTCGGACACAGAGGGATGGAACGCTGATCGGCGAAGTCGCTTCGCACCACGCCATGCGCGGTAGAGAATACTCAGACGGTACAAAAGGAATCCCGAGTAGCAACTCAGCAAGATCCAGATCAGCGACGTTTTGAAAAGAATTGGCTGTTTATGATTCTGTAGGTGCAGCCAGCTTCCTGCTTGATTCGAAGCATCGACGACCGCAGAATCCGCCCGTCCCTCTGACATCGCCTGCGATTCGTTGGCCGCAACTAAGCGGCTGACCATCAGATTTCTCGGAGCCAAGAGTGGGACGGTGGCACTGAGAATAAGAGCTGAGACCCAAAGAATATGCCGGTGTGCCCAGGGAGTGCGGCCAATCAGTCTCGAGCAGAGAATCGCGATCCCCAATATGACAGGAATCTCCCAGAGGGAGTTGACTAGAAAAGCTGCCACGAATCGGCTAGTCTCGGCCATCATCTTTCTCCTTTCTCGCCCGGCTTATTCTTCTGATGCTCATCAACGAGTTTGCTCAAGCGGACCAACTTCTTTGAATCGAATTCGCGGCTCTTCAAGAGGTTCATAACGAGCCCATCGATCGAACCTCCAAACAAGCGATCAACCAAATCCCCAATTGCCTCTTTGATTGCCTTGTCCTTGCTGAGAACAGGCTGGTACTCGTAAGCTTTGCCCTTGAGTGCCCGCTTCACTCGGCGTTTGCGGTGCAGGATATTAAGCATCGTTTGGACTGTCGTGTATGCAAGCTTGTCGCCCGACAGTTTTTCCTGAACCGCTTGCACAGTAGCGGGACCGAATTCCCAAAGCACTTTCATAATGCGGAGTTCTAGCGGCGTCAGTCTATTAACACCCTTGAGCGTCGATTCCATTTCCTCTCCTAAAACGTTGGGAGCATAGGACTCTCAGAATCGTTTGTCAACTAAGTTGTTAGGAGGTACCTCAAATTTGAGAATCACCCTGCTCCCGTTGCCTTCCTTAGGAAACCTCCAAGCTCTCAGCTGCGCGACTACCCTTCTAACTATATCGAGCAAGAAATCCGATTGATTCCGCCGTGGGGGTTTGTGTTTTTACCCAAATGCTCGCGTGTCACGAAAATGTCACGGTAGTTGCGGCGATTCGCAATTGCGAACTGGAGTGAACCCCTAGTTTGAGACAGTTTTTTGGTGGCCAGACTTCATTCTTCGCGTCAGTCTTGGCGAAGCGCCCCGGCCGGGTCGATAAGCAAGACTCGCGCGGCGGGGATCGCACTTGTGATCGCTGC
Source organism: uncultured Acidobacteriota bacterium (assembly GCA_963795005.1). Lineage (GTDB taxonomy): Bacteria > Acidobacteriota > Terriglobia > Acidiferrales > UBA7541 > Palsa-295. The sequence continues at coordinate 256,028 of CAWCGE010000010.1, read as the reverse complement.
GATTGCGAGCAAGAAGAATGCCGCACCCGTGAAGGTGACCGGGTCAACCGGTGAAACGCCGAACAGCAGGCCGCTCGTAAGTCTCTGCGATGCCCATGCGCCAAACAGTCCTATGACCGCGCCAAACGCGGCCATTTCCAGGGCTTGCTTCAGTACAAGCCAGAGAACGTTTGCGCGGCTCGCCCCCAATGCCATCCGCACCGCCATCTCCTGCTTGCGTTGCGCGACGAGAAAGGAGACCACGCCATAGATGCCCACAACTGCGAGCGCCAATCCTGCCACCGCGAAGGAAGTCAACAAAACGGTGGTGAAGCGTTGTCCTCCGGTCTGGCGTTCGACCAGTTCGTCAATCGTTTGTACCTCGGCGAAAGGCATGTCGGAATCCAGCGCACGAAGTTGACTTCGTACTTCGGACTCCACTAAATGCGGCTCCGAAGCCGTGCGAATCACAATATCCTTGAACCCTCCATTCACCAGGGGGTGTTGGGAATACAGCACGGTAATCTGTGGTTGCGGCGCGAGGGCCAGACCAGCATTTTTGAAATCGCCAATAACGCCAATGATTGTGACGTCCACGTCGTCCGTTACATTCTCTTCAGCAGCGATTTGCAGTAATTGCGGAGGCCCGATGTGAATCTTCCGGCCGATGGGATCTTCTGTCGCGAAATAGCGCCGCTTGAATTCCTCGCCAATGAGGGCCACGGGCGCACCTGAGACGGTGTCCGATTCGGCGAAATCCCTGCCGTGAATGAGCGGAATTCCCAAAGTTCGAAGGAAATGTTGGTCCACAACTCCAAACTGCGCCGACGGAATATCTTGAATTCGTGTGACAGGATGCCCCGGAATAACCAACATCTGCGTCCACCCGTTATTGGGCGGGTAGACGGTTGTCACCGTCGCCTCAATCACGCCTGGCAATGCCCGGACCCTCGTTGCAAAATCATCGCAGAAGCGCGTTCTTACTCCGGGGTTTGTATAGCGGACAGGCGGCAAATAGATGCGGCCTCTCAATAAATGGTCCTGACGGATACCCAGATTCTGACCTTCCAAACGCATGATGCTTCGAACCAGCAGGCTCGCTCCCACCAGAAGCATCAAACACATCGCCGTTTCCGTTATCACTAGCAGGCTGCGCACACGCTGACTCGAACGTCCGGACGTCCCGGATCGCCCGCCTTGCTTCAGCGCATCCACGAGGTTCAGCCGAGTGCCCATGAACGCCGGCGCTAGCCCAAAAAGCAAACTTGTGACAAGAGATACCAATAAAGTGAACGTCAGCACTCGCCAATCGATTCCCACCGAACCAAGTTGGGGTAGATTTTCCGGGTGCATCCTCGCGAGAGCTCTCAGTCCAATCTCCGCACAAGCAAATCCCACCGCTCCGCCGATGAGCGACAGCAATAGCGTTTCCGCAAGCAATTGCCGGACAAGCCCGCCTCGTCCCGCACCCAAAGCCGCGCGCACCGCCAGCTCCCGTTGACGCGCCGAGTTGCGCGCCAAGAGCAGATTAGCCAGATTCACGCAGGCTATCAGCAGGATCAGGCTCACGGCTCCCATTAACAAGTACAGCATCGGCCGCAGCGCTCCTACCCGGGAGTCAGCCAATCTCTTCACGGCTACACCGACACCTTGATCCACCGGATGTTCTGCTGCGAGCGCAGCGGCGATCACCGAGAGATCTGCCTGAGCCTGTTCGAGCGACACTCCAGGCTTTAGCCGTGCCAACACTGCGTACCCGCGCTCTCCTCTCCCACTTTCCGACCACATGTCGGGCGAATATGGAAAGGGAGTCCAAATTTCGCTGTGCCGCCCAGGCTCCACCCATGCCGGAATCACGTCCGGCATCACTGCGACAACGGTGTAGGCCTCCCCATTGATGCGAATCTTGCGGCCCAGTACGGACGGGTCGCCATCGAACCGGTTTCTCCACAGCTGCGCGCTGATTGCGGCCACGTAGTTTTTGCCTTCCTGATTTTCATCCTGGGAGAAGGGCCGGCCGATGATGGGTCGAATATCGAGGATTTCGAAATACGCTGCAGGGACCAATCCGACCGCCATCTGCTCCGGTTGGCCCGCGGACTCACCGAAACTCACATTCTTACGCCAGGTGTCATAAGCCACCATCTTCTGAAAGCTGCGACTTCTCTGCGCGAAGTCCCGAACGTCCAGTGTCGAAGGTCCATCAGGATTTGCAAAGGTATTAAAAACGCCTTTCTGAATGGAGTAGATACGCACGAGTTGGTCCGCAGCAGTGAAAGGCAGAGGCCGCAGCATGAACGCATCAATGGCGCTGAAAATTGCGGTATTGGCGCCAATGCCCAACGCGAGCGTGAGAACGGCAACCACAGCAAAACCGGGGCTTTTGCGTAGGGAGCGGGCGGCGTACTTCACATCGCGCGCAAACCGCTCTAACCAAACGGCACTCCAAACCGCGCGAACGTCCTCTCTCACGATCGCCTTGTTTCCAAAGGCTCGTCGGGCAGCAAAATGTGCCTCGTCGGGCTGCAATCCACATTCCTCTTGTTCCTCCGCTTCCAGTTCGAGATGCGCCTCCATCTCCCGGTCCCATTCGCTCTCCCGGTTGTGCCCTTCGCGGAACCGAATGCGTCGCGAGCGAAGCCAGTTCCAGAGATTCATGACCGCTCTCCCCGAACTGGCGCCATAACCGTCGCCACAGCGGCAGCCACCTGTTTCCACCAAGATTCTTCTCGAACAAGTTGTTTCCTGCCGGCAGGCGTAAGCCTGTAATACTTGAGTTCGCGATTCCGTTCCTTCGCCATCTCCCACTTAGCGATGATCCAGCCCTTACGCTCCATGCGATGCAGAGCCGGATACAGCGATCCGTGCTCCACCTGCAGCACGTCTTCCGTAGTGCGTTGTATGTGTTTTGCGATTTGATGGCCGTGAGCCGGCCCGAAGAGCAGCGTGCGCAGAATCAGCATATCGAGAGTGCCTTGCAACAGCTCGGTTCGGCTGGGTGAGTTCTTAGGTGTCATGATAGTAGGCATTCTACCCCAACAAGGGTAGACGCGCTACCCTCGCTCAAGTTAGCAGACGCCACGGTGCCACTCCCTTTTGGGAACGTGAAGATCTCGCTTGGAACTCGCCAGAGCGAGCCTGCTGATCGCGCACGGGCCATTCGGAAGTTATTCTGGGCCAGAAGTTATCTTGTTCCTCCTCTTTCTTCCCGAAACACTCCCCGCAAGAAACTATTTAAATAATGAACGATGTTCAGTATACTGAACAATGTTCATTTATGGGAGCAATCGACCGCCGGCGCAAATTCAAAGAGGAATTACGCAGTGTCATTCTCGACGCTGCCCGCGACATCTTTGTCCGTGAAGGCTATGAGAATTTTTCGATGCGCAAGCTGGCCCAAAGGATCGAGTATTCACCCGGCAGCGTCTATCTGCACTTCAAAAACAAGGCAGAACTGTTCCGGTGCCTCACGGAAGACAGTTTCGAACGTCTCCACAAGACCTTGGTGGGAATTCGCGATGGTCGGAAATGTCGGAATCCCGTGGAAGAACTTCGACAAGGCATGTTGGCCTACGTGGATTTCGGGTTGCACAATCTTAACGATTATCGCTTTGTCTTCATGCTGACGCCGCCGGTGGAGCGTCGCCCCTACAAAGTGCATGCTGCCTTTGAGATTTTACGGCAGATGGTGGAGCGCTGTGTGGAAACAAAGCAATTTCGGAGGGTCGATGTGGAGACCACTGCCCAAGCACTGTGGTCCTCCGTTCACGGCATCACCTCGCTGCTGATCCAGAGGCCGGCGTTCCCTTGGGTATTCAAGAAAAAGCTAGTTGCACAGGTAATTGATACTGCAGTGGCAAGCCTGATTGCAGAACCATACAGGAAGTAGCCGCACATGAAGCAAAAATCGCTGGTCTATGAAGAATCACCAGGGAACGAATCGGAGCCGCAGACCATCTGGCGGTCCCTCTCAGGGACCCGCTCGTGGATCTCGCTGGCGATAGCGGGTGCACTTCTGCTGTTTTCCAATGGAGCGAGGAACGTGCCTCTCGCCGCGTGGTTTGCACCCCTCTTCCTGCTGCGATTTGTGCGCTCACAGAGTGTGAAGATTGGGCTCCCGATCGCGTACGTGCTGCTTACGGCAGCGTTCGCCTTTCAGTTCAGAGGGATGGTGCCGATTCCAGGAGTCGCCTACCTAATCTTTCTCGTCGCATGGGGAATCCCGCTGGTCTTACCTTACATCATTGATCGCTTGGTGGCCCACAGGCTTACCGGCTTCAAGACTACTTTGGTCTTTCCTGCAGCATGGGCCACCACGGAGTACCTCCTCTCTCGCGGCCCCTATGGGAGTTGGGGATCGACAGCGTATTCGCAGTACGGGAACTTGCCTTTGCTCCAGCTTCTCTCCGTCACGGGTTTGTGGGGCATCACGTTTCTGCTTGGCTGGTTCGCAGCCGCATGCAACGCGCTGTGGGAGGAAGGGCTCGATTCGCAGCGATCGCGTGCAGGAGCCTGGATGTGCGCCGGAACGATTGCGGTAGTCACAATGCTGGGTGGTGTCCGGCTGGCCCTGTTTGCTCCGTCCTCACAAACAGTGCGTGTGGCGTCCATTTCCAGGAGCATGACGCCTCCCTTCAACAACGCAGCCGTAAAGCGATTATTCGAGGGGCCGGCTACGAGCGCCGACATCGCTGCATTCCGCGCTTGGGCCACGGCAAATGATGACGATTTGCTTGCCCGAGCGGAGCGGGAAATGCAAGCGGGCGCCAAAATTGTGTTCTGGGGTGAAACCAACGCGTTCCTCCTGAAGGAAGAGGAGACGGCCTTCGTCAGACGCGGCGGTGATTTGGCTGCAAAATACCACGCCTACCTCGGCATGGCGATCGGCGTATTGAACCTCGGACAGAGGCCTTGCTGCCAGAACAAGCTCGTCCTGCTACAGCCGAACGGCCACGTAGCCTGGGAGTACGACAAAGCTCGGCCAGTCCCAGGTGGTGAAGCCGCCCATCAAATACGCGGTGACGGCAAGTTGCGAGTATTGGACACTCCCTACGGACGGTTGAGCTCGATCATTTGCTTCGACGCTGACTTCCCGCAATTGCTTGGGCAGGCGGGAGTGTTAGGAGTCGACATCCTGCTCGACCCCTCCAACGACTGGCGGGCGATAGACCCGTGGCACACGCAGATGGCCAACTTCCGCGCCATCGAGCAAGGCGTCAATCTGATTCGGCACACAAGCCAGGGACTCTCGGCTGCATTCGATTACCAAGGCCGTCGGTTGGGCGCGATGGATGATTATAAAAGTATGGACAAGGTAATGGTTACAGAAGTTCCCACCAGAGGCGCGCGGACAATTTACGGACGACTCGGGGATTGGTTGGCCTGGGCATGCTTAGCATCGCTCGTTTTCCTGACGCTTGCGTCGTTCAGCCAAAAACGTACTTGATTCGGCCGACGCCAAAGTGGTCTGCTGACGAATAACGGGCAAACCGTAAGTAATCCCGGCAAACCCGATTCGCGCCATTACTTCCAGTTGGCCGACCACTCGCCCAGCATGGTTTTGCTTCATCGACTTCTCTCCAACGGATATCGCCGGTCGGATTGAATTACACTACGTCGTATGCGGATAGAGTTGGACCATCTCTTCGTCTGTACCGCTCCAGGCGCTCCCGAGGCTGAAAAATTTGTTCAGTTCGGATTGCATGAGGGGCCTCCAAATCAGCATCCCGGTCAAGGTACGGCCAATCGCCGTTTTGCTTTCGCCAATGCCATGATTGAGTTGCTTTGGGTCAGCGACGCAAGCGAGGCCCAAAGTCAAAGTGCAAGGCGCACGTTGCTTTGGGAAAGATGGTCTGGTCGGGAACATAACGCCTCTCCTTTCGGCATTTGCCTGCGGCCTGTCGACTCTCAAGACACAGGGCTGCCTTTTCCCGCATGGGAGTATCGGCCAGCGTATTTACCAGATCCGTTTGTCATGCGTATTGGTGACGTGGGAATTGAGGAGCCGATGTGGGTCTATCTGAGCTTCATGCGACGGGCTCAGCGCGAACAGTGGTTCATCGAGCACCCCATTGGCATTCGTGAAATCACTGGCTTAACTCTGACCACTCCCGTGCCGCTGCGCTCGAACGTGTCACAGAAAATAGTTGAAAGTGGAATTCTCGCAACGCGAACGGGAGCGACATCTCTACTCGAAATTGAATTTGATGACAACCGGCGAAAAGAGCAGATAGATTTCAGGCCGCACCTCCCGTTCGTCTTTCACTTGTGACTGGACTGGAACCTGATTATGCCGAGATCTAGCGCCCGTCAGACCAGGACCGTTCCGCCGTCTACCACCAGGGTCTGCCCAGTGCTGAATCCCTCCTGCATCAAAAACAGATAGGCCTGCGCTATGTCATGAGGTTCGCCAACCCGGCCCACAGGAAGACTCTTGCCCACGCCCTCATACATGTCCTCCCGTTCTACGACGGTCATGTTCTGCCAGAGGTTCGTGCGAACAACCCCAGGAGAGACCGCATTCACGCGTATCGGCGCCAGTTCCAGGGCAAGCGCGCGGGTCAAGGCTTCGATTGTTCCGCAGACACTCGCGGCAACAACCCATCCTTTATGCGGGCGCTGCCCGGCAACTCCGGTAGTGAGCACGATGGAACCACCCTTGCGAATACTCTTGCTTGCGTATTTAACAGCAGCCAGCACAGCCCAATAGCGCAACTCAAAGGCATGCCGGGCTTTGGTAAGGTCCGTCGCTGCAAGCGCATTCAATTGCAGCGCGTCGCCGGCAGTGAAGACCAAGTGATCGAAATCACCGATCTTTTGAAAGAAATTTTGAATGTCTCGCTCATTCGAGAGATCAAGCGCGTGCCCTTCCGCTTTTCCGTCGAGCGTTGCGACCGCTTGTTTAACCCGCTCCGCATTACTAGACGCAATGATTGCCGTTGCCCCTTGAGCCACAGCCCGCTGTGCCACTGCTAACCCGATGCCGGACGACCCGCCGAGCACTACAATTCGTTTCCCGGAAAGCTCCCTGTGATTCTCAATTTGTTGCTTTTGTGTCATCGCGTTCTCCTGTTTCTGTGGCCTACAACTGTTGCCACACTCCAATAGACGATTTTCATTCAGCATACGGCTCATGCATAATGGTCATAGCCTATATGCGTTTAGAGAAACTGCGGCAAGTCGATTTGAACCTCTTGATCATCTTTGCGGTAATCGCCGAGGAAAAAAGCGCCACCAAGGCGTCCGCCCGACTATTGCTCAGTCAACCGGCTGTCAGCCGCGCCCTTCAGCGCGCGCGTTCCATGTTTCAGGACGAGCTGGTGATTCGTTCGTCCTCAGGGTTCGAGCTCACGTTGCGAGGGCGCAAGATTCTCCAGGAACTTGAACAGCTCCTTCCCAAAATAGAAGGCCTGGTTGTGCCAAGCGTCTTCGATCCGAAGAAGGAGCGGAGCAATTTCCGCGTTTCGGGCCCGGACAATGTTTGCATCGCGCTGCTACCGCACTTGTGCCGGCGCTATACGACCGAACGTTATAAGGTGAACTTTGATTTCCTACCGTGGCAGGCTGATGCTGTGGATATGCTGGAGCGCGGAAAGCTTGACCTCATTCTCCATATTGACGACGGCTTGCTGCCTTCTCACTTCAGCTCGGAGAGACTTTACCGCGAGGACTGGATCTGCGCTGTTGCCCGCCAGAGCGAGTTTGGCGATCGCCTGACACTCAAGCAGTACCTGGCCGCGGAGCACCTTATTGTCACAACTCTTCCAAGCGTGCAGAACATCCCGGACAAGCAGCTTGCTGCGTTGGGTGCAAAGCGCCGCTCCTCTGTCCGCATGCCCTATTTTGGCGCGGCCCTCAGTTGCCTTCCTGGCACGGAACTCGTCCTCACACTGACCAATGGCATGCGGCAAATGGTGAAGAGGAATTCCACCTTGCGGCTCGTGAAAGCGCCACAAGAGTTGCGTCCATTTCATTTCTTGATGGTCTGGCACCCGAGGCTCACTACGGACGCGCGGCACACATGGCTTCGCGAGGCGATGCGCCAAGTTTCTCCTCAGGGGGCATCTGGGCGATGTCTTTAACCAATGCGCATGACGACCACCGAACGGATCGGATACTCGCCGCGCCACCCGATGAGTCGTTCTTGCGCGGTGAGTGCGGACGAGCCTTCATGAGTGGTCGGCTTGTAGGAAGTGATCTCCGCGTTTGACCATCGATCCAATGCTCTCACCCCGCCTCGATTGTTCCTCCGTTCCACCAATTCATTCGGTTCAGTAGTACCGCGATCGTCAAACTATCGTCCAGGCGTGAACAAGCGCAGCGGGTCTCATAGCACACCGCTGCATGAAGGACGGTGGCCTTGCGAGATCGATTCCGAGCGGCGACGCCCCCCGGAGCAGCAGATTGCTCGTCGTCCCGGTGCGCCGCGCGCGCACCGGGACTCGCTCGGAATGACGAACTTGGTCGCCAACTTGCAGACTACATCATGGAGGAAGGTGACTAATGGAGGAGCGAGAGATTCGCACTGCGTTGCACCGGCTTTATAGCATCTTTGAGGTTCTTTGATTGCAAGGCGTCTGCTCAGCGTTGGGCAGATCGACGTTACCTTAAGTTCTTCGATTCAACTTGAAATGAAAGGCCTATACCCTGACGTCAAGAGACAGGAAGTCTTAGATTCGCGAAGGAGACCGCGACATCCGTATAATCCAATACCTGTGAGGCCCAATGACGAAAACGACGAGCTTTCAAACGGACATTCGCCCGCTCTTTACGGAACGAGACATTCAAGGCATGAGCAAGGCGTTCAACCTGGGAAGTTACGATGACGTCAAAAAGCACGCTGGCGCCATCTACGATCGCATTCGTGGAATCGGCGGCGCGGTAATGCCGCCCCCACCACCAAAAGGAGAAGGTCCTTGGCAGCAATCTCGGATTGAACTATTCGCCAAGTGGATGGCGGACGGGTTCCCACCTTAGTCGGCCCGCAAGCGCCCAGGTCTGGTTCTTGGCTTGCAATTTGCGCGCTGGGAGCGAGGAATGTGACTTGGAAAGGAAGGTGACATGTCGATGTCCCGACCGGATCAGGGGAGAGCCGCTCACGCTTCTGCTTGAGTTGACGATCACATCGCTTCGTCGTTGTTATCGATGACGGCGGCCAAGGCGATTTCGCCGCCTTGACCGCGATGATCCGGCACGACGTGGAGCCGGGCAGCCACAGCGAGTTGCGATCCATTGTCGATCGAGCGATCTGTACTGCGACCATTGAAGGAGGACGTTATGTCAAATGAGAAAACAGGAAGCGCCGCCAGTGCGAGTCATTTAGGTTCTTGTCAAACTGGAGGCTCAAGATGAACGATCAACAAAAGAAAGTGCAGAATTCTGGAGTGCGAGATCAAGAGATCCGTGCGGCACTGGATCAGCATTGGGCGGCGTCCGATGCCAACGATTTTGAAACGGAGCACCGCATCTATCACGAAGACGCCGTGCTGGACTACCCGCAGTCAGGCGAGCGAACCCGCGGGCGAAACAACATACAGAACCAGCGCGCTAGTCAGCCGAGCAAAAAGCGGTTTACTATCCAACGAATCATTGGCGGCGGTGATCTTTGGGTCACCGAATTCATCCTGACATATGACGGCAAGCCGTCCTACACCGTGAGCATCATGGAGTTCAGGGGCGACAAGGTTGCGCGGGAAACACAGTACTTTGCCGATCCATTCGTGGCTCCCGCATCGCGCGCTCAATGGGTCGAACGGATTGACACATAATCTCGAGGCGCGAGAATTCGCTAACGACACCGCCATTTGCGGTTTGCAGCATAATTGTCGAGAACAGAGATTAACGCCAGAGACCCGCTAATTGATTAGGTAGTGTCCTAATTTGAAAGGCGTTATACGTGAGCGGAACACGAATAAATAACGGTTTGGCAACCAAGTTGTCGGTAGTGTCTCACTTTGGGAGAGATTGCGGGACGTCTGTTTAGGTACAGATTACGCTGGCGAGGAATATGCTATGACTGAAGAAGACAAGAATGCTGCTATCGATAAGGCAGTCCGAGAACGTGCTGAGGCGAGAAGGACTATTGCGATGTTGAGGGCACGTCTTCGGGAGATTGGCCAGCAATATCGAAACGTGGCGGAGTCAATGCAGAACGAACCAGAAGGATTGGTAGATACTGAGGAGTTAATAAACAGCAGATTTGCCGGTGGAATCGTCTCAATACAGTTTGGATCATGGGTGGAGATCCAAGACGTTCTAGATTTAACACGTCAATTAAGAGAGGCTATCATCCGCGAATCCGACTCAAATTAGGACAGCACCCCTGATTATCGCGGTTACCGGAGAAGTCGAACTGCATGTTATGGGGTTTCGTTGCAGCACATCCTCCGATGGAGGGACAAGAAATGGATTGGAAACGGTTGGTCCAGTTTGCGCTGTTGGGTAGCAGTGATTTGGAACAATATGCCATCCTGCTGGCACGCGTTTCGCTCGGGCTGTTCTTCGCCATCTCCGGGGCAAACAAATTGTTTGTCGCCGGCGGCACGAAACCTGTTTACGAGACACTCGTTAAGGCCAAAGTCCCGTTTCCCCGCCAGACGGCTTATTTCGTGTCGGGTGTCGAGTTCGTTGCCGGATCCTTGTTGACCGTGGGGTTTCTTTCGAGCCTGGCCTGCGTGGCTTTATTGGTCGATATGATTGTCGCCGTCCTGACTAACACGCTTTCCACCCTGCCTAAAGGACTTGCGCCTCTTAACTGGCTCGACGATTTCCTCTACCTTCCGGAAGTCCTGTACGTGCTCTTATTTATCTGGCTGATCTGCTCTGGTCCGGGAAAGTTCAGTGTTGATTACTGGCTCGCCGGAAAGTTACTGAGGTGATCGAATCGACGAAAGCAGCTTGTTGCTAAGGCACCCCTCCACCGCGCTGGACTTCGACCAGGTATGAATGCCCAGATTACTTTCGGTAAATGTCGTTCTTCCACGCGACGTGACATGGAACGGTAAGCCTGTCCGTACCGCGATCTGGAAAAGTCCAGTTGAGGGACGACAAATGGTGCGCAAGCTCAATATTGTTGGCGACGCCCAAGCCGATCTCGCCGGTCATGGTGGGGAGCAGCGGGCCGTTTTTGTTTATCAGACGGGCGCCTATCAGTACTGGGAACGCTTTCTCGGACGTAAAGACTTCATCTTCGGCCAGTTCGGAGAAAACTTCACTGTTGAGCAACTTTCTGATAACGAGGTCTGCATTGGCGATCGCTATTGCATTGGTGATGCGATATTTGAAGTGACACAGCCGCGCGTAACGTGCTACCGCGTCGGCATTCGCATGAATGAACCTCGGATGGCAGCCCTGCTCGTAGCGCATCACAGACCAGGATTCTACTTTCGCGTGTTGCAGGAAGGAGAAGTTGGGGCGGGCGACGACATTGTAAAAATTACTGACGGTCCAGAGCGAATCAGCGTGGCCGAAGTTGACGCCCTCCTGTGTTTGCCGGGACATTCTCGCGAACAATTGGAACGAGCGCTACGGATTCCTGCACTTAGCAAGGGTTGGCAGTCATCTTTTCAAGCGATACTCACCCAGGACTCGCTCTCATCTCGGCTCTCACAGCCGCGCTTCCAGCCATGACCAAGAACCTCGCACTCGAGCTAGCCCCGGTCCGCGTCAACCTTATCGCCGCCGGCTTCGTCGATACTCCGCTTTCAGCATCCCTCTCGGCGATCAGTTGGATGCGCGACGCAAGCAACTCCGCGCGACACTCCCGATCCGCCGCGTGGTCGGCCCAGCGGACGTCGCCGCCCTAGCCGTCCACCTGATGACCAACACTGCCCTAACCGGCGCAACCTACGACATAGACGGCGGCCAGCAGCTTGTCGAGGGGTGAGCCCGTGCCGGACGCGACGCTTACCTGCAGGGCTTCTCCTTTCCGAGCAACCATCCGAATTGACAAGGGGTAAAGAGGAGCATCACGAGGCTAGAATTTCAAAGGATTGAAATTCGTTGCTCTGTCGAAGTAATCGACGTTCTCCATTCTTTTGAGCCACAAGGATATTCTGAGTGTTACCGGCAATAAAATGAGTTCCACACTGACTTTTGTAAGGGTTGCAACGACGATGCTTTTTGTCAGTAGCCGAGTTGGTATCATCCCCCACAGACCGAAGATATAGAAGACGGTGGTATTCACCGTTTGTCTGCATAAGGTCGAAGTCACGAAACGCGCCGATACATAACGCCCGTCAGTCCACACCTTCATTTTTGCCAGGACATAATTGTTGGCGATGTCGCCAGCGAACATCGCAAGAGTGCCAAATAAAACCAATCGAGGGGCTGCGGATAGTACATCAACGTAGGATTGATTGTTGGTCATAACCGCGGAGGGCGGATAGAAAATTACAAATTCAAAAATTGCGATCACCAAAAGCTGCGCGAAGATGCAGTACCACAAGACCCGCCGCGCGACTGCGTAGCCATAAACTTCGGTCAAGATACCGGCAAAAATATATACAAAGGGAAAGTAGTAGATGGAAATGGAGAGGGGGATACCCATGATGTCAATCAACTTGCCGGCAGTGGGAATGCAAATGATGGCGAAGAAGACGTTCCAAAGAACGATGTGGTTCAGGAATTTATAGTCTGCATCTGCTGACCCTCGCGTCGCCTCTGTCATCGAAATTATTCCAAATATGGAAATCTAATTTTCGGCTTTGCCATCTAGTGCAACTCTGGCCGTTCCCCTAGTGTGCGCTCGGCGTCAAACAAGGAGAACCAGAAATGAGAAAGCTGGCACTTTTGTTCATGTTCGGTGTCGCGCTGGGTAGTCAAGTCTCATTCGCACAAGAGTCGCAACCTGTCCCGAAACAGCCTTCAGCATTGGCTGGAACCGATTCACCCGAAGCGTTGCGCGAACACGTTCCTGTGCTGCCTGCTGTGAGGGCGAAATACTGGAATATCGATCCCGCAGTTGGATACGGGATGAAGGATTTCGGAGATGGTGTTTACGCACTTTCTGACAACGGTTGGCAATCTGCGTTCCTTGTGACCGACGCGGGCGTCATCGTTTTCGATGCGCCGGCCAGCTATGGCAAACACATTCCAGAAGCCGTCGCTAAAGTCACGAACCAGCCGATCAAGATGCTGGTCTATTCCCATATTCACAAAGATCATATTGGTGGCTCGGTAGCCCTTAAGAACATCTCGGGCTTGCAGATCATCGCCCTCGATACCGTCAGCGAGTTTCTGAAGGAAATGAACGATCCGAATCGCCTGATTCCAACGGTGACGTTCAAAACATCGAAGACGATCAAGCTCGGCGGCAAGACCGTGGAACTCACGCGGCATAACTACCACTCCAACGAAGGCGATCTTTTCATCTATGTCCCAGAGGCGAAATTCTTGATGGCTGTAGACTCAGTGACGTCCGGATACGTACCGTTTCAGGACTTCGATCTGTCAACTAACTTCCACCAATATTTGAATATGTTCGACGAAATCCTCGCCTACAAATTCGATAACTTCGTAGGCGGCCACCTCACCGACACCGGCACCCGGAAGGATGTCGAGATCACCAAGGAATACACGAACGACGTGTACCAGACCGTGAAGCGAATTCACAACGGCTTGAATGAAAGGGCCTTCGATGCTGAGATTGCCAAGACGATCGGTCCCGACAACGAGTTCCTGATCTTCAAGGCTTTGCTAGATAAGGTGACAAGAGATTCTGTTGCTGAACTCGAGCCTCGCTGGATCAATCGCCTGGCCGGCGTCGATGTTTGGCTGCCAAGCCATGTGCGCGCTGCTCTAATCTACGTTCGGTGGGACGACAAGGAGTGAGCGATCGACAATGGGCCGGGGGCCAAACCATCGCCGCCTTATCGTATTTGCCGTGGTCGGCCAGCATTACTGTACCGGTTGATGCACTTGAAATCGCCGATGGCTGAGTATTCGCCCTCAGGCCGGAAGCGAGGGGAAGAGCGTCGGTCCCATTTGGGCCGCGAATTCCTTGAACACGCGCACGGGCCGTGTGAGGTAACGATTGCCCACATGGACCACCCAGAGATTAAAGACCGTGAAGTGCCATTTCGGCATGACTTCGACAAGGCGCCCGTCGCTCAACAACTCAGGCTGCACCAACGGCGGAAGGTCGCCAATTCCGGTACCCGCAAGCATTGCGGTCGCAAGGCCAGCATAATCGTTCATCGCAAGGAAAGGCTGGAACACGAGCGTTTCCTTTTTCTTCCCGTTCGTGTGAACGAAGTTCCATGTCTTTGTCGGAGTCCAAAAGGAGAAGGCCAGTAGCCGATGTTCCAGCAAGTCTTGAGGCTTTTGAGGCCGCTTGCACTTTGAGAGATAGCTCGGGCTCGCTACGAGTTGGTGACGGTAGGTCAGGATTCTGCGTGCCATGAGCGACGAATCCTTGAGTTGTTCTCCCACCTTGAATGCCAAGTCGACGCCCTCGGCAATTTGATCGACAATCCGGTCCGTGATGAAGACCTGTACCCGAACCTTTGGATACGATGCCTGAAATGCACCGATCAGCGGTGCAAGCAAGGAGTCGGAGATGCTGGGTGGTGCGGAAAGCCGCAATTCGCCGGAGACGTTCGACAGGTGGTTGGAAGCGATGTTGTCGACTGCTTCGTTGAGTTCAACGGTGTGGCGAGCGTGTTCGAGAAGTTCGGACCCAACATCAGTCAGCCGTAGCCTGCGCGTCGAACGTTCGAGTAAGCGCACGCCGAGTTCGTCTTCAAGCTCGGCAATCCGACGGCTGACGGTCGAGGTCGGCATTTTCAAGAGGCGCGCCGCCTCCGAAAAGCTTTTCGCCTCGACTACTTTGGCGAAAATCATGAGGGAATTCAGGTCCGTCATCACGATGCTCCCGCTCCGGCAGACCTCCGATAGTCAGCTAACGCTGAACTCTTGAAAGACTTCACCGCACATAGTACGACCACTTGGATGCGCGGTTCCGTAAAGATTATCCCAAATTTGGAAAATACATTTGCTGTTTCACCCGCTAGTCGAACAGACGTGGCACGACTACATTCCGGTTGAAAACGCCGTCACAAACAAAGGACCGGAATTATGAATGCAAACGAGAAGGCGGTTGCCGCAGTACTTGCCAAGTATCAAGACGCGTTGAATCAATCCGATAGCGATGAAGTGATGAAGCTCTATGCAGCGGACGGAGTACTTATGCCGCAGAACAGCCCTTCAAGTGTGGGAGCCGAAGAGGTGCGCAGCGCCTATGACGCGCTGTTCAAGACCATCAAGCTGACCGTCAAGTTCAACGTAGCCGAGGTTGTAGAGATGGCGCCGAATTGGGCATTCGCGCGCACCAATTCGGCCATGCAACGGAATTGCGGTGCTACATGCGCGACCCTGATGGGTACCTCAATGAGGTCGGACAAACGACGATGACCGCGGGTCCCCTGGATTTGTACGCGTAACGATTTGAGAGATGTTCTGAAGTTCTAAGGGACTTCAATGAAGGCGGCATGGTACGAAAAGCAGGGCCCTCCTCGCGACGTGCTGGTAGTTGGCGAGATGCCGGACCCGATTCCGGCGGCCGGCGAAGTTCGCATTCGCATTGCCGCCTCCGGCATCAATCCGGGCGATGTCAAGAAGCGCCAGGATACCTTTGGTGTCGGCATGCCGTATCCCCGTGTCATTCCGCATAGCGATGGCTCTGGCCGCGTGGATCAGCTTGGCGCTGGCGTTCCCTCTGAATGGATGGGCCGTTCAGTGTGGTGTTACGGAGCCCAGTCGTATCGTCCGTTTGGTACGGCCGCGGAATTCACAGTGGTGCCGATAGATCACGTTGCCCCTCTTCCGGAAACTGTGCCGATGGAGCAGGGCGCCTGTCTTGGCATACCCGGTATCACCGCGCACCGCGCTGTTCATGTTGCAGGGTCTGTGAACGGACGCACTGTGTTGGTCCAGGGAGCGGCAGGTTCCGTCGGCACTTGCGCTATTCAACTCGCGCGTTTCGCGGGAGCGCGCGTGATCGGAACGGTGAGGTCATCGTCGGACGAAGCCACCGCGAAGAACGCCGGCGCTCACGACGTGCTCGTAGGTGATAAGGAACTGACTTCGCGCGTGAAAGCCGTGGCTCCCGACGGTATCGATCACATCGTCGAAGTGGCGTTTGGGGCCAACATCGAAGCCGACGTCGAACTCCTGAAGCAGGGCGGTTCGATCGCGAGCTATGCCACCGATAACGCCGCTCCGAAGATTCCATTCTGGCAAATGGTATTTAAGAACATCCGCGTGTTCTTTCTGGGGAGCGACGATTTCCCGAAGGAAGCGAAATCGCAAGCAACGCGGGATTTAAATGCTGCGCTTGAGGGCGGGTGGCCAGGCTTCGAGATTGCCGAACGAATCCCGCTCGCAGGTATCGCGCGCGCGCACGAGCTTCTGGAACACCCGGTGCGGCCCGGGCGGGTTGTCGTTGTGCTTTGAGTACCAGCAGACTGCAGCTATGTATCAGGGTCAGATGACAAATGTCGAGTTCTCACCCACGGTTCCCTGGGGCAGATCGGTCGCAGGATTCTTTGGACTTGGTTTCGACTCACTCTCGGACCCGGTTGCTTATCCTCACCTCAATGCGACCGAGCTCGCTGAGGTTGAACCCTTCGGGGAACGATGCCATTGCTGAAAATGATCCACCCGTCTCCGCCGGGGATTATCCTTTCAACAGCTACGTGATTCTTTCGGGAACGGTGCGAGCCGTCGACATCTCGACCGGCGAACGCGCGGTGTTCGCTCGCTACGGCGCGGGATATTTCACCGGCGATATCGACCTGTTCACACGCCGGCCCTCGATCATCTCGGTCGAAGCCGAAACGTCGGCCGAGGCAGTTCGACTTACGCCGAAACACCCTCGAAATTTGTTGGAGTGAACCCCTATTTTGAGACAGTTCTTGGTGGCCGCTCTTCTGAAGCTCAGCCGTCAGCATCTGCGTACAGCAGATGCCGGCACCACCTGAAGCACCCAGCCTGGTGAGCAGGCGCTCTGGCCTTTCACTGGTGGAACCAGGGTACGAGCAACAGAAAATATAGACTGCTTCCCCCAACTGCCTGTAAATTTATTGCCGGTCGCTCAAATTTCGGAAGAGCGGCAGTGACGGCGAGCAGGCCGTGCCTGGCCGAGAAGGCACTACTCGGGGCGGGGTTCCCCCGCGTTTACCTCTTCCGGCGCGCGTACATCTATCCCCGTGGGGCCGCGGAAGGAGCTGAAATTCGGCTACTGCCTGTAGCTAGATCGGCGGCGATCAGAAATCTTTCCAGGGCTCCGCCGATGTGGTTTGAGGCCATGTCGCCGTTTGCTGACATTGCAAAATGTCGCCGTTCGCTGACATTGGGAACAGAGGTGATAAATGCGTATTCGTACACCGATCGATCTGGGGGCTCTTATCCGCGAGCCCAGATCACGGTGAGAGCACCTGCCTGTTTAGGCAGGTTCTTAGACAGAATCAGATTCTCGTGATTGCAAGGTTCCACGGATCGGCAAATTTCCGGTGCGTATTTTATCCGTTCGTTCCATTAGCGGCTTCCACTCCTCTAGTATTCCCTGACCACACCGGTTCTTGACTGATGCGCGTCACAACGATCAGGACGCTGAGACGAACTCGGAATTCCTGTGCGAATTTGTGCGACACTTGACGCAGGGGATGTAAGGATGCGCTCTTCGTTATCAGACCAGTCGTTCAACTCCCAGGGATCGCCAAGCGCAACGCCGGAAACGCAACGCGAAAGCGACCGCCTAAAGTTACGGCTGGACATGACGAACACTTCGATCTCGAACTTGGAGCCTCGCGATCTCATTCGCGCGATTTCGACGAGCATTAGGCAAGTTATGCACTGCGACGTCGTGGGTGTGTGGTTGCCAGATGCGGAGCGGCGCCAATTGCGCCAGCGGTTAGCGTCCTCCGATGACGCGCCACACCGAAACAATGGTTTTCGCGCTGGCCAAACTCTTGTAACATGCGCCGCTGACAGTGAGAGGAGGACATGCCGATGAAGCCGATAAAGAGGAATAGCATAAGTTCACTTGCTCTAGTGATCTTGGCCGCCAGTGTTTCGGTTACACCGGCGCACGCGCAGGACATGGCCAAACAGGGCTCGGCGCCAAAGCCGGCCCCGAGCGCGTCGCAAGCTGTGCTCGAACAGTGGAGTGACATCGGACGCAAACTGATCGCGATGGCGGAAGATTTCCCTGATGACAAGTACGATTTCAAGCCGACTCCCGCGGTGGGGACCTTTGCCCAGCGGCTGATCCACGCTGCTCACGCGAACGAATTTTTCATTAACGCACTGCAGGATCGAAAGATGCCTGAGATGGCCGATCCCCAACGCGACCAGTTCAAAACTAAATCTGACGTGGTCGCATTCGTGAAGAAATCATTTGCCGACGGGGCCGCGGCGATCAAAGCCAAAGGCGACAAGGGCATGTCCGACCTGGTGGTGGATCCGTTCGAAAATGAACAGACACGAATCAGCGATTTCGCCTATGGCTTCGTCGAACATTCAGGAGAGATCTACGGCCAGCTCACGGTTTATTACCGTGTGGCAGGCTTGGTGCCGCCCGAATCGCGCCCGAAGAAGTAGTGCAACAAAACGCCCTTGCGGCTGCGGTGAGGACCGTCGAACCGGTTACCGAGAAATTGGCAGGCATTAATCTAATTACGGCCCGTCATAACCCCTGGCTCGCACTGTCGTGAGGTTGGGTCTACTTCGGTAAGCGCGGTTGGGAGGCGTAACTGATGTCCAGTCTAGCTTCGACTGATCATCCCGACACATCGCCGTTCTCATTCGTTGTGGCAATCGGAAAAGATGGTCGTGTTTTGCGGCTCTACATAGATCACGAAACCAACATATTTACCTGTGTGCGGCAGACGCTGCAACAAGACGAATTTCCACACCCGCTAGCGGCTCCCCATTACTTTCACGTTTCAATGAGCTTTGCTAAATGAGCGAGACTCTGCGAACCTCCGGGAGAACCCATATAAATCGTCCTCTGCCGGAAGTTCGACCTATGCGTGACAAATTCAATCGATTCAACTCTCGATCCCGCGCAATGAGCTCGGCAAGTACCTGATTGTCGGTCTGCCAGAAATGAAGGGAGCCGAGTATTGGCCGATAGAGTTACATTCTCACCGTCGTAAAGAATCATTGGTAAAGATCCTTTCCCCACAGGAGTGCTGACGATGGCTGACATAAATGAAGTGGTTGTCCGCGGGAGCGCGGCAGGATTTGCTCAGGAGATTCTCGCGGGCCGACATCCTTTGACGGCAGACGAGCCCGTGGCTGCCGGCGGAGCCGACACGGGCCCAACTCCCTACGACTTACTCCTTGCTGCCTTGGGCGCTTGAACTTCGATGACGGTTGCGCTGTATGCGCGACGCAAGAGCTGGCCGCTCGAAGCAGTCACCGTTAGGCTGCGCCACCGTAAGATTCACGCAGCCGACTGCGCCGATTGCGAAACCAGAGAAGGGACGCTTGACCACATCGAGAGCGACCTGGAATTCGCGGGGCGGCTAACCCAAGAGCAACGCTCGAAGCTGCTTGAGATTGCCGAGAAATGCCCCGTCCACCGCACCCTCGTCTCCGAAATCGACATTCGCTCCCGCGTGCTGTGAGCAATGGCGCAACACCCGTCGGATTGCGCAGCAAGGGAGTTGTGGACCGCGATCCCATGTGACTCACTGGAATATCGCCGCGTAGTTCCAACTCCCGAGTCGCCGACTACAGCAATTTCAGATTGGGTGTCCGATTGACGGGCGTCCACAATCATGCAGCGACCCAAGCGCCGCTGGCATCGAATTGCTAGGAGGAAGTGTTATGCAAGCTGCGGTCGTTCCCGCTGTGAACAGTGCGTGACAGGTCAAAGAAGTTCCGCAGCCTCAGCCCGGAACCAATCAAGTGCTCGTGAAGATGCATGCAGGCGGCATCTGCCACATCACGATGACCAGGCTCTCATCCCAGCCAGGTTGAACGATGCGTATGAGCAGTATCGAGCCATTGAAAGCTTGGCTTACGGACGCAGGAGGAAAGAATATGGCAAATCTGGAGCTTGACAAAGAGATCGCTGCACTTCTCGTCGTCGATCCATACAACGATTTTATTTCCGAGGGCGGCAAATTATGGCCTCGCATCAAGAATGTTGCAGAGGCCAATAATTGTGTCCCTCACATGTCGCAGGTTGTGGCTGCTGCACGGAAGGCGGGCATTCGCATCTTCTATGCAATGCACCACCGCTACCGTCCGGGCGACTACGAGACCTGGAAGTACATTGCACCAATCCAGAAGGCCGCATGGAATAGTAAGGTCTTCGAAGAGGGCACGTGGGGAGGCGAGATCCGCAGCGAGTTCAAACCTGAGCCGGGCGATATTGTGGCTCAGGAGCATTGGTGTTCCAGCGGCTTTGCCAACACGGATCTGGATTTGCTTCTCAAAAAGCACGGTATCCACACGCTCATCGTAATCGGGCTCATCGCACACACATGCGTGGAATCAACGGTTCGCTTTGCCGCCGAGCTTGGCTACGACGTCACGCTGGTAAAAGATGCGACCGCAGATTACTCGGACCAGCACATGCACGCCGCTCTTGTCACCAATCTTCCGAACTATGCTAGCGCCATTCTGACCGCAGATGAGGTCGTCGAGGCCCTTTCATCTGTCATTCCGCTACGGCAAAGCGCCTAAAACACATACGGCCGGCGAGAGTTTGTTATCGCTGATTAGGAGTCCACCATGAAATCAACAGCCGAGGTGCTCGATCACCATCTGAAGTGCTTCGCCAATCGTGATATTAATGGGGTAATGGCAGACTATTCAGCTGACGCTGTGTTTCTTGGCCCCGAAGGAGCACTGCGTGGACCGGACGCAATTAAACCTGTATTTGAAAGATTCTTCGCCGAGTTTGCTAAGCCGGGCACGTCCTTCACCAGAAAGCAGCGGTTAATTGAAGGCGATTACGCATATGTCGTTTGGAGCTCCGAAACAGCAGACAATTTCTACGAGTTGGCCAGCGACACCTTTTTTATTCATAACGGAAGCATTCGAATGCAAACTTTTGCGGCGAAGGTTACACCCAAACGCTGATAGACCACAGGTCGAATCGTCGACGTGACCGCTTCTCCGGGGTTGAACTCAACGAGCATCTGTCCGGCAACGAGTTCAAACCACCAGCAAGATCTTTCCGCCAGCGCCTTTTTCAGCCGCGGAATGAGCCTTGCCCGCGTCGCTGAGTGGAAACCTCTGGCTTATGGGAATGCGCAGTTTGCCGTCTCTGACTGCTTCGGCCATGTACTGGAGGATCTTCACATTCGGCGTTGCGAACACCGGCACAACTTTCACCGATGGGTACTTCTCGGCATTCTGAGGGGCTCCGAGCACCGATGCAAACACGCCACCCCGCTTCACCTTCGAGATTAGCGTTTCAGCGGTTTTGCCGCCGACTGCATCGGCAACCGCATCCAGGGGCGAGAGATTGTCCATGGCGCTTTCATCGTCGGTTGCGATTATCCGATCCGCACCGATATCTGCCGCTTCGTTCATATGCCTCTTCAGAACACCTGCAATCACGACCGCTCCGCGCTGTTTCGCGGTGAAGACTGCCGAACGCCCCACGCCTCCTGCAGCTCCCGAGACGAGCACCGCTTGGCCAGCCTTGATCGCAGTACCTTCGGAGATCAATATGTTCCCAGTCGTCGTGACGAGCGGAAGAGCAGCCGCCTCGACCATATCGAGTCCCTTTGGAACCCTTGCAAGATTCGCTGCTTTCACGACACAAAGCTCGGCGTACGCGTCGGCCGCGATTGCAAACACCTGCTCTCCGACACGAAAGCCCTCAACTCCGGGTCCGAGGGTGAGGACCGTCCCCGCGACATCGACTCCCATCAGTCCTGGAAATTTGATGGGATAGAAATCTTGTGTTTTGCCTGCGCGCCGCTTGTAGTCGATCGGATTGACGCTGCTGGCAGCGACCCGCACGAGCACTTCGCCTGGCCCGGCCACCGGATCAGGGTACTGCTCGAACTTCAACACTTCAGGACCGCCATATTGGTGGACAACGATCGCTTTCATAATTCATTCCTCCGTAATGCGAACGCAGAAACTCAGGCTACTGGATGGTTGAATGAATGGCGACCGGTTTTCAGTCGCCATCCTTTAAGCTTCTAACACCTCGGAGGAAGCTCCGACCAGCGTATTCAGTGCCGGTGCGATGACCTGCTTCGTCGCAAACATAGCCGTCGGAGGGAGTAAGGGCGTAGAGTGTGGCGGATAGAGAGCCCAGCGGATAGCCAACACTCGGACGTTCATCGGCCCAAAGGTTCGCTGTATGATGTTTCTCTTCGGAAGCCTGTTGCGGAACCCAGCTCTCAAGGCGATCCAAGCGAGGCGAGCCATGGCCCGGCCGAACCTCCAATTGCGATTTGCCCGCTCGCCCGTGCTTCGCTACGGTCTTGCAGCCGCTTCCTTCGCTATTGCCCTGAGCCTGGCGCTTCTGACGCAACGCTATGGTTTCCGCAACATCGAAGTGCCGCTTTTCCTGTTTGCTATTGCCATAACCGTCTGGTACGCAGGAATCGGGCCTGCGATTCTTGCGGTTGTACTTTCAAGTTTAGCCTTCGACTACTACTTTACTGAGCCCCGTTACAGCTTCTACGTTAGAAGTTCTGAGCTCCCCTACTATGCCGTCTTCATACTGTTTGCTTTACTTCTCACCTGGTTCAGCGCGGTCCGGCGCCGCGTCGAGCAACAACTTCTGCAATCCCGCGACGAACTCCAGAGGGAAGTGGTGAAACGAAGTGAGCAGGCCAGCCTGCTCAATCTCACGCATGACACCATTTTCGTTCGTAATATGAATGACATCATTTCGTACTGGAATCGAGGGGCTGAGGAGTTGTACGGATGGACCGACAAAGAAGCGATCGGAAGGTATTCACAGGAGTTGCTGCAAACGATTTTCCCAACGCCACTCGAGGATATCCGAGCGGAGTTGGAGGATTACAACCTCGCCAACGAGGTCGTTGTCACTCGCGATGGCCAACAAGCTCTCGATTACCTCTATTGCCGGGGCGAGTACAGCACGCGCTCCAGGGACAATCCTGCCGTCATGCTGCTGGATCTGAAACTACCCAAAGTCGATGGTCTGGAAGTGTTGAAGCAAGTTAAGTCTGATGGAGAGCTGAGAGTGATTCCCGTAGTTGTGCTCACCTCGTCGAAAGAGGAAAAAGACATGGTGGCAAGCTACAAACTGGGCGTGAACGCGTATGTAGTAAAGCCAGTCGACTTTCATGAGTTTGTGAATGCCATCAAGGAACTGGGCGTTTTCTGGGCAGTGATTAACGAGCCCCCACCGGGAAGCGTAAGGAAATAAGCATCGTCAGGAACAGATCATGCCGCACCCATTGCGGATTCTATCGATCGAAGATGATCCTAAAGACGCGGAGCTGATTCACGATCTGCTCGAGGCAGAAGGCATCGCCTGCGAAGTGACGCGGGTCGATACTGAGTCTGCGCTGCTGGTGTCCCTGCAGCAAGGCAGAATCGATTTGATTCTGGCGGATTATAGCCTTCCCTCGTTTGACGGCATCTCCGCATTGAAGTTCGCGATGAAAGCCTGCCCGGACGTGCCGTTCATCTTCGTTTCCGGAACGCTCGGCGAAGAGGTGGCGATTGAAGCGCTCAAAATTGGCGCAACGGATTACATTCTGAAGACGCGTTTATCGAGGCTTGTGCCGGCCGTTCAGCGCGCGCTGCGTGAAGCCTCAGAAAGGGCCGAGGGTAAGCGGGCCGAGGAATCACTCCGCCAGAGCGAGGCGTACTTGGCGGAAGCTCAAAGGCTCAGTCATACGGGGAGCTTCGGCTGGAGGCCCTCCACCGGCGAGATCCTCTGGTCAGAGGAAACCCTTCGAATCTTCCAATACGATCGAGCAACGAAACCGACCATCGAACTTGTCCTGCAACGGGTCCATCCGGACGACGCGGCCTTGGTGAAACAGACGATTGAGCGTGCGTCGCAGGATGGGAAGGATTTTGAGCATGAATATCGCCTAGCGATGCCGGATAGTTGCGTCAAATATGTCCATGTTATGGCTCATGCCTTAAGCGATGAATCGGGCGGCGTTGAGTTTGTCGGAGCGGTAATGGACGTCAGCGACCGTAAGCGCGCGGAAGAGGAACTCCGGCGAAGCGAAGCTCTTGCGGAAAAGCGTCTTCGGCTTGTGGTGGACACGACTCCCGCCATGCTAAACAGTTGCCGTCCTGATGGTTACCTGGATTACGTGAATAAAGGTTGGCTGGATTATTTCGGGTTTTCTTTGGAGACGGCACTGGAACGTGCTGACGTGATGAGAATGTCCCAGCGTTCCAAGGCCGATATGGACGGTTCGGACTGGCAGCCTGTAATTCATCCCGAAGATCTTCCGGGGTTTACCGATCACTGGAAATCCATGCTGGTGTCCGGTAAACCGAGCGAGGCCGAAGCACGCGTACGCCGGTTCGACGGAGTGTATCGCTGGCATCTGTTTCGTGCTGTGCCTCTTTATGACGAAACCGGGAGACTGGTCAAATGGTATGCATCCGCCTTTGATATCGAAGACCGCAAGCGGGCCGAAGAAGCGTTGCGGCGGAGCGAGGGTTACTTAGCTGAGGCACAGAGATTGACCCGTACCGGCAGTTGGGCGTGGAACGTGGCCACGAGACAGAGTGTGTACTGGTCACAGGAGAATTACCGCCTATTTGGCTTTGATCCGGAAGGGCGGATACCATCAGACGAAGCGTTTTACCAGCGCATTCATCCAGAGGATCGAGACAGGGTACGCAGGGAAGTGTTTCTTGAAAGGCCGGATGAAGGCTCCCACTTTGACGTGGATTTCCGGATCGTTCTTCCAGGCGGAGCGATTAAATACGTTCGCTCGACGGGTCACCCCGTTCGTAACATATCCGGCGATCTCCTGGAGTACGTCGGTACATCGATAGACGTGACTGAACGCAAGCGGGCGGATGAAGAGCGCGAGAGACTGCGCCAGTTACAAGCGGATCTTGCGCACTTAAGCCGCGTAGCCACCATGGGCGAGTTGACGGCATCGCTGGCACACGAGATCAAGCAGCCGATTTCCGCGGCAGTAACCGACGCCAAAACCTGCTTGCGATGGCTTAGGCGCGATGACCCCGATGTGCCGGAGGCATGCGAAGCCGCATCGAGAATCGTTAAAGACGTAACCCGCGCGACCGACATTATTAGCCGCATTAGCTTGCTGTTCAAAAAGGAAGCGCCGCACCGGGAATTGGTTGATGTAAATGAACTCATTCGCGAAATGATTGTCCTGCTGCGCGGCGAGGCGAACCGCTACTCGATCTCAATGTGCACCGAGCTTGCCGAGGATCTTCCCAAGGTCATGGCTGACCGTGTCCAATTGCAGCAGGTTTTGATGAACCTCATGCTCAACGGCATCGATGCCATGAAGGAAACGACTGGCGGAGGTGAGCTTACCATCAAGTCGGAAGCCGACGATGGTCAACTGTTAATCTCGGTCAGCGATACCGGTGTGGGATTGCCTCCGGAGCAGGCAGAGCAGATCTTCAGGGCATTTTTTACAACTAAGGACAAGGGGACTGGTATGGGACTACCCATCAGTCGGTCGATCATTGAGTCGCATGGCGGCCGTTTGTGGGCCACCGACGGCTCCGGACGGGGTGCAACTTTTCAATTCACCCTGCCCGCCACGCTTGCGGCGCACGCCTAACATCCCCAGCAGCTCCCACGTAGTGGCCAACCTTTGTTCTCTGTATGTGCAGTCCCACACTCTCAGCACACGCCAGTCCACCCGACCGACACTGTCCAAGCGATTTGACAGATGATTATCGCCAGCCAAGCGTTCAGTCCATCTGCTCAGCGTCGCATTCTCCTTGCTGCCAACATTTTGCATGTCCTCGCGAAAACGGCACAACGCGTGCTTGGACCAATATGAAAGTTGAAATCGAAAATAGCGACTCAGCCTAAGGACGATTCGTCATGCAACCAATCACACGGGAAAACGATCGGCTGGGATTTGTCGGAATCGGCTACGTGCGTCGGCCGATCGCGCTGCGGTTGCTTGAAGCCGGATTCAACAGGCGTTTAGCGGCGACGCTGAGCGAGCAAGGCCAATTGTAAAGACTCTCGAACATGGGAGAGCATCGCTATGATCAAAATAAAACGACTGGGTTGCGCATTGGTATTGCTTGGGATCGCCGGTTTAACGGGGTATTCGCAGGAGAAGGGAAGCGAATATGTGGCCCCGTCGGAAGCCGTTCCCAGAGGCAAAGCGCCCAAGATGCAGGTTCAGTTGCTGAACCCTGGAGAACCGACGAAACGATATGCGGTCATCTTCTACCAGGGAGACGAGGCTTTTTCTGGACTGCTGGAATTTGCGGAGCAGTATCACGTTACCAGTGCACATTTCACCGCTATTGGAGCGCTGCATGGAGCAACGTTGGGGTGGTTCGATCCCCAGCGCAAGATGTATAAGAAGATTTCCATCAACGGTCAGCACGAAGTGATTGGGATGAGCGGCGATATCGCGCTGTATCAAGGAAAGCCCGTAGTCCATACGCACATGGTGGTGGGGAGTCCGGACGGAACAACGCGCGCTGGCCATGTTCTTGCTGCGTATGTATCCCCGACGCTGGAAGTGATGGTGACGGTCGATCCAGTAACGATGCAAAAACGGTTTGATCCGGCAACTGATCTGACGTTGATTGATCCAGCTTTGAAGTAGCCATAGACAGTGAAAAGAAGAACGTATGAATGACTTAACCCGCCGCAGTTTTGCATCAAGAGTCTTTGCCGGAATCGCAGCTTTTGGAATATTTTCAAGGCCGAACGAGCCTGCAGACGCACAGCTTGTGTGGAGCACATCGGAATGGAAACTTTCTTCCTTTCAACAACTGCTGCACGAAAAGGCAACAGTGAAACAGCTCTTCGACATCACGCAAGTTGAAAATGGAGCAGCCCTCGCAAAGGTAAAGAACTCCTTGAATGGTCTTCACTACGGATTTGGTGTGCCGGTGGATCAAAGCAAGCTAGTCTGCGCCATGCATGGACCAGCCAACCTCCTCAACTACGCTGACTATATTTGGGAGAAATACAAGATCGGCGCCTGGCTGGAGATCAATGATCCGCGCACCGGCCAGCCTGCCGTGAGAAATCCGTATTATTTCAGCAAGCTCACAACTGACGCCACGCGAATTACCGCGGCCACGGACCCCAACGCCGAGGACTCGCCGTTGCAAGATACCAGCGTGCAGGGGCTGCAACGTCGCGGGGTACGCTTTTTGAGTTGCCATACCGCTTTAGAGGAGCAGGTACGCCAACTGATCAAGCATTACAACCTCTCCGAGGATCCAGAAACAATCGTGCAAGACATGCTGGCGCATAGTGTGCCCGACGTCCTGGTTGTTGCATCGATGGTAGCCGCGATCGCCCTTCTGCAATGCGAAGGGCGATATAGCTACACGAAAGTCTAGCTTCGCTTTTCGTCAAACGACGCTGAACTTCCGGATGAACGGGGTTCATTCACTTAGCTTGGATCATATCCCGGGCCTGGATGAGGTGAACGGCCTGTCATCCGTTGGACACCGTCCAAGATTTGGCCAGCGTACGCATCGGCACGCAACCGACCGGCGGCCGAACATTTCTCGGATGATGTTCATTGCCAATGCATTGCGCCATTCTTGGGATCTCTGTTTTCGCGTGGCCACGCAAATGCATTCTCTTTAGCCGGGAGCAGCCATTGTCGTGACGGGTGCCGCGAAGGAGGCGCATGTCCATCCCTCTGCGAAATTTCGGTAAAACAGGAGTTCAAATCTCCGCACTCGGTCTGGGCGGCCACCATCTCGGCGGCGCCAAGGACGAGAAAACTGCCATCGAAATCGTGCACCGTGCCGTCGATGGGGGCATCACCTTTTACGACAATTCCTGGGAATACTATCGCGGCAAGACCGAGTCCTGGCTCGGCTTGGGCCTCAAAGGTCGCCGCGACAAAGTTTTCTTGATGACCAAAGTCTGCACCCACGGTCGCGACGCTTCGCTGGCCACCCAGATGCTCGAACAATCGCTGCGCCGGCTGCAGACCGACCACCTCGACCTCTGGCAGATTCACGGCGTTGTTTTTCAGAACGATCCCGCGCTCTTCATTCGTCCCAACGGCGCGGCCGAAGCCCTGCTGAAAGCCAAGCAGCAGGGCAAAGTTCGCTTCGTCGGCTTCACCGGCCATAAGGACCCGGACGTGCATCTCGCCATGCTCGGCACCGGATTCCCCTTCGATTCCGTGCAGATGCCGCTGAACCCTTTCGATGCCACTTACTTTATGAGCTTTGAGCAGAAAGTCCTGCCCGTTCTCAACCAGCGCGGCATCGCGCCCTTGGGTATGAAGCCGATCAGCGGGCATGGCGATCCCGTGCAAAGGGGAGTGCTTAGCGCCAGCGAAGCACTGCGTTACGCCATGAGCCTTCCCGTGGCCTGCACCATCTCCGGGGCCGAAGAGTTGCATATCATCGAGCAGAATCTTGCAATCGCACAAAACTTCGTGCCCATGACCGCGGCCGAAATGCAGGCGCTGCGCGACCGTTGCCGCCCCTATGCCAAAGACGGACGTTTCGAGCTGTATAAATCTTCATTGAAATTCGACAACCCCGAAGCCCGGCTCGTCCATGACTACCCGCTCGACACGGCGCAGGTCGAGGTCAAAGACATGATCAAAGAAGTCGACGTCACGGGCCACGCGTGGCCTCAGGTTTAGGGCGAGGTGCACTCATGCAGGAAAATTCCAAAGCCATACCGGATGTAAGCCGCAGAGGCTTCCTGAAAGGCGCCGCGCTCGCGGGAGTCTCCGCCGTGATTCCCAGTGACAAGATCCCCACAGCAGTCCCCACCAAAGAGGAATCTGCTCTCGGCAATATTCAGGCGCCCAAGCGTCCTCTGGGCAAGACCGGCCTGCAATGTTCAGTCCTGGGCATGGGCGGCTTCCATCTTGCCACCGTTGGAGATCAGACTGAAATCAACAACATGGTTGCCAAAGCCACGGACCACGGCATCAACATCTTCGACAACGCCTGGGAATATCTCAATGGGCTCAGCGAAGAGCGGCTGGGCATCGCTCTCAAAGGAAAACGGGACAGTGTCATCGTTATGAGCAGTGTCTGCACGCATGGCCGCAAACAGGATGTCGCAATGCGCATGCTGGAGGAATCTCTGGTGCGGCTGCAGACCGACCATCTCGACGTCTGGCAAATTCACGAGGTGATCTACCACGACGACCCCGAACTGATTTACGCGCCCGATGGAGTTCTCGAAGCGCTCACCAAGGCGAAACAGCAGGGCAAGGTGCGCTTCGTGGGCTTCGACGGGCACAAGTTCCCGGCGATTCATCTGGAGATGATTAACCGTGGCTATGCTTTCGATACCATGCAGATGCCGCTCAATCCGCTGGACCCAAACTTCCGCAGCTTTGAGAGCAACGTCCTTCCCGTCGCGAGCGAGCGCGGAATCGCAGTCCTGGGAATGAAAAGCATGGGAGGTTCCGGCGAACTCATCTCCAAAGGCGCCTTCACGCCTTCCGACTCCCTCTCCTACGCCATGAGCCTTCCTGTGGCCACCACCATCAGCGGCATGGATTCCATGGAAGTTCTCGACCAGAATCTGGCAATCCTGCGTGATTTCCAGCCGCTATCCGCCGACCGCATGCAGCAGCTGCGCGATCACGGCCAACAATTCGACGATGGCCGGTATGAACTGTACAAAAGCACCTTGAAGTACGATCGTGATTTGGGCCGCAGCCTGCACGGCTATCCGTCATCGGCCGAACTTCCCGTCTGAGTGTTGAGGATTCGGTCTGCATCGTTGCGGTTAGGCTGGGTGGATGTATAGTTGAGCCACATTTGTAAGTGAAAAGCGAGGTCCTATGCCAATGCGCAGTTGGGCTCTCATGGCAGCTCTTCTGTGGGCCACCACAGGGTTTGGGCAGTCCGCCCACGCGGATATCGTCAACGCACAGGGACAGAAAATCGGTACCGCTCAGATACGCCCCTCTGGCAGCGGTGTTCGCATTGAAGTAAGGGTGTCGCAATTGCCGCCCGGCATGCACGGCATCCACATCCACAACGTCGGCAAATGTGAAGGTCCGGCTTTCACAAGTTCCGGTCCGCATCTCAATCCCTCTTCCAAGAAACACGGGAAAGATAATCCAGAAGGGCCACACGCTGGAGACTTGCTCATGCTCAAAGTGAACGCAGACGGGGTCGGCAAGGCGTTCCTTTTGGATCCAAACGCTACATTGGGCGACGGGCCAAACTCCATTTTCCACGAAGGCGGCACTTCGCTGGTGATTCACGCAGATCCAGACGATTATAAGACGGATCCAACAGGGAACTCTGGGGCTCGCATCGCCTGTGGCGTCATCGAAAAGTAGGCCCGGTCGGGATAGACAAAAGGTGATGGGCATGGATTGGAAGGAACACGGAGTCAAGATCGTGCATGCTGGCGAACTCGAGACGAACACGCCACAGACGTCTGGCATGACGCGGGCGGCTGCCGTTACGCATGCACGTACAGGCGCAAACAAACTATGGGCCGGCAGGATGGTTGTGCGACCTGATGCCAAAACCGGACCGCACCATCACGGGGAGTTAGAGACCGTGCTCTATATTGTGACGGGCCGGGTACGCATGCGATGGGGAGATCATTTGGAACTAAGCGGTGAAGCTCAGACAGGAGATTTCATCTATGTGCCGCCTTACGTGCCGCATCAGGAGATCAATGCCAGTCCGAACGAGATTTGCGAAGCAGTGGTGGTTCGAAACGGGCAAGACCCGATTGTCGTGAATCTTGACGCAGAACGCCAGAACCAGCAAGCGTGGGGCATCCCGGGATGCCGTTCCATCCCGACGGCTGAGGTTGCCTCACGCAATTCAGGTTAGGTGAGACTATCCCTATCGTCGCCCACGCCGGGCCATACGCGTTTCCCTGTCGCGATGAAATGCGGTGCAGCAGAGAATGATCGAGAAAATGGCAGAGCCGTTCAAGGAGAACTTTCGCCCGCGATGAACCGTCGCTGCCCGAGACCCCGAAGAGCTCCGGAATAAAGTAGATCGGCATCCGATTCCCCGAACTGTTTCGCGTCGAACATCAGCACGCCCACTCCGGGAAGAGCCTCTGCCATCCAGACATTGTCGCGGTCGCGTAGTTTCTAATTGTCCGCGCGGCTCGCTAGACCCTCCGGAGCTTCGGGGATAGGTTCGGACAGCGCAGGCGCTCCAACGAAACGTAGGAGAGATTCGGCGCGTCTTGATAAGTGAAAGATGGCGGGTCGCTGGAGTGCCGAAAGGCCTGGATTTTTCAGAACCACGTGCGGGATTTATATTGCCGGTATTCGTCACCGAATCTTGTCTCCAGGACTTTTTCTTCCTGGCGTGCTCGATAGATCTGCAATGGAATGAGAACGACGAAGAGCGAAAGCGCGAACGGCTGGTTGATATAAAGAAAGAACCCCGCAACCGCCAGGCCTCCGAAGACGTAGATGGGGTTGCGAATTCGAGAATAGAGGCCGTGAGTGACGAGCATCTGAGCCTTCGGGCGGACGGAGAAGGAGCCGCCTAGTTCGATTCGTGCCAACACCAGAAGCGCTAGCGATGGCAGCCCAATCACCACGCCGGCTACTCGCATGGGAGTCCACGGCTGGCTGCCGTAGTAGACTCCCAAGACGATAATCGCCAGTAAAGCGAGAACGAGTGTGACGATGTTCGTTTTCATCTTCCCGGCCTCTTGATGAATCGAATCTGAATGACTTCTTGTTTCCGCTCGTTTGGATGTACCGTCTCCCAGAATGTTGCAAGTTCACGGTGAACTGAGTCTGATCCCATAGTCCAACAGCCTAGTCTGGATGTCCTGTCGTGACGCACGCACAAGCCGACCTCCCGTGAATCGATCGTCGCCGGACACTTCTGAACCAATGAAGGAAGGAAGCGTCAGGGCATCAGCCGCGGTCGCCGAATCGAACTCTGCTTCACTTAGGATTAGCCCTTCCAGCGTGCCTTCGAACACGTCAATGCCGAAAGGGGGCGCGCTGTGACGCGTCTTGCCGAGTGTCGTCGCCGGAAGTTGTGCAAGCACGCAAAACTCCTCTTTGGTGAGGTACATGCTCGTGATGAAGCCCTCCGGCGCTCGGCTTCCCCGCGCTGGAACCTTCTGGGTGAGCTTGAATATGGTCGGGCCACCCTTTTCACTCTGTTCCCGTAAGCGCAAAGTCGTGCCCTCGATGTAGCGATCGGTGGCGCGACGAATTCCTACCACATTTACATCACTTGGAAATCGCTCGAGAAGGAAGCGCCGTTCGCGCTCGACTCTGGCGTACTTATGCTGTGGCTGCATTTTCACATTCTAAACGCGACTTTTGCGCACCTACGAATTTTGGGACAGAAAAAAGACGCAAGAATGGTCCCAAGCCTGCAATCAACGATGAATCTAGGACCCTTAGCACCTACCCCACGATAGGCCGAGCTCTACGGTGTTGCCCTGCTTTCGGTGCCAATATAGCCACCGATGAAATCCAACCGATGCCTGATTGCAGGAGGGTTTCGCGGCGTGTCAAAGCGGATTCGCCGCGCGCCGGAAGGAGTACCAGACTCAAGTCAATTTGGATAGGACACACCCGGCCCGACCACGCGAATCCAATGATCCGTGAAGGTTGCGTGGAATCCGGGCGGCTCATATTTTGGCATATGGCAAGTCACGCATTTCGCCTGAGCAACAGGGCACGCAGCTCCCGGATGATCGGGCGTCTGCTCGGCATCCCACAAAATGTGGCAACGAAGACAAACAGGATCATACAGCACCGGATCGGTCGCGAGTGGCTTGTGCGGGTCGTGGCAGGCGATGCAGGTAATTCGTGCATCTCCCTTCATCCAGCATCGGCTGCTCTCAAGGCGGTATGGTGCAAAGCGGATGTTCAAGACTCCGAGTGCTACGCCCCTGCTATCAACCACATCTTGCCAAGTGCGATGGCAGGCCCCGCAAAAATCGACAGACTCGACCGGATCGAGCTGTCCAGGATCGAGGATTTGTTTGACGGTTGTTTCTTCCGTGGCCAAATTCATTCCGATTGCATGCTTGGCGCCCGGTCCATGGCAAGCTTCGCAAGTTACGCCGGGCATTGCACTGCGGGGATCAAAACGATTGTTCACGGTGGAAGCCGTCGTGTGGCATCCGAAACAGCGCCGCGCTTCATCTGCATCCATCTGCCGTCCCACCGCATTCTGGAGGGTCGTTGGAATGGAACTGTTCTGCCCTGGAGTGATGTCGAGTGCCTGCAATGAAGTGAAGAAACTAAGGTGCGCTTCGTAGAAGCTGCCATTCTCCTCATACACGTAGGTCTGGCCTATGGCTCCCTTCCCGAAAGCCCAGGTTAGCGTCTGCGAGAGGGCCGAGGCGCCATCAGAAACCGATAGCAGGCTCCCCGAGCTGTTGGTCAAAATCTGATAGCTGAATGGACCCAACTGAAAGCGTAGATGATCATGTTGACGGAGGCCCCCAGAGACCCCGGCGGGCGCCGCAGCATGGGCCATGCCGGTCGTGAGGTAGGTTGCTGCTATGGAAATGTGGCATTTGGCGCATGTTTTATCGCCAACATACTGCTCTTTCGCCGGTTCGCCTTTCGTCGGCCACCACCCGGAGTTTTTCAGTCGAACTGCTGTGGGCAGTGAGACGCCAGTCGTCGAACCCGTTTGTGGCACGCTACTTGCACAAATAGAAGCGCAGATCGTAAAAGTAAGTGCGATCTTGGGGACAATATTGGTCCAACGGAAGAGCCCGGGGTATCGGGACACGCCCATGATGCTGGGGCGATACTAGCCAGTCGTTCCAGATCAGTCAATTATTTTCAGCCTCGGTAGCTTAGCTGTAGGCGTCCGATTCTTGCCGTCTTTGTTCCCATCGCTGTCGGCGTTGGTCTCGGACATTTCTCGATGTCCGTTTAGGTGCGGCGAATTGAGCGCCGGAAACCTCATCTGTTTGTATAATCGGCAACGTTTAAGAAATAAGGAGAAATCATGAGGACCCATGCTCGGCTGCTCCTATGCTTAGGCGCAATTTCGCTAACTGGCGTTCTTATGTTTGCTGCAGAGCGACTTCGGGCCCAAACCGAAGCAGCGAAAGGTAAGACCGAAGAGGCCCAGACCGCAGAGCAGAAATTCAAGAACATCCAGGTGCTCAAAGGAATTCCCGCAGATCAATTGATCCCCTCGATGCAATTCATTTCCGCGTCGCTCGGCGTTGAATGCGAGTTTTGCCACGTGCAGCATGCCATGGACAAGGACGACAAAAAGCCCAAGCTCACGGCACGGAAGATGATAACTATGATGATGCAGATCGACGCAAATAGCTTTAAGAACGAACGTGAAGTGACCTGCTACACCTGCCATCGTGGATCGGTCCATCCGGTGGGGACGCCTACTCTGTCCGCAGAAAACACCCCGGCCCTGCATGCGCCTGAAGAGGAAGCGGCAACTGCGACTGCATTGCCATCTGCACAGGCAATTCTCGACAAATATCTTGCAGCGGTGGGCGGAGCTGCCGCCCTACAAAAAATCAAGACCCGGGTTCAAACAGGAAATATTGAAGTGGCTGACAAAAAGTATCCAATCGAGATTTATTCGCAGGCTCCCGACAAACGCGTCTCGATTTCCCATCTGCCTTCGGGGCCCAGTGTAACAGCTTTCAACGGCGAAGCTGGCTGGCTGACGGCGCCGAATGGAATTCGTCGGATGAGTTCGGCGGAGCAGCAAGCCGCTCGAATCGATGCGGAGTTGTACTTTCCCTTGCGACTGCCGCTGATGTATCAGGAATTTGAAGTGGGCTCGGGCGAGGTGATCGATGGGAAGGCCACCTATCTCGTTACGGCAAAAGGGAACGACACACCGGGCTTGCGTCTGTACTTTGAACGGGAAAGCGGCTTGCTCGTACGATTGATTCGCTTCGCAGAAACTCCCCTTGGCCGAAACCCCACTGAGATTGATTACGAGGATTTCCGTGTTGCCGACGGAGTGAAACTTTCTTACCGGTGGACGCTGGCACGGCCGAACGGCAGGTTCACAATCCAGATCGATGCCGTGAAGCAAAACGTTCCCCTGGATGGAGGACAATTTGTCACACCCAGCATTCAACAGGAGAACTAGAGGGCCTTTGGTGAACTGACTCTTTCCGATGTTACGAACCATGCCCCAACGACGCTCGGCTACGGCCCTTCGCAGAGCCGCGGAGGGGGAAAGTTCGCGCACCATCTTCATCGCGCTGTTTGCCAACATCGTCATCGGCATTGCGAAGTTGATTGGTGGACTGGTTTCCGGCTCTACCGGCATGCTTGCCGAGGCCGCCCACTCCGCCGCTGACTCAGTGAACGAAGTCTTTCTCGCCGTCAGCGTCTATCGTGGCCGCCAGCCTCCCGATCCCGCGCATCCTCTTGGTCATGGACGCGAGCGATTCCTGTGGGCTTTCATGGCGGCGATCGCGTCATTTTTAATTGGAGGCTGCCTGTCCATCGCGATGGCCATTGCAGAGCTAAAGACACGCCACCCGTTGACTGGCGGTCTTACTGCGTGGATCGTTCTGGCTGTTGCCTTCACCGCGGACGGAACATCCTGGCTGCAGGGCATGCGCCAGGCGCGCCGCCAAGCCAAAGAATATAAGCTGAGCGTATGGCGTTACTTCCTTGTTTCGAGCGATCCCGTCGTGCGCGCTGTTCTCGTCGAGGATAGCGCTGCCCTCATCGGTCTTCTTGTTGCGGCAACCGGCCTTTTCCTCAGTGAGATTTTCAGAACGAGCGTGCCGGATTCGCTTGCGTCGCTAGTCATCGGGCTACTGCTCGCGGTCACGGCATTCGGATTGGCGCGTCCGTTCGCGGATTTCCTCGTGGGACGGTCGGTTCCTCCGCCCCTGTTCGAGCAGTTGCAAGCAATTGTCCAGGAGGACGAAGCAGTTGAACGAATCCTGTCGCTTCGTGCAATTTACTCGGGACCCGAGGAGGTCATCGTCGCTGCTAAGGTTCATCCATCGGCACACCTGAATATCGAGAAACTCATGCGAGCGATGGATAATCTCGATCACAAAATCCGTCTCGCGCTGCCATTTGTTGCGGACGTATTCATCGATATCACGGCGAACCGCACTGAATAGAATTCTCGAACTCGGGTCGTAAACAAATAGCTCTTACATTTTTTCGAACAGATCGCAAATAGATTTTTCGCAGCGAACATGAGATCCACAAATTGAACGAAGGGGAGGAGACCAGGAAAACGCCAGACCGTCTGGCAGCAGTGCTTGTATCCACAGTTGGATTCTGTGCGCCGTCGACAATGAACTGCCTGTGATCCAGGCGGCGCGATCTGAAACGAGGAATCCATCGATCTCCGTTCTTCCATCAAATTACGCCGCCGCGCTTATGAATTCCTTATGGATTGTTCAGGACTTCTTGACGACCGTTTCGCTATGGTGATCGACGGAATGCGGCGATAAGCCCACCAACGCTCCGAAGGATAAGATTTCATGGCGGTCATCGTTTTTGCAGGTTTGGTCGTGGTGTGCGGTTTTTTCCTGTATGTGCTGGTGCAGTTCAGGAGAGACGAGAAACATTCAACGCATCATGAGGAACTACCCACAAGATTTCCGATCGTGGCTTCCCGGCAAATCGTGGGGCCATTGCTAGACCCGAAAAAGCATAGACTTGGCAACGCTGCGCGGCGGAAGGATCGCGGTGGAAACAATCATAGGAGTTACGTTTCATGATCAAGTTGTCGTTTTATCGAAGCGCCCAATTCGCGTTTTGCTTGCGCATTTTTGAGCTGGAGCTGACAGAGCCAAGAAAGGAGCTGCAATGCTAAATGATCTGTACATAGAGCGGAATGTAGCGAAACTGTGCGGGCTATGTGGTCGTATCAGAGACTTATTCGAACTCCCAGGGAGGCCGGAGAAGTTCTGTTTGGAATGTAGCGCCGACTTGGCAACGGTCATCCAGCTAAGTACTGAAATCGGTGCCGCGACACGGGCGGGAAGAAGTACTGACACGTTGGAATCGGAACTTTCAGAGATAAGTCGCCGCATGCTGCAACGTTCCCAATCTGCCGATCCGAGTGACGTATAGATTCTGCACGCATGCCAAGCCAGCGCGCACGAGGGCACACAATTAGGGCGCAACAGGAACCTCTCCGGTGGAACGATGCGCCCACCGCCAAGGACGAGAAGAGCAATCCGCAGAGTCGCGAGTCAAAACTTAAGCTCTCGAGGGAATCCTAAATACGCAGCCAAGGCCAGGGCGAGCGATATCGTGACCTTTCGCAATCCGAACTTCGCACCAATAGTTGAAAGCGCCGGGCCGCCGATGGCTGGCTTGAGGGAGCAACGATGGTTGCGTCCGCTATTTCAGATAGGTGCGCACGATGCCGATCAGATCATCCGCAGCTTCTTCGGACGATTTGCTGTTTCTCGGCATATGGTTGCGAATGTGGTCTTCCATGAGTTCGGCCATGAGGCTGTTGATCGGTGGCGCTTCACAAACTCACCAAATTGACGGAAAGCAAGTCTCTCGAATTTCGCTACGAAACGTTCAACACGTTTAATCATGCGCAGTTCGACGGAAGTGGTTCGGTCGATGGAAACATCAACGACGCGACGTTCGGCCGGGTCGTGAAAGCGGCACCGCCGCGCATTTCACAAGTCGCTTTCAAATTCCTCTTTTAGCGTAAGTGGTCGGGTGTTGAGCCTAGGCCACTGCTGCCTGATAGGGCGGGCGTAGCCCGCCTGCTTACGTTTGTGAATCACGCTAGTATGGCGTCTCGGGTCCACGGGAGTTTGCGACTGCGACCTCGATATTGTTACCTGCAAAGGTGTATGCGAGTGCGGTAGCAATCTCGCCGGAACCAATAATGGCGTACTTCATAAAGAATCTCCAGTCTCTGAGCGGGTGCTGAGCATTGTTGAAAGCTTAAGCATTCGAGATCAAGCGGTACGAATCGCGGCTTTCCGGGCCCGCACAGGAAGAAGGTGGCCATACATTATTTCCAACGACTAACGTTTCCAACAAATCGGGGAACCTGCTCAAGGCTGTCCCCAATGGCATGAAAGGGTTGGATTCCTACACAGTTCGTGCACAGTGACCAGGCGGCTGACCATGCGAACATTGAGGATGGTACTCGATGAGAAGCTATGGGTGGGTGTCTACGCGCACATCGGCGAATTTTCGAAAGTCCTGATCGAAGGTGGCCACTGGCGTGTTTTCGGCCGAAGCGGTTGCCGCTATCAGGCAGTCCACGAAATGAACCTGCGATTTTCGATAGCGCTCCAGGGCGTCGAGATGAATTGCCTCCTCTTTGATCTCAACACCAGAGCTAGAGATGAGTGTGCCTAGCGCCCAAGCGATATCTGCACGTGAATGCTCGTAAAAAGAATCCAGTACAAACACGCACTCGGCCAGAACAGCAGGCAACACCACGATCACTACCTCGCCGCGGTCGCAGGCATCGAACAGTTTTCCAGCGACCTTGGCATGTCTTTCATGGTCTTGTACTAAATGGCGAACGATCAGATTGGTATCGACAAGCCTCCGCTTGCTCACCGGATGTCCTCGCGATTGCGGGCAGCCGAGGCTGCGGCTTCGCGGATTTGGGTGAAGGACATCCCCTTTCCCTTCTTACTGGCGAGCACGCCCTTAAGTGACCGCGCACCCGGATGCACGCGAATCGTCGCATGGTCTCCCTCCACCACATACTCCAGCGTGTCGCCCGGGCTGATTTGCAAAGCCTTGCGAATCTTTCCCGGAATAGTCGTCTGCCCCTTTCTCGTTACCGTGGAATGCTCCATCATAGAATCCTTACTTAGTCATTGATTCCTTACATGGCGATTATCCCTTACTTTAGACGAGCTCGCAAGTCCAAACGCTGGCGGAGGTCGGTGAGCCGACATGCCGAGACAGAGTGGCCCCCTGGAGATAATCATTGATCGTGCGCACCTTGCGGACTGACGATGAGTCGCGTAATCGTACATTTGACGTATTGGAACTTCATTTGTCCGGCGAGAGCGGGTTAACAGGAACTAGCCGATCGAAGCTGCGGTCGTGAATTGTGCTAGGCTCTGGCCAACATGAGACCCATATTGCGAGGATGTTTACTCGTAACTTCGTTCCTGATGGTAAGCGGTTTTGCGCGACCCGCATCTTGCCAAAATTCCAGCCTTGGCCCGCGAGCAGCAGGCGATTATCTTGATCTTTCAGGCTCCAAAATTTATTACGAACAATGCGGTTCCGGTGTAACGGTAATTCTGCTGCATGACGGTCTGTTGCACTCCAACACATGGGATGGTACATGGCCTGCGTTATGCAAGAAATATCACGCCGTGCGCTATGACCGTCGAGGATATGGGCGGTCCGATCCGGCGAAGACGCGGTATTCTCCCACGGAAGATTTGTTTGCGCTTCTCATGCACCTAAATATTCAACGCGCGATTATTGTTGGCAACTCAGCGGGCGCGGCGCTCGCGATCGATTTCGCGCTGGCGCATCCGGAAATGGTGGAAGCACTATTTCTGGTCGGGCCGGTTGTACAAGGTATGGACACAACCGACCATTTCGACGAGCGTGCGAAGAAAAACAACGCTCCGGTCGCTAAGGGTGATTTGAAGGCCACCGCGAAAAACTGGTCGGAGGATCAATACATCGTCGCCGCAGGTCACGACGAAGCGCGAAAGATAATCTACGAAACGCTGCTGCAGAACCCTCAAAATTTAACGAATTCTCATCAGCTCGAAATTCAAAATACCATACCGTCACTTTACAGGCTGTCGGAGATACAAGCGCCCACGTCGATTTTAGTTGGTGAATTCGATATCCCCGATGTTCACGCGCAGAGCGGTGCGATCGAAGCTGGAATTCAGGGCTCACAGCGCGACATCCTGACCGACGCGGGCCATTTAATTCAGGTCGAAGCTCCATCCGTCTTCACCGAAAAACTGGCTGAGTTCGTCGACCTTCAGGAACGCATGGGAATCGATGTGCCTGCCGCAATCCTGCAAAGTTATGTAGGGAAGTATGACGCCGGCACGTTTGTGATGGCCATTACATTTAGAGACGGCCAACTCATGCTTAAGACTCCCGGCGTCCAGCCGTTTCCGATGTTCGCAGAATCAGAAACAAAGTTTTTCATGAAAGTCTGGCCATTGGAAATTGAATTCACCAAGGACGCTTCCGGTAAGGTAAGCCAAGCGATCCTCTACGAAGGTGGCTCCAGTTTCAAAGCCTCACGTCTGTAACTGAAGCGCGAGCCGGAGTGTAGTGTTCCCTTTGGTTCTTCATGTGTTCGCTCCGTCAGCTTAACGGAAGAACGCTCTCTCCATTTCCCGCTGAGGATTGACACAACACGCGAAGCTCCACCACCTCCTTCGGTCTCGGCAAAGCATAGTCACCTAATTGCTCACTCATTGCGAAGCGCTTGCATTGGATCAAGCCGCGAAGCGCGCCAGGCAGGGAACAGACATGCGGCGGCGGCTACTGTCGTCAGAATCACGGCGACTGTGGCAAAGACACCTGCGTCCACCGGCTGCACACCATAAAGCAAGCCGCTAATCATCTTCGCAGCGGCCAGGCCTCCTGCTAAGCCGAGGACCAATCCCACGGCGGCAGGCCGCAAACCGTCCATCAGCGTAAGCCGCAGCACCTCGCTCCGCTGAGCTCCAAGGGCGATGCGGATGCCAATTTCGGTCGTCCGCTGGGCGACGATAAAGGAAAGGACTCCAAACAGACCCACGGCAGCCAGCACAAGCGATAAGAGCGCGAAAGCAAGCAGTAGCGTTGCGTCAAAACTGGCATCAAGGGTGGATTTCCCGACGATCTGATCAACGGTCAGCACATCGGACACAGGTAAGCTCGGGTCAAGCCGTTGAACGATTCGCTGGATGGGCATGGCCAACGAGGTCACATCGCGGCTCGAACGAACGACAAGCGTCGCACCGTTTGTATCTGCGTAGTGCAGTGGGAAATACATGATGGGCTCGGGAGGCTTGGCGATCGCGTAACGTGTATCGCCCACAACGCCGATGATTTCATAGGGCTTCCCGCCAAGCGTAATCAGATGTTTGCCAATCGGATTCTCGTCAGCAAAAAACCGCCGCACGAAGGCTTCATTAACAATTGCTTTCATGGCGCGACCCAGCTGTTGGTTTCCATCGAAAGTTTGGCCGAGCCTTAGGGGAATCTCAAGAGTCGCAAAATAGCCCCGATCCGCAAATCGCACTATAGCATCCAGGCCCTGGCCCGCCGGTAACGGCCGATGCTCCGCGATCGTGAAATAGTTATCCCAACCGTAGCCCTGGCCGGGAACAGTATCTCCGAGGGCGGTGGCTTGAACGCCGGGCAAGGACTGGACTCGCTGCAGCAGCTCTTCCCAAAAATTCATACGCTGTGCCGGCTGGGCATACTCTGCATCCGGAACACTGAAACGCATCGTGAGCACGTTCTGCGTGGTGCAGCCTAGATTGGACGCGCGCAAGCGGGAGTAGCTCTTCAACAACAGACCAGCGCCGATGAGCAGGACAACCGTGAAGCCCACTTCCAAGGCCAGCAACCACTTGCGCAGGCGGACTCGCCGGTGACCTGCGCTCTGCGAACACGACGATTCCTCGAGTGAACCGAAAAGTTGATCGCCCTTGATTGAGAACGAGGAGATAATCCCCGCGAACAGCGCGCAAAGAAAAATTAGCGTGACGGCAAAGACCATAACTACGGGGTCGATGCGTATTGATTCGACACGTGCTAGGTCCTGACGCGTCGCAGTGAACCACTGAATTACAGCATGCGCCATTAGAAAACCAACGACACCGCCGCCAGCCGACAACAGAAAGCTCTCGGTTAGATGCTCGCCAAGCAGCCGCCAGCGGCTGCCACCCAGCGCCGCGCGGATGGCAAATTCTCTTCGCCGTGCCGTCCCACGCGCCACCAGAAGGCTGGCTACATTCAAGCAGGCAATCAGAAACAGGCAACCCGTCGCGGCAAGGAGAACGTAAAGCGGCGTTGTGATGTCTCCAACGATATCGTCTAGCAGAGGCCGGCTGGACGCGGCGGCGCTTATGAACGGAGTGTCCAAGTGTTGCTCGCGCAGGCGACGGCTAATTACCGAAAGCTCGGCTGTTGCTTGCGCTTCGGTGACGCGGGGCTTCAGGCGGCCGATCACCACGAAAAAATGAGCGTCCGGTTGTTGCCACCTGTGAGGATTTTGTTCAAATTGCTCGTGGTAAATGGGCGTCCACAATTGGACAGAATTCTCCGGGTAAGCGAACCAAGCGGGCATCACACCAATGACCGTGAAGGGTTTCGCATCGAGACGGATTGTTTGATTCAGGATCGCAGGATCGCCTCCAAAACGTCTCTTCCACAGTCCCCAACTCAAGACAACCGTCGCATTCGCCGAAGGCTGATCATCTGTGCGTGTAAACCCTCGGCCGACAGCCGGTTCTACTCCAAGGGTCGGAAACAAATTCCACGAGACTTCGGACGCTCGCACTCTTTCTGGAAGCTGTCCGCCCGATTCGGACAGGTTGTACTGCACCCACGGGAGGACTACGGCTAGATCGGAAAAGCTATGGCTGTCCTCTCTCCACTCAGTGAACACTCCGCCAGCGACCACGTTGTACGAAAGCTTGGGATCAGGGAAATATTCATATAAGCTTATGAGACGGGCCGGATCATTGAAGGGCAGCGGTTTCAAGAGGACCGAGCGTACGACTGTGAAGAGCGAGACATTTGCGCCGATGCCAATCGCGATGATCAGGATCGCGATCAGGGCAAATCCCGGCTTGCGAGCCAGCGCTCGTGCGCTGCGTCGCAGATCCCGAGCGATTTGTTCGAGGCGTATCCACCCCCACGTCTCTTCGGTTTTTTCTCTGAGCTGCGTGGAATTGCCGAATATTCGCAGAGCGGCGTGCTGGGCGTCTTCCGGATTCATGCCGGCAGCGATGTTTTCAGCAACTTGCTGCTCGATATGAAATTGTAGCTCATCGTCCAATCGCTGCGACAAGCGGCGGCGACAGAAGAGAGTTTGTAACCGGAGCCACAATCGGCGAGCCCAACTCATACTGTCACGTTCCTAGGTTTTCCCGCACCACCAAGTTGATTGCCCCGGAAGGCATCTCCAATTGCGGGATCCTTCTGGAACTGCGCGCGTCCGGAAGCGGTCAACGAATAAAACTTCGCTTGTCTTCCCGTGTCTGTCTCCGCCCATTTGGCCTTGATCCAGCCTCGCTGTTCTAGCCGATGCAGAGCTGGGTAGAGAGAGCCTTGCTGGACTTGCAGGACGTCCCCTGAGATCTGCTGAATACGCTTGGCAATTGCCCAGCCATGTTTAGGCTCAAGCGAGATGGTTTTGAGAATTAAAAGGTCCAGCGTTCCTTGCACGAGATCGCTTGGTTTTCCCATACTATGATTATCTACATCACCTAGTGTCGACAGTCAAGGCATGCCTTGGAGGCGTGCAAGCTGGAATATCTCGATTGACGCCTAACCGTGCTAACGGAGAGCAGCGATTCACGAGTCGTCGCAAGGCTCGATCGAAAACGCCTTGGCGGAAATGTTTCCGTGGACCGGTGCATCCGCACGAGGCCTTTTCAAACTAATTCTACGACGTGTTAAGGATTCAGCTCTTGGAGGAATTGCGGTGAAGCGCACGCAGTAGCACGCCCAATCTCAACGTCGCCGCCGGCGGCCCGCGTTCCTCGCGGAAGACAGCAAGAAGCACAGGCGTAGAGAAAGGCGCGTTACATATGGAATGTGTAAAGCAGAAGGCGGGTGAGGAGCAAATCCGCGACCAGGATGGCGAGCGAGGACACGACGAACGCCATAATCGTAGCGCGGCCTACCCCTGCAGTACCGCCTTCGACGCGTAGCCCCTGATAACAACCTACCGTCGCGAGGATAAATCCGAAAACA
Source organism: uncultured Acidobacteriota bacterium (assembly GCA_963795005.1). Lineage (GTDB taxonomy): Bacteria > Acidobacteriota > Terriglobia > Acidiferrales > UBA7541 > Palsa-295. The sequence goes on along the minus strand of CAWCGE010000010.1, from coordinate 212,052 downwards.
ACTGGCTTCGAGAAACCGATAACCAGGTCGCCCAGGACTAGCGCCTTGATAGCGCGGGTCCAGAACTCCTGCGCATCAATGTGCAAAGTGACAGTTGCCACGATAAATCCGCCGAACAAGCCCGCACAATCACCGATTGCCACGAGCAACGGAAGAATTAACACCGCGGCAAGCACGCGCGGGGTCATCAGCTTGCGGATCGGGTCAATTCCGAGTCCCCGTATCGCGTCCACCTGTTCGGTTACGAGCATGGAGCCCAATTGGGAAGCCATCCCCGTGGAGTTGCGGCCGGCGACTAGAAGCGCAGTAAACACGGGGCCGAGTTCACGGAGCAGTGAGAGCGAAAGGGCGTCACCGGTCAAAACCGTCTCGCCGAAGCGCACAAATTGCGACGCCGCATTCAGCACAATTACGCCGCCAACACAGGCAAGCGCGACAATGATAATCGGCACCGAGCCCACTCCGATTTGGTCCATTTGTTCCAGTAAATCAGGCGCGTAACGCGTCGTAGTAAAGATGGTCCGCACCGAGTGAATCGCGAGCAGCGAGTAGTCCTGGAGATAGTAAATCGGCACCTTCACAGAGCTTCCGAAACGTGAGGAAATCGAACCTGATTTCACAGTTACGCTCCTTGTTGCCATCGTTAGATCCAGCGTGAATTGAAGCGCTTACCAGGAAGCGAGAACACTACGTTTTTTGCGGAGATTCGTCTATCACTTGATGAGGGCGAGAGATTTGCCAGGGCGCTTACTGGCGGGCAGTTCGGCTCGAGGGATGTGAGAGGCAAGTCCGAACTGCTTGAGAATCCAAATGGTGTATCAGTTGAAATCAATTTCATACCACTTCAGCCCGTGGCGCGCCGAAACCGGTAGACGTGATGGTTGTTGTGCCAGCCATCTGCGAAACTTAGCAGTGCCACCCACCAATTGTTGGTGGAGGTATCGCGGGTCGGAAAGCGGGCGACTCCCCAATATACACGACGGAGTTGACGACCCACGTCGCATGAAGTCCCACGACGGTGCGCAAAAACGTGCCCCACAGTACCAAGCGGAATCCGTCGATAGCGAACAGCGCAATTCCGAGGATAGCCGTTGGGCACGATGGTACTGCTCGCAGCGGTTTCGCAAAGTCAGCACGGAATCAGTCGTAAAACCTTGGGATAGATAACTTTCTGAGTTAAATCACTACGCCCACTTTTCCCGCCATTTTTGCAAATCTCGGAGGCTCTTGACTGGAAGGCCTTCTGAGACTATTATAAGTCTCAGATGGACAAGACTCTCCCGCTGGCGGATCTCCGTCTTAGAATGGGAGTGTCCATCCCTTATGAGTGCTGATTCAGATCTTCAACTGCGCGGTCGACTCGTCCGGCGTCTCGGATTGTTGCGCGACATGCTGCCCGGCTCGTTTGTGGAAAATAAGCGCTCCTGCGGGCGACCGAACTGCCACTGTGCCAACGGGAAAAACCTGCATACCCAATACCAGATTTCCGTCCTGATCGACGGCCAGCCCAAGACGTTCCACGTCCCGAAGAGCATGGTCGAACAGGTACGCGAAAAGATTCAATTGCGCCAGCGCTTTGAAGCAGCGGCCGCCGCCATTTGCAAGATCAATCTGAGCCGTTTTTTGAAAGAAAGGAAGAAGTCATAGCCTTCTCGCATCGGCACCGTTATTTGGACAAGGTGTTCGATTTCTCCTCTCAGGTGCAGGCTTTGCCGGACGGGCGCACCTATCCCCAGCACTCCGCGAAGAAGATCTTTGACGCCGTGTTTCTGGGCGCGGCTTGCCAATTCCGCTCGGTGCATCGCCTGGAAAGGGAATGTCAGCCGGGCGGCGCGCTGTCGAGACGGGTCGGTCCGCTGAGTGAAGATGCCATCGGGTACACGCTGGAACGATCCGATTCCCGGGCGGTGTTCCGGCTGGGCTGCGATGTCGCTCGTCAATTAAAACGCAACGGCGTATTCCGCTCGCACTGGTCCAGGGGCCTGGTGGTGGCGGCCGTGGACGGGATCGAGATCTGCAATTCCTTCGTGCGCTTCTGTGACGACTGTATGGAACGGAAGGTCACCCGTACGGTGGAGGGAGAGCTGCGGGAAGAGATCCAATACTATCACCGCCTTTGTGCGGTGACGGTGGTCAGTTCGGCCTTTCCCATTCCTCTGGGGATTCGGTTTCAAAAGAATGGGGAGAACGAAGTGGCCTGTAGCCTGGACCTACTACGTGAGCTGACCGAACAGTTGGGGAGGCGGTTTGTGGATGTCCTGGTGGCCGATGCCCTGTATTTGCAAGCGCCGTTTGTGAAAGAGATCGAAAGACTGGGTTTGGACTGGGTCAGCAATCTGAAAGAGAATCAGCCGGAATTGCTGACCGAATCCGAGCGGGTGCTCTCCGCCCTGCCCGCCGAGAAAATGGACGATTCTCCAGAGTCGCAGCTTTGGCACGCGCCGGAGGTCTACTGGCCGGTGGCCGAGCGCTCGGTTCGGGTGGTCAAAACCGTTCGCCAACAGCCGGTAAGGCATTTGCGCGTTCAACGGGATGAGGAAGGAGAGAAACACACGGTGAAAGAAACCGTCGTCCAGCCGAGCACGAATTTTTGTGCCAGCAATCTGGAGCTCGGTTCTGTCCCCCCAGTGTTCATCCATCAATTAACGCGCAGTCGTTGGATCATCGACACCGACGTGTTCCAAACCCTGACCACCGAGGCCCATCTGAAACGCCCCTCGGTGCACCAGGGCCGTGCGAAGGCGTTGATCGTGCTCACTATGATTCGCGTCCTAGCTTTCACCCTCACCTGGGTGTTCTTTTTCCGCCAGGTGCGCAGCCATTTCCGAAAATGCTCCCTCGGTTTTTGCGACCTGGCACAAGAGCTGGCCTACTGGTTCGTTGTTCTGCAAGGGGACTCCAGCTGAAGCTGCGCTGCGTACAAAACAGATCCCTCCGCGCCCCTGTCGTTGGGCCCCGGGATTTCCTTCCCCTGAACGCTTCCCGCAGCTGTTTTGCCGTCCTTCAGAGCCCTTCTTCCTTCGTGCAAAAACCTCGGGCCATCAACAAAGGTGGCAAGCCGCACTAAAAAATAGCCATTAACCCTTCTTTGCATGCGACCTTGCGAAATCGCTGGTACTGCTCGTGGAACGCTGGATTTTCACGGCGAATTCCGGTAGTATGCCGTGGTTTTGCCTCACTGCTATTATCGCGGAAAGGTTAGGATAACAGGATGCCCAAAAAGCCCAGCGGCCCTAAGACTCTGCTCGAATCGCTTGATGCTCTGGTGGAGAAGTACCACCTCCTCAAGCACCCTTTTTACCAGGCCTGGTCGGAGGGCCGGTTATCGAAGCATCAGCTGGGTTTGTACGCGGAGCAATACTACCAGCACGTCCGCGCGTTCCCCGAAAACCTGAAGCAGCTTGCCGGCCGCACGAATGGCGACGGCGCTCTGAAATCCATCGTGAACGAAAACCTCGACGAGGAGCTGGACGCGTCGGCCCCGCACCCGCTGCTGTGGCGGCAATTCGCGAAATCGCTCGGCGTAACGGACGTATCGCTGGAAACCGCGCAGCCCCGGCCGGGCATTGCCGCGCTGCTCGATACTTTTGATGAAGTGGCCACCCAAGGCTCGATGACTCAGGCGGTCGCGGCTTTCTACGTTTACGAGGCGCAAGTTCCGGAAATTGCCTCGCAAAAAATTTCCGGCCTGCGCCGCTTCTACGGAATCACGGAACCGCACGCGCTGGCTTATTTTGCCGTCCACGAAGAAGCGGACGTTCGGCATCGTGCGGCGTGGCGCGAATGGCTCGCGACGCAAAACAACGTAGACACGGTGGGTGTTCTCTGCGCCGCCGAACGCAGCCTCAAAGCTCTGTGGGGCGCGCTCGACGCCGTCTATCCGCAAGGCTGCATGTCGAGGAACTAAGGAAGAGCGCCTTCTGCAGACCCTCTCTGGCGTGAATGGGGAGGGTTTTCTGAATTTCGTCGGCGACGTTTTTGCGATAAACTCCCTCATTTTGAACTGCTAACCTTCAACTGCCTTTCTTCAGCACCCTCACTCCGTCGCGTCCCGCAATCAGGGCTTCTGAAGCATATTTCAGAAACAAGCCGTGCTCGACAAGCCCCACCACGTGATCGAGGTGATGCGCAATCTCCTTGGGATCATCGATTGGCCCGAATCCGCAATCGAGAATGTAGTGGCCTCCGTCGGTGATGAAAGGCTTCTGATTCGCGTTCAACCGCATCGCGGGATGGCCTCCAAGCTCGCGCAATCGCTGCGCCGTCACTTCCCATCCGAACGGCACCACTTCCACCGGGACGGCAACCAACTCCCCCAGGCGCTTCACGAGCTTGGTATCATCCGCAACCACAACCATCCGCTTGCTCGCCGCGGCTACAATCTTTTCTCGCAGCAGCGCGCCGCCGTGCCCTTTGATCAGGTAGAGCGGCCCGGACAGAATTTCGTCCGCGCCGTCAATGGTCAAATCAATCTGCGTGTGCCGAGCAAACGTAGTGAGCGGAATTCCCACGGCATTTGCTTGCTCGGTGGTGCGCTCCGAAGTTGGAATCCCGACGATGCGCAGGCTGTCTTGCTTCACTCTGCGTCCGAGCGCAGCCACAGCAAACGTCGCGGTCGAGCCGGTGCCGAGGCCGACAACCATGCCGTCTTCAACCAGTTTGGCGGCGGCCTCTCCAGCTTCCTTCTTCCACCGATCCTGTTCTGACAGCTGCGTATTTGCGCTCATTTCGAGTCTTCCGAAGCGCTCATGATAGCCGGAGAAGCGGGCGTTGCCAACCCAGCCTAGACAATCTTCTGTTGCGCGCGACGAATGGAAGCGTTTGTCACAGTTCCGTAATACTCCGAGATAAATCGTGACCGGCGGCCTTCGCAGTCCCTGTGAAAACGTAGTAGGCTCTTGCGTGCGCTGATGAATAGTCAAGAAACACAGAAACTGCGAAACCTTCTGGCCCGCCGCGACTGGGCACCGCTCATTGAACAATTACAGAGGCTCGGCCCCAGCACGGCGGCCGACTTTTTCATGAGCTTGTCGTATGACGAGCAAACGGCTTTATTCCACGAAATGCCGATTGAACTCGCGGCATCGCTGATCGTTCACCTGCCTTACTACCACGCCTTCGTGCTGCTGCATTCCCGGCCGTCGCAGGACATGCGTAGCGTCATTGAGGCGATGAGTCAGGGCGAACGCGATCACTTTCTCGACGCGCTGCCGGAAGAAGCCTGGCAGTGCTTGATGGACGAGCTGGCCGCGGCGGGATCGGGCGCACCCTACTGTGCTGTGACTGGCGCGGAACCCGCCAAAGTGACCACGGAGTTCGCGCCGGCAGCTGTGGACACCGAACCCATCATTCAGGCGAAACAAATCGAGAAAAGCTACCAGCAACCCGACGGACGCCAGATTCAAGTAATCGCTCCGGTGGATTTTTCCATCGAGCCGAATACGATCATCGCACTGCTGGGACCTTCCGGCTCCGGCAAGTCAACCCTGTTGCGCATTCTTTCGGGACTTGCCGCTCCTTCGGCCGGAGAAGTTTTGTGGCACGGCAAACCGATGAGCCAGTCGAGCCCCAACGTATCCATCGTGTTTCAGAGTTTCGCACTCTTTCCGTGGCTCACGGTGCTGGAGAACGTGGAGGCGCCGCTGCTGGCGCGCGGCAGCACGCACTTCGAACGTCATCGCCGGGCGCTGCGTGCGCTGGCTTCGGTCGGTTTGCATGGCTTCGAATCCGCCTATCCGAAGGAATTGTCTGGCGGCATGAAGCAGCGCGTGGGATTCGCGCGGGCGCTGGCGGTGGAACCTGAAATCCTCTTTATGGATGAGCCTTTTTCCGCGCTGGACGTGCTAACCGCGGAAAACCTTCGCGGCGAACTGCTGGAGCTATGGCTGGCCAAAAAAATTCCTACGCGTAGTATTTTCATCGTCACTCATAACATCGAGGAAGCCGTATTGCTGGCCGATCGCATTATTGTTCTCGGCCGTAACCCCGCCAAAATCCGCGCGGACTTCCGCGTGCCGCTGCAGCATCCGCGCGACCGCAAGTCGGCTGCTTTCGTACTCTATGTGGACTACATCTACAAAGTGATGACGCAGCCGCAACTGGAGCTCGCGCCTCCCTCGAAATTCGAGCACAAGGAAAGAGCGCCGGCGCAGATGCTGCCGCACTCGCGTCCCGGAGGAGTCGCGGGGTTGGTGGAGCTCCTGAACGATCGCGGTGGCGAAGAGGACCTTTACCACATCGCGGAAGAATTGCTTTTAGAGGTGGACGACCTGCTGCCGATTCTGGACGCCGCGACGCTGCTTGGCTTTGCCACCGCGCGCGAAGGAGATGTCAGCATCACGCCCGCCGGCCGCGCTTTCGCGGAAGCCGACATTCCCACGCGCAAGGAACTGTTTCGCAAGGCGGTGCTGGAAAATGCGGCGCTGCTCCAACAAATGTACACGGCCCTGGAAAAGAAGTCCGATCACACCATGCCCGTCGAATTCTTCCGCGATCTGCTCGATGAACGTTTCGCTCAAGTGGAAGTGGAGCAGCAGATTGACACCGCCCTGAACTGGGGCCGCTACGCGGAACTGTTCACCTATGACCCTGAAGAAGACACCGTGCATCTCCATCAGCTCGATCATCGGGGCGAAAATTCCACGGAAAGCGCGTCTTTGCACTGATGCCGCCACAACTGGGAAAAACATCCTCCGGAGCGCCAGGCTGGGGAATCATTCCCGCGAACGTGTCTTCTGTTTTCCGCGATTTGCCGATACTTTTTGCAGCGCTGGCGCTTTTTTACGCCGTACTGTCCATGACGCACTACTGGCTATCGCCTGTCGGCGCTCCCACGGAAATCCATCTGGAGGCCAGCGCGCTGCCAAAATACGCCATGTTTTCCGTGCTGCGCATTGCCGCCGCGTATCTGATCAGCCTTGCCTTCACGTTGGTTTATGGGTATATCGCCGCGTACAACGCCCGCGCCGAGAAATTCATGGTACCGCTGCTCGATACGTTGCAGTCCATCCCTGTGCTTAGCTTTCTGCCCGGAGTCATGGTGGCGATGGTTGCGCTATTTCCCACGCGGCAACTGGGCGTGGAGCTGGGCTCCATCCTGCTGATTTTTACCGGGCAAGTATGGAACATGACTTTCAGTTTTTATTCTTCCCTCAAGAGCATCCCGAACGAAATGCGGGAAGTGGCTGCGGTGTACCGTTGGAGCTGGTGGCAAAGATTCACGCAGATGGAGCTGCCGTATTCGGTCATCGGGCTGGTGTGGAATTCGATGATGTCGGTGGCGGGCGGCTGGTTTTTCCTGATGGCCTGCGAAATGTTCACGCTGGGAGATCGCGATTTGCGGTTGCCGGGTCTGGGCTCCTACCTGCAAACCGCGGCGAACGCGGGAAACACCCGCGCGATCTTCTGGGGATTGGGCGTAATGATCGGCATCATTATTTTGATTGACCAGATCATCTGGCGTCCCGTGATTGCCTGGGCGGAAAAATTCAAATTCGAGCAAGTGGAATCCACGAATGCGCCGCAGTCCGGGGTTTTGGATTTACTGCGCAGCTCGAGAATTTTGCCGTTTATTGCGCGGTTAACGGTCCTCCCTGCGAGCGAAGCGCTGAGTTTGCATTTCGCGAGGAAACACGCCGCCGTCGGCACGGCCAGCGCGACACGCAAGATTCTTATGTGGATAACGCGCCTTATGCTCCTGGCCCTTCTCGTGGGCATCGTATACGCGTTCGTTAACATGGTTCTGTTGCTTCTACACCTCACCCGTGCGGAACTGAAAAGCATTTTTCTCGGCGCGGGCGCCACATTTCTTCGCGTCGCATTCACTTTGCTGCTCGCGGCGCTGTGGACGATTCCGGTCGGCGTATTAATCGGCTTGAAACCCAAGCTCTCGGCTATTGCACAACCGATCGCTCAAGTCGCGGCATCGGTGCCGGCCACGGCTCTGTTCCCCATCATTTTGCTCGTGCTGATTCGCGCCGGCGGCGGCTTGGGAATCGGCTCGATCGTATTGCTGCTGCTCGGAACGCAGTGGTACATCCTGTTCAACGTTATCGCCGGCGCGATTGCTATTCCGACGGATCTGAAGGAAGTAACCTCTATTTTTCGTTTTGGCAGGATCGGGCGGTGGCGGGAACTCCTGCTGCCGGGAATTTTCCCATTCTTAATTACGGGGCTGGTGACGGCATCCGGGGGAGCGTGGAACGCCAGCATCGTCGCTGAATATTTTCGGTTTCAGGGGCATACATATCAGACGACGGGCCTCGGCGCGGTAATCAGCAGCGCCACGGACACTGGGAATTTTCGCGTCCTTCTAGCGGCTACGATTCTGATGGCCGCGATGGTGGTCACCATCAACCGGCTGCTCTGGCGGCGTCTCTACAATCTGGCTTCCACGCGCTTCCGCCTGGAAAATTAGCCTCGGGCAGGCTGCGCAGCTTCCCTTCGTTCAGTCCACTACCGCTTCACGGCCCAATGCAATCCGATGCCGCCAAAAATAAATTCGCGTGCGTCGAGTCGTTCATAGCCCATGCTTTGTACCAGCAAGGAAAAATCAGCTACCGAGACGAAACTGCGGATGGAGGCCGGAATGTAGGTGTAGGTGCGCGGCCTGCCATGCAGCAAAGTGCCCCAGAAAGCACCTTGCGCGTACAGAAAACCCAGATACAGCTGGCGGAAGATGCGATTGCGCGGAAGGAAGAAATCGAGGGCCACCATCAAGCCGCCGGGCTTCGTGACGCGTTCGATTTCGCGCACAGCAGTGCCGAGGCACGGAAAATTTCGCAGGCCGTATCCGATGAAGACACAGTCGAAGGAGGCATCGGGAAACGGCAGCGCGGTGGCGTCGGCGCACGCCGCTTCGTCCAAACCGTGGGCGCGAGCCAGTCGCAGCATGCCCTCCGTGATATCCACGGCGACGGAGCGCGCGCCGGGCAACTGTTCCCGCACCAGCCGCGAAAAATCACCCGTGCCGGAGGCCAAGTCCAAGACCAGCGCGTTCTCCGGCAGTGCGGCGCGCGTCACGCCCAGCCGTTTCCAACGCCGGTCCATGCCATAGGAAATAACACGGGTGATGAAATCGTATTTCGGCGCGATGGCGGTGAACATCTCGCGCATCAGCCGGGTATCCTGGCGTTCGATTGGGGTGCCCATGTTTCCAGTTCGCTGCAAATCTTACACGGATAATCGCTCGCAGAAGCGATGTTATTTTAGGGTGACGTGAGCGCTATGCTCGTGGCCCGCGCCAGTAGAGTCGGTAGTTCCTTCTGCGCGCCCTCGGCTTTTTTGCCCATTTGGCCGGCCACTTGGCGCCGTACCGCTGTGACGGTCTGCAGGTCGCTGCCGTTGGTACCCGCGAGCAAATTTTCGGCGTGAAGGAAGCACGCGTAAACGAACTCATTGGGTTGGTTGTGCCGCCGCAGGAACTGGCCGTAGTCGAACCAATCGAACGCCTCGCTGTGCGCGTCGCCCATCTTTGCGTCGAGCGCAAGCCCGCGCTGATACGATTGCGCGGCGGCCGCAAGGTCGCCCGCTTTGTCCTGCAGATCAGCGCGATGAACCAGCGCCAGACTCTCCAGTTTCAAGTCTTTGCTCTTCTCCGCCGAATCAATCGCCGAGTCATATTTCGCCAGCGCCGCCGGTGCTTGATTCGTGCGAGCTTCATCGTCCGCCAGCTGAATCGTTGCGGAGATCATTTGCTGGCGTCCCAGTGCGGGGTCCTGCGATGTATCCGCGGGCTGCGCGCTGGCCAGTTGCAGGAAAAGGTTCCAATGACGAGCCGCGGCAGCAAACTCACCGCGCCGGTCGAAGGCTTCCGCGAGATACACGTGGACATTGGGCTGGCTGGGATTCGCGTCCACTGATTTCTCCCATGCGTCTACGGCCTCATCCGCATGTCCCAGTCGTGCCGCGAGCAATCCATAGTTCACCAAGCCATCCGCTTCGCGCGGAAACTTTTCAAGCATTTTCTGGTAGTGCGCGTAAGCGTCCGCGTAGCGGCCGTCCTCGATCATGGCGAGCGCACAGGCCTGTTGCAGGCCGATGTTGCTCGGATTGATCTCGACGGCGCGCGTCAGCGCCGCCACAGCTTCGTCGCGCTTACCTGACTGGGATTCGGCCTGGGCGATGCGCGCCTGTACCGCGCTATCGTAAGGGTTTATTTTGGCCGCGCGCAGCAGGGCGGGAAGGTTCCCGTCGTCCGTGCGCAACGAGAAATGCAGTTGATCGAGTCCGCCCCAGAGGAACAGGAGCCCCGCGAGAGAAATGCGAAACGCCGGCGCGCATAAGACCCGAGCAGCGAACCCTGGGCCGCGCTCTGAATTACCCGCCAGCTCAGGTGCTCCGGCCGCAGAGATCGGCGACGCCTTGCCGCCGCGATCGACGAGCAGCGACGATACTCTCGAATCGCGCAGTTTCCATAACGCGCCATCGAGAATGAAGTGATGAATATTCACGAGCGACACAAAAATCAGGAAGCTTGTGGTGAAATCGTAATGAAACAAATAGCTCACAAGCCATGGCCCAGGAATGAACAAGGCGATGCCGCCCGCCATGAGCGTGGCGCAATACGCCGCCATGCGCCAACTCTGCTGGCCGGAGGCGCGCGCTTCGCGGCGCTGGTAGTAACTGGTGATCCAGATATACTGTGCCGAGTGCAGCACGGCGAGAATGCCGCTGCTGTAGCGCGTTTGCGGTATCTGCGACGCGGAGGTTAATTCCAGCAGCGTCGGCAGCACAAACCAGAGAAATTGTGTGAACGCCAGCGTGAGCGGCGCTACCAGCGACCGGCCGCCTTTCGCGCGAATCAGCCGCTGAAACCCGAGAAACGTGAAGAGCAAGAACGCGCCGCCGAAGGCGAGCCGCAAAGGCAGCGTGAATTTCGCGGGCAGCCCCAGCGAGAGGATCAAGGGATCGGTTGAGCCGCCGGTTTCAAAGCTCGCCAGCAGCATCAGGTAAGAAGCCACAAACGCGCCGCGCAGCCAACGCTTTTCGCTCGCAGTAATTTCCGCGCCGCTGCGCCGCACGAACATCATCAGCAGGCCGTAGTTCTGGCCGGAGTAATGCCAGGGACTCCAGCAGATGTATAGCGTGAACAACCAGGGAAACAGGCGCGGCGACGCGTGCATGAAGATTCCGGTGAGCACTAGCAAGAGTGTGACGTGCAGCGTGACGAATTTGTATTTCTCGAAGTCCGCGCCGGTGTGATAGGCCCGGTAAATCGTGGCCATGAAGTGCGGATAGTTGAAGACAATCGCGAGCAGGTAAAACGCCACGGCCCAGCCATGCGCGTGCCTGGGGCTTATCCACATGGCCAAGCCCAGCAGCGGAGCAGACCAAGCGCCGCAGCCTACCAGCAGATCAAGCCACGGGCGGTAAATCCACGGGCTCGCAGGGGCCGCGGAAGCAGGAGAGACGGATGGCGTTACGGCGATCGTTTCGACCGGGGCGCTCAAAGTACGAACCTCGCAATTTCCGGCGCGCCGTACATCCAAACATGCGCCGACACACGTAAGTCCTTACAGAAAACTATGAGGTGACAGTGTACTTCGATTGCGACGCCGCCCTTAGGTCGCGCTCATCGAGCCATGTTGAAAGCGTAACTTCCATGTGGTACAGCAGGGGAGGGCCACAGGCGAGATGTGCGGGTCGAGATTATGAGGGAGCCGGGAAATATGGCCTAATAACATGAATGCTTATCGACGGCCGATAAGAAAGCCAGCGAATTCTTATCAGCTCGATTTTGCTAATTATTGCGACCTAAAGCGAGTCGCGCGAATCATAGCTTCTTGAGAGGAGCACGAATATGCAATTGGGAATGATTGGTCTGGGTCGGATGGGCGCCAACATGGTCCGGCGCCTGATGAAGGCCGGGCACGAATGCGTGGTATTTGACATGTCGCAGGCCAGCGTGCAGGCCCTGGCGAAAGAAGGAGCTACGGGCGGAAGTTCGCTCGACGATTTCGTGGCGAAACTGAAGCAGCCTCGCGCGATTTGGCTGATGGTGCCCGCCGCCGTGGTGGATAGCACCCTGGCGCAACTCGGGCCCAAACTCCAGAAAGACGACATCGTGATCGATGGCGGCAATTCTTATTACATTGATGATATTCGCCGCGCGAAGGAGTTGACGCAGAAGGGCCTGCACTACGTGGATGTGGGTACTAGCGGCGGCGTCTGGGGACTGGAGCGCGGATACTGCATGATGATCGGCGGCGAGCAGGCCACGGTCCAACGGCTGGATCCGATTTTTAAGGCGCTGGCGCCGGGCCGCGGCGATATCGCCCGCACGCCGGGCCGCGAGAAACTCGGGGGTACCTCGGAGGAAGGCTATCTGCACTGCGGCCCTTCCGGGGCGGGACATTTCGTGAAGATGGTGCACAACGGAATCGAGTACGGAGTAATGGCCGCCTATGCCGAAGGTTTGAATATTCTTCATCACGCGAACGTGGGGAAGAACAAGCAGACCGATGACGCCGAAACCACGCCGCTGCGCAATCCCGAAAATTACCTTTATGACTTGAATCTACCAGACGTGGCCGAAGTGTGGCGGCGCGGCAGTGTGATCGCCTCCTGGCTGCTGGACCTTACGGCCATTGCACTGGTGAAATCGCCGACGCTCTCGGACTTCTCCGGCCGTGTTTCCGATTCCGGCGAGGGCCGCTGGACGATCCAGGCGGCGATCGAAGAAGGCACACCCGCTCCAGTCCTTACCGAAGCTCTCTACGAGCGCTTCACGTCGCGCGGCGAATCCGATTTTGCCAATAAGCTGCTTTCCGCGATGCGCTTTGAATTCGGCGGACACCACGAGAAGAAATCGTAACTTCCCAGCCCAGCGAGTAAATTTTTGGGGGAGAAATCACAGATGGCGGAAACAACGACTGCTTCACATCCGGCCGCGGCCGATACGACTACGGTGAACTCAGCCGCAACAAACAACCTTACGACGTCTAAAGTGCCTTCCGACGCCCTGGTTTTCTTCGGTGCCACCGGAGACCTGGCTCACAAGAAAATATTCCCCGCATTGCAGGCCATGATTAAGCGGGGAAATCTGAACGTTCCAGTGATTGGCGTGGCCAAGGCGGGCTGGACCATCGAGCAGTTGCGCCAGCGCGCGCGCGACGGCATCGCTACATTCGGCGGCGGCGTGGATGAAGCCGCCTTCGCAAAGCTGGCGCAGCTGCTGAAGTATATCGACGGTGATTATCAAGACCCTGAGACGTTCAAGAAATTGCGCACCGTTCTCGGCAAGGCCGAGCATCCCACCCACTATCTGGCCATTCCTCCTAGCCTGTTTGCAACGGTGGTCGAAGCGCTGGGAAAATCGGGCAGCGCCGATGGCGCGCGTGTCATCATCGAAAAACCCTTTGGCCACGACCTGGCTTCGGCGCAGCGTCTCAATGCAATCTTGCAGTCGGTTTTCCCCGAGTCCGGAATTTTTCGCATTGATCATTACCTCGGCAAGGAAGCAGTTGAGAATTTGCTTTTGTTCCGGTTCGCGAATGCGTTCCTGGAGCCGATCTGGAACCGCAATTACGTTCATAGCGTGCAGATCACCATGGCGGAATCCTTCGGCGTCGAGGGGCGCGGCAAGTTTTACGACGAGACGGGAGCGATCCGCGACGTCATCCAGAACCACCTGCTGCAAGTGGTAGGTTTTCTCGCGATGGAACCGCCGACCAACATGTACCCGGAGTCCCTGCGCGATGAGCAAGTGAAAATCTTCCGCATGATTCCTCCGATCACGCCCTCGCACCTGATCCGCGGACAGTTCGTTGGCTATCACAATGAGTCTGGCGTCGCGCCGGATTCGCAAGTGGAAACCTTTGCGGCACTTCGTCTGGAAGTTGATTCATGGCGCTGGGCCGGCGTCCCGTTTTTGATTCGTGCTGGCAAGCGTCTCGCGGTGACCGCGACCGAAGTGTTTGTAAAGCTTCGCCAGCCGCCGCTGACAAAATTGCCGCCGGGATCGAATTACTTCCGCTTTCGGCTGGGCCCCGACCTGTCGTTAAGCCTGGGTGCGCGCGTCAAAAAGCCCGGGCCCACGCTGCAAACGATGAGCACGGAACTTTCGGCGGTCTCTTCGGATGAATCGAACGAGATGGAAGCTTACGAGCGGCTGCTCACGGACGCTATGAAGGGTGATTCGTTGCTCTTCGTGCGGCAGGACGCGGTGGAAGCGGCCTGGGCAATCGTAAATCCAATCCTTGGCAATGTCGTGCCGGCTCTCCCTTATCAACCCGGAAGCTGGGGACCGCCCGAAGCGGCACAGCTTGCGACATGCGTCGGAGGATGGCACGATCCGGTGGGCAAGCCGTCTAACGACTGACTGAACGTTTCAGTTCCAAATTGGTTCGCGACGACGCTTGGATCAATGCCCCGGCAGCTTCATGGTGCGCGATTTTCCAAAGCTGAACAAAAGCGCTCCACCCGCCAGGAGCAAGCCCGTCAGCCCCGCGATTTTTGCGACAGCCAGGAACTTGTGCGGCTCGTCCGCGGCGGGAATCACCGAGAACACAATCGTGATCAGGGTGGTCGTAAATCCCAGCGTGCCGAGCAGAGTCGCGGCCGGCCGGCCGCCGGGAATTCGCATGGTCTCTGGGCTGGTGGGTTCTCGCTGCAAACGAATGAGTGAAGCAAAGACGAAAAGATACGGTACGAAATACGTGATGATGCCCATGCTCACAAGCACCTCATACGCACCGTAAACGCTGGTCCCTGCCTGGCTCAACACGATAAAAATCGCGCCGCAGATTGCTTGCACCAGCAGCGCCACGTGCGGAGTTCCCCACTTCGGATGCACGCGCGCAAAAGCCGCCGGCAAATAGCGATCGAGGCCGGCCACAAACGGCAGCCGCGCCGAAACAGCCAGCCACGCGCCGAGCGCGCCCAGATTGCTGATCGTGATCAGCAGTGCCGCGAGCGGCACAATCCCCGCAAAGCCGACGCGCTCGGCGGATTTCGAAATTGCCTGCATGATGCCTTCGAGGCCGCTCACCTTGTTTGCTGGCAAGGCTACGAGCACCGCGACGGTGCCGAGAATATAGCCCGTGGTGACGAACGCGCCGCCCGCCAGCAGGCCACGCGGCAAATTCCTGCGCGCGTCCTTTACTTCATCGCCAAGAAATGACGCGGATTCCGAGCCGCCCAGCGCGAAGACAATGGTGGCCATAAAAAGCACGTCGCGAAAATGCATGTGCGGAGTCATGGTCGCCGCGGTGAAGCTGGTTGCGGAGCCGAAGCGATGCCAGGCCGTCGCGGCAATCGCAAAAAGAATCGCGATCGGTAGCCAGGTTCCGACCGCGCCCAGATTGTGCAGCCACTTGCCCACCGAAAGGCCAATCACATTCAGAAACGTGGCGAGCGCCAGGCCCAGCATAGCGAACAAAAAGAAATAAGCCCTGTTATTGGCAAGTGCGAGCCAGCCAGTCGGTCCGGCGTAAAGCGCGTTGCTCGCGGCAAAATAGAGCACAGCGGGAAAGTAAGGAAGGTTGCTGGCCCAGTACGTCCAGCCGGTCATGAAGCCGGGAAATTCGCCGAAGGCGCGCTTGGTCCACACATACATTCCGCCCTCTTGTGGATAGCGCGCGGAGAGCTCCATTACCGAGAGAGCCAGAGGCAGGTAAAAAGCGCTCCAGGCAATCAGCCAGATCACAACTGCACTCGCGCCGACCGTCGCAGCCGTCGCAATCCATCGCAGGCTGATGCCGGTGACGATGTAAAACATCACCAGATCCCGAAAACCCATCGCGCGGCGCGGGCGATTCGGACCTGGAGTGTCGCTCATCGTTGGGAATCCCCGCAGGACGCCGCCATGAGGACGACATCATGCTCCGAAGCCGGGCGGAAAAGCGAGTGGGTTTCGCTCTGCTGTAGCAGTGTTTACGACGGCTGCACTTTGGCCTTCTCGTCGTGGCTGTAATATTCGTACGCGGACATCGGTTTCTGGCCGCCTTTTTTCCACACGCGATCGTCCGCGGGAAGTTTGCCGAGCACGCGAGCCATTTCGCGGATGTGCGTTGCGACGGCGCCGCAGCACGCGCCGATGTAATTCACGCCCAAATCGCGCGCTTTTGCCGCATATTCGCCCATTTCGCGACGGGTCAATTGGTAGGGTTCGAGTTGATCCGGAAACGCGGGCAAGCTGGTGAAATCGCGGTGGGCGTGCGTGGTGCGGTACGCGACGGGCTGGCAGCCGATGTAACCCTTCACGGTTTGGCGCATTTCCGCCATCAGCGGCAGCGTGTGCTCCGGGCTGCGCAGGCAGTTGATGCCCACAATATCCGCACCCGCATCCATGAGCGCGCGCGCGGCGTTCGCGGCGGTGCTGGCGTCGGTGGTGAGGTCTTCATTTTCGAAGCAGACGGTGACCATCACGGGCAGCTTGGTCGCTTTCGCGCGTTCGACGGCGAGCAGCGCTTCGCCGAGGAACGAGAACGTCTCGCCGATGATGAAGTCCACGCCTTCGGCGACTTGGACGTCGAGCTGCTCGTCGAAGGTTTTGCGCACGCGGTCCGCCGCGGCTTTATTGTCCGGCTCGTACATCCACGTTAGGCTCAAATTTCCGGCGACCAGGCATTTATCTCCCGCGGCCTGCTTCGCGATGCGAACTGCCGCGCGATTCAATTCCTCCACGCGCTCTTCCATGCCAACGGTGGCGAGCTTGTCGCGGCTGGCGTAGAACGTGAGCGCTTGCAGAACTTCGGCGCCCGCGTCGCGAAACTCGCGGTGCAGTTCCAGTAGCGCTTCGGGATTATTCAACGCCACTTCCGGAGTAAACGGGCCGGCACGGACGCGCCCGCGCTTTTCCAGTTCGAGCAGATAGCCGCCATCACCAAGCACGACACCTTCTGACAACTTTTCCAGGATGCCCTTCTTTTTGTTGTCTGCCATTTCGCTTTCCTCCGGTCCACGCGTCAGGCGTGCGCCGTTTTGATCTTGCCGCGTTTGCAATCGCGCAGCACGCGATGCGCGGCATTGTAGCCGGGAGCGCCGCTCACTCCGCCGCCGGGATGCGCGCCCGCCCCGCACAGGTAGAGCCCTTCGATCGGCGTGCGATACTGCGCCCAACCGGGAACCGGGCGCATAAAGAAAAGCTGTTCGAGCGAAAGATCGCCGTGAAAAATATTGCCTTCGGTGAGGCCGTAGGTACGTTCCAGATCGAGTGGGGTAAGAACTTGCCGGGCGACGATGGAATTCGCGACGTTGGGAGCGTATTCCGCGATCTTTTTCACCACGCGATCGCCGAGCAACTCGCGATTTTCGTCCCAGGTTCCCTGGCGCAGTTTATACGGCACGTATTGAACGAAGGTGGTCATGATGTGCTTCCCGGCCGGAGCAAGGCTCGAATCCACATTCGAGGCGACCACGCAATCAACCCAAAGTTCTTCGGGGATTTCGCCGAACTTGGCAATGTCGTAGCAGCGCTCCGCAAATTCCAGAGAAGGTACCAGAGTGAACAGCGAGCGTTGTGACGCGGTCCAATCGCGGGGCATCCCCTTCACCCGCGGCTCTTCGCTCAAGACGAAATTGACTTTGGCGCAGGGCCCATCCATCTTGATGCCGGCAATGGCGTGGCGGAAGTCAGCGGGAAGTTGGCGTTCGTCAACCAGCCCAAGGAACGTGCGCTTGGGATCGGCGTTCGAAAGAATGATGCGGCCCGAAATTTCGGCGCCGTCTTCGAGTACCACCCCTCCTGCGCGGCCATCCCGCACGGAAATCTTCGCGACGGGCGCGGACGTCAGGATCTCAGCGCCAAGTTTACGGCAGGCTGAAGCGAGCGCTTGGGTGATCGCTCCCATGCCGCCAATTACGTGGCCGTAGAAGCCTTGAATTTCTCCGTCACCGCCGCTCAGCAAATGAAACAACAGACCCAACGCGCTGCCCGCGTCATACGGCCCGCCGTGCTTGCCATACACATTGCTCGCCAGAAACATCGTCTTCATTTTCTCGGATTCGTAATTCCGGTCGAGAAAACCGCCGAGGCTTCCGGTGAGAAACAAGAAGAGCTGCGAGATTTCCGCGCCCGTCATTCCATGGAATCTTTTCCCCACGCGTAATAGTTCAAACCAGCCTTCGGCACCCTGACGCCCCGGGTCGGGCGGCGGTTCGAGGAAAAACGGCTGGAGATAGCGAGCCAGTTTTTTCAGCTGGTCGTCCACACGCACGAAGGTATCTGCGTCGCGCGGCGAAATCTTGCGAAACTCGGCGACGGCGCGCTCGCGATCGGTCCACCACGGAACGACTTGTCCATTAGGAAAGGGAACCAGCAAACCGGGATCGCAGGGCACCATGCGCAGCCCGTGTGCGCCGAGGTCGAGGTCGCGAATAATTGTGGGACGCAACATGCTCGCGATGTACGAAGTGGTGGAAGCGCGACAATCGGGCGCGATTTCTTCGGTAACGCAGCAGCCGCCCACAATTTCGCGACGTTCGAGAAGCAACGTGGAAAATCCGGCGAGCGCAAGGTAGGCGGCGGCCGTCAGGCCGTTGTGGCCCGCGCCGATGATAATCGCATCATAGGACTTGCGCCGGGGAGGCATCTGGAATTAGTATGACCGCCAGTCAAGTAATATCGGGCTCGCTTCTTGGCTGGCATTACTTAGCACAAACGGGGGAAATATTCCAATGAGAGGTTTTACTCATGACCACCAGTCACATGGCCATACGAAGACTCTGCGGCTGGCCCCCAAAGGGTCGTTGCAACGTCCGGCGCCCACCCCGCGGCTCGAAGCCAAGCGGGCGCGCATTGTGGAAGCCGCGCTGCGTCATTTTGCCGAGCAGGGCTATCACGCGGCGCGCATCGAAGATCTTTCCGCGCAACTCGGCGTCGCCAAAGGTTCGATTTTCCAATATTTCGGCAGCAAGGGTGGGCTGTTCATCGAAGTTTACAAGAAGGCCGTGCGTTCTTTTCCCGCCTACCTGGATTGCCCTTCGCAGATTCGTGAGAGAGGCTTTTTTGAAACTTTGCGTTACTGGTTGCTGCGTACGGAACGGCTGGTCCGCGAGGATTGGATTCCCTATCGCGTCGCGCTATTGGGAAACTACGGCGTTGATCTGGCGCTGAAGCGGGAAATCAATCGCTTCCTACTTGCCGAGGATCCGTATGGCAGTACCGCGTTTGTGCGCTTGGGAATCGCGCGCGGCGAAGTGCGTTCGGACATCGATCCCGCGCTGATCGTTTCCATCCTGGACTGGACGATGGAGCGGTTTCAGGATGCCTTGCTGACCGAAGAGCTCGATCCCGGTCTTTTCCCGCATCCTGCAGACCCGGAAAAGAATCAGGCGCGCATCAATCAGTTTTTGCTGGTGCTGCGCGGCGCGATTGGAATCTAACGCGAGTTCGCGTTTTTTTTCTCGCTGAGAATCACTCGATTTCTTGAGGTGATAATTCCATGGAACCGACGCTGAAGGAAATTCTCGCCGCGTATAATGCCGCCGCTGCGCTCTCCGACGCGCATACGATCCCGGCGTCGTGGTACACCGACGCGCGGATCGCGCAGCTCGAGCTGCAAAACGTCTTTTCGCGCGCGTGGCAGGCGGTTGGCCGCACAGAGCAAGTCGAAAAATCGGGGCAGTATGTCACGGCGAGCGTCGCTGGGGAGCCTGTGGTTGCCGTGCGCGGTAGCGACGGCCAACTACGCGCGTTTTATAACGTCTGCAGGCATCACGCGATGATCGTAATGAACGAGCCCTGCGGCCAAGCGCAACACATGCGCTGCCCCTATCATGGCTGGACCTATAACCTCGAAGGCGAGCTGCGCGGCATGACGGAATTCGAAGGCGTCTGCAATTTCGACCGCGCCCAGAACGGCCTGGTACCGGTTCGCGTGGAAACTTGGGAGAATTTTGTTTTCGTCAACTTGGATCCTCATGCGGGATCGCTACAGGAATTCCTGGGCGCTCTGGTGGGACTCGCCAAGCCGCTCGGTTTCGGCGGCTTGCAGTTTGTGGAGCGGCGCAGCTATACGCTGAATTGCAACTGGAAAGTCTACGTGGACAATTTTCTCGATGGTGGCTACCACGTGCCGCACATGCACAAGGGACTGAACAGCGTACTCGATTACACGAACTACACGATTGAGAACGTCGACCGCTGTTGCGTGCAGTCCAGCCCGGTGTCGGTGGATAAGAGTTCCGAAGCCAGCGCGGCGGCCACGCGCAAGGGCGATCGCGCTTACTATTTCTGGCAATATCCGAATTTCATGCTGAATTGGTACGAGGGCTATCTGGACACGAACCTGGTGTTGCCTCTCGGAGTGGACCGCTGCGAAGTGATTTTTGATTTCTATTTTGGCGACACGCGTGAATCGCAGATGCCATACATCCGCGAAAGCATGGGCGTCAGTGAACGCGTGCAGCAGGAAGACATCGTCATCTGCGACGGCGTGCAGCGCGGGCTAAGCTCGCGTGCGTATCAGGCGGGACGGCTCTCAGTACGCCGCGAAGCGGGCGAGCATTTGTTCCATCGCTTGCTGGCCGCCGATTTGCAAGATACGCGCGTGGCTGTGGCGCGATAGAAGCGAAGCCGCCGGCGATACTCGGCACGCGCAGAATCCTCAGTCGAAAATGACAGTCTTATTCCCATAGAGCAGAATGCGATTCTCAATGTGCCAGCGCACGGCGCGCGAGAGCACAACTTTCTCGAGATCTCGCCCTTTCTGGATTAAATCCTCCAGCGTATCGCGATGCGAAATCCTCACCACGTCCTGCTCGATGATCGGTCCGTCATCCAGCACTGCGGTGACGTAATGGCTTGTGGCGCCGATCAATTTCACTCCGCGGTCGAACGCCTGCTGGTGCGGCTTGCCGCCGACAAACGCGGGAAGAAAGGAGTGATGAATATTAATGATGCGATGCGGCGGATACTGCCGGATGAAATCCGAGGATAGCACCTGCATGTAGCGCGCCAGAACGATCAGGTCAATCCCGGACGGACGCAGTAGCTCGAGCTGTTGGCGTTCGGCTTCCGATTTATTCTCTCTTGTAACCGGAATTACGTGCAGCGGAACGCCGTAGAAGTCCGCCCAGCGTTGCACGTCCGCGTGATTGCTGATGATCAGCGGGATTTCGCAAGCGAGCTCGCCGCTGCGCTGGCGGTACAGCAAATCCACCAGGCAATGATCGTAACGCGAAACGAAAATCGCGATTTTGGGACGATAGCTGGAAAGCGCCACGCGCCACTGCATTGCAAAACGATCGGCTATGGGCTGGAAGTGTTTGGCGAACTCGCGCATATCCACCGCGAAATCCGCGAGGTCCCATTCCACGCGCATGAGGAAAAGATTTCGTTCGGCGTCCTGATGCTCGTCGGCATGTAGCGTATTGCCACCTCCGCGATAAATAAAGTCGTGAATCGCGGCGTTCAGGCCTTTTTGGTCGGGGCAACTGACGAGCAGGATGGCGGTGTTCTTCACCCGAAGCTCCGACGGGAGCGGCAGAGTGATCCTTGGCCTGCGTCAGATTCGGCCACGAACAGAGGTCCCTCGCTGCGCTCGGGATGACCAACCGAATTTCTCTCGCTATTGATGATCACGCGGAACCGTTGCCTCCCAGGTTTTATCGCGCAGCGGCTTGCCATCTTCGGTTAGATGGCGCTCGAAGTGATAGTAGAAATTCTTTTCGTCGCTGCGCAGGTTCAGCACGACGCTCCAAACCAGCACGCGCCCTGGTAATTCCACAGTCGTCGCACCTTCCCCGTGTACGGTGCTCACTGCAGGCTTGGCGTCGGCAACCCCGTAACTCATCTGCTCGTGGTCCTTCATCTTGCCCCAGGGATATGTGCTGGAATCGTTTCCACTCCAGGCGACGCGCGTGGAACCGGCCAACACATCGCGCGTCACCGTCCAATCCTGCGGCGGCCAAGTGTCGCCTTCGGAACTGACGCCGGCAAGCGGGGTCTCTTTCTCAGGTGCGGTGAAATGCGGACGCGCGGGTGGATCGAGCGGGACGAGCGGAAGTTCCAGGCGCGAGGTGTCCGGGCCGCCGTACCACAACGAGGTCGTCATCGGATACGGCGTCGGCCAAATCATCGGCCACAGCGCGTTCGAGATCGCCACACGAATGCGATGTCCGATCGGGAAGCGCCAACTGGTGACGTGCAGCTCGATGGGAATTACATACTTGCGATCAGGTTCCAGATCAGTGGGCTTCCGAGCGGAGTCGCGCTGCGCGCCGCTTTGCCCCGCGCCGGTAATCATCGTCACCGTGCCATCAGGCGCAACGTCCGAAAGACGCACGAACCAATCCGCCAGTGGCCCGCTCGACGAAACTTGCAGAGTAACTTTGGGCCAGCCGAGCAACGCCGTGTCTTGCACGAGCGGCTGGGAATCATACTGAAGGCTGTAGGCGTCAATCGGACGCTGGTCTGCGGTCAAATCGCCCCACCAGAAACCGGCTTCCTCGCCGATGGACGGAACATATTTCACCTGGTCGCCGCCGATGGTCAATGCCGGCGGAGGCGCGTTGCCCAAAGTGTGATTCGGCTCGAGAAAAAATGTCTGCGTGCGCGTGTCCGCCGGCGGCCAGGCTCTCTCCGCGCGCCAGTCGCCGGGAATTTCCGCGATGTTGGGATCGGGCGGATACCAGTGGCGCATGTAAACCTCGAAGCGCGGCTCGTCCATGATTCCGTTTTGCTCGCCCTTTAGCCAGTAATCCCACCAGCGCCTGGCCTCCGCGCGCCATTCGATCGAAGGCCCAGGTTCGGCTTCGTGGGGGAAAGTGTGATTCCAGGGGCCGAGCAGCGCCTTGATCGGCGCTTTGGAATATTCGAAAAATCGCGGGATGCTGTCACGATATCCGTCCAAGAATCCGCCGATCATGAAGCTGGGCACGGTGTAATCGGCGTAATGGTCCGGCGCGACAGAGGCGCGGCGCCAGAATTCGCCGTCGCGCTGATGCTGTAAATACAGCAGAAACCACGGCATCGCATCGAAGCGCGGCGCCAGCGATTTTTCGTCGGTGGGGAAATCGGGCGCGCGCGTCATGCCCAACTGTAAATCCATGCCGAGTTCGTACTCGTCGGCGTGCATCAGCCCGTCAATGTAATGAATGTCGTCGTGGAATAAATCTTCTGTGGCGCACATGGCGATGATGGCTTTTAGCGCAGCAGGATGCAGGCGCGCCATCTGGATCGCATTGAAGCCGCCCCAGGAGATTCCCATCATGCCCACGTTTCCGTTCGACCAGGGCTGTTTCGAGAGCCAGTCGATCACCGCGAGGCCGTCCTGCTGTTCCTGGTCTGAGTATTCACGATCTGGCGGAGCGCCTTCACTCGCGCCCGTGCCGCGAATATCCACGCGCGCGGTTACGTAGCCGCGCCGTACGAAGTAAGAATGCAAGTCCCAATCGCGCGCCAGCGTCCAATCGTCCTTGCGGTACGGCAAGTATTCGAGGATGGCGGGAAATTTCGCGCTGGGCTTCGCGTCCTGCAGCGGCCCATCCGGCATGTAGAGGTTTACCGCAAGGCGCACGCCGTCTTTCATCGGAATCCACGCCCGAACTATTCTCACGGTTGCGTACTGAGGCGCGTAGGCGGCACTTTGGTTAGCCGCCAAAAATGGTTTGGATAAGGTTCTCGCGAGGGCCGGTGACGCTGGTTCGTCAGGCGCCACGGAGTACACGGTTGGGCCGCCCCCCGTGATCACCTTCAGGGCGAAATTGAGACTTGTGACAGAGTTGGGTTCGACTGCCACCCCTTGTTTATCGATGGGCTGGAACCCAGCCTGCTCTACGTGAATGCCGTACGAACCTGGGGTTAGGGATAACGAATAAGAACCATCTGCGGCGGTCCTCGTGTCCACTGTCGTCCCTAGAGATGCAAAGCGCAATCTAGCTCCTGCGCTCTTTGTGCCCGATTCATCTGTAACGATGCCGTGAACGGTTCCAGTTTGGCCAGTAGCGTGTGATTGAGCCGCGGCTTGCGCGAGGCCCGTCGCAGCGTGGACGAAAGACAGGAAGAGTGAGGCCAGCACCAGAAGAAGTGGCGCGAACGCAAACCCTGTTGCTCTCTCCACGTTGCGCGTTCCTCCGCGAGCAAGGCTATCACACGTGATGAGGGTCCATAGGCGTGAGGCTCCATAAGGGGTTAGCAAGCTGGTCCGCCCGCCTGACCGACGGACGACGCGTCGAGGTTGCGTCTTTCACATGCGTCGCTGAGGCACGGCATATTCATTGATGTTCTTCGATGAATGTGCTAGCCTTGAACCCGCATGAAAGGAGCCCGATTCGCGATGGCGCGCCGGAAAAAGTCGAACACGGCAAATGGGTATTGTTGCCGGACGGCGCTGCCTCCGAAGCTGGGAACGGCGCGCGCCAGGGAATATGCCGGATGGTTCAACGCGCTGGCCGATCCCACGCGCGTCCGCATCTTGAATCTGCTGGCGGCCAACCGGGAGCCGGTGTGCGTCTGTGACATCGTGAAGCATTTCCCGATCGGCCAGCCGACGATTTCGCATCACCTGAAGATCCTGAAGAAGACGTGCTTCGTATTCTCGGAGCGGCGCGGCACTTTCATGTACTACCGCGTGAACCGTAAGTGCCTGGCCGAATTTCCGAGCGCGGCACGGCTGATCATGGACGTATAACCCCAATAAGCACCACGCAGTCTGCTAAAACCTTTGTACACATGCATCGAATATTGACGATATTAAATTAAAGGAGGCTCCATGACAACCGACAACATCAAGGAAGTGGTAAGAAGCAAGTACGCCGAAGCAGCGCGGCGCGTGGCGGCGGGTGAAACGGGCGGCTGCGGCTGCCAATCGAGCGCGAACCCTTGCTGCGACCCAATTTCCTTGAATCTTTACGCCGCAAGCGAAACAGCGGGCTTGCCTGACCAGGCGGTCCATGCATCGCTCGGCTGCGGCAACCCCACGGCGCTTGCTCAACTCAATTCTGGCGAAACCGTCCTGGACCTCGGCTCGGGCGGCGGAATTGACGTCCTGCTCTCCGCCAAACGCGTCGGGCCTAGCGGCAAAGCCTACGGACTGGACATGACCGACGACATGCTCGCTCTGGCACGCGAAAATCAGCGCAAAGCAGAGGCGACTCACGTTGAATTTCTGAAGGGAGAAATCGAAAACATTCCACTGCCGGAGAATTCCGTAGACGTGGTGATCTCTAATTGCGTCATCAATCTTTCGGCCGATAAGGACCGCGTGCTGCGCGAGACATTTCGCGTGCTGCGCCCAGGTGGCAGGTTCGCGGTGTCCGATGTAGTCGTGCGCGGCGAAGTCCCAGCAGACGTGCGCCGAAACGTCGAGCTATGGGTCGGTTGTGTGGCCGGGGCGCTTGAGGAATCGGAATACCGGGCGAAGCTCGCCGCCGCGGGGTTCGAAGGAATTGCAATCGAGCCGACGCGCGTTTACAGCGTGGAGGATGCCCGGCAATTCCTTACAGCGCAGGGCCTTGATGTAGACGCGATTGCTCCGCAAGTGGAAGGAAAATTTGTGAGCGCGTTCGTGCGCGCGAAGAAGCCGGTCGCAAAGACGGCCGCGGCGCAGCGCGATTGCTGCGGTCCGGCGTGTTGCAGCACCACGGAAGCTTCTAAGGTGCAGGCGTGAAAACCCATTACAACGTTCTGTTTCTGTGCACGGGCAATTCGGCACGCTCGATCATGGCCGAGGCGATTTTGCGTCGCAAAGGACAACCCACATTTACGGCTTACAGCGCGGGCAGCCATCCTTCGGGCTATGTGCGCGAAGAAACCTCAGCGCAACTCAAAAGCGCGGGCTTGCCGGTAGAGGGCTTACGGAGCAAGAGCTGGGACGAGTTTGCAAAGCCCGGTGCGCCGCTGATGGATTTTGTATTTACAGTCTGCGACAACGCCGCCGGTGAGGTCTGCCCGGTGTGGCCCGGTCAACCAATGACCGCGCACTGGGGCGTTCCCGATCCAGGTGGGCTTGGGGACAACTCCGAGCAGCTCAAGCGCGCATTTCGCGACGTGTTCCTGATGCTCGATCGCCGAATCAGCTTGTTCTTGGCGTTGCCGCTCACCAGCCTCGACCAACTTGCGATCAAGAAAGAGATCGATCGCATCGGCCAGCAATGACGGCCTCTCTCGCGCGCAGGGTGGCTGCGGAGTGTCTGGGAACGCTTTTCTTGGTGGCCACTGTAGTTGGCTCGGGAATTATGGGTGAGCGGCTGGCCGGCGGAAACACGGCTATCGCTCTGCTGGCAAATACGATTGCCACTGGTGCGGCGCTGGTGGCGCTGATTCTCGCCTTCGGTCCGATCTCCGGAGCGCATCTCAATCCGGTGGTGACTCTCGCGGACGCGATGGAAGGCGGAATTGCGTGGAAAGAAACGCCGCATTACATTTTCGCGCAAATCTCTGGCGGAATCTGCGGAACGATCGCCGCGCATCTCATGTTCGGGCTGCGCGTCGTGTCGCTGTCACGGCACGCTCGCAACGGTCCCGCTCAACTTTTCAGCGAATTCGTCGCCACGTTCGGTTTGCTGTCTGTAATTTGGGGATGTGCGCGGCATCGCTCGAACGCAGTGGCGTTCGCGGTGGGAGCATATATCACCGCTGCCTACTGGTTTACAGCTTCGACGTCCTTCGCAAATCCCGCGGTGACGATCGCGCGCGCGCTTGAGTGACACGTTCGCGGGCATACGCCCTGCAGATGCCCCCGGATTCATCGTCGCGCAATTCGCCGGAGGAATTGCCGCGACACTGGTTTTCCGCTGGCTGATTCCTTCATTGCGATTGGCGGCAAAAGACGTGACGCTGGCCCGCGACACGGCGGGCGATGACCAATAGAAATATGAAATAGGGTTATTTGCGGACGACGGATTCCAGAAGCTTGGTCCAGCCGGAGAGATGATTCAGCGATTCGGTGTGGGTGTGATCGAGCTCCAGAGGCGTGATGGAGATGGCGCCGTCGCGCACGGCGGCCAGATCCGTATCCGGCTCGATTCCGTTGACCAGCTGCTGTTCGTGCAGCCAAAAATATTTGCGGCCGCGTGGATCGGCGCCGGGTTGCAACAAATTGCGCGTGATCTTTGACGATTGTCGCGTGAAGCGCACCGCGCCAGTCCAGTTTTGCGGCACGTTCACGTTCAGCAGAATTCCCGGCGGCAAGCCTTCGGAGAGCACCAGCGGAATTAGCGTGCGCGCAAACTGCGCCGCCGGCTTGAAATCGAAATCCCTGCTGCGATTGGCCACCGAGATTGCGATGGACGGCACCCGGTTGATCGCGCCTTCCATGGCGGCGCCTACCGTGCCGGAATAATAGATGTTCTCGCCCATGTTTCCGCCGCGATTGATTCCGGAAACCACCAGGTCCGGCTTTTCCTTGAGGATCGCATTGAACGCGAGGATCACCGCGTCCGCGGGTGTGCCTTCGATCGAGTATTCGTTGGGCGCCACCTGATCCATATAAATCGGCTGGCGCAGCGTAAGCGATTGCGCGCTGGCGCTGCGTTCGTGTGATGGCGCAATGACGGTCAGATCGGCTTCATCTTTCAGCGCTTCCACCAACGCGCGCAGGCCCAGAGCGTGAATCCCGTCGTCGTTGGTGATCAGAATTTTCGTCACAGAACTCTCAGCTCCCTGGTTTCCCATTCGGTCATTGTGCAAGACTCGCACGAGCCCGAGAGCCCTTTCTTCATATCATCGACGATCTCGATTGACAGCAGCCTCGCATGGGCAGACTTCATCGCTTCGCGTACACCAACTTCCATATAACAGCAGAGTCTTCGCTTCTCTAGCGCTTGGCCGGTGGCAAGGGGACGAAAGCACAGCATGTATTCGTCCCGGTCATCGCGGAGCCACATCTCTGTCAGGCAACACTGATACTCGCTCTTGGCATGTTTGTCCAAAAGCCGGAAAAATCGAGACTCAAGCGAGGTCACGTGCAACGGGCTAGTTCGCGGGACATAATGGTCGGGACGACTGGATTCGAACCAGCGACCTCACGCACCCCAAGCGTGCGCGCTACCAGGCTGCGCCACGTCCCGACCGCTTGCGACCGTCAGCCAGCGTATCATTCGCGTTCGAGAAGGGTCAAGACAGCGAGCAGCTCTTCGTGCAAATCCAGCAGGAATTTGCGTTGCTGGCGCGAGGCCGGCTCGCGGCGCGGCGCGGGTGCGTGAGCACGCTCTTCAAGACGGCTGCCGCCTCTCGCGGCTTCGGCCGGACCGCTCGCTCCTTCGCCGTGGCCTTCAAGATATTTACGCGCGCCGGCGATCGTGAAGCCTTCTTCGTAGAGCAGCCGCTTAATTTCAAAAACTGTCTCGATGTCCTCGCGCCGGTACAGACGATGGCCGCTGGGGCTTTTCACCGGCTCGAGCATGGGGAATTCGGTTTCCCAATAACGCAGGACGAACGTCTTCGTAGCCGTCAAGCGGCTGACTTCGCCAATGCGGAATAGACTCTTTTCCGAGTCGGCGGCGGGTTCGGGCGTAGGAGCAGCGCTAGCCATCACTCATTCGTATCGTAGGCCGATTTCCTGCGGTGTCAACCCCTACTGAAGGACCACTTCCGGACGACTAGCGAAGGCAGGCGAGATCCAGCGTCATTCTATTCGGCAAGATCTTTCTTGGTCAGCGGTACTTCCCCCGCGCGGAAGGCACCGCGCGGGGCGTCAGTTAGTCTTAAGCGGAGGCCGTCAGATTCGCCTTCTTCCGAGCGAGGCCAAGCAAGGACAACACTCCTGAGCCGAGCAGCAGCAAGCTGGACGGTTCAGGCGTGGTCGCGGACGTGCCTTGGTCAAGGGTTGTGACGCCAAGGCGAATTACGAACTGCGACGTTTGAGTTGCAGTGAAGTCGACAACACCTGTGCCCAACGATGCGATCTGGGCTAGCGTTAAAGTGTCGCTCCAGGCGGTCGTAGTATCGTAGCAGCTGGCGAATTCCAGGCATTGGCCGACCAAGATGCTCCCGAGGTACACGTTAACACCAGAACTGGAGCCGGCTTCGCTGTTCCCGAAGGTTCCCGAAATTGCAATAGAGGTGTCTCCCGGCAGGATATCAAAGGTTCCCACAACAGTCGGTGGTTGATACGGTCCGGGATCGGAAACATCAACAGTGCCATTGAATTCGGGGAGAGTCTGTAAAGTATCAGCCATGGCGACCTGCGCGGAACCCAGGCAGAACAGCAAAGCTGCAGCGACGATCAAGCTCTTGGTCATAAAGATCAACGCCTCCGAATCACGATCTTCGGGTCACAGGACATGACTCCGGTAGTTGCGTCATTGCAGGTTGCGGTCCATAGCTTACTCGTTGAATTTAATGCGGTTAGCTGGCTACTTAAAGCCAAAATAGGCAAGCGATTGTACCAATTGCGCAAGAACTTGCATATTAAAAGGACTTAGCGGCGTTCGCGCTGGCGGGAGCCGCGCTTTTTCAGGCGTTGCGTGAAACGGATGGGTGTGCCGGTGAAATCGAACTTCGCCCGCAACTGATTTTCCAGGAAGCGCTGATAGCTGAAGTGCAGCGGCTTGAGCTGGTTGGTGAACAGCACGAAAGTCGGCGGCGCCGTGGTGGCCTGGGTGATGTAAAAGATTTTCACTTCGCGGCTGGCGGGGGAGGTGCCTTTGTCCAGGTCCACGCTGGCGAGCCAGCGATTCAGTTCGCCTGTAGACACGCGCCTCCGTCGCGCTTCCACAACGCGATCAATCAGTTTGTAGAGCCGCTCGACATTCTCGCCGGTCTTCGCCGATAGAAACACCACGGGCGCGTAAGAGAGGAATTTCAGCCGCTGCCGGACCAGTGGTTCGTAATCCTGCACCAGCTTATTGGCGTTGAACGCCACGAATTTTCCGCCGCGTTTCTTTTGGTCCGCGGACTTTTCCTGGGCTGCCGCCAGCGCCAGATCCCATTTGTTCATCACGATGATCACGGAGCGCCCGGATTGCTCCGCGTAGCTGGCAATCGTTGCGTCGTGCGAAGTGATGCCCATGGCGGAATCGGCGACCAGCAGCGCGATGTCCGCGCGTTCCAGATGCTGCCGCGCCATGATCACGCTCAATTTCTCCGCGATGAGTTTCGTTTTGCCTTTCCGGCGAATCCCGGCGGTATCGAGGAACCGATATGACTTGCCGCCACGCTGCACCACCGTGTCCACGGCATCACGCGTGGTGCCGGGCTCGGCGGAGACAATCGAACGCTCCGCTCCCACCAGTTGATTCAGCAGCGTGGACTTGCCGACGTTGGGACGCCCGATGATCGCGATATTCACGTCTGGCAGCGCCGCCGCGGCTTCCCCCACGGGGATTTCCTCAGTTAGCGCATCCAATAGCACGTCAATGCCGAACCCATGTTCCGCAGAAATCGGGAAAATTTCGTCGCCCAGTTCGTAAAATTGCGCGGCGAACTCGGCTTGCTTCGGCGTGTCCACTTTATTGACGGCCAGGACCGGCGGCTTGCCCGCCCGGCGCATCAGCAGCGCTAGTTCCTGATCGAGCGGCGTCGGGCCGGTGCGGCCGTCCACCACCTGCACCACGCGCGTGGCATTTTCGATGGCCACGCGCGCCTGCCGCAAAATTTCGCCGGGGATGCCGGCTTTATCTTCGGGAACGATTCCGCCCGTGTCCACCACTTCGAACGATTTTCCTTCCCAGTGCGCGGTGCCGTAGATGCGGTCGCGCGTGATGCCCGGCTCATTCGTGACAATCGAACGGCGCGTGCCGGTGAGGCGATTGAACAGAGTGGATTTGCCCACGTTCGGGCGGCCGACGATTACGATCGATGGGAGTTTGTTGGTCATTTGAAAGGATGTGCCGATACGCAGGCTGCTTACTTTATCATCTCTCGCGCGATCCGTGGGTGCGTTCAGACTTCTGCAACCGCTTTCTGCATGGCCTTCTTCGAGTCGGATGCAAACCGCCTCTGCAAAGCCCGTGTGAACGGATATGCGAGGCAAGCCAAGGCGTGCGGTCTGGAAAAAGCGTAAATGTCGTACCAAACGCTTTCATCTTC
Source organism: uncultured Acidobacteriota bacterium (assembly GCA_963795005.1). Taxonomy (GTDB): domain Bacteria; phylum Acidobacteriota; class Terriglobia; order Acidiferrales; family UBA7541; genus Palsa-295. The sequence continues at coordinate 181,136 of CAWCGE010000010.1, read as the reverse complement.
GGCATCAAACTCGACGGTGAAACGTTCCTCGCCCATGGCAGCGTGATCGGGCAACGTGCCGTACGCAAACCCGTATTTTTCGATTGCGCGACGCTCCTCGATCACATAAACGACTCGGCAAGCGTTCAACGACCAGAACCCGAGGTGATGGACCACCACGGCAACCGTTGCGCCTGTTTCAATAGGAACCTCCGGCCAGCACAGCTCGAGCCAATCCATGTCGAACATCTTCCATTGCCGGAGCGCGCTCTTCGCGCGTTCGAAAACCGCTCGCCCGACGCCCAATTGCACTCGATTGTGATCCACGGTGTAACCAGCCGGCTGCGTTCCTCCTGACGCGCCAACTTGCTCGTACGAAAACTGGCGATCCTTTTGCGTTGGGAGGAACAACCGCACTGCGTCCGGACTGGGTTTCGTCAGACTGAACATGATGTCGAGCGCACGAATACTTTCGGCGCGCGGTTTGCTTCACGATATGCGATACGTTCGCGCTTTGCCATCGGCCAGCACCCGCAAAGCAGGGCGCGATATGCGTGTGATATCTTAACCTTCTAAGCTCACGCCTCCGCTAGAGCTGAAACCATCATGCCGAAAAAATCCGCAGCCGCGGCCAAGCCCGAAGAAGTAACCATCGAGGGAATCTTCGGCCCGGGCGGCCTGCTGGAAAGCCGGCATCCCGGCTACGAGTTCCGTTCATCGCAGTTGGCCATGGCGGAAATTGTGGACGAAGCGTTTCAGAAGCACCAGCACGCCATCATCGAAGCGGGAACAGGAACCGGAAAAACACTGGCATACTTAATCCCGGCGATTCGCAGCGGGCGACGCGTCGTCATTTCCACTGCTACCAAATCCTTGCAGGAGCAATTGTTCAATAAGGACGTGCCTTTTCTGCAGAAGCATTTCGCGCCGAACTTGAAAGCGGCGCTGATGAAAGGCCGCAACAATTTTTTGTGCCGGCAGAAAGTCCACCAGATCGAAGGGCCGGCGGTACTGAAGGGCATTGACGAAGTGGACTGGTTCGCGCAGATCAAGGATTGGGAAAAGTTGACGGAAACGGGCGACCGTTCCGAGCTCACTTTCCTTCCGGACGACGCCGAGCTGTGGCACCGCATGGATGCCCGCAGTGATCTCTGCACCGGCCAGAAATGTCCTGAATTCAACCGCTGCTTCATCACCGCCATGCACCAGCGCGCGCAGGAAGCCGATCTGATCATCGTGAACCATCATTTATTTTTCGCGGACCTGGCAATTCGCCAGGACGATTTCGGCTCCATCCTGCCGGAATATCACGCCGTGGTATTCGACGAAGCCCACGAAATCGAGGGTGTGGCCAGCGATTATTTCGGGCGGCGCGTTTCCAGTTATCAATTCGAAGAGCTCATGCGCGACACCGAAGCCATGTTGCGTATACTGAAAATCGAAGCCGCGCCTTTGCGCAAGCATTTGATGCGGGTCCGCGAACGAGCCCGCACATTTTTCGAGAATTTTCCCGAGCGCGAAGGGCGCTTTCCTTTCGGTGCCGTGGAGCGCAAATCGTTCCTCGAGCGCAACCACGAAGCGTTTACTGATCTCTCCGCGGCGGTGAAGCGCATCGAGACCGAGCTTTCGGCCATGAATCCCAAGCCGGAGGAAGTGATTACGCTCGCGCGTCGCACCGCTGAATTGCGCCGCGAATTCGAGTTCTTGCTCGAGAGCGAAGAAAAAGGTTACGTCTATTGGTACGAACGCCGCGGCAAGGGCATCATCCTTACCGCCACGCCCATTGATGTGAGCGAAATCCTCCGCGAACAGCTTTTCGAGCGATTCGACACCGTGGTGCTCACCTCCGCAACGCTCGCGGTCGGCGGCCGCTTCGATTTTCTGAAGCAACGGCTCGGCGTGATGCCCGCGAAAGAAACTGTGCTGCCGCAGGAATTCGATTTTCGTGAGCAGGCATTGCTTTATATTCCGGCGTCCATGCCGGACGTGCGTCAGGAAACATTTTCCACCCGCGCGGCGCAAGAAATCGCGAAACTTCTGGAGATTTCCAAAGGCCGCGCCTTCTGCCTCTTCACCAGTTACGCGCAAATGCGGGCCGTGCACGAATTGCTCGGCTCGCGCGTGCGTTTTCCGATGTTGTTGCAGGGGACGGCGCCGAAATCCGTGCTGCTCGAACGCTTCCGCACCACTCCGAACGCCGTGCTGTTTGCGACAGCAAGCTTCTGGCAGGGCGTGGACGTTCCGGGCACGCAACTTTCCTGCGTGATTATTGATAAGCTGCCGTTCGCGGTGCCCAGCGATCCGATTGTGGCCGCGCGCGTGCGCGCGCTGCAGGAAGATGGACGCAATCCCTTCGCCGAATATCAGGTGCCGGAAGCGGTTTTGGCGCTGAAACAGGGCTTCGGGCGGCTGATTCGCTCGAAGACCGACCGGGGCATCCTGGCCATCCTCGATAACCGCATCTCCCGAATGCAGTATGGTAGAATTTTTCTGGAGTCCCTGCCCGACTACACGACCACGCAGGACATCGCCGAAGTCGCGCGCTTCATGGAAAACCATCCGGATTGATGCGTGGCCAGGTGGGCACGGGTAAAGACGCGCGCAGCAGATACTGTGTGGCTAGAGTGTTAATAAGGAAGGCTGATGTACGAAGTCAGTGTCGATGAGACGTTCGCGGCGGCGCACAATCTGCGCGGCTACAAAGGAAAATGCGAGGACCTGCACGGGCACAATTACAAAGTGCGCGTGACGCTGGCCGGCGCCGAACTTGATTCGGTCGGATTGCTGTACGATTTCGTGCATTTGAAGCAAGTGATCCAGGGGGTGATCCGCTCGCTCGATCACAAATATCTGAACGAGTTGAAGCCGTTCGATCGACTGAATCCTTCGGCCGAGAATATCGCCAAACATATTTACGACGAGGCCGCGAAGCAAATGCGGGAAACGCCGAACGGCGCGGCCATTTCGAGCATCACGGTGTGGGAAACGGACGTAACGGCCGCGACCTATCGTCCGTAGCGACGCACAGAAAAAAGAAAGAGCCGATCGAAAATGAACCGAGCGTTTCTCATCATCTTGGTTCCGTTCATCCTGGTTACGATCTTCTGGCTGACGCTGGGATGGGGCTGGCACACCGCGGTAATTGGTGGCTGCCTGGAGGTGGCCATCGCCGTGGCGGTCGCAATCTTCATTTCGCGCCGTCGCGCCGCGCGGCCAAATTCTGGGTCTGGAGATCCTTCAGCGAGCCGCTAGAATCAAGATTTCTGCCATGGTCATCACCGAAATATTCAAATCCATTCAAGGCGAAGGCACCCGCGCAGGCCTGCCGTGTATTTTCGTGCGCCTAACTGGATGCAATCTTCGTTGCACTTGGTGCGACACGGCCTACGCATTTCATGGCGGTACCAAGCAGACGATCGAAAAAATGCTCGACTGTGTCCGCTCCCTGGCAGAGGGCGGCGCGAGCCGTGTCGGGCTAGTCGAAATCACCGGCGGCGAGCCGCTCTTGCAGCCGGAGACGCCTGAGCTTGCCGAGAGGTTGCTTGCGGCGGGTTACACCGTGATGATTGAAACCAGCGGAGAGCGGCCTGTAGACGCGCTACCGCGCGAGGTGATCAAAATAGTAGACGTGAAGTGCCCTGATTCAGGCGAGCCGGACACGTTTGATGCGGCGAATCTGGAAACGCTGGACCAGAAGGATGAAATCAAGTTTGTGATTGCCACGCGCCGCGATTACGAATTCGCCAGAGATTTCACGCTGGAGCATCGCTTGGCCGAGCGCGTCCACCAGGTTCTTTTCTCGCCCGTCTTTCCCGACCCCGCCGGAAAATGGGATGGGCTGAACGCGCGCGAGCTTGCCGAATGGATTCTCGCGGACGGCTTGCCGGTGAGGCTGGGTCTGCAATTACACAAATTCATTTGGGATCCGGCGATGAAGGGTGTTTAAAGAATACGCGATGGCCGAAAAACCAAAGGCCGTGGTGCTGCTGAGTGGAGGCATGGACTCCTGCGTGACGGCGGCGATTGCGAATCAGACGCATCGCTTAGCTGCGCTGCACGTGAGCTACGCGCAGAGAACGGAGCGTCGCGAGCGGCGCGCCTTCGAGGAAGTTGCGGACTTCTACGGTGTTCGCGAACGCCTGGCGATACGCCTGGATTCCTTCGCGCAAATCGGTGGGTCCGCGCTGACGGATCAAAGCATCACGGTGCCGGAATCCGGCGCCGCGCTTGCACACGACGCCGGAATTCCCATCACCTACGTTCCTTTTCGCAACGCGCATTTTTTGTCCGCGGCGGTGAGCTGGGCGGAAGTGATCGACGCGACCGCGATTTTTATCGGTGCGGTGGCGGAAGATAGTTCGGGGTATCCGGATTGCCGGCCGGAATACTATCGCGCGTTTGCGGAATTGATAAAGCAAGGAACGCGGCCCGAGACGCAGATCGCAATCGTCACGCCTGTTATTGCCCTGAAGAAGAGCGAAATCGTGCGGTGCGGCGTGAAACTGGGCGCGCCCCTGGATCGCACCTGGTCCTGCTATCAATTCGAAGACGAAGCCTGCGGAATGTGCGATAGTTGCCGGTTGCGCCTGCGGGCGTTTACCGAGGCGGGATTATCTGACCCTATCGCTTATCGGGTGCGAGTTGGGCAATAATAACCGCCGCAATTTTATCGCCGGAGGAACCATGCACATGCGAAAGCTGATTGCCGTGATGGGAGCCTGGATGCTGATGGCGCTATTCGCCGCGGCGGCGCTGGCTCAGGGCACGGGCAGGCTGAACGGAGAAATTCTGGACAAGGACGGCAAGCCGATGGTGGGCGCCACGGTTGTACTCAAAGACCCGAATACGGGTCAGACATACACGCTTAAAACCGATAAGAACGGAAAGTTCGTCCAGCTGGGAATGAAAACCGGAGTCTACACAGTCACGCTTCCGGACATAGGTTATTCTGAAAAAACGCAAGTGCAGGACGCCCAGGAAAACAACTACAAGCTCAACCTGAAAGCTGTAATCGCCGCCAGCGCGGCCGCCAATCCCGACGCGGCCAAGAAGAAAGAGGAAGAAGAAGACAAATTCAAGAATATGAAAGCGCATTTCGACTCTGGCGTGGCGTCTATGACCGCTGCCGATAATCTGAAAACGCAATTAAAGGCGGCGCCGGCGGACCAGAAGGCTTCGCTGCAATCGCAACGGACCGCCACCTGCCAGTCGGCTGCGGCAGATTTCAAGCAGGCCTTAGAGGGCGTGACTGAAAAGGACGTCAACAACCACGCCATGATTCTGGGAAATTTCGGCGCGGCCAGCGAATGCGCGGGCAACTACGATGACGCGGCTGCGGCTTTTCAGAAAGCCTCCGACCTGAAGCCGGGCGCGAACTACTACACCGGCCTCGCCACCAACCTTGCCAACGTCGGAGCGGCTACCACTGATCCGACAGCGGCGGCGGCCAAGTTCACCGATGCCAGCGCCGCCTGCGATAAAGCCATAGCGCTCGATCCCGTGCTAGGCGCCACGTGCTGGAAGAATTTGGGCATCGTCCTCAGCAACAAGGGAAAGATGAAGGAAGCCGTCGAGCCGCTGCAAAAAGCGAGCCAAGCCAATCCCAAGGACCAGCTCACCTGGTACATGCTCGGCAGCGCGCTGACAGCAACAATCGAGACGAAGGAAGAAGGCGACAAGATGACGTACATCATTCCGCCCGGCACCGCAGACGCATATCAAAAGTGCATTGATTTGGGCGCGGACAATGCAGTTGGGAAGCAGTGCAAAGAGGCGCTCGACGGGCTAGTGGCGATGAATGGCGGCCAGGACCTGTCAGTGGGCAAAAGAAAGAAAAAATAAGCCGATTTGGTGGAACCAAGGCGGCACCTGAGCGGACCGTCTGCCGGCTGACTCTCTGTTTTTTTCCACAATATTCATTTTTCCGCCGCTTTTCTTTTCTCGATTCGTGGTTCCAACGGTGTTATTCTCTCGCTCATCAAAAGAGATAAGCGGGTAAAGGCTGGAGACCCCAGGGGAATTGGTGTAGCAGTGGACTTGAAGCAACCCAGCACGGAACGCCGCCGCAGCGAACGCGTCCTTGAATCACTGCCTCTGACCGTGCGCGGTATCGATCTTCTAGGCCAGCCTTTCGAAGAGCGTGCCACCACTCTCGCGTTCAACCTCCACGGATGCCGGTACACCTCCAAGCATCATCTTCCGCGCAACACCTGGGTTACGCTGGATTTAGCGCACCCTGCATCAGGACCGCACGCCCAACCGAACGCCAAAGCCGATCAGCGTGCCAACTTGCGCGCGCGAGTCGCCTGGGTGCAACGGCCCCATTCAATTCGAGACTTTTTCCAGATTGCCGTCGAGCTGGAAAGTCCAGGAAACGTTTGGGGACTTGATAATCCTCCGGTTGACTGGACCCGCGTCGAGAACGCGCCTCATTCACCGGTTGAATCCAGCGCCGATTCACACGAGCGCGCGATGGTGCGCTCCGAACAGAACCATGCAGCAGAAAATCACCCCGTTTTTAGGGATACCCTTATGACCGACCCAAGGTTTGATTCCTCTGCGGTGCCCGCTCAACAAGAATTCGCACATGAAAATGCCTCGCCGGAAGCGCTCTCGGCGTCTGACAGCCCGCTTCTGCGCGAACTCCGCGCGGAGCTGGAGCGCCAAGCCAAGGAATCCGTCGCTGCCGCGGCCGATCAAGCTCGCGTGGAGGTCCTGCGAGTCGCGGACGAGACGGACCGCAAGAGGACCGCCAGCGCAGAAGAGCTCTTCGCCAGGTGGAAGTCTGAAATCGAGCAAATACAATCGGGCGCGCGGGAAGACTTCTCGCAAGTGTCCGCCAAACAGGAGCAAGCTCTGCGGGATTTGCATTCTGAATTCGAAGGCAAGCTCGCGCAAGCGCGCGAACTGATGGGGCAGATTTCGGAGCAGGCCAACGTGCTACGCGCGGAAAGCAGCGCGGCCTGTGACGCAGCCAGGGAAGCGACCATGCAAGTAGCTCAGGCGCTGCTGCAATTCGAATCGGTGGACGCGGCGCGCGCCGCAAGACCGGTGGATTCGTCCCCAGAAGAGATCGAAGCTCGCGAGGCCGCCGCCGGCTCGTGGCGCGAGCGCTTGGAAGCGGAAATGGCCGTCGCGCAAGGGCAGTGGAACGAGCTCTTGCAATCGTCATTGGACAGCAATCTGCACCGGATGGTCGAGCAGCTCGCGCAACGCTCGCAGGAAGTCCTGCAAACGGCGGAACAGAGGATGGCCGAGCGCCTGAACGAACTGCGCCAGCCCTTCGCGCAAGCAACTGCCGAGGCGCGCGAAACCTTTGCAGGTATTCAATCTTCGCTCGATCAGGAAGTAATGAAGGCACGGGAGTCGCTTTCGGCCGTCGAATCGGTGGCCAACCGCACCAAGGAATTGTCTGCACAACTAGAAGCGGCCAGCCACGACACAGTCAACGATCTTCATCGCCGGCTGGAAAAGATTCTGGATGCGCAGACAGCTGAGATGAATCGCAGAGCGGAGAGCATTTCGGCGGGGATTTCGCAACGCGTCTCCCCGGCGCTCGATTCCCTGATCTATCAGTTTCTGCAGCGCATGTCTTCGGAAGCGGAAGCAAAGCTCGCGCCGCATCTCGACCGTGTGCCGGCGTTGCTGCACGAACTTTCCGCCCGTGAGGTCCAAGTCGAAGAAAGCCTGCGGCTGCACCGCGAGCGCTTGCGCCAAGTTTCCGAGAAAAATCAGCGTGAAGTGGCCGCGCAGATGGCGGAGACATTGAGCAGCGTGCATGAAGACTTTGAAACGGCGCGTAAGGAAGCGCTCGCGAAGTGGGCCGCCGAGCTGGACGCCAGCGGAGTGCGTGCGGCGCATGCCGCCGGTGAATCCATCGGCCACACGTCCGAATGGCTGCAGCAGGAAGCGCGCGCCCGGCTACAAGCGCTGGCTGAGCAGTCTGTGGTCACGGCGGGAGCCGGGCTGGAAGAAAAGACCGCGGAAGCCGCGCACAAATTCGAGGCGCAACTCGCCGTGCAATCCGAAGCGCATCTGGGTCAGATCCACTCGCAAGTGGAAACCGCAGCCGGCGAAGTGACGGGGCGCGCGCGCACCGAGCTCGATCGCGCCGCGGAAGCCGCGGCAGCTTCTTTCGGTCAGGTGCTGCATGAGATTTCCGAGCGCGAAACCACCCAGTTCGCCGCGGACACCAGCGCTACTCGGCGCGTGCGCACGGAGGAATTCGATCGCGCAACGCAGGAATTGCTGCACCAGCTGGACCTTAATGCGTTCTCTTCCGTCGAGCGCTTCCGCTCGCAGATGGCATCGCACCTGGAATCGAGCGTTGGTGAAGGCCGCGCGGCCTTGGGCGCGGAATTTGCGTCTTCAATGGAAGGCTACCGCTCAGAGCGTGACGCACACCAGCAAGAATGGCTTGCGAATCTTGATCGGCTAAGCGGCGAAGCTGCTGGCAGGTTTCAGGACAAGCTGCAAAGCACGGCCGATTCGTGGGTGGTTGCTTCGGTGCGCCGCCTCAACGAACACGGACAAAACGGAATTGAATCGCTGCTGCGCTCCGCCGATCAAGCGCTGCGCGATTCTTGCTCTAAAGTCTTCGAAGGCCTGGCGGAAATGCTGCGCGAGCGCGCCTCCAACGCTGCTGGCGCTGGAAACGTGGCAGGCTTCGCCGCGGTTCCGAATCGCGACACCTCGGAAAACTCCGGCCCACGCAACGAAGCGCTTTAGGAACGTCGCAATATAGCAACCTCCAGGGGCGAGCGGATCCTTGACTGCCGACGAACTAGACGCTTCGACAACACTCGCCTTGACCGGATCGAAAATGAAGTATTCGCCCGCACCCGGGCGCGGCATGAAACGAAAGCGGTGAATCTAGATTAGGTCGAGTGCGGAGCGATTCACCTGCTCGACTTGCTTGATCGAGCAGGTGGCCGGATCTTTGTCGGGTCGCCAACGGAGTAGCCTGGTTCCGTGCCGGAAGCGTCCACCCGTGAAATGATCGAACTCAACTTCGACGACAAGTTTTGGATTGAGAGGCTCCCATTCCGCGGAGCGCTTGGTGCTCCAACGGCTTAATCCTCCGGGCGCTTTACCGGTAAAGCCGGGCGGTTTGATCAAACGTTCCAGCCTCTTCGTCAAGGCCGCTCGTTCGTCATCGTGAATGGAGGAAGTGAAGCCGACATGATTCAATTTTCCTTGATCATCGTAAAGGCCCAGCAGTAACGAACCGACCAGATGCTTTTTTTCGAGGTAGCGGAATCCCCCCACCACGCAGTCCGCGGTGCGCTGCTTCTTGATCTTCTGCATACCGGTGCGTTTGCCGCTCTGGTAAGGCAGGTCGCTTCTCTTTGCGACGATGCCGTCGAGGCTGACGCTCATTTGAAACCACTTTCGCGCCACCGCAATATCCTCGGTAACCGGCGAAAGACGAACGGTGTTATTCCCCCGCATGACTTTCCGCGCGAAAATTTCCAAAGTTTTGCGCCGTTCGCGCAAGGCCAATTGAATTAGTTGTTTCCCATCCCCGTCCACCAGAAGGTCGAACACGATAAACAGGCACGGCGTTTCCTTGCTGAGTTTTGCTACGCGACTGGCGGCCGGGTGAATCCGCATCAGCAAATCATCGAACGAAAGATTGCCGTCCACGGGAATTACGATTTCCCCGTCCAAAACAAACCGGTTCGCTCGAAGGGCGGCGAGAGAGCTGACTAATTCAGGAAAGTATCGCGTAAGCGGCTTTCCGGATTTAGATTCCAAGTCGACGCGGTTGCCGTCCCGAAACGCAAGACAGCGAAAACCGTCCCATTTCGGCTCGTACTGCCATTGCGGGCCCGTCGGCAGATTCCGCGCCGGCTCCGCCTCCATGGGCGCATACGTTCTCGGAAGCGGGAGGCTCATAGGAATTTCGCAAGGTCGGTGCGGCCGCGTTTCGCCAGGATAGGCTTCCACAGATCGCCGATCTTTGTGAGCCGCGGTGGCACGGATTTCGTCGTGAAATCGCCTATAGCGATTCCGCGCTCAATCTCTTGCCAGGTCACAGGAGCCGAGACCGCCGCCGAAGGAATTGGCCTGACGGAGTAGACCGAAGCGAGCGTTCGATTCCACGCGTTCTGGTTGTAGTCCACAAGCACGCGACCGCGCGGCCGCTTGGCCACCCGGTACTCGGCGGTAATTAGTTTCGGATGCCTCTTCGCCATTTCGACCGAAAACGCCTTGGCAAACGTCCAGACTTCCTTCTGCGTGGGGCCGCGCACAATCGGGACGTATACGTGAATGCCCCGGGATCCGGTGGTCTTGGCGTAGCTTGTGATTTTCAGCTCGGCCAGCGCATCCCTGACCGCCAGCGCAGTTTCACGTATGAGGCTAAACGAACTGCCGGGCACGGGATCAAGATCGAACAGCAGGTAATCCGGACGATCCACATCATCGCAACGCGCGTACCAAGGGTTCAGATCAATGCATCCGAGATTTATCACCCACAAAAGCGACGCGACGTTCTCAATGACTGGAAAATCAATCACGTTTCCCGAATGATGCTCGATGGCGCAGGTGTGAATCCAGCTTGGCCTGGGCGTCGGGGCGCGCTTCATGAAGAAGAAATCGCCCGCAATCCCGTTCGGATAACGTTTCATCACCATGGCCCGATCCTGCAGGTGCGGGAGGAGCCACGGCGAAACGTCCAGATAGTATTGGAGCAAGTCTCGTTTGGTCAGCTTTAAGTCCGGCCAGAATATTTTTTTCAGATTCGTCAGCGCTACTTCGTCGCCGCCGATGGCGATACTGGCTTGCTCGGCATCTTTTGGAATAGGCGGAGTTCGCCCAGCCGCCTGGCGTCCGGGGCGCTGTTGTCCGTCGTGTTTCTGAACTTTAGGCGTGTGCCGCGCCTCTCCTGCCGCATACACGGTGTTCTTCAGATTTCTTTCAAGCTCACAGCGCATTCATCTTGCGCTTGATCTTCGCCCCGGTGAAATACACACAAATGCTTAGCCTTACCCTGACTGCGCCCTAAACTGCCTGCTTTGCCCCACGGCACGGCATTCCTGTTCGAGCAAGCCCAATAACTGATCCATGTGTTCTTTGCGCGTTCGGAAGTTCACTGGGTTGATTCGAAACCAGGACTTTCCCTTCAGTTCCGTGGTCGAGATCCAGAATTTTCCGCTTTCTTCGACGCGCCTGGCGACTTCCGCATGCAACTCCTTGGATTGCGCCTCGTCCAGGTCAGCGCCTCGGTATCGTATGCAGATGGCCGACATCGGCGGCTCGCTCGCGGCTTCGAACTCGGAATTTTTCGCGACCAGCGAATAAAGGTGTTTTGCTTGGCGCACGTTGTTATCAATCCACTCGCCGATCTGCTTCGCGCCGTAACGCTTGAAACTCATCCACACTTTCAGCCCGCGAAAACGCCGCGATTGCTCAAAGCTGTGGACATAATATTGATATCGCTCATTCGCCCGGTCGAGCTCGTCGGTAAGATACGACGGTTTCATCCCGAACGAAGCCGTCAATCGCCGGTCGTCCTTCGCGAGGATCGCTCCCGCATCGAGCGGCGCGTAAAACCATTTGTGCGGATCAATCGTGATGGAATCCGCGAGCTCCAGCCCGCGATCGCGCATGGGCCATCCATGGGAAAGCAGCATGCCGCCACCGTAAGCAGCATCGGCGTGCAGCCACATTCCCTCGCGGTCTGCGATCTTTCGCAGCTCCCGCACCGGGTCCACTGCGCCGGTGTTCGTAGTGCCGAAGATCCCCACAATGCACAGCGGCCGTATGCCGCGCTTGCGATCCCCGGCAATGGCTTCCTCCAGCGCATTCAGTTTCACCTGGAATTCGGCATCGGTTGGCAGCGCACGCAGGGCTGTGCGGCCCAGGCCGATCGCGTCCACAGCCTTGTCCACCGAAACGTGCCGTTCTTCCGAAGCGTACACGGCCCAACGTTCCTGCACTCCATCGTGTTGTATCCGGTCGCGGGAAACGAAGTCGCGTGCGAGCTTGAGGCCGACGAAGTTCGCCATCATCCCGCCGCTGGTAAGATTGCCTCCCGCGGAGGCGTTGTAGCCGACCAGGTCAGTCAGCCAGCGCACAGTCCTGCGCTCCATGGCGACGGCCGCGGGCCCAATCGAATATGCTCCGATGTTTTGATTGAGCGCGGAGCAGATGAAATCCGCGATGATGCCGACGGGATTCGGCGAGGGAGTGATAAGCCCCATGTAACCGGGATGCCCGACGTGCGTGCAATACGGCAGAAGCTTTTCTTCCAGTTCTGCCAGCACCCTCGCCGGAGTGCTCGAATCCTGAGGCAGTGGCTCGGCAAAAAACTGCGTCAGCGTGCTCGGCTCCACATTCGGGAACACTGGCTTTCCTTCAATGTGTTCGAAATACTCAGCCAGCAGGTCCACCACGCGGTGCCCGACTTCGCGAAATTCCCCTGGGTTCATGAGTCCACCTCAATTCTAATTCGCGCCCCCGCTATCATAGCAGCGCGGCTCAAGGTAGGCCGCCATCCGAAAGCGATCGCGAATTCGCTTACCTTGACATTCTACTGGAAGGGCAGTATCGTCCCCCCTAGAATGTCTACTGAAGAAAAGCGCGCCATTGAACTTTTGCAAAATACCTTGGTCAGTTAGGCCGGAGCGCTGAGCCGGATTCTATGGCTGACAAGGGGAGGGCAAACCGTGAAGCGCCGCAAGCGCATGCTGGAGGAGCTCGAGCAAGACATTCGCGACCACATTGACCGCGAAACGCAGGACAACATCGCGCGCGGCATGCCGTCAGAGGAAGCGCGCTACGCGGCGTTGCACAAGTTCGGCAACGTACGAAGGGTCCAAGAGGAAACGCGTGAGGTGTGGACTGCGGTATGGCTTGAGCAGCTATGGCAGGATGTCCGCTATGGTCTGCGCATGTTGCGCAAATCCCCGGGTTTCACCGTCGTCGTCATCCTCACGCTAGCCCTGGGCATCGGGGCCAACACCGCCATTTTCAGTTTGATTGACGCCGTCCTGTTGCGGTCCTTGCCGGTCGAGAATCCAAGCCAATTAGTTGTCCTGAAGTGGGCCGCGCGCAAAGCGCCGAACGTTCATGGCTATATGTCTTCGGGCGATTGCCCCACGGATCTGCAGCTTCAGGCCGCCAATCCCTCGGGCTGTTCGTTCTCCGAGCCGATGTTTCGCGAAATGGAAAAGGCGAACGGCTTCACCGGCGTAACCGCGTTCGCCAATACCGGCCCGCTTGATTTGAGCGGGAACGGTCCGGCGAGCGTGATTGACGGCCAGGTTGTTTCCGGCGATTTTTTCCGCACGATGGGTGTGAGAGCCGCCGCGGGCCGCGTGTTGCAGGCTAGCGACGATTCAGCATCCGCGCCACCGGTGGCTGTGCTCAATTATGGCTACTGGCAGAGCGCGTTTGGCGGCGCTCACGACGTGATTGGCCGCAGCATTGAACTCGACAATGTCCCGTTCACCATCGTCGGCGCAGCCGAACAGCGATTCACCGGAATTACTCCAGGCAGTGATTTTGACATTTGGCTGCCCCTATCCGACGCGGCGCGAATTGGAAATCCCCTGTTCTGGCAAAACCGCCAGGACGACGTGCGGTTCTGGTGGCTCACGATTGTCGGCCGCCTCCAGCCCGGAACTCAGCTCGCGCAAACGCAAGCGCAAATGAGCGGCCTCTTCCGCAACGCGATGTTGCATGGGCCCGTTCAGCTCTTCCGTGGCGGCGGTTCGGCGGGAAGTCCTGGGTCGGGACCGCTAGGACCTCCTCCGGGCGCCATGATGCATCGTGAAATGGCTTACGGCGGAGCGCCGGCAGGTCCAGGCGGTAGCGGTCCGACACGCAGGCCTGCCCCCTCGGCGCCGGTCAGCGGCGAGAAAACAATGTCCACAGAAACCGATAATCCGCAAGTGACCCTGGTGCCCGCGCAGTCCGGCTTGACCGGCGAGCGCAGCAACTACGCGAGTCCGCTGTACGTCCTGATGCTCGCCGTCGGGATTATTTTGCTGATCGCTTGTGCGAACGTCGCGGGATTGCTGCTCGCTCGCGCCGCCGCGCGACAGAAGGAAATGGCCGTGCGCCTCGCGCTGGGCGCGGGCCGCGCGCGCGTGGTGCGCCAGCTTTTGACGGAAAGCGTAATGCTCTCCGTGTTTGGCGGCGCGTTGGGCATACTCTTCGCCTACTGGGGAGCGCACGCGATCATCTCGTTTGTATCCAGCAATCAGACGCGTCCGCTGGGTTTTGCCACCGGCGTGGACCTCCGCATCCTCGCGTTCACTGTTACGCTTTCGCTTCTCATCGGCATTCTTTTTGGTATCGCGCCGGCCTTTCGGAGCGTGCGCATAAACCTCACTCCGGCGCTTAAAGAGGGGGAGGGCAGCTCTGCAAGCTCGGGACATTCCGGCGGAAAATGGTTCAGCATCGGCAATTTGCTCGTGGTGATCCAGGTGGCGCTCGCCATCGTCGTACTCGTGGGTGCCGGCCTGCTGGTGCGCACGCTCGCGAACCTCCGCTCGGTTGACGTGGGCTTCGATTCGCGCAACATTCTGATTTTCGCGGTTGACCCGAGCTTGATCGGCTATAAAGACGCGCAGATCGATAGCCTTTATCGCGACCTGCAAGGCCGCCTCTCGGAAACGCCCGGAGTGAAGTCCGCGAGCTATTCGATGATGCCGCTTTTGAGCAACGGCCTGATGATCACCGGCTTCCATTGGCCGGGCACGCCGCAGGATCAAGAATCCGAGGCCGACATTCTCGGGGTCGGGCCGAATTTCTTTGAGACTTTGCACATTCCGTTTCTCGCCGGCCGCGGATTCAACGCTTCCGATTTCAAGCTGGCCATTTCCAATAGCGGTACGACTCCGACTTCGGCTCCGACTCCCGTGATTGTGAATCAGGCGTTCGTCGATAAATACGTAGGGAAGGAAAATCCCCTCGGGAAGCAGTTTGGTGAAGCGGCAGCAGACGCAAACCGCCCGGCGAGTCCGGGCTACGAAATCATCGGCGTCGTGCGTGACGCGAAATACAACGATTTGCGCCGCGAAATCCACGCCACCATGTACCAGCCGCAACACGTCGGAGGCGCGTCCTTCGAATTGCGCACCGCTGCCGATCCCAAGGCAATCCTTCCGGCGATTCGCAACGTTGTGGCGCAGGTCAATCCGAATTTGCCGCTCTTCGATGTTTCTACAGAATCGGAGCAGATTGACCGGCTGCTATTTCAGGAACGGCTGGTCGCGCGCCTTTCGAGTTTCTTCGGTCTGTTGGCATTGCTGCTGGCTTGTATCGGCCTCTACGGCCTGTTGGCCTACGAAGTAACTCGACGGACTCGCGAGATCGGCATACGCATGGCCTTGGGCGCGTATTCCGCTGACGTTCTTCGTCTGGTGGTCGGGCAAGGGCTCGCGTTAGCGGCCGCTGGCGCGGCGATCGGCATTGGCGTGGCCCTGGGCGTCATGCGCTTCCTCGATTCGCTGCTCTACGGTGTGAGGCCTGCGGATCCGTTGACGTTCACTGCCGTCGCGCTCTTCCTGGCAGTCGTAGCGCTGCTCGCCTGTTACCTCCCGGCGCGCCGCGCCATGCGCGTAGACCCCATCGTCGCGTTGCGTTACGAGTAGTCCTGGGCGTCCTTTCCGCAGCGCCTATCGGAGAAGGAGGGCAAATCGTGAAGCGTCGCAAGCGCATCCTGAACGAAATCGAACAAGACATTCGCGACCACATTGACCGCGAAACGCAGGACAACATCGCGCGTGGCATGCCGCTCGACGAAGCGCGTTACGCAGCGTTGCGCAAGTTTGGCAACGTAGCGCGCGTCCAGGAAGAAACGCGCGACGTCTGGGGTTTCCTTTGGCTTGAGCAAATGCTACAGGACGTCCGCTACGGATTGCGCCTACTGCGTCGCGGCCCGCTCTTCGCACTGGTGGCGATCTTCACTCTGGCTATCGGCATCGGTGCGAACACCGCCATCTTCACGGTGGTTCACGCGGTATTGCTCCAGCCGCTTCCGTATCCGAATTCAGATCGGCTCGCGATCATCTGGTCCGGTCTAGGCGACGAGCACCGCGCTCCTGCTTCCGAATATGAACTTGTGCAACTGCGCGAGCGCTCCCGCCTGTTTGACCAGATCGGTGGAATCTGGGTCCGCAATTCCATAGTGCCCGGCGAAGGCGAGCCCGAGCAGGTGAAGCTCGGGGTAGTGACCGATAATTTCCTCTCGTTGCTCTGTAGCAAGCCCGCGCTGGGCCGCCTGTTTACCAGCGAAGATGTTCTGGCCGAGAACACCGACACGTTGATCATTTCCTACGGCCTCTGGCAACGCAGATTCGGCGGCGATCCCCGCGTCATCGGCCGCGCTCTGCGCGTCGGCGATGGCTCGGTAACGGTCGTGGGAGTTTTGCCTCAAGATTTCCGCCTCATTTTTCCAGACGACTCCAGCGTCCCGCCCAACGTTGATCTCTTTATGCCCATTGGATTCGCGTCCGCAAAACCGGATGGACCAAGCTACCTGCGCACCATTGGACGTCTGCGCCCCGGAGCGAATTTCGCGCAAGCACAATCGGAATTCGATGGAATTGCCGCGCAACTTCGCCGCACCGTGCCCGCATTCGATGACCAGAAGTTTTCCCTGCACGTCGCGCCATTGCAGGACGATGACACTCGCAACGTGCGCCGCACTCTGTTGCTGCTCTTCGGCGGCGTGGCTTTTGTGTTGCTGATCGCGTGCGCCAACGTGGCCAACTTGCTGCTCGCGCGCTCGAATTATCGCCTGCGCGAAACCACGATTCGTCTTGCCATCGGCGCGCCGCGCGGCCGTATCCTGCGCCAATTACTAACCGAAAGCGTGGTTCTGGGACTCGCCGGCGGAGCTGCCGCGATTGGCGTTGGATGGCTGGCTTTAAAAGGATTGCTTGCGCTCCGCCCTGAATCGCTTTTGCGGCTTGGTTCGATTCGTCTCAATCCCGCGGTATTCGCCTACACTCTTGCGATCTCGATTCTGACTGGCATCGTCTTCGGTCTCGCGCCGGCGTTCACCGCAAGCCGTGTGGATCTGCTTGGCGCGCTCAAAAGCGGGGCGCGTGTCTCTGGCAGGGGCGGCAAACTTAGCCGTGCCGCTCTGATCACCGCCGAAGTAGCGCTCAGCTTCGTTCTGCTAGCCGGGACAGGCCTTCTGGTGCGCACATTCCTCGCTGTGCTCAATGTGAATCCTGGCTTCCAGCCCGGAAATGTGCTCACATTCACGACTTCCACTGGCGACTACAATTTTGTGCATCAGTTGCAGCAAAAACTGCTGACGATTCCCGGCGTGCAGTCCGCCTCTCTTATCTCCCATCTGCCGCTCGACGACAGCTACCCGAATTGGTACGACTCCTACTATCCCGAGGGCACTCTGCCGTCGCAGCAAAACAATCTGCAAGCCGATGACCGTTCGATTCTGCCGGGATATTTCCAGGCTATCGGCGCGACGCTCATCGAAGGGCGTGACTTCACCGATACAGATGACGCTGCGCACCAACACGCCGCCATCATTGATGACGAACTAGCAAAGCAAACGTGGCCGGGCCAGGACCCGCTCGGACGCAGGCTGAACATCTCCGATTCGCCCAAAGGTTTTTACCAATTCGAGAGAGATTGGGTGGTAGTCGTGGGCGTGGTTAAGCACGTGCAATATCACTCGCTCACCACGATGGTGCGGCCGCAAATCTATGTTCCCTTTCAGCTGGCGCCGCGGCCGGTTTCGTTTGTGGTGCGGGCCGCCGCGCCGCTCGCCGAATTGGCCGCACCCATTCGCGCGGCGGTCTCACAATTGGATAAGAACGCACCGGTCGCCAGGCTGATCGCTCTCGATGAACTAGTGAAGCAAGCGCGCGCGCAGAATCGCTTTGTGGCCTTGCTCGCGGGTGCACTGGCGGGGACGGCCCTGTTGCTAGCCTGCATCGGCATCGCCGGCGTCACCGCATTTTCGATTGCGCAACGCACCAACGAAATCGGCATCCGCATGGCGCTGGGCGCAGGCTCCGGAAGAATTCTGCGGATGATCCTCGGCCAAAGCCTCGCGCCCGTAATCATCGGGCTGTTGGCGGGACTATCCCTGTCGTTCGCACTTACTCCGCTGCTGCAATCGCTGCTGTTCCGAGTGAAACCCGGCGATCCATTGACCTTTGGATTGATCTCTGCCTTTTTGCTCGCGGTGGGATTCCTGGCGTGTTACGTTCCATCGTTGCATGCTACTCAAATCGAACCGAACACCGCGCTGCGCTACGAATGATTCATATTCTGAAAGAGTATTGGGCCGAGCAATAAGAAAAGTCGCCCAGTTTGCCCTGCGCGACGTCGAAAGCGTGCTTCCAGAATTAGTGGAGCCGGATCGAACTGGGCTTATCGGGTCCTATCAGTAGCTACAATGGAGTTGCAAGAAAGTCAGAACCGGGGTAAATAGACGGGCACTGTAGGTCCGAGGAGTAGACGATGAAACAGGCTGCCCTGGTTCTCATGGTGTTTCTCCCACTGATGGTTTCTGCGCAGGAGAAGAATCCCGGCCCTGCTCAGACTGAAACCCCTAGCGCCGACGCCGCGATCCAACAGGGGGAGCCGCCCGCCTCGACACAAACGCATAGCGGAACAGCTCAACCCAGCAAACCCAAGCCGGAGCCGAACCCGAAAATTCCCGGCAGCATGGCTGGATACATCGACGATGCGATCGTCTCGTCTAAGATTCGCATCCGGTTCGACGATGCCTTTGACGACGAATTTCCCGATCGCTCCGAGTTCTTCTACGCGAAGTGCAGCTGCTATCGCGGGCTACAGAACGCAATTCCGCCAGCGTACGATCCCAATGCCCCGGGACCGGGCCCCGGCGTGCCGAAATCCGTAAACTTCCAGCAGCTGTACACGAATGTGGAATACGCGCCGCTCCGCCGCTTCTCGGCGTTTGTGGAAGTGCCGATACGCTGGCTCCAACCGCAGGGATTTCAAAGCATACCTCCTTTTCCTGGGTTCTCGAACCAGGCCGGCCTCAGCGATGTAATGGCGGGACTCAAAGTCGCGGCGGTGGCATCGGAAAACACATACCTCACATTTCAGTTCAAGAGCTATTTTCCCTCAGGCGACTCCTCGAAGGGCTTGGGGACAAATCATTACAGCATCGAGCCGTCGTTGCTTCTGTACCAAAACCTCTCGAGCCGGTTCACGCTTGAAGGTCAAGTGGGCGACTGGCATCCGATCGGCGGATCAGCCGGAGTACCGATCACTGGATCCGAGGGATTCGCCGGCGACGTGTTCTTCTACGGTATCGGCCCAAGCTACAAGCTATATCGAGGAAACCATATCGGGGTGGCGCCAGTGGTGGAAGTATTCGGCTGGCACGTCCTCGGCGGATTTCAAACTCAACCTGTAACAGGCACCTCGTTCGGCGCCGCGTCCGAAGTAAGCGGCATGAACATCGTCAACCTCAAAGTAGGGTTGCGCATTGGCGTCGGCTACCGTAATTCGTTCTACGTCGGTTACGGTCAGGCAGTTACTCATGACGATTGGTACAAGCACTTGGTCCGGATCGAATATCGCTATTCGTTCTAAGATCTGGCCGCGTGAATCAAGGGCGGGAACTTTGCACTCACCGCCCGTCAGCAGTGCGCGGCGAATTTCCGCGCAATAAGATTGATTAGCGGAATGAAACATGTTCGGTCTGGGGCTTGACGCTGGGCTAATTTAATTTTTGAGCAGCGCCAGATTGGCGCGCTTTGGCAACCAGAGCCTCAAAGCGCGGGTCGCCGTGCAAGGATTGTAAGTCGTTGTCGGCTGCCATCGCGTCAGCATTGGAAAATCCGAGATCGATCGCATGCCCCAGATACTCGAGCGCCTCGCCGTGCCGACCCGCGATGGCCGCCCCACAGGCGAAGTTATACCAGACACCACTAAGTAGATCTGGCTGGTTTGCTTTGTCGGCCGTCTGAATCGTTTCGCGAAACAGTTTTTCTGCTTCGCCATACCGTTTTTCATGGCTAAGGTCGACCGCCAGGTTGTTCATCGAATTCAGCGTGCCGGAGTGCTGCGGTCCGAGGACGCGACGCCGAATCTCCAGTATCTCGCGGTTCAACTTCTCGGAGTCTGCATAGTCACCTTCGTCCATCAGAGTGTCAGCTAAAAGGCTCATCGAATTCAGCGTGTCCGGGTGCTCCGGGACGAGGACGCGGCGCTGGACATCGAGCGTCTCGCGCTCCAGCTTCTCGGCTTCGGCGAAACGCCCTTCACCCATTAGAGTGAACCCCAGGTAGCTCATTTCGCGCAGGGTGTCTGGGTGCTCCGAGCCGAGCACGCGGCGCTGGATATCGAGCGTCTCCCGCTCCAGTTTCTCGGCTTCGGCGTAGCGGTCTTCGTCCACCAGGGTCCCCGCCACGTTGGTCATCGATTTAAGTGTGTCGGGGTGCTCCGGTCCAAGGACGCGACGCCGAATCTCCAGTATCTCGCGGTTCAACTTTTCGGACTCGGCATAGTGGCCTTCGTCCATTAGAGCGAGCGCCAGATTCGACATGGAGAGGAGGGTGTACCGGTCGTCGGGCCCGAGAACGCGGCGCTGGATATCGAGCGTCTCGCGCTCCAGCTTCTCGGCTTCGGCGTAACGGCCCTCATCCATCAGAGCGACCGCCAGGTCGTTCATCGAATTAAGTGTGTCCGGATGCTCCGGTCCGAGGACGCGACGCCGAATCTCCAGTATCTCGCGGATCAACTTCTCGGACTCGGCATAATGACCTTGGCTCGCCCGAACGCTAGCCAGTTCGGCCATCGACTCTAGGGTATCTGGGTTCCGCGGCCCGAGGTTCTGCCGTTGAATCTCCAACGCGCGGTCGAGCAGCGGCTGCGCGCGTGAGTAGAGACCCAGACCGTCATAGGTCACGGCCATGGTATGCATCATTTTGGCCTGTAGCTGCGGGTCGTTGCTCAGGCCAGTGTCGATCTCTTTCGCCGCCTTGTCGAGGATCTCACGGGCGGTGACGGTGTTGCCGCGCGCTTCGCTTGGGTCCGATACCTTGAACATGTTGGTCATGAATGCCGTGATGCGATCCGCGCGATCGCGCTCGCGCGTGATGCGTCGCAACTCGACCGCCTGAGTTATCGCAAAACCGACTAGCAGCAGCATCCCCGTTGCGGCTGCCGCAACGCCCAACCGGTGTCGGCGAATATACTTGCTCGCAAGATATCCGGCGCTGGGCGGGTGAGCCGCCACCGGTTCGTTGTGCAGATGACGCCCGATATCTGCGCCGAGTTCCGCTGGCGATCCGTAGCGGCGCGTGCGGTCCTTCTCGAGCGCCTTCATCGTGATCCAGTCCAGCTCCCCTCGCAGGTGCCGTGCAAACGTCCGCGGTTCCAGTCTCCGTTTTTCCGCCGAAGCGGCGGAAGCTTCTCCCATGGAGCGAATTCTGGTGCTCGGCTTCGGTGGTTCCTGCTCTCGAATCGTCCGCAGGAGGGCTTCCATTCCAGCTGCCCGCAGAGCTTTTGCATCAAAGGGAAGCACTCCCACGAGCAATTGATAGAGAATCACCCCGAGCGAATACACGTCCGTTCGCGTGTCGATGTTTTGTTCGCTCTGGTCCGCCTGCTCCGGGCTCATATACTCCGGCGTCCCCATCATCACGCCGAGCTCGGTGAACATGGTTTTATCGGTTAGGCGTTGCGCCGTGGCTTTCGCCAGCCCAAAGTCGATGATTTTGGGCATCGCCTTGTTGCCCTGCTCCGCCACCAGCACGTTCGACGGCTTCAAATCCCGGTGAATGATCGCTTTCTGATGCGCGTGCTGCACGCCGTCGCAGACCTGTACAAACAATTCCAGTCGCTCTTTCATTGGTAGCCGGTGCTTGTCGCAATATTCGGTGATGGGCTGTCCCGGCACATACTCCATCACAAAATAGGGGTGCCCGTCGGCATTGGAACCCGCGTCAAAGACCCTGGCGATGCTCGGATGATCCATCAGCGCCAGTGCCTGCTGTTCGGACTCGAACCGTGCCACCACGGCTTTGGTATCCATGCCTGCTTTGATCAGCTTGAGCGCCACCGTGCGGTGGATGGGTGTTTTCTGCTCTGCCAGCCAGACCTCGCCCATGCCGCCTTCGCCGAGTAATTGCAGCAGGCGGTATGGACCAATATGGCCGGACGCCGAGGCACTAGCGGCTCCAGTGGTTGCCTTCCGATCGGAATCTTGACCTAACGAACGGGTCAGATCATTTGGCAAGTCGTGCGTTCCCATTACTGTTGGCCTCCCCGAAGGGAAAAACTCGACCTGGCGAGCGACTTCGGGGGTACTCGGAGTGCGCGGTTCAATACGCCGTTTATATCACACTCAATGGCTTGGCTGGTCCGTTTGATATCGGATGCATATCGCACCTGGTCGACCCGGCCAGTTCTCGTCGCTACTTTTTCCCGACGACTTCCAGTACGGAAGTCGCTACCTAGCTCACTTGCTCCGTCGTCATACTCGGAAATAGCGGCAGGCTGAGCACGCAATCGCAGGCGCGCTCTGCGTTGGGCCCGTGAATCGCGATGCGCATGGATGCGCCGGACGGTTGAAGCTCACCATTTTCACCGCCCAACATCACGTAAACATATTCCCCTCGCTTCTCGACACGCAGCCGCTTGGGCGCGGAGATGTTCGATTGGATTTCATGCGTGGGGTGCCTTTTCATCGCGATATTGCAACGAAGTGAGTTCGTTGCCGTGGAGTGCCACGTCCGCATACGCGGAATCCGCGTCGAGGTCCTGCCGCAGCATCAATACGGGCTTGGTCTTTGTGGACTGGTTATATTCGACCGAGCTGGGACGAAGAACCGCCGCCGACATCCTTGTGGCCAGTAGAAAGAGTATCGATCGTTTCGTGATTGGACGAAGGATACTACGAAGGCAGATCTTGGGCCGCTTCAAGTCAATTCAGTAATGCGCCTCCACAGAGAGGGGCATCAAAGCGTGTCCGAGTCGCTGGCTCAAACCGGTAACGTGCCGATGCGGACCTACCTTGCGACCACGAGAGCAGATTGAGCCTGTCAAATCTCCGGTAAACACAACGCGACTCGCGATTTGCCTCTGCGAACACGTTTCAGCGGTTGCGATCTCTGGCGGATCTACATTTTCTTGGAGACGGTCAACTGGCCCGCTTCTGAGCTGCACTTATTCTTAGGACACAAATAAAATAAGGCTAGTTCCGGCGTGATTATGCTACGTGCCAATCTCTAATCGCCGAGATATGCATCGCATTTATGAGTGAAGTAGTTCGCAGCCCGACGATGTGCGCCGAGAACTAACGAAATAGGAGGGTGAATGCAGAACCGAGGATGGCCGCAGCACTACTCGAATACTCTTTGAATGAAAAAACTTGACCGCCTGGATTGGGCGGAAGGCTTGGCGTTGTCAGCGTTCGGAGTTCGTGCCGGAGTGCGTGTCAACATGCCGGGAGTGTTGCCGCGAATTCTCCCCTTACTCCCGCCGGGGTGGAAGAAATCCGACAAAGTGATGGTTCGGCGATTATATTCGTTAGTGGTAGCAAAAAGTCATCAGCGCGCCGGAATGCGCCGTCTGAATGTGCTTTATGGGGATGGCATTCGAGTGGCGAGGGACGCCGAATTGGGCCAGGTGCTGAAAGCGTTTGAGGCTGACCTGCACCTGTACACCGCGACTGAGTCATCTGATATGACGTTCTTGCACGCGGGGGTTGTTGGCTGGCGAGGCCGTGCGATTTTGGTCCCCGGCCCCAGCTTCTGCGGCAAGACAACGCTAGTCCGAGAGCTGCTACGCCTAGGTGCAATGTACTATTCCGACGAGTTTGCTGTCGTGGATAACTCCGGTCTGGTGCATCCCTTCGCACGGCCTCTGGGAATTCGGAGAGATCGTTCATACGTTCAGACGAAGTACACAGCCGAAAAATTGGGCGCGGCCTCAGGCGTCAAACCGCTGCCCATGGGCATGGCAGTGATTTGCAAGTTCGAGACCGGAGTGCGCTGGCAGCCGACTCCGCTGTCGCAGGGACAAGGAACATTAGAACTGCTGGCGAACAGCGTTGCCGTCCGAAGCCAGCCGCATCAAACCCTTCGAAGGCTCCATAAGCTTGCAGGACAGGCGGTGTTCGTCAGGGGGACGCGAGGGGAGGCCCGCGAAGCAGCTGCCTCTATCCTTGAGTTGATGGAGCAAGTTTGAACGAACGAGATGTTATGAAGGGACGACACTTTCCTCACGCACGCGTGGATTGCCTCTCACGAGGATTCGACACTGAGGTTGTAATCTACGACTCAGCACGGCACATCGGCCATTGTCTGAATTCAACGGCCGCCGCCGTATGGAAGCTCTGCGACGGCAACACCAGTCCATCGCAGATTGCAAAGATGCTTTCGCACGAAATCTCCGCGCGGGTGGACGAAACAGTGGTACTGCTGGCTCTGGACCAGTTGGCAGATGCGCATCTGCTTGTCGAAGCAGAAGTGCCGGCTGAGTTTCCTTCTCGTCGCGTTGCCTTACAAAGGATTGGCATAGCTGCTGCCATCGCTTTGCCGTTGATTACTTCCATTGTGGCTCCCACTCGTGCCCAGGCGGCGTCATGCTTGCATAACGGCCAGCCCTGCGTGGTTAGTGGTCAATGCTGTTCTGGCCATTGCAATTCATCATCGGGTCGCTGCAGTGGCGGATGAGTCTTCCTGCGACATTCCAAGGAGCTTCTTACTAGTACTCGATCCGCGCTTGCGTGCAGTCGCGTTACGACTCTTTTCCGACAGCTTCCACCACTGAAGCAGCCACGTAGTTGACTTGCTCCGCGCTCATTCCCGGGAATAGCGGCAGGCTGAGTACGCATTCGCACGCGCGCTCGGCGTTGGGGAATGTTCCGGCAGGATACCCGAGCGAGGAGTAGGCCGGTTGCAGGTGGACGGGCTTCGGATAGTGCACGGAGGTCTCGATGCCTCGCTCGGCAAGCTTTGCGATTACGGCGTTGCGGTTGCTCACGTAAACCACGAATTGGTGATAGACGCACTCATCGCGAGGATCATCCACGGGCATTTTCAGTCGCGCGCCTTCCAGCATGCGTCGGTATTCGCGTGCGATTTCCCGGCGCCTTTCCGTCCAGCCGTGCAAGCGGCGCAGCTTGATGCGCAACACGGCGCCCTGGAATCCATGCATCCGGTAGTTGAAGCCAGGGAACTCATGGTCGTAGCGCGCAGTTTGTCCGTGGGAACGCGCCGCGCGCGCGAATTTTGCGGCAGCATCGTCATTCGTTGTGAGCGCGCCGCCTTCTCCGTAAGCGCCGAGATTCTTCGTCGGGTAAAAGCTGAACGCAGCCGCATGGCCTAACGATCCCACGCGCTGCTTGTGATAACGCGCGGCGTGCGCCTGCGCCGCATCTTCCAGGATTCGCAAGCCGCGTCGC
Organism: uncultured Acidobacteriota bacterium; assembly: GCA_963795005.1. Taxonomy (GTDB): domain Bacteria; phylum Acidobacteriota; class Terriglobia; order Acidiferrales; family UBA7541; genus Palsa-295. The sequence goes on along the minus strand of CAWCGE010000010.1, from coordinate 155,776 downwards.
GCTGCGATTTCGCGGATGGCATCCATATCCGCCGGACGTCCATACAGGTGAACTGGAATAATCGCGCGGCTGCGCGGCGTGATAGCGCGCTCAATCAATTTCGCATCAATATTCGCAGTGGTCGGATCAATATCCACGAACACGGGACGCGCGCCGCAATAGGTGATCGCTTCAGCCGTGGCCAAAAACGTGTTCGGTGTAGTGATCACGTCGTCCCCGGGCTGCACCCCCAGCGCCAGCAAACCCACATGAAGCGCGGCTGTTCCACTACTCAGTGCAACGCAATGCCGCGTCCCGCAGAAATCGGCGAACTCGCGTTCGAACGCTTCCACTTCCTGGCCTTGCACGAATGCCGAGTGTTGGCACACGCGGTCGAGTGCCGGCAGAACCTCGTCACGCAACTCCGCGTACTCGGCTTTTAGATCAAGGAGAGGAACTTTCATCCACGCACGCCTTTCGGGCAGTGAAAACTGTACTGTTCCGCGAGCCGGGCCACAAGGCGGGTTTCTTGACTTTTATAGAACTTATCGGGAGTTAGCCTGCCGCCTCGTGCGCAACAGTCAGCGACTGATTTCACGGTGCCCGCAATTTAGCTCAATTCGACCCGGGTAAATGCTTCAAGTGTTTCTCCTTCTGATGGGGGTTGCAGGATGCTTCGTGCAAAATCTTGAGCTTGTGGGTACCGTGTGTCTCGAATGCGCTCGGCAGCTTTCGCGAAATCGTAAGGAGTATGACGAAGCTGAACGTCGGGTCCGAGTAAGAGCCAATAGGCACCTGGGTCCCCAAATGCCATTCCTACACTGCCAGCGTTCAAAACTCGAATCTTTCCGACCGTTCGGTCAAATTGCATGTGGGTGTGACCGCAGACGACTATAGGTGTATTGATTCCGGCAAATACGGGTAAGAGGCGATCCTCAGACGTCAGACGCGTGAAGCACTCGGTGTCGTTTCGCGGTGTGGCGTGGCAAAACAGCACACCGCCCATTCCCCGTATCTCGACGCTGAGTGTTTTGGGCCAGCCAGCTAAAAGCTGCTCAAGCTCAGGTTGTAACTGCTGCGCCGTCCAGCGAACGGGCTCTCGCCACGATTGTGGGGCGGTGCGATACCAATCGGTCTCCATGCCTTCCATCTGCGCGAGCACTTCACGATCGCCGTTGCCGTGGATAAACCGAATAGGAATGTCGAGGTCCAGCAGATACTCGATTGTTTCACACGGCATCGGGCCTGGAAACACATCGCCTCCGACCACTATATGGTCTACTTCCGCTCGACGAATATCCTGCAGTACGGCCTCAAGCGCGGGGAGGTTCGCATGAATGTCATAGATCGCAGCGACCCGCATACGAGACGTTTCTATCTATCGAGGGGAACCAATCGTAGACTACTACACCCTCAGCCAATATTTTCAGGCCGCAGCGGTAACTCTAACCGGAAACTTGACTCAGTTCCGGCGCCTGGCTTCGCCGCCTACTCAGTTTCCCGCGTATCGGACTCAATTCCAGATATCGGCCAAATGGGGATCTCTAAGTTTCGTCAGTCACCCCAGTGCTTCACCTCACCGGGTCTGATCTCAATAAAAAAGGGGAACGAAGAAATTCCGGCACCGCTCACGATGAGCGCGTAGTTACCAGGTGTTACTTCAGGATTAGGCGTGAAGTCGACAGTTTCGATTCCGGCTTCAGCGCCCACGGCAACCTTGCTCCAGTTCGACGTCCGGGCGTAGAACACGTTCCCATGCGAATCCAGCATGCGAACGATCGGATAGTTGGAGTCCATCTGGTCGTCGTCGCCGTAGGCAGCGCCCGCCGATTGCCCATCGAGCTGCAGGCCGCTAAGCCGGAACTTGCCCGCACCTTGATAGTTGACCTTGGTAATGATTGGCCGCAAGAAGGGATTGGCCGCCTCCTCCGAGGTGTAAACCCAAAGCTGCGAGCTGCTATCGGAGAAGAGCAACTGCCCGGTCGGAAGAATCAGCATACGCGTGGCATAGGACGGTTCCGTTGCGAGGTTGCCATCGGGTAGGGCCGAAGTGACTTGGTGAATCGTGTTCATCACCGGATCGAAGTCAAACAGCTCCGCGGGATTGCTGAAGGTGCCTCCCCAGCTGATCGCATCTCCGCCGATCGTTTCTGTCGCCGGATTGCTGATGGTCACCTGTGAGGTCGAGTCCACACTCAGAATATAGGACCCGGCCGGGATTCCTGGGCCGTTCACACCCCAGAAAACCTGCAAGATCGCCGTGGAGGGAATGCCGGCAATCACGGGCGAGCCGGTGGTGATGTTTCCCGAAGACGTGAATCCAGAGGCGCCCGCGTCGGCCGCAAAGATCACATGCCCATTGGGCAGGATCGCCCCCGGGGCGTCGTCGGCACCAAATGGGGATGCGATTCCGTTCAGCGTGCCGCTGATGTCCGGTCCGGCTGCCCAGTTATTCCCAATAGGATTGTAGAGGGCGGTATGCGGCGTAGCGCCAATTACGAATACCCGCCCGTCCTGTAGTCGGAGTGACGGGCCAAGTTCGTAGCCTAGAGTCGTGCTGCTTAACTGGGGAATCGTTCCCCCGGCTGTGCCATCCGAAGGGCTAATGCCACTCCATGTCCCGGTCTTGGGATCGTACTTTTCCGCGTAGCTCCCATCTGTGGCAATGCTCTGGAACAGGTCGTAGTTGACGATCGTGCCCTCGCTGACCCTCGTCCAGCCTTCCTCATCGCTCGGGTCCGGGTACACCTTCGTTCCTGTGGGACTCCAGGCGTTTAAGGCAGGGTCGTATATGTAAGTGTTGGCGTTTTCCAGGTCACCCACAAGGATTTTTCTGCTCGAAAGGAGTATCGAGGGGTCATCTCCCAGGCACCCGGTAAGTTGATAGTACGAATTGAACGTAATGACGTTGGCGGTAACCGTCTGCGACGCGGGTGCGGAAATTGTGATCTGTGTGGGCGAGTCCACGCTCAGGATTGTCGCCGGGAATGGAATCCCGTTGCCGAATACTTCCTCACCCACAAAAAGTCCGCTCGTGTACGGATAAATCCCGGTTATCTCGGCGCTTCCACTCGTTGTGTTCCCGGAAACATAATAGATGTAAGGGCAGCCGGGCTGATTCGGGTACGGAGCAATCCGGGTCCAGGCGTTGGCAAGCGGGTCGTAGATCTCCCCCGTGTTCGACCAGTTTGGCAGCAGGCCAGGTCCGCTGTACTCTCCCCCGGCGACAAATAACCTGCCATCGGTCAAGATTTGAGAGGCAAAATACACCCGGGCAACGGGTTCCGAGGCCAGCATACTCCACGTACCATTGATGTAGCTGCCCTTAGCATCCGGCGTCAGCTTCATCCAGGTCTGGCCGTCATATGCCTGTACCAGGATTGATCCGTCCGTCGCTTGAATCATGATTTGAACGCCACTGGGGCCCGAGGGTGCTTGGTTTGTCAGCGGCGTCCATGGAGAGCCAGCGTTGCTTCTCGAATTTGTGCCATGAACGACGGCGCTTGATGGGGACTGAGCCGAAGCCTGCGCGGGCGCGTGCTGGGGAATATCGAAGGGGTGTGGGACAGGCTTAATTCGCCCCTGGGCAGCAACGAACTGGGGCCAAGAGATCAAGATAAGTATCAAAACTCCGAACCACGCCGCGACACTTGTCATCTGCGATTTCATGTCAGCTCTCCTTCTCAAACTTCGATTGCGAAACCCGCGTTGTCGAGGAATCCTGAGATGGGAAGTTCGCGCATCGTCACAAAACTCCAATGCAAGGCGCGACATTGCTAGCACAAAAAATCAGATTCTGAATAACTGCCGGGACCCAGGGAATGGCAGGCACAATACGTTAGAACCTCGCCTGAGTCAACGGCCAGAGTCGAGGTTGTCAAACCAATTTAGAAATGTCCCCTTTTTGTATTTTGCGTTTTGTTTCTCCTTGCTCTCTTTTTCTGCTTCCGCGGATTTTTGTAAGAAATTTCGCGTCCAGACACTTACGCTTAAACGGGCTAAGTCGCCGCCTGGCCCAGATGCGGCGGCACATACCTCAGCTCGTTTTTCAGCAGGGATCTCTGCGGTCAAAGCACTCGTGGTCTAGTCCATCGTTGATTTGCGCGGGATGTCGATCAGGATCATCTGCCGAATACGAGGGCTCGGCTCATTCCACCGAATCGGATTTCAATGAGGCTTCGCGATCCGTCACGATTCTGCCTCCACGCAACCGCATTATGCTGATAGGTAACATCACGTTTAATCCATTTCGCTTCCGGTGTGGCCACAACATCATAGTTCAGGACAAATTTCACAAGTGCATCGGGGCTGTAAGATTCCCAGCTGATTGTGTAATCGCCCATTGGCACTTGCGTCCCATTTAGTGTCAGCGCAAATGGAAACGTGAAGCTCCGTGATCCCCTTTCGAAAGCTCGCGGCTTGAAACCGTGGGACACCAGATCCTTGCGTGCGGCCTCGGCGACTTCATAATCGCTGTAAGGGCCCACAAGTACGGAGTAGGAATTCATCCAAAGGTGACCTTTCTGAATGACAGCTGCATGAAATCCGAGCTGCTGCAGATTGTCCGCTATCTTGTCGGCCTCCAAATCATCTTTGAATTTGCCGACTTCGAAGTAACCTACCGAATTTGAACCCACACTCTCTTCTCCAGTAACAGCAGCGTGGTTCGTTGGTTCGGGCACTGGAACCGTGTCGATTTTATCTGGGATGACATTGGACTTGGGAATGACGGCGGTCGTGGGAGAAGAAATTGTCGGGGGCTTTGACGAAATCGCCGCAGCGGCACCGGGAGGCCTATTGGTGGGGTCAACGGCATCGGCGCTGTGACTCGCGGTCGGGGGACGCGGGGGTTCGGGCTTAGCCGTCTGAGGTTTAGGCGGGTTCATCAAAAGCCGGGGCAGGGGCTTCTCGGGCGGTGAAACCGGCATCTGTCTAGGTGTCGGCGATGATGGTCGCAGTGGGGGTAACGCAGTCTGCGGTGCAGGCGACACGGTTTGCGTCTCTGCCCGGGATTTTGCCGCCAATCGTTCTCCTAAGCGGATCAGAGACTCACCGAGCTGACCGCGATAACTATGAACCAAAAACGGGAAAGCCACGAGAGCCGAAATGAGAATGCCTGTGGCTAAGCCACGAGAGAACCCAGTCAGCCAGCCAGGTGCTTGTATCTCTGGCGAGTCCACCGCAGGAAGGGCAGGACTATCGGGCGCAACATTTGTCTCGGGTCGACTGCCACTGAAGGCCGGTGCCCTGGCACTGAAGACTGGAACAGGGCTCGGCGCCGGGACTGATGGTGCCGGCTCTTCAGCAGCAAGTCGTATGGTAGACTGGCTTATCCAATTGCGGATTTGCTCGCGACCTTCTGCGGGCAAAGCAGTGAACCGCAAGCCGCCTGTCTTTTGCGTCTCATCGGTCCATGCAAGTTCGCCCTCGGCTTCGATTCTTTCGTTGTGCTCCGAGAACCAGAAACGGATCGTACCATTGGCATGAACTGGAGTGACTGACTGAAAGCAAAGTCCTCCCTGAGAGACATTCAAAACAATTCCGCCGTTATCCGAATCAAAATTGATATAAACGATGCTGTTAACTGTCGTCCGTGTGGATTGGCGGCGTTCCGGCCCCTTAATGTCCGGTGTCATTGAACAGAGAGCAGATGAACGAATGGGCTTCCCGCTCTCGCTGGTGGTGTCCATTGGACTCATCCCGGGCGGGTTCCAGAGATCAGGAACTAAACTCCGAGTATCAAGGCAGCAATCTGGCGTCAATGGTACAAAAGTAATGGAACCTCCTGCTTCCTTAATGAAGCTCGTCAGCCCCAGGCTTTCAACGAAACGCGACAAATAATAATTAAGTGGCTACGCCGAATAGCGTTTCCAGCATTTCTAGCAGGAACGCGCCGCGGCATCCGCGGGCAATCGCCAGGTCGCGCGCGAAAAACGCAGCAATGTTCCGCAAGGTGCGGGCAGTTTCATGGCCGCGCGCATCCATGAGGACGGCGGCGCGTGCCAGGCGCGTAATGGAACTTTCAAAAGTTGGGAAGCCCGCTGCGCACAACTCCGCGCGGAGAATCAAAAGCGATGATGCGGCCTTCTTCAGCAGGATCACGCGATTGGCAATCTCCTCCAGCCCGCTCAGCGTGGGCGACGCAAAAAGCAAAGTCTTCCCGTGCTGGCGCACCAAATCGTTTTCAAACAACCTCCGGAAATCCGCGGCGGCCAGCGGTCCAGGCTGCGCGTGGTTTCCAGCCGCGAACGATTTTCGCGGTCGCTCAGGCGAGTGTAAAATCCTTCAGTGACGATGATGCTGTTCAACGAAGACCGACTTCTATATGCATACTGACCGGGAAGCCAGGGGGCAAGAGGAAAAGTCCGGCCTAATACGAGACAGCGCGAAGCAAAGCTACCTTGCGGTCCGGTTCCTGGTTCGTGCGACCGGCAGTTATGCGTGGCGTTCGCTAAAAAACTGCATCAAGATTCTCATAGGCCGTAACAATGACTTCGACGAAGATGGTTTATTCTTGCGACAGTATGTTCTGCATCTGACGGGACGCCGGCCGATACGCAAAATCACGTGCACGGGGCTTCGAAGTGAAGGGGCCGGCTCTCAGGCACTCATGGTTATGAATGCGATCAATTTCGCCCGTTCGTTCGGCCTTACCTACCTGCACACGCCGTTCTCTCGAATTCAGCACGCCGAGCGGCCCATGGAAGAGTGGGCCACAGCCTGGGAAACGCTTTTCAATCTCGGTGCGGGCGAGGCCGTTTGCGGTATTGAGAGGCACGAGGTCGTCAACTTTTGTTATAGCTTTACCGATCTCGATCTATGCTTCGGATGGCGCTGCCGCGGGGACGATTTGGCCGATCGTTTCAAAGCCATCCTCCCCGAGTTCAGGCGCAAATACTATGTCAATAAGTCTCCACGCACGACTCAAGAGGTGACGGTCGCCGTGCACGTCCGTCGCGGTGATGTGTCCGCCGACAATCCTGATTATTTCACGAGCAACGAAACAATCTTACGAACTATCACCGCGGTGAAAGCGATCCTCGATACTCACAAGGTTAAGCACAGAATTCGTGTTTACTCGCAGGGTCAGAGGGCTGACTTTGCGGACTTATCCCGGCTTGGCGTCGAGTTCTTTCTCGATGTCGACGCGGTCTGGACGATGCAAGAACTGATTGAGGCTGACGTCCTGATACTGGCCAAGGGTTGTTTCAGCTATTGCGCAGCGCTCATCTCTGACGGTATCAAGATCTTTGAGCCCATAACCCTGTCAGGTAATGATTTCTTGCCAAGCTGGAAATGGCGATCTCAGTCCATGACGGAGAGTTGGATCCCGAGCCGGGCGGACGGTTCTTTCGACTCCACGGCATTCGAGCGTCAGTTACTGCTCGTCGTTCAGGGTAAGGCCATGGCAGCAAACAGAGCATCAACGAGTGCCTCTGATCCAGGAACCTAGCTCTAACATAACCAAAGAGCGATGCCATTATCAACTCGTGGGCCTGCTCGACGGTTCAAGCTGCCGCGCGTCTGAGGCGTCCGCGCAGCCCTATCCCGACTGTGTCCGTGGTGCCACGCTTGAGCGTTCTAGCTTGTTTTGGTTTACTTTTGTGAAAGCATCTTCCCGTTGCTAAGCAGATCGAGGAATCGGGTACTGAAACAACTGCACTTAGAGCGTTGATGTTAGGAATCGTTTGTGCTATGACATAGATAGCACTTAGACCCGCCCGAACGTTGGGCAAAACAGAGTTGACGGGGGAAGTCATGAAACGAACATCTCAATTAGCGATTCTAGCGGCGATGCTAGTAACTCTTTCGGTTACCAGCGCCAAGGCCGACAGCAATCTTGCCTATACCCTGATCCAGGAAGGCTCAACGACTCCTCTCGCGACGTGGGATATGCCACTCAATCCTACTCCGGCGTGTATCATTTCGCCCTGCTTTGAGAATGGTAATTTCTTCGGCTTTACAACGGATGTTTCGATCGACGGCGCCCCGCCCGTCAGCGACATTCTGGTCTTCATGAACACCACCGTGACCGGTGTAGACTTCAATGACGCCAGTTTCCTGCTTCCGGAACTGCTGGGTCCGCAACTTTATTCCGGCAATGAATCCAACCCCCAGATGATCATCCCTCCTGGAGGATTTTTCACGTTGGTGGACGATGGCACGAACGGCGTCGCTGGCACGGTCTACAAACTCGAAGTGGTCGGAACTACTCCCGAGCCTGCCACGCTGCTACTCTTGTGCTCAGGACTGGTAGCGGTCGGGATGATGCGGAAACGCCGCGCGGCGCACTAACGGCGGCGCACAGGTCCAGACTATTTCTCAAAGGTAAAAGCTATTAGACGTCACGTTTTGCAAAAATCTCGCCAGCAACAAGCGTGACCGAAAAACCTGAGAATGCTTCCTTGAATCGATCACAAATGACTTTACCTCGCCGTCTCAAGCTTTTCCCGAAGCTCAGTGGTCCGGAATAGCCCTCGCCTTCCCAAGCTCTCGTTTTTCGGCTGAACTTGGTGTTCTCTGGGATTTTCCGAAACTTGGATGTCCGCTTAAGACTCAGATATGTGTCAGCGTTCCAGTAATTTTGGTGCGGCGCAGCGCCCAGGCGAACACCACGAACGACGACGGGACCAGGATCACCGCGAAGAGTAGCAAAGCTAAAATGGAAGGCCACAATTGATTCCAGCCTGCGCCCGCGAGCAGGGCGGCGCGCATTCCTTGGAGCGAGTAGGTCACCGGGATCAGTCGTGCCAGGATTTGCAATGGGCCTGGCAGCACGCTCACGGGATACATCATTCCACCCACCAGGCCTGACACCCCTAGCACGATCCACTTCGCGGGGTTCCCGCGCTTAAAGAGAATCGAATAACTGGCCGATAATATTCCTAGCCCTGCAAACGCCAGAATTGAGGCCAGGAGAATCGCCACGGCTCCTGCCCAGTTCGCGGTCCGAGGCGCGAAGCCGAAAAGCAGCGCGCCCCACGCGAGATAGACGCACGTCCGCAGCGCCAAAGCAGTAAATGGATACACCGCCGACCCCGCGAGGATCACCGGAAGCGGCGTCTGCGTGACCAGCAAGGCTTCCAGGGTGCGATTTTGGCGCGCCTCCTCGATGCTCGAGTCGAAGGCCGTCATGGATACGCTGAGGTAGTCGAAGAATGCGAAGCCAACCAACGCAAACGCGAAGTAGTTGCTTCCCGCAGGCAGCGCCTTCGTCAGTTCAGGGCTTTCGACGAAGCGCGACAAATAATAAAAAGTGGCGACGCCGAATAGAGCTTCGAGCGTCTCCAGCAAGAATGCTCCGCGATATCCGCGGGCAATCGCCAGGTCGCGTGCGAAAAAAGCCGCAATCTTCCGCAAGGTCTGGGCGAGGTTCATGGTCGCGATTCCGCCGCGGCATCGTGACGTGCAAGCCGCGTGATGGCCTCTTCAAAAGTTGCAACGCCCGCTCCTGCGCACAGTCCACGGGGGGAATCGAAGGCTGTGATGCGGCCTTCTTCGAGCAGGATCACGCGATCGGAGATCTCCTCCACCTCGCTCAACGTATGCGAGGCAAAAAGCAAAGTCGTCCCGTGTTGGCGCACCAGATCCTGTTTCAAGAGCCGGCGAAAATCCGCGGCGGCCAGTGGGTCGAGACTGCGCGTGGGTTCATCGAGCAACAGGACGGCAGGTTGGTGCAACAGCGCGCGCGCCAGGCCCAGACGATGCGTCGTGCCGGTGGAGAAGGTGCGTACCTGGCGATCGAGTTCGCTGCAAATACCCATGCGCTCGGCAACCCACTGGATTCGAATGCGCGCTTCCGCGCCGGAAATATTGTTCATGGCAGCAAACAAGACCAGATTTTCGCGGCCGCTCAGGCGAGTGTAAAATCCTTCATCTCCAGTGTGATACCCGAACCGGCACCGCGCGCCAGGTGCATCGCGCTCGACGTCACAACCGGCAATCCATGCGCGCCCTCGTGTGGGGATAATCAAGGTAGCAAGTATCCGAAGAAGTGTAGACTTGCCTGCGCCGTTCGGCCCGACGATTGCTACAGCCTCTGCGGGCTGGACCGAAAAGGAAATTCCAGCGAGCGCCCTTTCGGTGGGGCGCGCCACCGGCTGTAGCAATGCGCGCCATCCGGAGTATGCCCGCGGAAAATATTTTTCAAGCGACTCGACCAAAATGGCGGGCGCAAGCATCACGCTGGTTATAACCGAAGTCGCCGTGGGGAATCCAGTTCCGCCATTGCTGTTCGCGGCTGGTGCCAGTACAATAGGGACGGACGAATTGGTAAGCACAGGGTGTGCCTACCGGAGCTTACCGCCGCTTTCAGCACGGGGCGGCGCCATCCCAGCCCGAAACCGTTGGAGCAACCGAAATGGATGCACCTCTCTCTTTACACGCGGTTGTTGTCGCCGCCACCGAGCAAATCTCCTGTCCTCTCGGTGAGGAAGCAGCCATTTTGAACTTGAAGAACAGCGTGTATTACGGGATGAACCCGGTGGGCGCGCGTGTTTGGGAATTGTTGAGGCAACCGAGAAGCGTCGACGAGTTGCGCGACGCTTTGCTGGACGAATACGAAGTGGACCGGGAGCGGTGCGCGCAGGACTTGCTGGCGTTGCTGCAGAAAATGCGTGAGGAAGGTTTAATCGAAGTGCGGGCTGCGGCGGCGTGCTAAGGGCGCGCGACTTTGTTTCGCGCCGCGGGTTGAAAGCAAGTCGCGTTGGGACCTCGGAACTATGATCGAGCGTTGCAAGAGATTTCGGCGGCTGAGCGCATTCGAGCGAGGCATAGTCCTCGAAGCCACCGGCGGATTGCTGGCGACTTGGGCCGGCTTGCGTATGATAGGCTTTCGCCGCTGGGAGCGCTTGCTGGCGGTGTTTGCGCCATCTGCGAGCGCAAACGGGCCCGCGCAGGACGCAGCAGTCGACGAACCCGCTATCTTGATCGCGCGGATGCAAGAGGCGGCAGCGCGGAATCTTTTTATCCGCACCAATTGTCTGGAACAGTCGCTGGTACTGTGTTGGCTGTTGCGGCGGCGCGGCATCGTCGCGGAACTGCGCATTGGCGCGCGCAAGGATTCAGACCGCTTCGAGGCACATGCCTGGGTGGAACGCAACTCTCAGGTACTTAACGATGCCAGCGAAGAGCATCGCCATTTTGTTCCTTTCGAGAAACCAATTCTTTCCATGGAGACGCGTATAGAGTGAGTGGCATTGCGGGCATGTACGATCGCAGCGGGGCGCCCGTTGACCGGACGCTGTTGCGATCGTTCGCCCATTTTCTTTCTTATTGTGGGCCGGACGGCGGTGAAACCTGGGCCGACGGCTCGATCGGTCTGGCGCACACCATGTTGCACACCGCGCGCGAATCGCCAATCGAGCGGCAGCCCGCCAGCCTCGACGACCAACTCTGGATCTCCGCAGATGCGCGAATCGATTGTCGCGAGGAATTGCAAACGAAACTGGAACAACAGGGCCGCGGCGCCGCCCTGGGTGCTACCACCTCGGATTCCGTTTTAATTCTGCGTGCTTACGCGGCATGGGGCACGGAGTGCGTGCAACATCTGCGCGGTGATTTCGCCTTCGCGATCTGGGACGCGAGGAAGAAATTGTTGTTCTGCGCGCGCGATCATTTCGGAGTGAAGCCCTTCTACTACGCGGAGCTGGGAGAGCTATTTGTTTTCAGCAACACGCTCGATTGCTTGCGCCAGAATCCGGATGTTTCCGAAGAATTGAATGATGCGGCGATCGGCGACTTTCTGCTGTTCGGATTGAACTGCGACCCGGCCACGACTACCTTTCGCGGCATCTCGCGGCTGCCCGCGGCGCATGCCATGACGATTTCCCCGGAGGGCCTGCGAATCCAGCGCTATTGGTCGGTACCCACGAATGGGCGCGTCCGCTATCACCGCGCCGAGGATTACGTCGAACATTTTCAGATTTTGCTGCAAGCGGCCGTGGCCGACCGCACGCGCGCGGATCGGGTGGGAATTTTGCTTAGCGGCGGCCTGGATTCGGCAACAGTTGCAGCGACGGCACGCGAGCTTTCCGGCAGTGCTGGCGGAGCACTGGAATTGCGTGCCTACACCGTGGTCTATGAATCCTTGATTCCGGACGAGGATGGGCGCCATGCGCGCGAAGTGGCCGAGTTCCTGAAGATCCCGCTGCGGTGTATCCCGATGGACGAGTTGCAGCCGTTTGAACGGTGGGATGAGCCCGAAATCGGGTCGCTCGAGCCTGTTGATAATCCCTTCTATGCGGGCCTGTTTGATCAGTTCCGCACGATCGCGGCGGACTGCCGTGTCGTGCTTTCGGGCGAGGGCGCCGACAACTTGATGTATTTTGAAATGTGGCCTTTCGCGCAAGATCTGATGAGCAATCAGCAATGGCGCGAGCTCGTGGCCGAAACTTTCCGTTACCTCTGGGTGCGGCCTTCGGTGTTGCCCGGACTGAAGCGTCGCGTGCAGAGGCTTTTCGGGAACGATCCAACCGCGCCGATTTATCCTCGATGGCTCGAACCGGATTTCGCGCGCCGTTTGAACCTGAAGGACCGGGCCAAGGAATGGAGCGAACTCCCGGTTTCGCGCCCTCACCCTATACTTCCCAAGGCCCATGCCTCGCTCTCGTTGCCACACTGGTCCACTCTGTTCGAGCAAGAAAATCCAGGAGTGACGCGCTGCCCAGTGGAAGTGCGGCATCCTTTTTTGGACTTGCGGGTCGTGAACTTCCTTATGGCGCTTCCACCCTTTCCGCTATTTTTCGAGAAAAGGCTGTTGCGAGAGGTAGTGGCCGGCAGACTGCCTGAGGGTACCCGTACGCGACCGAAGACACCTTTCATCGGCAGTCCTTTGCTTGCACACTTGAGGCAATCGGAAGCAGGTTGGATCGATCAAGTAGAATGGAACCCCAAAATGGAATCGTACGTTAACAGGTCGGAATTGACGATACTTCGTAACGAAACGAACGCCGAACAAGCTTGCGCGAATATTCGCCCCGTTTGCCTTAACTTTTGGTTGCAGTCAGCGCGGAAGGTCCGGTATAACTTGGGTGCGGAGGTTCGCAATGCCTAACCCCGTCAATCGGGATATTAATATTAATAAGAAGCCTTATTCGTGTCCTATCATAACTGTATACGGTACCGTGAAGGAATTGACTCAAACGGTCGGCCTACGAGGCACTAACGATGGGGGATCATTTCCGACTTTAAGGACCCACGTTTAGCCGCGTAAGATGTTAGACCAGTGTCAGGAGTCCTTCTGAAATCCAAGCGCCTGGAGCTTTTGGCGGATATTCGGTGGAGACGGGTCAGGAAGGTCCTGCAGCTCGAGCTGATAGTCGATCCAGCCTGCAAATGGAATTCGGTCGTTGACATCAGTGGATTTCACCTACGCCGCTTTCGGCCTCTTGCTCCGCTCCAATCTTCCCATCCCGGGCTTAATTCCAGTACGTCCAGAACATAATGTCTCGCTCGAATCGTCAAATAACGCTTTAGTTTCAGTTCACCTGAATGCTTTTCCTCAACCCGCCGCAGCAATTCAATCAGGACCCGAAGAGCTCAGCTACGCGAGTCCCTACAAGGATGTGGGCAACCCGGTTCTCACGATTTGGAAGGTGACAGGCTCCCGTCATCTGCGGCTTGCCTATTTCGACGGGACGCAATTCTGGCTGGATCGGGAAGGCTGCGAAGTCTGGGCCACCTGGCCCGACAATTTAACGCTCGAAGACACGGCTACCTATCTGCTGGGGCCAGTACTCGGGATTCTGTTGCGGCTGCGTGGCGTGACCTGTCTACATGCCAGCGCGGTAGCGTTCGGCGAAAGGGCAGTGGCATTTGTAGGGTCCGAGGGGGCGGGAAAATCGACGACGGCGGCGGCGCTGGCGCAGCGTGGCCATGCGATCTTGTCCGATGACGTGGTCGCGCTAGCTGAGCGCAACGGGTCGTTCTTGGTTCACCCGGCATATCCTTATCTGAGCCTGTGGCCCCCATCGGTGGAATCGCTCTACGGCTCCGCCGAGGCGCTGCCGCGGTTCAGCGCGAATTACGAAAAGCGCTGTCTTTCACTTCCGAAACAGGAATTAAGATTCGAAGAACGAGTCTTACCGCTGGCGGCGATTTACATCTTGGGCGACCGGCGTGGCGACCCCGCGCCAGTGGTAGAAGAACTGACGCCGCAGAAGGCATTTCTCTCGCTGGTCGCGAACACCTTCGCGACAAACACCCTCGATAGCAGCATGCGCGCGAAGGAATTTGAAACGCTCGCGCGCCTGGCACCGCGCGTTTCGATCCGCGCTCTTTGCGCGCATCAGGATCCCGGCCGACTCGTAGATCTATGTGACCTGCTCAGCGACGAGACCAAGAAATTGCGACCGTAGAAGTCCGCCTCTCCCCGGGAACGGTGCGGTTCGTACTAGTTGTTCATGCCGCGGAATTACCTTTTGAATACCACGTCTGAATAAAGGGCTGTCCTGAAGCTTCCGGTCAAAACAGCTGTGCTACCATCTTCGTTCAAATGGCGTGTCCGTCTTCCACGATTCGGTGCGTCCGCCAGAGCTGGCGCGTAATCGCGCTTTCCCAATACGAAGGTTTTCTCATGTCCTTCGGTCCGTATGTTGCCGCGATTCCGTTTAGCCCACGAGACAACATTCTAGAAACGGGCAACTGAGGAGCAATTCCATGCAGACGAAATCTCCGCTAATTGGAATCGCAGTTCTGGTTGGCGCAACATTGGCTATTCTCGCGTTGGTTTTGTCGGTCAAGACTCTACATCGGGCGCGTTTATCGGAGAACGCGACCAATCATATGGTGGTTCCTGACACAACTGCGCCGCCCCTGTCCCCTAAGCAGAGGGCAGATTTGACACGAGACTACGGTAAGCTCCCGCTGGCCTTCGAGGCCAATCGAGGACAGACAGCTCCTGAGGTTCACTACTTGGCGCACGGCCAGGGCTACCAATTGTTCCTAACGAGCCAGGAAGCTGTGCTCGCATTGCGACGGCCAGCTAGTGGCACAAAACCAGCGAAAGGCTTGTCATTGCTCCTAACGCGCCGCAAGCCGAACGCAATAGTGAGAGCTTCGACTCTTCGTCTGCATTTCGACGGAGCGAACCCGGCGGCGGAAATCGCTGGAACCAAACCGCTGCCTGGACGAGTGAACTACTTCATTGGCAACGATCCCCAGAAGTGGCACACCGACATTCCTTCGTACGAAGCGGTGCGCTACCAGGGAATTTATCCGGGCGTGGATGTGCTGTTCTACGGGCACGGGCAAAGCCTGGAATATGACTTCGTCGTAGCGCCGGGAGCCGACCCTCAGGCCATCGCGCTAAGCATAGCGGGTGCGCGGAAGCTGAAACTTGATTCCCGAGGGGATGTGGTGATGGATGTGACAGGCGGCCAAGTCGTACTACAGAAACCGATCATTTATCAGGAAACAAACGGCGTGCGCCGGGAGATCGCCGGCAACTATTCGATTGCGCACGACCATCAAATCCGCTTTTCGGTTGCGACATATGACCACACGCAGCCCTTGACCGTTGACCCCCTTCTGAACTACTCCACCTACGTTGGGGGCGAGAATTTCGATACTGCTGTCGGCATCGCGCTGGACACCTCTGGTGATGCATACATTGCTGGTGAGACTAAATCGACAACGTTTCCGCAGATGAATCCGGTCTCGGGCACAACGCCAGCGGACCTCTCTGAGGGTACTGTCTTCGTCTCGGAACTGAACCCAACCGGCACAGCGCTGCTTTATTCGACATACCTCGGGGGTAGCGGCAACGGACATATTGGAGAGGCCGCCACTGCCATCGCAGTCGATACCGCAAGCCCTCCAAATATCTACGTGACCGGTTTTACATATTCTCCGGATTTTCCCGTGAGTACCGTTTTGCTCCCTTATCAGGGCAAGCCCGGTCCAGCAGGTACGAGTAGCGGCGGATCAGCGTTCATTACAAAACTGGCTCCCTCGGCTAGCGGCTCGGCACAACTTGCCTATTCCAGCTACTTGGGCGGAGATACCTCCGACGAGGGATTCAGCATCGCCGTGGACGGATCCGGAAACGCCTTTATAGCGGGCGAGACGCTCTCTACGAACTTTCCTCAGAAAGGCACGCAAATCTCCCCAGGGCAAACCAGTTCTGCGGGAAATGCTTTTTTGACGGAAATCAATACCACTGCCAGTGCTGCCGCTTCGCTCGTTTACTCCACTTATCTGGGCGGATCGGGTACGGGGACCGGCAATTTTCTACCGTTCGGTGACATCGCCCTGGGAATAGCAATTGACACCACCTCTGACGCTTACGTCGTGGGCTCGACGACCTCAACTGATTTTCCCACTGCAGGCACTGCCGTCGCTGGCAGCGAGGCGTGCGGAGCCAATACTAACGGCTCGGCGTTCATTTCCGTTATCAATACGACGGCACAAACCCTCACGTATTCGCATTGCTTAAGTGGAAACAATTATGAGGCTGCCTTTGGAATCAGTCTGGGAACGGGCGTTCCAGCGGTGGCTACTAAAGTTGCTTATATAACCGGCACGACGGCGTCATCGAATTTCCCGGTTACAGCCAATTCAATTCCTCCCGCAGGAACTGTCGCGTTTGGCGTCGCGTTCGTGTCGCTGCTGAACACCGCAACCGGTACGCTTCAGTATTCGACTTACCTGGGAGGTACTCACAGCGAAACCGGCTTTTCGATTGGTTCCGATTCATTGGGTAACGCCTACGTGACCGGTCTGACAGCTTCAGCAAACTTTCCGATTACGCAAGGAGCTCTCGAGGTAACACTCAACAATCCGACCGGCGAGGCGTTTATTTCGAAGATTAGTCCCAACGGAAATGGAGTTGCCGATTTGGTTTATTCCTCATATTTTGGTGGGCAAGCTGCGAACACCCTTAAGACGCCGGATGGAAGTCGCGGCATCGCCGTGTCCGGCACAAATGCCTACATCGCAGGTCAAATGGCTTCGCCGGATATGCCGGTATCATCGGGAGCTTTTCAGACATCGCTAAGAGCCGCAGGGGCAACGGCGAACGCCTTTGTCGCGGACCTGCCTCTGACTCCCACGATTTCGGTATCTCCCACAAGCATCAATTTCGGAACTCAACTGGTCGGGACGCCAACGGCAGCGCAGTTCGTTACCCTTACCAATAACACGTCATCTTCCGTCACCCTAACGCTTCCGCCCACATTTGTCGGCGCGAATGCCTCGGATTTCACAACAACTGGAACTGGTGGCACCTGCGGAGCGTCACTCGCTGCTGGAGCGAGCTGCACGGTCGGCGTCACGTTTACACCTTCTTCTGCTGGAGCGAGAGCGGTAACTATGAATATTGTTGACAGTCTTGACACCGCAGCTCATCCCATCCAGGTCGCGCTCACCGGAACCGGCAGCACGACTGCTGGGCTGATCGTCTTTAGCCCCACCAGTCTCACATTCGCCGGCCAATTGCTGACGACGACCAGCGCGGGGCAGAACCTCACGATTAGCAATCCAAGCACGACGTCAACGTTGACAATCTCGGCGATCACGGTGAGCAACAGTGACTTCAAGATTGCATCAAACTCGTGCGGCAACACGTTCCCGATCATGATCGCGGCCTCACCGGGTGGAACGCCCTGCATCTTGAGCATGACGTTCGGTCCATCGGGTTCAACGGCGCCGGGTGCGGACGCCGGGACGATCATGGTCACGGATAACGCAAACGCCAGCCCGCAATCGGTGCCGCTTACGGGAACAGCATGGGACTTCTCGGTTTCTGCGTCTAGTAGCGTCACGTTGGGCAAGGGCCAGACGGGCACCTTCCCCGTAACCATTACTGGTCTTGGTGGATTTACAGGCGCGGTGTCTTTCACGTGCACGCCCGGCATGTTCATTACTTCCTGCGCCGTGCCAACCACGAACGCGGCCCCTGCACCCGGAGCCATGGTAAACGGAATGCTCACGGCTTCTTCGTTCATGGTTGGACCGCAGTCCATGAAAATGCCGCTCGCAGCGACGCTCGAGCAAGTGTCTCTCGTAATGCTGGCCATCGCCTTGCTCTTCGTGTTCCCGTCGACAAGGCGCTTCCGCACACGCATGGGCCTGGCTGGAGCGATAATGGTGTTCATCGTGGTGGTAGGCTGCTCCGGAAATGGCCCGAAGAATAAAACATCAACGCTCGTGATCACGCCTTCCTCGGGAGGCGTCACCAAACCGGTTATCACCGTGAACGTGACCATTACGGAATAAACATTCAGATCAACTCTATCGAGGCCGCGCGCGCTGCCGTTTCAGCGCGCGCGGCCTTTTTCTTGAGGACGTTTAGTCGAGGGAAGGGCGACCTTAATCAAGGTGCCGACCGCATTACTTGGATGAGAGTTACGGGCCAGGTTGGAGAACAAGTTCGCGGATAGCGGCGAAGTGATCAGACGGAACGTCTGATCTCAGCTGTAGGATCAGCACGGTGCCTGGCATGCCTGCCCCTAGGACTTGGGGAAATTGAACAACAGGCCTCCCGTGCGGTTGTGCCCAAGTCGTGGCAAATTCAGAAACGTCTGATCACGTTCGGCAATCCCTTGAACATTCTAGATTCAAGCTCGACTGCTCCTGTTGAACGCCCACAGCCTGCGAAGAATCGCCGGAACGGCCAACGGCCATAGGAGCGGCACAACCCCCGCCAATGCTAGCACCGCGCTCATCCCATGCCGCAGACCAGAACGTGTTGCAACTACTATCTGCTTTCGGCCTTCCTCCAGAGGAATATCGTGGCGAGTTCGGGAAGCTCGCAGCTCAGTGAAAGATAGCCGGCGAAAAATATCCAATGCAGTCAACAACTCAACAGTTCTGCGGTGTCGCTCCGACGCGCCATCGTAAATGACCTGCAACGGTTCACCGACGTGAGGGGCGGCGTGGTCACGTATCCAATTCCAGGCGCGCTCCAGATCCGCCGCGTCCACAAACAAAATGTATGCAGATAGAACATCCCATTCAAACATCGGTAAGTTTAAGGAATATTCCAGAAAGAGATGGAATGACACTCCTAGCGCCAAAAGAGCGTAGCGCAGTTCCTTCACCCAAATTAGAACACCTAATGAAAATTCCAACACAAGCGCGAACCAACTAGCCAGTTTGAGTACTATCGGATGGAGGAACCACGAAGGGACCGGAAACCGTTGTAGCTCATCAAGGTTATAAACGTAGTAGAGCGCGCTCCCTTGTACCCATGAGGTCCCCTCAACCTTCCAGCAAAATGTCACAAAATACATGAGTGACAATTCAAACTGAATCATGCGCTGTGCCCACGGCCTGCGCGGTCTTATCTTGGCTTCCTCCTTCCCGCGCCAGATGCGGATAAGGCGATCTACAGAGAGAGCCGCGCCAGCGGGCGCGAACATCAAAAAGAATCCGGCCACGCGCAAGAACGTGTCTCCGCCATGCGTAATAAATAGATTCCTCTGCTGGATGGAGGTGAGACAAAGAAATACCACCAGACTGTTGAGGCGAGTGAGGAAGCCGACCGTGAGGAGTATCGCTGATCCCAGGCAAACCCAGAAGAAAGCCTGAATCCAGGCGTCATTTTGCGGAATGATGGCAAACAGGTCTAGTCGCGTTCCTGGTTCGAGCTCTTGCATCGTGGACAGATTCACCCACGCATGCGGGCCATACCAGGTCAGCCAGTCCGGCCGTAGCAGTAGAAGCGTCGCGATCACCAGCACCCCGAAGATGACGCGAAACAGTGCGATGGGCGTTGGCGAGTTTTCCGCAAAAAAGAACGCATTCCACGCCTCAAGAAAGGACCGCACTCTCAATTCAAATCCTCGGGTTTCACGGTGTAACTGTAGAAGACATGCGCGTCCCAGGGCGTGCGTTCAAATGTGCCATCGTCGCGTTGAACGATATTCGACCAGCGTACCAGCAACATCACGGTTGCTGGAGGAGTCGAGCCGTTGCGGTGGAGCCGCGCGACATAGCGAGCAGTGTCCGGCCACAGTCCCGCGTGTTCGTTTTCAGTAACGTTTTCCTCAAACTTGCGGTAGCGCTCCCGGTAGTAGCGTTCGGTCAAATCGAGTAGCTGCACCCTCGGAAAGGTCCAGATTTCGGTGGACCTGTCCTTGTAAATGATGAGTGCTTCCAGATAGCTGTTCATGGATTTGGGATTCGGCGCAAACATATCCCAGGATTGAAAGAGGCCGGTCCATAGAAAATACGGCCGCACGAATTCCCTGCATTCCAGGATCAGGGCGCTGTTTATCGGTAGGCACCAACAAGTGATCGCCAAAATGTGAAAGATCAAAAAAGCATTAATCGCGATTTTTCTTGCAATCCCCAGCCCGCGGCGCTGTTTCCGCCGAATGCGGGCGGTCCCAGATCCTGAAGTTTTGTTTGCCATCAATCTCTTTTCACGCTGCTAACTGGGATTTCCGATTTAACATTTGGTTCGTACATCGTCCGCTTCTCCTGCTCTCGACGCGACGAATCTACTACCAGAGCCGGCTCCCAATGGGAAGGCTTCCAGATTACTCGACTGGTCGGGAGTTAGCCTGCGGCTGCTATGGCCGATTGTCCCTGCGCCAATTCTCCCGTAATCTCGCTGAAGGGGTGCTCTAAGTGGCACATTCGTTGTGTCGAGGGAACGTAGGATGATGTGTTCGGAAAACCACTCGCACTCGCTGGCGTCCTCATCGTCAGCCCAAAGACAAGGGGCAGAAGACTTGCTCGACCACCGCCGTCGGCGCAATGATACCGCGCCAATGCTTGAAGTAACACGACACCATTGAAAGTTAACTGCAGTCCGACGGGCACCGAATTCGGCAGGCCTGCGGGACGCCCAGCGGGCCTTGATCTTCCGCTACCTTGCAATCTCTCCTTCGCAAGACGATTTTCGCGTGAAGCTACACTTAATCCCTGTTTCCATCTATTCTAAGTGCCGCCGCGCGCCAACGAATTACGGGCTGCCCGCATCTGAAACACTCGCGGAACAAGAAACGCTAACACCACGAAATTCACTGGAGGGACGCGGTTGATGAAAAAAGTAGCGGGGATTTTGCTGTTGACGGCCCTTTTCTGTGTGCCGGCCATGGCCCAGGAAAATTCGATGTTTAAGCCGAATTTGTCGAAACTCAAGCCTCGTAAGCCGGAGCGTTCGAAATTCGAGCTCGGTTTCGGTTACACGTACCGTTCATTCTTGGAGCCATCCCCTCATCCGCCCAACCTCGGTAACCGGCTGAACATGAACGGATTCAACGTCCACGGTGAATATCGCATCTTCCGCTGGCTGAGCGCCGCCGGCGATATTTCGGGCGCTTACAATGTCAGCACCATAAACGGCAACACGCAGATGTACACCCTGATGTTTGGACCTGAGCTGTATCCTCTCGGCCACCGCCACAAGATAACTCCTTTCGGTCACTTCCTTATCGGCGAGGGATTTTCCGTTTTCAACCTGCAAAGCCAGGGAGGCTTTGCTGCCGAGAGTCACTGGGATAACGGATACGTCTGGCTGGCCGGCGGCGGCCTGGATGTCCGGTTTAAGAAGCGCTGGACCATTCGCCTGATTGACGCGAACTACGAGATAACGCATTTCGGCAATGTCGGAACCGGAAGCTACGGCGGCACCAGCCAGGGAAACTATCGCGTGTCTGTGGGCTTGATTTATCGGTTCGGCGTGAAGTAGCGCCCTGGTGCCTAGCGGTCTGGCGATTCCCACGCGTTCGGCCCATTTGCCGTGAACATGCCGCGAACTCCGCGTGGTCTCTGATTTAAGATTGGCCTTGCGAAAGGATGATAGTGGTAGGAGATTACGGCACCGTGACGCAAACCTTTGCCGAAGACCGGACTCGGCTGTTAGTTCTGCCTGTGGCTATCGCGTGCGGGATATTTCTGTGCTATCAGGCCGCCAGGCTTTGGCTCGCCGACCATCGTATCCATTCGAGCAAGCTCGAAGTCATCGAGCGCGGGGCCGTGCTGGAACCCGGAAACGCAGAAGCGTGGGACATCCTCGGGCGCCACTGGCAGCTAGACTTCGCGAATGCCGACCCAGTGCAGGCGCTCGCGAGTCATCAACGCGCCATCCAGGACTCGGGCCGGGCCACCAGACAACTGCGAAGTTCGTCGGATCCATTTCCGCCGGGCGCGCCCCACAAAGTAGAGCGCGCGATAATTCCGGGCATGGAAGATCCCAGCAGCGAATCCAAGCATCTTTGCAGCAGGCCCAGGTTCAGCAATAACGCATCAACATCGGCGTCAGTGAATCGTCTGACTTGTTCCGCAGGATTTTCAGTGCCCGAAATGGGACCCAGAACCAGCGCATGATCGAACGCCACTACCAGTGATTTTCGGCCGGGTTGCACGATTCGGTTCGGCCGGATTTTTTTGCCGCAGTCACTCACTCAAGTGTCCCCTTCGCCGGCGAATCGGGCTGCCTCCAGACCGTGTTTCAAAAGTAGAACTTCAGAGCGAATTGAATAAATCGCGGATCGCGAGCCGCAATAGGGAACCCGAACTGCGGTGTGCCGAATTCGACTGCCTGCGGCTCCTCGCTGATCGCGCCAGCGGGCCCTAAGAGCGGGTTGACGTGGTTCCATATGTTAAAAAACTCCGCGCGGAACTCGAAACGCATTTGTTCGCGGACGGGAAACAGCTTAAAAATGGAAAAGTCCCAGTTTTGCAGGCCTGGGCCGAGCACGATATTGCGACCGGCATTCCCAAAAGTGAAAAAGGTCATATTGTCCACAAACGCGCAGGTATTGAAAAGCGTTCCGGCGACGCACGGCTTCGCATTAGGATTTCCGACCACGTTTGGCCGCACTTCGTAAAAGCCTACTACTCCGCCTCCATCGCTGGTCGAAAAGTTTGTGAGCGAGTCCGTAATTGTGAACCAGTTTCCGGTCTGGGCCGTCGTGATCCCCGCCACCTGCCAATTTCCAATGATTTGGTTCTTCAGTCCTGTGGCATCGCCGCCAAATTTCTTTCCGTTTCCGAAGGGGAGTTGATAGATGTAGCTGATGACGAAGCGCTGCCGCACGTCAAAATCCGAATTGCCGTATTCGAGCCCCGGGTAGAGTTCATTGCGAAAATCGCCGTTATTCAGCGATCCCAGGCTGGCGCTGGAAGCGTCGTCGAGCGCATGGCTGTAGGTGTAGGCGGCCTCGAATTGGAGTCCATGCGAGAAGCTCTTCTCCAGGCGAACTTGGAGGGATTGGTAATTGGATAGGTCATTCGCGCGTAAGGTATCGATGGTACCGTCGATCGTCGGGAAGGGGCGCCGCGGCGCGGTCGGGCAGTTTTGGGGAGTGTTGCCGTTGGTTGTGCAGAAGACCTCATTCGGCTGGGCTTGATTGCCGTTATACATTCCAAACAGATTTGTACCGTGTGAGCCCGCATAGGAAATATCCAGCAACGTCTGGGCAGGCAGCTGGTACTGAAGTCCCAGATGCCACTGTTGCACGTAGGGTGTTGGCAAGCTGGGGTTCTCTGAAAACAGTGTGGGCGTGTTTGGATCCACTAAAGAATTGGCCGGGAAGCCCTGCGCGAGCACGTTGAGGCCAGGAATGGAACAGTCGGGTCCGTTCGGGTTCGCTGCCGAGAGAAAGCATGGCTGTGCGAATTGTTGCGTGACAAAAAAAGGCGGATTGAATCCTGGACTTGGATTCGAGAACGGTCCGCTCTCTTCGCCGTTGTAGAAGATTCCGTAGCCCGCCCGCAAAACCAGCTTGTCCGTTATCTGGTAGGCAAGTCCGATACGGGGTGCGAAATTCGTTAGGTCCGGCGGAATCAGTCCTGGAGTGCCGGTGCGCTCAATGGGGATCAAAGCAGCCAGGGTGGGGGTCAATTGGGCTTGCTGACCTCGAGGAACAATCAAAGAGTCACTGGCGAAACTGAAATTCGCTTCTTCGTTAAAGCGGGCCTTGACCGTCGTGAAGATTTCGTAGCGAAGGCCGAGGTTCAGAGTCAGTTTGGGCGTTAGCCGAAAATCATCCTGGGCGAACCAGGCATAATTCTCCCGGTGATAGTCGACGTTGTGCAGGTTCGTGATGCTCCCGGCGTCCGGTATTCCCAACAGAAACGTCGCGAACGCTTCGCCCCCCGTGCCGGGAGCGGCTGGGTTGTCCGTGAAAGGACTGGCAAAATCCATCGTCCCCCGCGAAGCGGCGGGCTGAAAAATTGTGAATTCCACAAAACGCAACTCGGTTCCGAATTTCAGCGTATGGCGGCCGTGGATCTTCGTCAGGTTTTCCGCGATCTCGTATATATTTTGTTTCTCGATCGACGGCAGGAAGCCCGAGCTTCCGATGGCTGCGGTCCCGTCGTCGATGGTCATGCTCGGCAGGCCGCCGTTAAATGGCGCGAACGGAACTCCAGGAAAATCCAGTTGGGCGGCAACATCCTGGTTGTAATTGAGCTGGAAACGATGGGAATTGACGCGGTTGTAGCCGAAGCGGAGCTCGTTGACCATGCTCGGGGAGAAAGCGTGCGTCTCACTGAGTGCCAGGCTGCGATAAGAATTATTCTGATAGCCGTCCTGAAACGCCCCGCCATCGAGTGCATTGTCGAACGGTGAAGGAATAAAACTGGGCTGCTCCTCGTAACTGAATCGCCCGAAGAGCGAATCTTTGTCGCTGAGTCGGTGATCGATGCGAATATCAAAGTTGTTTTGGTCAGCGCTTCTTTTTGGCTCTGCCAAGAAGTTCGACCCATTGATGTTCACGTTCGGGGCTGGAAACAGCGCGGAAAGCCGAGCCGCCAATGGGTCGATTGAACCCATGGGAAACTTGTTGGTCGGGTTTCCGGCGCCATCGACTCCTATCGGAACGCCGCAATAGCCGCCCGGATTCAAAGCTGAAACCTGTGTCAGGCGCGTGTTGAAGATCTCTCCTAGATATGTGGGGTGCCCGTTGCAATCGACCGCCACTTGATTCGTCGTATTGCCGCTCATGTCTACGGCCATGGCCGGAGTGCTGGTCAAGAACGACGAAAAATCGCCTCCGATCTCGGCCGGCGTGGGAACCAGCACCAGTTGCGGCAGTGCTTGGCGGATTCGAAGCCCTTCGTAATCGCCGAAGAAAAAGGTCCGGTCCTTGATGATGGGTCCGCCAATTGTTCCGCCAAATTGATTCTGTTGGTACCCTTGGCGGCCAAATGCATCGAAGGCATTCCGGGCGTCCAAAACATCGTTCCGGAAAAACTCGTAGACGTCCCCGTGGAACTGGTTTGTGCCCGATTTAATGACCGCGTTCAATACCGCACCATTGCCGCGTCCGAATTCGGCGCTGTAGGAGTTCGTCTGGACTTTGAATTCAGCAATGGCATCGAGGGAGGGCTGAATTACATAGGAACTACCGTTCAAAACGTCGCCCAAATCGGAATTGTTGTCGATCCCATCGAGCTGAAAATTGTTTTGCAGCGAGCGCCCGCCGTTCGAACTGAAACCATAAGTGGTTTCCACACGCGAACCCGGCTCGCTCGGCCCCACGCCCGCCCCCAGCAGAGCCAGTTGCGCGTAGTTCCGCCCGTTCAGTGGAAGCGTCACGATGCGCTGGCTATCGATTACCTGCCCAAGACCGGAAGTCTCGGTTTCCAGTTGTGGCTGGTGTGAGGTCACCGTGACCGTTTCCGTTACGCTGCCTACGTGGAGAGTCACGTCCACGGCAGGGCGTTCCTGCACATCCAAAGTAATGGGGCCAACCACTTCTTTCTTGAAGCCAGCCTTTTCGACTGTTAGCTGATAGCGACCGATTTTGAGCGGACCGGCGACGTATTCGCCCATCTTGTCTGTCGTCGTGGTGAGCCCCGTCCCGCGGTCGACGTCGGTAACCACCACCTTGGCGCCCGCAACCACTCCGCCCGAAGCGTCCCTCACCGTTCCGGCGATGGCCCCGGTATCTTTCTGCGCCCACGCGCTTGCGCAGCAAAAAACGAACGGCAGAAGCAGCGCGATGAAAAGTAGGTGAGGGCTTGCCTGACGCGAAGGCCGCGCGGACCTGCCTCCTGGAATTTCTCGTCTACTAGGCAGACAGCGAATTGACTCGTTCACCGGTAACCCTCCCGCGGAAGCGTCAGCCCCCACGTGCTCATGTAAAAGCCCGCGCGATGAACCACCCCGTCCAACACGGCGTGTAGGGAAAAATCAGGAATCGCTCACGTAATTAGTCCTATTGTGCTTGTTTGTCAACTTTTTTTATCGAAAATGAAGTATTTTGTAATTGAGTGATCAATTTCGACCGATTTGTGGCACAATCCCGCTGTTTTTGCACCCAGCGGTTCTACGGGGCGGTTTTGATGAACCTGTTGGCCGAGGAACGGAGATTTCGCATCCGGGAGATTCTGTCTCGCGCGCGAACAGTCACCGCTTCCGAACTGATTCGCACACTTGGCGTCACGGCGGCGACTGTCCGCCGCGATCTTTCTGCTTTGGAAAAAGAAGGAGTGTTGGTCCGCTCGCACGGCGGTGCGGTTTCGCGCACCTCGAGTACTAATTTCCAGCCTTCTTACGAAGCGCTGGGACGCAACAATCACGCCGAAAAACTGGCGATTGCCCGCGAAGCCGAGCGGTTGATACTCGATGGCGAAACAGTTTTCTTGGAAGGCAGCACTTCGGTCTATGAACTGGCGCGCCGCCTGCTGCATCGCAACCGGCTCACCGTCATCACCAATTCTCCTCCCATCCTGGATGAATTTCAGCGCAGCCAGCACGTCTCGGTCATTTCCACGGGAGGTGAGCTGCAGAAGGACGTGTTTTATCTTTCTGGAGTTTGGGCGCAGCGCGCCCTCGCGGAGATACGCGTTGATAAAGCCGTGCTGGGCGTCAGCGCGATCGACCCCGGCTACGGCATTTCCACCGCCAGCCAAGCCGAAGCGCAGATCAAGAAAATGATTCTGAAGTCGGCGCGAGTGAGCATTGCCCTCGCCGACCACAGCAAATTTGGCAATCAGGGCTTTGCTTATGTGGGACCCATCACGGACATAGACATCCTGGTCACGGATTCTGGCACGAACCCTCAATATCTGCGGCCCATCCGCGAAGCTGGCGTGGAGCTAATTGTTGCCGACGTGCGCGAACAGCCGGCTGACGCGGATAGGAACGAATCGGCGAGAGGCCGCACGCGTTCTGCCGCGGCCAAGCACTGACCGCAGATATGCACACACAACTCAAGAAAACTCTCTTGCCATGGCTGGTTGTGATCGGTGTGACCTGCGCGGCCGTCCAGGTGTGCCGAATTGTGGCCGGCTCATTGTTTGCAGCGACGGTTGCGCGCGAGCATTCGCCCACCTCCGGCGATGAACTGCAGGCATTCGCGGCGCTCGAACCGATCGATACCCATGTCCACGCGTTCCAGAGCGATCCTGCCTTTGCGGATCTGATGGCGCGCCTTCGCTTGCACGTGCTGGATATTTGCGTCGCCGATACCCACGGCATCTACGGCAACTTGGCCGCAGAACTGGTCCGCGCCAAGGATTTCGTGCGATCCAATCAAAATCATGCCAGGCTCTGCGTCACCTTTGATCCATTTGGTTTCGAGCAGAAAGACTTTGCCCAGAATACCGTCAAGCAGCTCCGCCAGGAATTTGCTGCCGGGGCCGTCGCCGTGAAAATCTGGAAAAACATTGGCATGGAGCTAAAGACGCCCGACAACCGCTACGTCATGCCCGACGACGCGGCGTTCGAACCCATCTACCGGGAAATTGCGGCCCAAGACAAAACTTTGATCGCTCACCTAGCCGAGCCGTCCTCCTGTTGGCAAGCGCCCAACCCTGACAGCCCCGATTACGACTACTACAAAGAAAATCCCGAGTGGTACATGTACCTGCATCCCGATCATCCTCGCAAGGAAGTCATCCTGGCCGCGCGTGATCACCTGCTCGCGGAAAATCCACAACTTCGCGTCGTCGGCGCGCACTTGGGAAGCATGGAAACCGACGTAGATGAAATCGCGCGGCGATTCGATCGCTATCCAAATTTCGCGGTGGATACCGCGGCGCGCATGGAATACCTGATGATTCAGCCGCGAGAAAAAGTGCGGAACTTTCTCATCCAATATCAAGGCCGCGTGCTGTACGGCACAGACCTCGAGTTCCTCAACGGCGAATCCACGCCCGAAGCGTTAAAGGATTGGCAAGATACTTACGCGAGAGACTGGAAGTTTTTGGCAACGGATCAAGTCCTGCAGTACAAGGGCCGCCAAATCGAGGGACTTGCTTTGCCCGAGTCGGTTCTTCGCCGCATTTATCACGACAATGCCGCGCGATGGATTCCTGGGATCGTGAACTCTTCGAACTAGAATCGTCGAAAACCCTTCACGGATCGCGGTCCTTCATCTAGAGAGAAAGTCGCTGGACCTCGATCTGCGCCACGAGCGCTTGCACCGTTCGAAGTTCGATCCTGCCGGGCGCGGGCGCCACACAATTCGCAGCGCCGCAAGCCGCTGCCAGGCGCAGTGCTTCTTCGCCGCCGAGGCCCTGCAAGGCAGCGTATGCAAAACCCCCCAGCGTCGCGTCACCGCAACCAACCGCTGAGATTACCTTTATGCGCGGCGGCCGTGCCCGCCAGAGGGGTCCATTCTTGCGCTCCACCCAGATCAATCCTTCGCGGCCCAGAGTGATCGCCACGCTACCCGCTCCCCGTTCCACGATTTCACTGGCGGCATGAACTATTTCTTCGACCGTCGTGAGCGGCCCGCCCACGAGCGCCGCCGCCTCGGCGCGGTTTACCTTCACGAAATCCGGGCGAGCTTTCGAGCTCTCGCGCAAGGCCTTTCCACTGGTATCCACAAAAACTTTGGCATTGGCAGTTCGCGCACCTTCGATAAGCGAAATATAAAAATCGGGCCCGAGACCTACTGGCAAACTGCCGGAAATCACCAGCACCGCATTCTTCCATGACTCGCGCATTCCCCGCACGCATCCTTGGAGGAAGTCGTCGCTTTCTTCTATGGTGGGTCCGGCGCCCGGTTCGAGCAACTCCGTCACTCGTCCCGACGCGTCTATGATTTCCAGATTCACACGCGTGCTGGACACCGTAGGAATCGCAACCACTTCAATGCCCAGCGACTCCATTTGCCGCGCGCACTCTTGACCGATCGCGCCGCCGAGAAATCCTATCCAGGCGGCCTTGGCCTCGAGCGCGCGCGTGGCCATGGCCACGTGCGCGGCCTTTCCTCCCGCAAAACCCTGTGCGCTGTTTGCGCGATTCACTTCGCCCACCGCCAGGGACTCGACGCGCAACCGGCGGTCCATGGCCGGGTTGGCGCTCACGCAAACGATTGTTGGACCGGGCATAACTCCTTGCTCCTGGCTCTTATTTGTGCCAAGCTATCATCCTCTGGTACGAAATAGTAACAAAAAGTAAGGAATCGAAAGCAGCCTTCACCTATGCTGGCGGAAGAGCGGCGGCGCAAAATACTCGAACTGATACAGCGCGATGGCCGTGTGGTCGTCAAGGAACTCGCCCGTCGCTTCTCCACTTCCCTGATCACCATCCGCAAGGATTTGGAGTCCCTCCACCAAATGGGCCGGCTACAGCGCGCGCATGGCGGCGCGCTCCCCCTGGACGCGTCGGCGCTGCGTGACCCGACGCTACACGAGAAGGAGCAGTTGCACCACCGCGAAAAAATCAAAATTGCCGCCGCGGCTGCACGCTTGGTTCGCCCCGGCCACGTCGTGATTCTGGACTCGGGCACCACCACTACGGCGGTCGCGCGCGCCATCAAACACGTGCGCGATCTCACTGTGATTACGAACGCTGTGAACATCGCCGCCGAACTAGCCGGCACCGACGTCGAGCTCATTCTAACGGGAGGCGCCCTTCGCAAGAATTCGTTTTCACTGGTCGGGCCTCTCACCGAAGATTCCTTGCGCCACGTCACAGCCGATCTGCTTTTCCTCGCCGTTGACGGATTCGATCTCCAATACGGGCTTACGACTCCTAACCTGCTCGAAGCGCGGGCCAATCGCGTCATGATGGAAAATGCCAAGACCACCATCATCGTCTGCGACTCCAGCAAATTTGGGCGGCGCAGCCTTTCTTTTATCGCTCCCACTTCGGCGGTCCATCACACCATCACGGACAGCAAAATTTCCACTCAGCACCTGCGCGGGCTTCGCGCTGCGCACATCAAGACCATCGTGGTTTGAACGTTTCATTTCGGAATTTTTGCGGAGGCACAGTTGGTGGACAGGAAAGCAGACGCTGGCGCTCACACGATCGCGGAGATTCTTTCCGAACCCGCCACCTGGAGATCGTGTCTCGAGTTCACCGAGAACAGTCCCACAGTACAATCGCTGAATGAGAAACTGCCCGGAAATGTCGAATGGGCGTTCATCGGCTGCGGGTCGAGTTTCTATCTTGCCCAGGCTGCGGCGGCCAGTTGGACGATTCTGACCGGCGAGAAATCCCGCGCGTTCCCCGCATCTGAAATCACGCTCTACCCGCAACTGTTTCCGGTGCCGTGCCAGCCCGTGCTGATTACCCGCTCCGGCCACACTTCGGAGATCTTGCAGGCAGCCGAGTATCTAGAAACCAGCCTCAACCTTCGCACTCTGGCGATCACCTGCGGCACGGATACGCCGATTCAAAAGATCGCGTCGCACTGCATCAGCCTGCCCTTCGCGGATGAAAAAAGCACCGTAATGACGAGGTCCTTCACCTCGATGCTGCTAACGCTGCAGTCGCTCGCGGCAATTCGCGGAGATCGGCGCGGCTTTCTGGATCAGCTGCGCGACCTGCCCGATGAGGTGGCGGAACGAATCGGCGCGATTCACAGTACGATCAAGTCGCTGGTGAACACGCGCAACTTCGCGGACTACGTATTTCTCGGCCAAGGCCCATTTTTCGGAATCGCACAGGAATCCATGCTCAAGGTGAAAGAGATGTCCTGTTCGTACGCCCAGTGCTTTCACACGCTCGAGTTCCGGCACGGTCCCAAAGCGATCGTCAGTCCCGAAACGCTGATCACCTTCATCATCAGCGAAAGCGGTTTTGACGCCGAAGCAGCGGTCCTCGAGGAAATCAAAAAACTGGGGGGAACCACGCTCGTTGTTTCCAATGCCGGCAATTCCACCATTGCCCGCGCGGCCGATTACTTTGTCGAGTTGTCTCTCGATGTGCCGGAAACCGCCCGTGCGGCCGCCTGCGTGATTCCGGGCCAACTCCTGGGCTTTTGCACCGGAATGAAGAAGGGTTTGAATCCTGACGAGCCTCGGAACTTGTCCCGCGTGGTGATGCTGGAAGCCAGATCATAGGGGCTGCGAGAATGCCGCTTGATGTATGCGTTGTCGGAGAGATCAACCCGGACTTGATTCTTTACGGCGTACCGGCACAACTAAAACCGGAAGAAGAATCTCTGATCAATGGATTCCGCCTCACGCTGGGAAGTTCTTCCGCTATTTTTGCGCACAATCTCGCGGCGCTTGGCACGCGCGTCGGCGTGGTGTCAAAGATTGGTGTCGATTCGCTCGGGAAGATGGCTTTCGACTGGCTTGCGAATGCGGGGGTGGATTTAACGCATGTGCGTTTCGCTTCCAGCGGCACTTCCACCGGCCTCACCGTGATTCTTGCCCAGCCGCAGCATCGCTTTATCCTGACGTATCCCGGCACGATGTTTGAATTGAGCCATGCCGATTTGGATCTCGATTATATTTTCTCGGCGCGGCATCTACACCTTTCGTCGTATTTCCTGCACCGGGCTCTGCGGCCTCGTATTGCTGATTTATTTCGCCAAGCCAAGGCCAAGGGCCTCTCCACGTCGCTCGATACGAACGATGACCCGGAAGGCAAGTGGGCGGACGGCTTGCTGGACGTGCTGCCGTTTGTTGACATTTTTTTTCCGAACGAGCGCGAGGCAAAAAAGATTGCCGGAACCGACGATTTGCAGCAGGCGATCGATACGCTCGCAAAACTTTGCCAAATGGTCGTCGTGAAACTCGGTTTGCACGGGGCAGTTGCACGCAAAGGTTCCGAGGAATGGCGCCGCAACGGCATACGCGTCGCATCGGTGGACCCCGTTGGCGCCGGCGACAGCTTCGACGCGGGCTTCATTCATCGTTTGTTGCAGGGCGCGACTCCGAAGGAATGTCTCGATTACGCCGACGTCGCCGGAGCGTTTTCAACCACTTGCGAAGGCGGGACCGAGGCTTTTAAAGATCGCAGTAGAGTCGAACAGTTTTTTCGCGATCATTTGAAGTCGCGTTGGGCATGATCCGGCTGCAAACGCAGGGCGGCGGCCTACTCCTTCGTAGCCTGTAAAAGCAGATGGTCAGCAAATTCGGTCTTCAGTTTGGCGCCCGGCGCAGTTACTTCGCCAAAATCCTTGGCGTTGACGTAATCCACGACGTGGTATTTCCCGGGAGCAAGACCGCGCAGCTCGATTTCTCCAGACCACGATGCCGGTTTGGCGTGATTAGTGCGCGCCGCTGGTTCCGGCGCAAAAAAAGCGTAGTACATCGCGCCATCCTTTTCGATTGCGTATCCCTCCGGCGCGTCGTATCCGTAAACGTAAAGATCTCGAAACGTGCCGCGCGAAAGCATTTTTTGGTTATAAAGACCGATCCACTTTTTCCAATACTCCTCTTTTTGCGGCGTCAGATATACATCCGCCAGTTTCGGGCCGTAGTTCGGCCAAGCGAACTTTGTTCCCACTACGCCGCCCGTGCCAACCGTGGAAGCAAAGTCAGATCCCAAATCGCGCTCGTCTCCGTTCGGGTTCGCGATCCGCGTCAATTCTACGTGATCTCCGTATACCGCGGCGTTCGGCCCCAGCAGCGCTTTGTACATCTTCACGCGCTGGCGCACCTGCACGGAACCAACCGGATCGGCCGTCACCGCCTGATCGATATAGCGCAGCCACGCGATGCTGGGCGGCGTGCCGCATGGGCAGCTCTGCGTCACGCTGTCCGGCTTCAGCGCGCGAGTCGTTTCGAAAATCGTCTTATAGATTTCGCCCATCGCATAAACCGAATCATACGGTGATTTGTGATGGTGTTTCGGGTTGTAACAGGCCGGGACGCTGTAAATGTTGTCCAGTTTGTGCCCGTCAAAATCCCAATCGCGTATGAATTTTTCGGTCAGTTGCTTGTAGTACTCGCGCACA
Organism: uncultured Acidobacteriota bacterium; assembly: GCA_963795005.1. Taxonomy (GTDB): domain Bacteria; phylum Acidobacteriota; class Terriglobia; order Acidiferrales; family UBA7541; genus Palsa-295. The sequence goes on along the minus strand of CAWCGE010000010.1, from coordinate 122,747 downwards.
CCCGGGACAGCCGGACATAGCGTCGCCAGATTCCGGGTCATGCGCGCCGGCTTGCCGTTCTTGTCGAGAACGAGCCAGTCCGGATGCTGTTTCACGACTTCCGAGACGCCGTAAGAATGTGATTCATATCCCGGCCCGCCATCTTCCACGGCCAGCGGCAGCCACCATAGTTGCACCTTGATGCCCTGTTCGTGAAATTGCCGGACCATCTTGCGAATTTCGTCGTCCGGGAAAGTGTCGCTGCGCGGCTGCCAGTCACCGTAGTTGTTAAACCAGCGGTCATCCAGCGTGGCCCAATGGATGCCGAGCTCCTTGAGCTTGGGAATTGTCCCCAGCATCTGAGCTGGCGTTACGTTGCTGAGATAGCCCCACCCGCACCAGCTCACCGCGTAGTCTTCGCTATCGGTTGTAGGCTTCTTCAGACCTTCACCGTCAATCACGTCGGAATAGATTCGCAGCGGCTCGTAATAATCGCCCGAATACACCGCAATGAATGTCTCGGGAGTGGAATACGCTTCGCCCGGTTGCAATGGATTACTGGGCGTGAGATGCACGCTCGCATCCACGTGGCCGTCGGATTCTGTTTTTACCGGTATCGCAAGAACCAGAGGTAGCGTCTCCACGTGCCCGATCGCTTCGCCCACCGTTCGTGTCCAGAACGCGACGACGGGTATTCCCCCACCCACTCGACCCAGGTCCCCTTTCACTTCCACCAGCGAACCCATCTGATTTTGTTGCGAGAACTTCCGGGGAATTTCAAAGACGTTGTCTTTGCCCCACTGGATGCTTGCTCCGTGGAAGGACCACATCTCGTTGGGCGCCGCCGCGGGATCCGCCAGGGACGCGTTGAACCGATGACGATCCATGTCCACCGCGTCCAGTTTCACTTCATTTTTCCCCACATTGCGAATCGAGAGGGACACCAGCGCGATCTTCGGAAAGTCGTAGTACACTTCCACCACCAGCGATTCTTCTAGTCCAGCCGCGGAATTCTCGCCGGTTACTTCAATGCGCTTTCCGTTCGTTCCGAGCCGTCCGCGAGGTTCTGATATCTGAGGATGCGCAAGGTCAAAAACCGCAGCTGGCAACTCCTTTGCGGCAGCGGTCACTTGGACACCGGAATCTCCTCCAGCGTCGTCCAGCGAAAGTTTTTGGTCGCCGGTCACCAGATTTGCAGCAACGTAACCGTTCGGTGCGATTGTGAATTCGGCCGCAGGCGTGTCCACGAGCAACACACTCGCTGTGGCAGTCACTCGAACCTGCGATTCCTGTGATTTTGTGGCCGGGGCGCTCACCGCTGACTGTTTTCCGCACCCATCCGCAAATAGTAGGAGTCCCGCAACGGCGACTAGCAACCACGCGGAGCGCGGCGAAGACGACGGCTGTTCTTGTTTGACGAAGCTTGCGAGAATCATGATTGCCCGGTCACAAAAAGAAGTAAAAAGCTACATTTCGTAACATAACGATACGAGCGCAAATATCTCACATCCAGCACGCACAAGCCACTGAAAATCCTGTCCGCGGGATCCGCGAGCGCGCTTCCGTTCGGTGTCACTGTCCGTCGCAACTACTCGCTCACCACATCAGGCATTTACGAGAGCACGAATTTCGGCGACATCGGAACGGGAGCTATGGCGGGATGAGCCAGGGAAATTATCGCGCTTCGGGAAGCCTGATTTGTCGCTTTGGCGTCAAATAGTGCCCGCCGCTCTCTCTGGCCGTCTTGCGATGACCGCGCTGCCGCGTCGCTTTCAGTGCGCATGCCGCGAACTCCACGCCGTCTCTGATTCAAATTTGCTCTTGCGAAAGGACCAATAGTCGTAGGAGATTACGACACCGTGGAACAAACCTCTAGCGAAAACCGGACACGGGTGTTAATTCTGCCTGTGGCTCTCGCGTGCGGGACATTTCTGTGCTATCAGGCGGCGCGACTCTGGCTCGCCGACCATCGCATCCATTCAAGCAAGCTCGAAGTCATCGAGCGTGGCGCCGCGCTCGAACCCGGCAACGCTGAAGCGTGGGACACCCTAGGGCGTCACCGGCAATTGGATCTTGAAAATGCAGACCCCGTACAAGCAATTGCGGATTATCAACGAGCGGTCCGCGATGATCCGCTTTCCGCAAATTACTGGATGAATCTTGCGAGCGCCTACGAGGCCAATGGGGATTTGGCTAGCGCGCAACACGCATTCGAACAGGCGCGTGCCGTCTACCCAATTTCCGCCGAGGTAGCGTGGAACTACGGTAACTTCCTGCTTCGTCAAGACCAGGACGCCGCCGCATACGCTGAAATCCGCCACGCGGTGCAATCGGATCCGCGTCTATTGACGCTCGCTGTCTCCCGGGTGTGGCGAGCGCGCCATGACGTGAACATTCTTCTGGATGAGGCGCTGCCTGCGGATGTGGACGCATATATCCAGGCGTTGAATTTTTTCGCTTCGATTCGACAAACAGACCCGGCGCTCTCGGTGTGGCGCCGGCTCATATCTCTGGGGAAACCCGTTCCTCTGCAAAAAACGTTTCCTTTTTTCGACGAACTGATTCTGGACGACCGCTCTGCGGATGCGAAGCAGGTGTGGACGCAAGCCCTCGCAGCGGCGGGACTTCCCCACGATGAACCGAGCAATCATTCGCTGGTGTGGGACGGCGCGTTTTCGCGCGACTTCGACAATGGAGGACTCGGCTGGCGATGGAACTCTCCTTCGGGCGCAGCGATTGATTTTGAACCCGCTCCTCCTTCGTACGGCGTGCGCACGGTGCGGCTGGATTTTGGTGGTGGAAGCAACCTGGAAATCAGCGAGCCCATGCAGTACGTACCGGTCGAGCCGAGCCGTACGTACCACTTTCATGGCTACATGCGGACCACAGAGATCAGCACCGAAAGCGGCATGCGCTTTTCGGTGGTCGATTTTAATCATAACAGCACGGTAAACGTGCTGAGCGAGAATTTTACGGGCTCCCATCCCTGGACCGCCGCAGAGATGGATGTGACCACCGGCCCCGACACGCACTTCCTGGTGGTTCGACTGCTGCGTGTGAGCAGCCGCTTGTTTGAAAACAAGCTGAGCGGCACGGTGTGGATCGCTGATGTTTCGCTGGTTCCTGCGGAAGCCCAGGGAGATCCCTCGCGATGAACGTAATCCGCGGCGGCCTGCTGTTTCTATTCGCATTTTCCGTTCTGGCTTTCGGTGCGGTCGAAGTCTGGGCCGAATCGCTTTTGGAGATCGGAGCTTCGATCCTTCTGGTTTACTGGGGCGTAATCGTATACCGGGACAAGCAGTCGGCGATCGAGTGGAGCCCCCTCAATTGGCCCCTGCTCGGGTTTATCGCAGTCGGCATAGGTCAACTGGTTTTTCGTTGGACTCCCAATCCATTCCTTACGCGTTTGGAATTGCTTAGGCTCGCTGCCTATTTCATTGTATTTTTCCTGACCACGCAGGCATTCCGACAGCGAGCCGACCTTGTGAAGCTGGCCTGGTTTCTGTTAGCTCTGGGTTTTTCGGTCGCTCTGCTCGGAATCATTCAGCATTTCACTTCCGAAGGAACCATCTACTGGTTTCGCCAACCTGCCGAAGGAGGCAACGTATTTGGCCCCTATGTGAACCGCAACCACTTTGCCGGCTTTATTGAGCTCGTGGCGCCGGTCGGGCTGTCGTTGCTCGTTTTCCGCGGTGTGCACCGGGACCTGTTTCCGATGGTCGGTTTGCTGACGATAATTCCCATAGGCGCCCTCATTCTCTCCAGCTCGCGAGGCGGGATTGTTTCCTTCGCCTTTGAGGTAGCAGTGCTCATTCTGCTGGCCCGCACTCGGAAAGGACTAGAAGGCGCGCGGATAATTGCCATTGGGGTCGTGGCCCTGGCGGCTCTCGTCTTAATTGCCTGGTTAGGGGCGGCGACAGCCATCGAGAGATTTTCGGAGACGCGGGTTGGCGATGTCACCCTCACGCGACGCGCGTCCATGTTTCACGGCGCGGAACATGTTTTCTTCGACCACCCGATCAAAGGTGCCGGCCTGGGGACAATGGTCAGCGTGTACCCTCGCCATGAGACCATCTACGACGGACTGATAGTTGATCATGTGCACAATGATTACATCGAAGCTCTGGCCGAAACGGGACTCCTAGGCTGTTTGTGCGGTTTGGCATTTCTCTGGCTGTTGTATCAGGGAGCGCGGAAGTCGTTCGCGGCCGAACAAGGTCATTTCTCACGCGCGCTTCACGCCGGTGCTATCGCTGCGGTTTGCGGTCTGTTGCTTCACAGCTGGGTCGATTTTAATCTTCACATCCCGGCGAACGCACTCCTCTTTCTGCTACAAGCCTACCTCGCCACATCCCCGCCTCTGCCTTCAGAGGCGGCGATGAAGCACCGGCACACCCGCGCACCTGAGCGCGCCACAGCGGAAGAATAGGTGCCGTGCGGTCCTCTTCATTATTCCAAGGGTTCGAGTCCCACAGACGGCAGTAAGTCTTTCAGACAATCTTCTTAATCTGCGATCCGGAGTTTCGTAAACAGCTCGTAACAGCTCAGATCCAATGGCGGTCCAGAGCAGGAAACTCCGTCTTACGACTGTGCAAGTGGCGTCCAAGAGTGCTGAGGCCGGGAATTGGTTTCCCCTCCATTTGCCAGCCTTGAAAAGGAATTACTCCAATGCGCGAGGGGAAGACCTTGGGCTGAAACGAGACGGCAAGCGAAGAGTCGTCCGCCTATGACTGGGTGACAAGCGTTGCGGGCTAACTCGGACCGAGGTCGCCATCAACGCGGAGAGGCGGCACCGGCAACGGTTCAAAATATCACACATTTCCGATAGTAAATACGACAAGGGCCAGTAGGGTTCCAGTGCCGACAGCGAGCAGGATCAAGTACACAAGCAATAGTTTCTCCGATCACCGCATTTTGCTCCGGGCGTTTCCTGCGCGGTGGTAGGCTCGTCTCCAACACATCGAGCACGGTCGCGAGCGGAAAGGACCAGCCGGCAACCAACGTGGGGTACCAGAGCATGTGTAGGCTCATGTGCTGAGAAAATCACCGGCTCGATTCCGAGGGTCCGTCCAGTTTTCGCCGCCGGATGCTGTGTGGACTTTCGCGGGATGGCCCTAAGCGATGAGGCTTTCCGCGCTGAGACTGGCAAATGGGCAGTCCGCTATCCGACTGTGACATAACTCTGCGTTCCATGCCCTCTTCTGTGCAAGCATCGTTGGGGCAGCCGCAAGACCTAAGCCTCCGCATTTACCTCCCCTGGTTAAGTTTACGTATCGATAATGCCAAATACGAACAAGTCTGGCGTATTCGCGTTGACGCATTGCGTGATACCAAACGAAGCTAAATGTAGCAGTTCGCGTTTATTGGGCGAATTTACAAGCCGGGGGAACTGCGCGGACGCCTTCACTCGTGAAACGATTGTGCGAGTGGTGTTGAGCAGCGCTGATGCCAGGAATTGGTTTTTCCTCTATTGGCGAGCCTTAAAAAGGAATTACTCCAATTTTGCGCGAGCGGAAGACCTTGGGCCGAAACGGAACAGCAAGCGAAGGGTCGTCTATCTATGACTGGGTGGCAAGCGTTGCGGGGTGGATCAAAATGAATTTGAACAGGGAGTGGCGAATCAGGCTGGCACAAATTCTTCTCGGCTGCGCGGTCGTGATCGCGCTGGTCATGGTGCGCGGAATACGCGCGGGGGAAGAGCCCATTCATTTGGTGACCGATTGGAGCCACCGGCACGTGATCTTTTCGGCTCCCAAGAATCTGATGCAGCGGTTCCAGCTTTCGGGAAACGTGCGCTACGTGCAGCAGTGGGTGCGGCGGAATGTGGGGAACCAGGGCGGCAGTGACGGTTGGCGGTGGCGACGCGGGCCCGAGGATTCGAACTCGCTGCACGGTGATTGGAACGTATATATGGGTAACGTCGGCACGGTGGGTGCTGGCAACTACCCGGCGAAGTATTCATTTAATGCAGGGACCGCGAACTGCGGGACAGCCGCACAGCCAGATTTCGTGGTGTACAACACGAGCCTGGCAGGGTCCGCGACAGCTGTCGCCGCCTTTGACACTGGAACATTTTCTCTCAGGGCTGCCTCGGGTTCCACGATCACGATTACTAATCCGAATACCTCAAAGACCCTGGTGCTGACGGCGGGCACCACCAATACTAGCAGCGGCACCGGCACGGGCACCTTTATTGCAGGCGCTAATGCTACCGCGAGTGCGACCGGTCTTTTCAACTCTATCCAAACCACCGGCAACGGGAGCTATATCGGGGTGTCCGCGACAAACCCTTCTGCCGGTGTCGTGACTCTCACGGCGGCGACTGCAGGAACGACTGGAAACAGCATCACCGTCACGGCCAGCACTTCGCCAGCGAGCAATTTTACTTTGACCTTTGCGAATCTAGTGAACGGCGCGACCGGAGTGCCCACAATCGTTGCCTTCGATAATCTATATTCAGGATGTACGGGAACGGTACCCTCAACTTACTGGGCTTATAACACCGGCACGACAGATGCGGTTGTGACCTCACCCACGCTCTCGGGCGATGGCACGCAGGTGGCCTTCATACAGAGCACCAGCGGCGGTGGAGCGAATCTGGTCCTACTCAGGTGGGCGGCAAATTCCGGCACCGTCGAGAGTCCGGCAACGCCTACAACCGAAACGCCCACTAATTACTATAACGGTGGTACAGGATGCACGGCGCCATGCATGGTGACGATCGCGTTCGGCAACGGAGCCGCAGACACACAATCATCCCCCTTCTACGATTACGCACCGGGCGCGGATACCCTCTACGTGGGCGACGGCACTGGCTACATCCACAAGTTCACTCCTGTATTTAAGGGAATCCCGGCTGAGGTCACGACGACTTGGCCGGTCCAAATGGCCACGGCGCCCCTCAGTAGTCCTGTTTATGATGCGGTCTCCGGAAAAGTCTTCGCAAACGCGTCGTTTCAGGTTTCGGACGATAGTGGAGGCAGGCTGCACTCCCTTTGCGCCACCGGAACCGCATGCGGTACGGCAGGAGTCACCGGCGTTGCGTCGGGAATAATGGGTCCCGCAACGGCTGGAACTACGTGCGAGAGCACGGGGCCGACGTCGGGAGACGCTGATAACTTGCTTATGGACGCGCCGGTGCTGGATCCCACGAATGAAGTGATATATGAGGTCATCGGGAACGACGGAACTGGCAAAGCCGCTCTTTATCAATTCCCAACAAATTACGCTTCCGGAAGCTGTGGCACCGAAATCACGTTGGGAACGGGATCAACCAACGGCGTGCCAGTTTACGCGGGCAACTTTGACAACTTGTACTACAGTGGCAGCGCAGGCCATTTTTACGTCTGTGGCGACGCAGGCGGTGATCCTACGCTTTATCAAATTACCGTCTCGTCTGCGGGCATCGCTTCAGGCACCGCGAATTCCGGGGCTGCCCTTACCACCGCTGCGACGACGTGTGGTCCGGTGGTCGAGGTCTATAATCCGGGCACGAATCCTCCGAGCACGGCGAACGACTGGATTTTCACAAGTGTGCAGGCTAGCGGCCAGACTGCCACACCCATTTCATGCCCGGCAAACTCCGGCTGCATCATGTCCTTTAATGTGCTCAGTGGAGCGAACCTCACCACCAGCACAACGACTGTCGGGCATACCAGCGTGGCGGGTGGTGCCAGCGGAGTTATAGTCGATAACACCGTGGGCTCGGGCACCCTGGCCGGAGCTTCGCAAGTCTATTTCACTCCCTTGGCAACCGGGAATTGCACGACATCTACAGGTCATGGAATTGGCGGCTGCGCCATTCAGGCATCACAATCGGCGCTAAATTAGGAGATGGACCCAAGCGTGAACATCGGCAACTCAATCCAAGACACGGCGCGCCAAGCGGCAGATTCGCTGACAAAGAAAAAGCCGTATAAAGGCCCCTCCTACCGCTTCGAGTCCGTATTTGAGGTATCGGCGCTGCAGTGTGGCAAGACTTTTGCCAGCCAGGGCAGCTGTGTGCACAGCCGAAAAGCCTCATAGGTCGCCGCTTGGAGTGCTCATGAGTCAATCAGAGAATGTAGCGGCGACGCTGGCGTGTGATCTTGCGGGAGAAATTGTCCGCACATTTGGAGAAGTTCGTCTTCGTGTTTTCGGCACCAGCATGGTGCCTTCCGTTCTTCCTGGGGATCTGATTTCCGTCCAGCGGGCTGGCCTTTTCGAAATTGCAAGCGGGGAAATCGTGCTGTACTCGCGCGAGGGGCGACTGTTCGTTCACCGGGTGGTGGGCTGCACAAATAGTTCTGAACAACCGCTCTTGATTACGCGCGGCGACAGGCTCGACCACAACGATCCCCCGGTTAGTTCGGCCGAATTGCTCGGCCGCGTGACGTCCATCGAGCGCAGTGATGGGCGCGGGGGACGGCAAGTCGAAGTCTCAACCCGACCCAGTGGATCGAGCTATCTTATGTTTCGCGCGCTACGGGCTTCCGATCGCGCAACGTATCTCTATTTGCGGCTGGCCGCACTTTGGCGGTTTCTGTTTCCCTGGAGGACGAAATGCCGGGTGTGACGGCGGCGCAGCGCTCCAGTGTGGTCATCGAGATCGGCGGCCTGCCCATAAGGCTGCATTGTGATGACCCTGCATTTCTTGGCCTGCTGATTGAACGCTATGCCGGTTATGCCAGTTCCTCGGGTGCAGCGAGCTTCGATTTTGAACTTGAGCTGGCCCCGGCAGGCACCGAATCCGGCGACGAGGATCTGAGCGTCGCCTGGGACTCCGGCCGATGGCTAATCGAGCGTGGCGACTTTCGCGCCGAATGGAATCCCTCGAGCGCCTGCGGACGCATCCAACAAACCATCAATCCCTACTCGCTGGATTCTGTGTTGCGCATCGTCCACACGCTGCTGCTGGCCCGCAAGGGCGGTTTCCTGCTTCACGCGTCGAGCGCCATACGGAACGGCCGTGCATTTTTGTTTTCGGGGGTTTCTGGTGCCGGGAAGACCACGATAGCAAGACTGGCCCCTCCGGACGCCGCATTGCTTACCGATGAGATTTCCTATGTGACCCGACAGGGCCACCGGTATTTCGCGATGGGCACGCCGTTTTTCGGCGAGCTTGCCCGCGTCGGAGAGAACCTGCGCGCGCCCATCGCCTGCGTGTACCTGCTCGCCAAAGGCCCCGAGAACAAGATCGAGCCAGTGGACGGAGCCGAGGCAGTCCGCGGGCTGCTTGGAAATATTCTTTTTTTCGCACGAGATCCCGAATTTGTGAAATTGGTCTTTGATGCCGCCTTCGAATTTGTCAGCCATGTGCCCGTCCGCCGGCTGACGTTCGTGCCGGATGCATGCGTATGGGAGCTGATTATATGAATAAACGATACGTTTCTCGAACCAACGCAGTTGCTGCGCGGGCTCTGGGCGATGAAATGATGGTCATGTCCGCCGCCAACTCCACTTTATTTACATTGAATGAGGTCGCGACGGTTATCTGGGAGACCGCGGACGGGGCGACCCCACTCGAGGAAATCGTTACGAAGAAAATTTGCTCACAATACGACGTCACGCCAGAAATTGCCTTGAAGGATGCGAGAATCTTCGTGGAACAACTTGCCGAACATGGCCTCCTGCTGCTTTCCGATCAGCCGATTGCACAGTCCCCCCACTCGCCCAAGGTGAACCTTTGAGTGGATTGATCGCAGAAATGGCTGCCAAGGCGCTCAAGTTGAATATACCGCTGAGCGTACAACTGGACCTGACGTATCGGTGCAATGAGCGCTGCGTCCATTGCTATCTGGATCACGATGATCACGGCGAGATGACCACAGCAGAAATCAAAGACCTTCTGGACCAGATGGCCGATGCCGGAGTTTTCTACCTGACGATCAGTGGCGGCGAAATCCTGATGCGGCGCGATTTTTTCGAGATTCTCGAGTATGCCCGCACGCGAACGTTCTGTGTCAAGCTCAAGACCAATGGGATTTTGATCGGGCAGACGGAAGCAGAGCACCTCAAAGCCTTAGGCGTGGAATCGGTACAGATCAGTATTTACTCACACGTCGCCGAGGTACATGACGCCATTACCAAGCTGCCAGGTTCGCTCAAGCACTCGATCGAAGCCGTACGTCGGCTGCGGGCGCACGGCATACACGTCATCATGGCCAATGTGTTGATGGTCCAGAACGCGACCGACTATGCAGGCGTGCAGGCGCTGGCCAGTGAGCTGGGCGCGCAGTTCATCATGGATCCCACGATCACCCCCATGATGGACGGAGACAGATCCATCCTTAGTTTGAATGTGGACGAGGCCGCGCTGCGCGAGGTCTTCCGCAACGGAGCCCTCGTTGGGAACGTCGAGGAATTCTGTGCTCCCCCACAAGGCCCGGACGAAGATGCGTTGGACATGCTGCCATGCAGCGCTGGGCACACGGCCTGCTATGTTTCTCCCTATGGAGACATTTACCCTTGCGTGCAGTTTCCCCTCCCGAGCGGCAACGTGCGGCGCATGAAGTTCGCCGACATCTGGCGCGATTCCCCTCAACTCAAGGAAGTACGGTCGATCACGTTGCGTGACATGCCGTCCTGCTCCAAGTGCACCCATGGTGCGACATGCACGCGCTGCCCTGGGCTGGCCTATATGGAAGGAAACATGCGGGGACCTTCATCGCAGGACTGCGAAAAGTCGTATGCACGGACTGGGATTCCATCAGAAAACTTAAAAGCGGGGAAAGCGTCCCCAGCGTCGTTCCAGTCTTCTCAACTGGTTCAGATTCAAGGTTTGCGACAGTCCGTGATTTTCGCCGCTGGAGTGACTGAGAACAGCGCCGTGACCTCTTGACGTTGAGTCTGCATTTCTGAGACCTTTCGGTTAACCCACGATACCATCCATGCTTCCTGCTCCCTGGGTCGGGCTGTGTGGAGATCCTAGACCGCTACGAAGTTCCTCAGGATGAATATACAGCGAATCCTGCCGTTGACAGACGCAGGCCCTACTCTGCATAGTATTTAGGGGGTGGTGGGACTTATGGGAATAACGATTCGTTGGGCAGTTCTTATATGTATACTGCTTCGTGTGCAGGCGGCTTACGGTCAGGATAAGGAAGAGACCACACAGCAGACCAACGAAAGAATCCAAGAGTTCGCCAGCCTGCGAACACCGCCGTCCGGGGACGTCCCGCTCGGAGCGGGTGATCTAATCCATGTTGAGGTGTTTGACGTCCCGGAATTATCTCGGGATGTCCGCATCAGCATTTCTGGGGAGATTGGATTTCCGCTTATCCACGAGAGAGTTAGGGCGGCTGGCCTTACCCCTTTTCAATTAGAAGATAAGATCCAAGGACTGCTTATTCAGAATGGATTGGTTTCGAACCCACAGGTCTCTGTCTTCGTCAAAGAGCAAGTCAGCCAGCCAGTTACGATTATCGGGGCGGTGGCGCGTCCGATGACGTACCAAGCGCTCCGGCCGACGACGTTGCTCGAGCTTCTGGCGAGTGCCGGTGGAATCACCGATACCGCTGGAACTGTCATCTTGATTACCCGGCCGACGCAGCAGGAAGCAGTTAAACCTGCCTCGGTTGCGACAAATGGAAGTTCCGATGCTGAAGGGCAGGCGATCAGGATTCGGTTGCAGGACCTGCTCAACGCTGAGAACACGGCATTTAACATCTTTGTTTATGGGGGAGATGTTGTTAATGTTCCGCCTGCTGGGATGGTTTACGTCCTTGGCCGTGGGATAACGCAACCCGGAGGGTACATTCTGCAGAGCCGCGGGGAACAGGTCACCGTCATGAAGGCTGTCGCCTTGGCGCGTGGACTTGCCAGTTTCTCAAAGGCGGATCACTCCGTGATCTATCGCGTGAATCCGAAAACGGGACAGCGCGAAGCGATTCCAGTACGCATCAAACAGATCGAAAAAAACAAAGCTGATGATGTCGCCTTAAAGTCAAATGACATTCTGTATGTCCCAGATAATGTCGGCCTCAAGGTTGCTGCTCAAGCCGCCCAGGCAGCAATAAGCATCGGTACAAGTGTCCTAGTCTATCGTACAACGACCTCGACTCCCTAACAAACGGGAGAGCGGGGAACTCTCAATTGATCCGATTGACAGGTGAGGGCTGCTAGCTAAATGGAAGAATCATCCAGAACCGTTGCTCGGGACCGCAGGGCCGGAGAATCCTTGGCAGTCATTCCTGCCCCGTCGGTCCTCCCGTGGGAGCACATCCCGCGGGAGCCGCACCTTCTTGATTACCTTATCATCCTCCGTAAGCATCAATGGCTGGTCGCTACGTTTCTGTTGACTGTGGTGACCGTGGTCACCATCGCTTCATTCAAAATGAAGCCGATCTACCAAGCCGCGGCACGCGTCGAGGTGGATAAAGAATCCCAGAACACCCTTCCGTTTCAAGGTGTGAACTACGATGAATACGAGGATACGGAAGCATTCATCGAAACACAGGTCAAGATCCTGCAGAGCGAAACTCTCGCACTGCAGACGATCAATGAACTTAACCTGGGTCAATATCCCGAGTTTGGTGGGGCGTCGGGTCTGCTCGCCCTACCGCATGGCGGCGCGGACGTGGCGCGTCCTGCGATACTCGGAGCGTTTTTGGCGCGTCTTACCGTCAAACGTGTGCCAAACAGCCGCCTTGTCGAAGTACAGTTCGAGTCGGGAAACCCTGAGCTCGCTGCCCGTATTGCCAACGGGCACGTGCAGAACTACATTGAACAAAACTTTCGCAGTAAGTTTGACGCGACAACGCAAGCATCCGGTTTTCTCTCCCAAGAGCTCGAAGAGCTCCGGATCAAAGTTGAAAAATCCGAAGATGCTCGTGTCGCCTACGAGCGGCAGAATCAGATCTGGCTGATCGACGAAAAGCAGAACATCACCACGCAAACGCTGGGAGACCTAAATAAGGCCGTCACCGAAGCGCAGACCGCGCTGGCATCGAGCGAAGCTCTCTACCGAATGGCGGAGTCCGGAAATGTGGATTTGCTCCCTCAGGTCCGCAATAGTCCCGTGATTCAGGACCTGACAAGACGCAAATCCGCCCTCGACGATTCCTATACCGAGGCACTAACCCAGTATGGACCGAACTTCCCTAAGGTTCAGCGAATCGCTCAGCAAAAAAAGGAAGTCGAAGAGGAGTTGGCACGCGCGCAGAAGATAATGGTGGGCAGCATCGAAGAGGATTACAACACGGCGCGTCAACATCTTGAGCTCCTGCAAGAGGCGCTCGATCGGCAGAAGACTGAGTCGAACGAACTCGCCGAAAAGCTCGTTCAGTACCACATCCTTGAGCGTGACGCGGAATCGAACAAGCAGCTCTACGACGGTCTTTTGCAGAAACTGAAAGAAGCGGGGATTACGGCGGGCCTTCGTTCGAGCAACATACGAGTCGTGGATCCGGCTCTGGTCCCCACCGCCCCCGCAGGCCCGCAGAAAGCACGCAATATTTTGTTGAGTTTCCTAGTGGGTCTAGTTGGAGGAATTGGCCTGGCGCTTTTCCGCGAATACCTTGACAATACTGTAAAATCACCTGATGATATCGAGTCGCTGGCTGGTCTTCCTTCGCTGGCCGTTGTGCCGTCCCAGGTGGGCTCGAATGGCCACCACGCCCGGTGGCCGCACCTCACGCACAAGACGTCACGGCACACTGTATCCGGGCCACGAGTTGAGACTCTTGCCCATACACAGCCGAAGTCGCAAATATCGGAAGCTTTCCGGGCTTTGCGCACTTCCCTGCTCCTTTCCCAAGCGGAGCATCCGCCGCAAGTGATCCTGGTGACGAGCGCGTTGCCGCGCGAAGGAAAGACCACTTCAGCGGTAAATCTCGCCGTCACCCTGGCACAACTCGGCGACCGCACGTTGCTGTTCGACTCCGACATGCGTAAGCCAGGAATCCGGCGTGCCTTGAACCTGCCGATCGGCAAAGAAACCGGATTGAGTACCTATCTCGCTGGTGTGGCGACCCTCGACGAGATCGTCGTTCCCCACCCCATCATCAGTAATCTCGCGACGGTGCTGACCGGTCCAGTTCCGCCAAGCCCCGCGGACTTGCTTTCGTCACACCGCATGCGGGATGCAATTTCCGAATTGCGTCGACGCTTCAAGTTCATCGTGATTGATTCACCGCCCATTATGGCCGCCACGGACGCCGTGATCGTATCATCGCTCACCGACGGTGTTCTGCTTGTGGTCCGCAGCGGCGAGACGCCCAAGGAAGCGTTCACAAGGACACGGGATCTACTCGGTGCCGTAAAGAGCCGCATACTCGGTGTGGTGCTAAATGCCGTGGATTCAAGCGCGCCAGACTATTACTACTCGTATCGCTACTATCCATACGCTTACAGCTACGGGTATGGCGAAGACGTGGACATCACCGTGCCAATTGCGTCTGGATCTGGTGAAGTCACGAAACGTTAGGAGGCAATTGTGCGTTATCTCATAACTGGCGGGGCTGGGTTCATTGGTTCGCATTTGTCGGAAGCATTGCTCGCGCAGGGCGAGGAAGTGTTTGTTCTGGACGATCTTTCCACCGGCAGCGTCGAGAATATCCGCCATCTGAAAACGAATAGTCGCTTTCATTACATCTTTGATTCGATCATGAACAAGCATCTGCTAGCCGAGCTCGTCGATGAGTCGGACGCGATTATCCATCTTGCCGCGGCCGTCGGCGTGCGCCTGATTGTCGAAAGTCCGGTGCGCACCATTGCCACCAACGTTCACGGCACGCAAAATGTTCTGGACGCCGCCTCCAAGAAAAAGAAACTGGTCTTTACCGCCTCGACCTCCGAGGTGTATGGCAAGAGCGACAAGATCCCATTCCACGAGGATGCCGACCTTGTTCTAGGGCCCACAAGTAAAGGACGCTGGAGCTACGCGGCATCGAAGGCTCTCGATGAATTCCTCGCGCTCTCGTATTGGAAAGAGAAAAAGCTGCCCGTCATGATCGCGCGGTTCTTCAATACAGTCGGCCCGCGGCAAACGGGCCGCTACGGCATGGTGGTTCCGAGCTTCGTCCGTCAGGCGCTGGCGGCGGAGCCGATTACCATATATGGCACCGGCCAGCAATCGCGCTGTTTCTGCGACGTGCGTGACTGCGTGCAGGCCGTGCTGCGGTTGATTACCAACGAAAAGGCCGTCGGCGAAGTCGTCAACGTCGGCAGCACGCAAGAAGTCACCATTCAGGAGCTCGCGCATCGCGTGAAGCTGAGAACCAACAGCAATTCGCCGATTACGCACGTACCCTACGATCAAGCATATGAACCCGGCTTCGAGGACATGCCCCGGCGCGTGCCAGCCCTGGGAAAACTGGAAGCGCTCACCGGGTTCCGTCCGGCGATTCCACTCGACGACATCGTGGACGGCGTCATTGCGTACTTTCGCGAGAAGCAAGAAGCGGGCATGGCGAAGTCGGTGACGGCTGCCGGTGCGGCGGACCGGATGGCAGCAGGGTTGTCCGCAAATTGATATTTCGGATTCGCTTGATCATGACCCTCCCCCGCAGTTACGTGTGCAGGACATTGTGTCTCGTCGCCAAACGAAGACCAAGGAGGCCCTAAATTGTTTTCCAAGATCCGCGTGGGCCTGATTGGCTATGGCTATTGGGGTCCGAACTACGCGCGCGCGTTGGCCGACCTGCCGGATGTAAACTTGACGATCGTTTGTGACACTCAGGAAGAGCAGTTGCAGCGCGCGGCTGCCCGTTTCCCCCCCACCGCGCTATCCCAGGACGTCTCGGAAGCCATGCGGCGAGATGACGTAGACGCCGTCATCATCTCCACCCCTGCTTCCACGCACTATGAACTCGCGCTTCTGGCGCTGGAATCCGGACGCCATGTGATCGTCGAGAAGCCTCTCGCGTTGGAAATCGAACATTGCGAGCACCTCGGAGAACTCGCCGATAAAAAAGGCCTCGTCCTCATGGTGGCGCACACCTTTCTCTACAATTCCGGAATTCAGAAGTTGCGTGATTGCGTCAAGTCACCCGATTTCGGACGCCTGTACTACCTGCACGCCACGCGCACGAACCTGGGTCCCATACGTCCCGACGTCAACGCCGTCTGGGATTTGGCTCCGCACGACATTTCCATCTTCAACTATTTGCTCGACGAGCAGCCCCAGTGGGCCAGCGCCATCGGCTCGCGGGCGCTGGGAAATATGCGCGAGGATGTGGCCTTCATCACCCTCGGCTATTCCAACGACGTGATCGGCAATATTCACGTGAGCTGGGCGGACCCCAATAAAGTCCGCGAAGTCGTCGTGGTCGGCAGCCGCCAGCGTTTGGTCTTCGACGATCTCAATAGCCTCGAGCGCGTGCGCATCTACGAAAAAGGTGTCTCGGTCGGCGAAACGCATTCCGGTTCTTTCGGCGAGTTCAAACTATTGATGCGCGATGGCGATATCGTCAGCCCCAAGATCGAACTGAGCGAACCGCTCAAAGGGCAACTCACCGACTTCGTCGAATCCGTCCGCCAGCATCGCCAGCCGCTCTCCGGCGCGCTGAGTGGCACACACGTCGTCCAGGCTTTGAAAGCCATTGACGCCTCGATCCGCGAGCTAGGAAAGGCCGTGGAGGTGGCAAAGTGCAAAGTTGCGTTCCGGTCGAACTAGGCAAGGATTGTTCGATTGATGCTGGCGTGATTTTGGGCTATCCCCCGGGCCGCGCGATCGAGCGCAAACCCGTGCGCATCGGCGATCGCGCACAAGTCCGCTCTGGAAGCGTGATCTACGCCTCCGTCGAAATCGGCAATGGCTTCGAGACCGGCCACAACGTAATCATTCGCGAGGGCAATCGCATCGGGCACGATTGCGCCGTATGGAACGGCACAACCGTTGATTACGACTGCGTGCTGGGCAATCGCGTCCGCATTCATTGCAATAGTTACGTCTGCCAGTACACCATCATCGAAGACGATGTTTTCCTCGCGCCTGGAGTGATGCTGGCGAACGATCCCCACCCGATCTGCACCAAATGCATGCAGGGACCCACGATCAAATCCGGCGCGAAGATCGGCATCAATTCCACTGTCCTCCCGCACGTGATCATCGGCGAAAATGCCCTGGTAGGCGCGGGAAGCGTGGTGATTGCGGATGTCCCGGCTCGCGCGGTCGTCGTCGGCTCGCCGGCGCGCATCATCTCGGATGTGGATGATCTAAAATGTGCCTTTGACATCGTGAAACCCTACGAAGGTGGCATAGACGTTCGGCGCCGCCCCGAGTGGAACACCGTCGCGCCCCTGCCCCGGCCGGTGGTTCGACCGGGCCGGGTCTGATGCAATGAAGATTCTCGCCGCCGCGTTTGCGTACAACGAAGGAGACAAGATCCGCCGCACCATCGCACGCCACCCCCATCCGCGCAATTACGATCTGCTCGTAATGGATGACGGCTCAAACGATGGCACGCTCGAATCCTTGCCCAAGGAGGGCTGGCTGCACCTTCGCAACGAGAAAAACCACGGCATCGGCTCGGCCATGAAGCGCGTGTTCGACTACGCGCTCGATAACAACTACGACGTTCTGGTGATCCAGGCAGGCAACGACAAAGACGATCCCAACGAAATTCCGCGGCTGCTCGAACCCATTTCATCGGGCCGCGCCGATTTTGTGCAGGGCTCGCGTTTTCTTCCCGGGGGAGGTTACGGCAATACTCCTATTTACCGCGTGTTGGCCACGCGCTTCGTTCATCCGCTGATGTTCTCGATGTTCGTGGGAAAGTACGTGACCGAAACCACCAATGGCTTTCGCGCCTTCCGCACCGAGATCCTGCGGGACCCGCGCATCAATTGGCGGCAGGATTGGCTGGATAAATATGAATTAGAGCCGTATCTTCTTTATAATACGATTCGGCTGGGGTATCGCCATTGCGAGGTGCCGGTCACGAAAGTGTACCCGCCTCGCCAGCAAGGCTATACAAAAATGAAACCGATCACCGGCTGGTGGAGCATTCTTCGGCCGGTGCTGTATTTGGGACTGGGCGTAAGAAAATGACGGCTACTGCCAAAATTCCGTTCGTGGATTTGCAGGCTCAATATCGCACCATCTCCGCGGAGATCAACGCCGCTATCCAGGGCGTTCTGGATCGCAGCGATTATATTTTGGGCGATGAAGTCCGCCTGTTCGAAGAAGACTTCGCGAAATACATTGGTACGGCGCATGCCCTTGGCGTCGGCTCCGGCCTCGATGCCCTCGAGCTCGCCCTGCGCGCCTACGGTATCGGCCCCGGCGACGAGGTAATTACCGCCGCCAACACGTTCATCGCCACGGTGCTGGCCATCGTCGCCGTGGGCGCAAAACCCGTGCTGGCGGAAATGGATCCGGCTACCTATAACATCGCTCCCGCGGCCATCGAGGCGGCCATCACTTCGCGGACGCGCGGACTCATGCCCGTGCACCTCTACGGCCAGCCCGCCGACATGGAGCCGATTCTGGCCATCGCCAGAAAGCACAACCTGCTGGTGATTGAAGACGCGGCGCAAGCTCATGGAGCGCAGTACGCGGGCAAGCGCGCCGGCTCATGGGGACATGCGGCCGCCTTCAGTTTTTATCCCGGCAAGAATCTCGGCGCCTACGGTGACGGCGGAATCATCACAACCAACGACGCGGTCATTGCCGAAAAAATTCGCTATCTGCGCAATTACGGCCAGAAGGTCAAGTACGAGCACGTCGTCGCCGGCACCAATTCGCGGCTCGATACGATTCAGGCCGCAATTCTACGCGTAAAGCTGCGGCATCTCGATCGCTGGAACGCACTGCGCAACGAACATGCCGCGGCGTACAGCGCCGCGCTCGCCGATGGGCCGTTCGTTCTGCCGAAGATCGCCGCGAATCGCGATCATATTTTTCACCTCTATGTAGTGCAGTCCGAAAATCGCGCTGCCCTACAGGAATTCTTGAATCAGCGCGGCATTGCCGCAGGCATTCATTACCCGATTCCGATTCACCTTCAGGAGGCGTGTAGGGACCTGGGCTATCGGCCCGGCGATTTTCCGCTCAGCGAAGAGGCTGCCGGGCGCATTTTGTCGCTGCCGATGTTTCCGGAATTGACGGCGCAACAGCGCGCATCCGTTGTGGACGCCCTGTTGCAATCGGCTCGCGCTGTGGCAGAACCGGCAACCAGGGAACGGCGCTAAAAATAAGCGGCGGTTCACGCTCGTTTTCAAGCTGTAATTGTTCCTGTCACGGTGGAGATGATTGCGACGGAAGATTTCATGAATACGATGCCGGCGAAAAGCAGAATCGAGAGTACGGGTTCGGCTCGGCCAATGGGGCAAGCCTCTCTTTTCACCAGAGGAACGTCTGGCGAGACTCGCTCCAGCACTACTCTTTCCGTCATCGTTCCGGCCTATAACGAGCAGTACTTGGTCGAAGCCAGCCTGAACGGACTGGCAGTGCTCGATGAATCCCCGCGCTTGCAGCAAATTAAGGTGATCGTTGTAAACGATTGCTCCACCGACGGCACTGCGGAAGCCATTCGCCATTTCCAGGCACGGTTGGAATCCAGTCAGGACTTCAAGAAATTCACCTGGATCTGGCTGCAGCACGAAAAAAACATGGGTAAGGGCGCGGCCATCCGCACCGCTCTCGAATGCGTGGATACACAACTTGTGGTAATTCACGACGCCGACCTGGAATATCACCCGCGGGACCTGCTGCAAATGCTGGACCTGTTCCTCTTCGAAGACGCGGACGCCGTCTTCGGCTCCCGCTTCATGCCCGGCGGTTACAAACGCGCGCTGTTTTTCCGGCACGAGGTCGGCAACAAACTCCTGACCTTCCTGTGCGATTTGGTCTGCGACCTGAACCTGACCGACATGGAAACCTGCTACAAGATGATGCGCGCCGATTTGCTCAAGAGCATTCCGCTACAGAGCGCCACTTTCGACGTCGAACCTGAGCTAGTCATCAAACTGGCCAAGCGCGGCAGCCGGATTTTTGAAGTGCCCATCAGCTATTCCGGCCGGACGTATGCCGAAGGAAAAAAGATCAATTGGAAGGACGGCGTTCGCGCCCTTTGGGCCATTCTGCGTTTTTCGCTCTCCGACAAGATTTACGCAGCTGACGGGCATGGCGGAGAGATCCTGCTGCGCCTGAACCGCGCGCCGCGCTTCACGGAATGGATGGCTGATGCGATCCGGCCATACGTGGGAAATCGCGTGCTGGAAATCGGCGCGGGAATCGGCAATATGACGCTGCACCTGCTTCCGCGCTCGGTCTATTGGGCTACGGACATCAATCCCGCATATCTCGATTCGCTCGAACGGCTCAAAATCAATCGGCCCTATCTACGCGTAGCCGGCCTCGATGCCACCGATGCCAGTTCGTTCCCCGCCGGCGAATCGTTTGACACCGTAATCTGCCTCAACGTCGTCGAGCATCTCTCCGACGATCACGAAGCATTAGGTAACATTTGGAATGTGCTGGAAGAGGGTGGCCGCGCCATTGTCCTGGTGCCCAACGGTCCAAAACTCTTCGGCACATTGGACGAAGTATTAGGGCATTGCCGCCGTTACACCGAGGAACAACTGATTCACGCCGGTCAAGCAGCGGGGTTCCAGGCTGAACAGTTGTTGAAATTCAATCGCCCCGGTGTTTTTGCCTGGTGGCTCAACGGCCAAGTCTTGCGGAGAAAAACATTCGGGCTGGGGCAAATTCGCTTGTTGAATCTTCTGACGCCCCTGTTTCGATTGATAGACCCGTGGCTTCCGTTTGCGCCGCTTTCGCTCATCGCGATCTTTCGCAAGCAGAACGGCGTCACCCCGGCGCCCCCGGCCGCCGGTCAATCGATTTTCGATTCGAATCGAGAGTCTTAGGCCCGTGGCGAGTGCGCTGACCGCAAATCGAGTTGAACTGGGAAACAAGCAAGAAAGAGCGCTAAGCTTGTGGAAGCTGCACAAATCCGAAAAGATTCTGCTCGTTCTGTTTCTCCTGACGGTTCCCCTTAGCAATCCCTGGGTCCGCGGCGACGGGGTGGGCTACTACGCGTATGTCCGCGCCGTGCTCATCGAGCACAACTTGGATTTTCAGAAGGACTGGAAGCACGGCAATGAGAGCTTCGCCATGGGCCGCCTCGACGCGCGCGGTAACGTCCTGCCGGACGAATACACCCCCACGGGGCACATCGCCAATCTCTGGGCCATCGGCCCTTCCTTGCTCTGGTTTCCGTTCCTTTTTGTAACCCACATGGGCGTGCTGCTTTGCGACCGCTTCGGCGCCCACATTGCCGCCGACGGGTTTTCCACTCCCTACGTCGTCACGATGGCTTTTGCCACTGCCTTCTACGGATTTCTGGGACTTTGGCTCTCCTTCACCCTGGCCCGAAAATATTTCGCTGAACGTTGGGCGTTTCTTGCAACCATCGGCATCTGGTGGGCCAGCTCTCTCCCGGTTTATATGTATTTCAATCCGTCTTGGTCACATGCACACTCGGCCTTCGCCGTGGCGCTCTTCCTTTGGTACTGGAATCGCACTCGCGGCGAGCGAACCATCGTCCAGTGGATTCTATTAGGCTTGCTCTCGGGGTTTATCGTGGATGTTTACTATCCGAACGGCGCATTGCTCGTGATTCCGCTGCTGGAAGGGATTGTGGGCTATTGGGACGACTTCAAGTCGCCCGCCTATGGCGGCGCGGCGATGGCGCGGCTGTTCTTCCGACACTTGATTTATGTGAGCGCATTCGTCATGGCCCTTCTGCCCACGATGATCACCAGGCAAATCATTTTCGGCAGCTCCACGCATACGGGCTACGCGCCAGTAGGCGGTTGGGCCTGGAAATCGCCGGCATTCTTCAACGTGCTGTTCTCATCGGATCATGGCATGCTGAGTTGGACGCCAATCTTGATTCTGGCGTTGATCGGCTTGCTGCTTTTTCGGCGCACCGATGAGACGTTCGGGACTTACGCAATCGTGGCCTTCCTGCTCTTTTACTTCGTGGTCTCGGTGCATCCCGATTGGGACGGCATGTCCTCCTTCGGCAATCGCTTCTTCGTATCGCTGACGCCTCTTTTCATCCTGGGACTGGCGGCCTTCTTCGATTGTCTGGCCGGCGTCTGGCGCGAACAACGCGCCGCCATCGCCGCCACCGTCGTTACGGCACTCCTAATCGTATGGAATTTGGGTCTGGTCTTTCAGTGGGGCGTCCACCTGATCCCGGCGCGCGGCCCGATTTCCTGGCGTGATGCTGCATACAACCAGGTGGCAGTCGTTCCTGTGGAGGCCACGCATACGCTAAAATCCTATCTCACACGGCGTAAACAATTAATGCACCATATCGAAGAAGAAGACGTGCAGCACATCAAATCCGGCCAGCCCGCCGCTTCCGAGCCGTCTCGATGAGCGCCGCCACCCATCCCGACGCTCTCACCCACCCGCCCGTTCCCGTAGCTCGCATCGCGCCTCCCAGCCGCTGGTGGGTGCTGCCCTTCGGCGAATTGTGGGAGTATCGCGAACTCCTTTACTTCTTCGTCTGGCGCGAACTCAAAGTCCGCTACAAGCAAACCGTCGTCGGCGCCGCCTGGGCGGTCATTCAGCCGTTCATGACCATGCTCATCTTCAGCCTCTTCTTCGGAGCTCTCGCCCACATTCCCTCGAACGGCCTGCCCTATCCGGTCTTTTATTACAGCGCCCTGCTTCCCTGGATGTATTTCTCGGCCTCCCTTCAGAACGCGACAGGCAAGATCGTTGAAAATCAAAACGTTATCACCAAAGTCTATTTCCCGCGCTTGCTTTTGCCGATTTCGTCGGTCGTCTCGGGTGTGGTGGATTTCGCGATTTCGTTCGTCATGTTTGTCGCCATCATGGCCTACTATCACGTTCATCCGGGCTGGCCGATTCTGATGCTGCCGCTTTTTCTGCTGCTCGCCGTGCTGACCGCTCTCGGCGTGGGCCTGTGGCTTTCGGGGCTGAATGCGATTTATCGCGACGTCCGCTACGTCGTCCCTTTTCTCGTGCAATTCTGGATGTTTGCTTCGCCCGTCGTGTATCCCAGTACTCTCGTGTCCGCGAGGTGGCCAAAGTGGGCATGGCTGTACGGATTGAATCCGATGGTCGGTGTGATCGAAGGTTTCCGTTGGTCGCTTACGGGAACTGGCAACCCGCCAAGCCGCATGCTGCTCGCATCCTCCGCCGTGGTGCTGGCCGTGCTGGTGAGTGGGCTGATGTACTTTCAGAAGATGGAAACGACCATCGCCGATGTGGTGTAACCAATGAGCGAACCCGTCATTCGCGTCGCAGGCCTTGGCAAACGCTACCGCCTCGGCGAAGGCCTGCGCCACACCGCGCTGCGCAACCTGCTCGGGGACGCCTTGCGCGCACCGCTGCGCATCTTCAACGGTAACAGTCGCGCTTCGCGCAACCCTCCGAGCCCGGAGTTACCCGCCGCCAATACCTCTGCCGCCGCTGCGACGGCCGCCAACGGCCGCTCGCGTTTCATCTGGGCGCTCAAGGACGTCAACTTTGAAGTCCAACAGGGCGAAGTCGTCGGCCTCATCGGCCGCAACGGCGCCGGCAAAAGCACCCTGCTGAAGATCCTGGCTCGCATCACGCGCCCCACCGAAGGCCACGCCGAAATTCACGGACGCGTCGGCAGCCTGCTCGAAGTCGGCACCGGCTTCCACGCCGAGCTCACCGGCCGCGAAAACGTCTACATGAGCGGCGCCATTCTCGGCATGCGCAAAGCCGAAATTGACCGCAAGTTCGACGAAATCGTCGCCTTCTCCGAAGTCGAGCGCTTCCTTGAAACCCCGCTCAAGCATTACAGCAGCGGCATGCAAGTCCGCCTCGCCTTCGCCGTCGCCGCGCACCTCGAGCCCGAAATCCTCTTCGTGGACGAAGTCCTCTCCGTAGGCGACGCCTCCTTCCAAAAGAAATGCCTCGGCAAAATGGGCGACGTCGCCCGCGAAGGCCGCACAATCCTGTTTGTAAGCCACAACATGGCCGCGGTCAGAGCTTTGTGTAGCAGAGCCCTTTTGATAAGAGATGGTGCCGTCGCCGCCTCTGGCACGGTTGCTGACATCGCTGACGAATACTTGTCAAGTACTGTGCCCAGGGCGAGCTCTAAGGAATGGCAGGATCCAGCCACTGCCCCGGGTAATGAAAGCGTCCGTATCTCTTACATACGAATAATCCCGCCGGAAGGCCGCGCGGAAATCACAATCGACACAGGTGTTCAGATCGAGATCGGTTTCGAAAACCTGCTGGAAAATATCAATCTCGGCTGCACTGTTTACCTGACCAACCGCGAAGGTGTCCTTGTCTTCGAATCCGGTCACCGTCTCAGTTCGGATCGTGATTCCCGCCGCGGTTTCTATCATTTGACGGGCAGAATCCCAGGGCATTTGCTCAACGCCGGCCGTTATTCCCTGGATGTGGTTTTCGGCAAGGACCAGCGCTATGCCTTGCTTCGCATCGACGGGGCCGTCTCGTTCGAAGTGGAGAATACGGCCACGGGTCGGGGTTCGAACATGAGCGTTGCGCCGGGCGTCGTTCGCCCGCTGCTTTCTTGGTGCCACTCCTTCAAGGAAGAGTCGCCGTTGGTTAAGCAATCATGACCAATTCGATCAGCACAAAGTATTGCTTCAATGTAGCCCGGCGGCTGCTCCAGACTCCGAGCCTATGACTGAGACAAGTACAATTTTGGGTGCCAGCGAAACGGCTCGCTCACTCCTAGCTTCTCAATTGAGCCGTTTGATTTTTGTCGGAGGCAGTCCGCGCTCGGGGACCACCCTGGCCCAAAGGATACTGGATTGTCATCCGCAAGTTTATGGCGGCCCCGAGTTCGATTTTGTTCCGCCTGTCGTGCATTTGTTCCAAGATATGCGCAGGGCGATTCAATCAGGCAGAATCGACGCGATTCTGGATGAAAAGGGGCTCGTACATGCCTTCCGGTGTTTGTTAGTTGCCCTGTTGTTGCCCAAACTTCAGGCCGAGGGAGTCGGCTATCTCAGTGAAAAAACGCCCAGCAATGTGCTGGCCTTTCCATGGCTGGAAGAATGCGCGGCCGAAGCCAAAAAGATTCTGGTTATCCGGGACCCGCGGGATGTAGTTTGCTCAATGCTGGAGGTGGGCCAGCGCCAGCGGCGCCGGCAGGGCCGCGCTTCTGGGTCTGTCCGGGATACGGTCGCTGCCGTAGATTACATGAACCAGTGCCTGAAAGCGGGCACTGCCTTGGCAGAAACCAGCGGCAACTGCCTCGTGATCTATTACGAAGATATGGTTTCCGATCCTCTATCCATCGCCAACCGGATGTATCGTTTTGTTGGCGTGCCTGAAATGGACCGGCTAGACTTGGAAAACGAGCAATTCAAAGCCGCGCGAGATCGGGAGAGCTGGATGGACTGGGCCACGCCCGGAACTATCTCGGGCGGGGTGGAAAAGGATCGTGTGGGCGTTGCCGAGCAAAAATTAAAAGAGGAGCGATTTGGACTACATCTGCGCCAAGACCATCCGTCATCCTTTGCTGGCCGAACGCTATTCCATCCCGTCGCCGGAATGGACAGCCGCAGCCCGTTGGTGCCGTGCTCGTTGCTTCGCATTACGAATCAAGGAGCGTGTGCCCGCGCTGTGGGGCCTTCTCCGCCAAGCGTTAATAGAATAGCTTTTATGGGTCGGCGGAGGTCGGGACTAGGACCTCGATCAATTCCGAAACAGGGACTTCGAAATGCAACCATCGTCCAGCGAGGAAGTGCGATGGCAGGAGCAAGTAGCGCGCACTTTCGATTATTTTGAGGGCGTTTGCGCAACCGCCGCGGAATATTCCTTGGGGATTGTGAAACGCCATCTAGTGGGGAAGAGAATTCTGGAGGTGGGACCGGCCGATGGGTATATGACCCGTGGCCTGGTCAACGACTTTGACCTCACGTTAGTTGAGCCTTCCGAGACCCTCTGCGAAAAACTCCGGCAGTCTTTTCCTCGCGCGCAGGTAATCAACACTTTGGTTGAGGATTTTGTCACGTCCGAACGTTTCGACGGCATACTCCTGTGCCATGTACTGGATCATGTGCGCGACCCAGAACAGGTGGTCCGCTTGGCTGCGGGCTGGCTGAGCACCGGCGGGAAGATCCTTGCGATTGCCCCTAACAGTGAGTCGTTGCATCGCCAGGCCGCCGTGCGAATGGGGCTATTGCCCACCGTCAATGCTTTCAGCGAGCGCGATCGAGCTCAAGGCAAGCGCCGAATATTCAGTCGCGACGAATTTCGCCAATTGTTTTCAAGTGCGGGATTGGAAATCGAGTTTTTTGGCGGTTACTGGCTCAAGCCAGTCTCGAACCGGCAGATCGATCAGCAATGGACGCCGGACATGATTGACGCGTTTTTCGCCTTGGGGGAACGCTATCCAGAGATTGCCGCGGAAATGTGTCTCATCGCCCGCTCGAAGTAAGCTGGGCCAGTCGACGCGTCCAGGGCGTCGTCTGTTAGATTTTGCGTTTTGCCCAATTAGCAGGGACTGGGTCCAAAGTGCGCACCTTGCCTATCCGTGTGATACGCCACTGTGCTCGGGTGGCTGCATCTTAGATTCCGTCGCAAGATGTCCACCCAATCTTAGTCCTCGGCCGACGGCAGGCTCTAGTGCCAGTCAAATGACGCATTTGATCGACCAATTTCCCATTTAGAGTAATTTAGAGTATTGAGTTCGTGCAGGTCCTCCGGCACAAAATGGAGCACATTCGAAAGGCGTTACGATTCTTACGCGACAACTACTCCGTAGGTGCGCATGTCCGCTGGTTCGTGTTTGGGCGCTGCAACGGGTTCCCCGGAAACGGACGGCGAAATATTCGTGGCAGACGGGCCAACGAGCAGCCCGCCCCTCGACGCCCGTTCAGCTTCATTTTTTCGCTTGCGGAATGCCGCGAGCCGTTCCGCCAATCCTTCCGTTACCGATAACTCGACGGGCTCCCGGAGCTTGCCATAAGCCCGCTCGGCGAGGGCGACGAACACCCTCGGATTGCCTTTGAGCAGCGTCTTGCATAATGCCTTGTAGATTGCTTCCTCGTTTCCATTGTTTTGAGTGGCAGCATCGGACATTTTAACATGCACATGCAAAGGTCAGGAATGACACGGGACCCAATCACTGTTCCCATTGGTCCGAGCTGGCGGGAGTTTTTCGGCTCGAAGGCTAGCCCCTTGGCCCATCGACCAACCTCGCCCGGCGAAGTTCCCGCAGACGGTACCGAAAGTTTCTGCCATCCTTCGCGGCGCAGCAGAATATAAATACGATAATAGCCGTAGCGGACTCGAGCCTCCGAGCGATGGGCATTCAATGTTGAAGAGTGGATGGCCCAGATCAAGTCAGGGGGCAACCAACTGTGGTGCGGTGAAGTGACTCAGTTTCGTTTCCGAGCGACAATGACGTTCTGCGCGTAAATCTTGCTATCGGCGATGTAGTCGCAAATATCGAAAATCTTGGACCAGTGACTCTCGACATAAGTTTTGGCGATGCAGGCGTCACCCCAAAATGAACTTTTGCCTGTGTGTCCGTGGCTACCGTAACAGAACTCCCCTTTGTCGTAAGCAGATAACGTAGCGTCCGTGTCCGGGAAGGCCATTGCTGACCATTTTAGCCACGCCATTTTTTTGTCGAGTTCCGGATCCTCACGCAAAGTCCTACAGAATTCGATAAAATCCCGCCGCCAAGTCGTGGCGATCAACATGCCTCCCGGAGTCAGAAGCCGATGAAATTCCTCCAATAGGTTCCAGTGCATCTCCTCTGGCAAATGCGAAAAAACCGAATACAGATATATCAAGTCGAAAGATTCTGATGCCAGCGACGTTGGAGGGTGGGGGTCAATCAGGATGAATTTGCACCATTTATTGGTTTCTTGACAAATTCGAATAGCCTCTTCGAGGAAGTCAACCCCTGTTAGCTTTTCCGGTGCTACATCCTTTAAAAAGAAGCGGATGATTCTGCCCCAACCACAACCGAAATCAAGAACCCCGCGACAATTCCCTATCGGTCCAACATGAGCCTCATATAGGTTTTTGAAAAGTTGATAAGCGCCAAACCCCTCACAGAGAGTTGAAAATCCGGATGAGCCGGTGTAGTACTCCTGGATTGAGGCAGCCGGAAGTCCTGGTAAAAGGCGGGCTACTGCCGGACGGTGCCTTGATGTCTTCGACGCATGCATCCATAGCCACACTTCATCATTAGCGTCGAAAAACCAATCCATGGGCTTGGTGCCTGCTTTTTTGCTACGCGAGATTGCCCGCCGCACTGTCGGTTCAAACCTGACGGCTCGAAGGGCGTTTGAAGCTAAATGAAGAAGTCTCATTTTAATTTTAGCGCCTCTGATTACCAGTCTCACTCCGCGTTGGTATCCTTACTTATCGAGCAGCGACATCAGATCTGGAGAAAACGAAGGCGTGGTTTTCCACGTTTCGCAAGTATCCGACCGGCCCGCAATTCTTATAAAACTGCATCTTGAATCCGAGCTGGTTCATGCGGCCAATGAGATCGGCATCGACGATGCCCCATTGCCAGATGGCGGGAATATCGCGATAAGGCCTCTGATACTCAGGAGAAATCGCGTCGAGGTCTCGAAAATAGGTTTTGTACTCTCCTTCACTCGCGGAATGCGGAATGTTGCGAAAGTATTCGTCTTGGCCAAGGTCAAGCAGCCTCGTTGTCTTGTCGAAGTTGGTGTATTGTTGATTAAATATTAGAAAAATCTTAGCGACCCCAGCGTACATTTCAAGAACTTCGTCCCAATCTGGTCTCACCTGATGCAGCAGAGTATCAAAGAAGAACACTCCGTCCACTTTGCCGATCTGGTCGCGAATGGTGGGTTGGCCAAAGTTTCCCTTGATGATTTTCAGGCCGGGATGCCGTTTCTGCCTTTCTAGGACCGCGGGCGTAAAATCTATATCGACGATCACCGCATTCTTAACTTTGTGCCGCTCCATCGCGTAAAAGCTGTAGCCGGCGTCTACATTCCACACGGCTCCCAGGTCGGCAAACGAGCTCATACCGAGGTGGCAGCCAAAATCAATAAGCTGTTTCTTGTCTAGGACAAGGTGCTCGAAGGGGTTAGGGAAAAGCAGTTTCGACGCGAGCACTTTCAGTTTCTGTCTCATTAGGACCTCATCGTAACATCAAAAAGCCGCAGTTCTGACTTACGAATCCGCAACGGGTGTCTCCGGAAGCAGCTTGCTCGAGGTGTTGTTATCGAGGCGGCCTACGCGATACTGCTTCCGCCAGAGGAAAATCTGATTGGCGTTCACGGCATAGTTCTGTCCCAACTGCTCTACGGACGCGCTTCCTGCGAAGCTCTCTTCTGCGATCCTGCGCTTGATCTCGATGGCCCAACGCCGCCGTCTCTTCGCCGAAGTGTCCACTTATCCCTTGTGGGCACTTGTTCAGTGCCCACGATCACCATCACCCTTCCACCCACACTTCGTCCAGACGGTTCAAACCAGACGCTTACGAATCTTCCACGCGGCATAATCGCTCTTGTGTATCGCGCTCGAGCTATATCTCTAGGATTTGCAGGTCTAGCTCTGAAAGCTCCGTTCTATTCCTTCAAATTTCCATCACGCTAGCGCGTTGAGGTCGTGGCGGCTGCAGGAGCCTCTTAGGGAGACTCGTATGACACCCCCTTACGGCATTGATACCGAATTGCGTCCGGGCTACACTCATGTGAGGTAGCGTATTTGGTTGAAAGGTGATGCACATCCGGGTCGAGCCCTATACTTACCAGTATAAACAGATTTGGGATGAAGTGATCGCGCACAGCAGAAATGGAGTCTTTCTATTCTTCCGCGATTACATGGAATATCACATCGACCGCTTCCAAGATGCTTCGCTGCTTTTCTTTGATGAACACAATTTATTGGCCGTACTGCCCGCCAACCGGGATGGAGATCGGGTCGTTTCGCATGGTGGCCTCACATTTGGCGGGGTGATTTCGCGGGACAATCTTGGCGCCTCTGCAATGCTCGAGCTCTTTGACGTCTTGCGGGAATGCCTGCGCGGCCGAGGAGTCAGTACTTTGCTATACAAGCCGGTGCCGCATATTTATCATCGAATGCCGGCAGAAGAAGACCTGTATGCATTATTCCGGTCCGGGGCGCGTCTAGTGCGTCGGGATCTGTCCTCGACTCTGGATATGGCATGTCGCTCGCCGATGCAGCATGGACGACAGACCCAGCTAAAGCGGGGCAGAAAGACGTTCGTCGTGCGAGAGAGCCGTGATTATAGCGCCTTCATGGACTTGGTGAGCTCTGGTCTAACTACCAAGCACAAAGTCAGGCCAACTCACACCGCACAGGAAATGGAGCTGTTGGCCGGGCGTTTTCCCCAAAATATTCGCCTTTTCGGCGCCTACCGCGCAGAGCAGTTATGCGCTGGAGTTTTAATCTATGAGAATGCCAATGTTGCCCATGTGCAATACATCGCCGGCGCCGATGAAGCCAAGCGCGAAGGGGCCTTGGAGTGTATTTTTGAGGAGCTGCTGGAAAGGCGATACGCAACCATTCCCTATTTTGATTGGGGTATTTCCACCGAACAAGCAGGGCAATGGCTAAACCCTGGTCTAGTGCAAAACAAGGAAAGCTACGGCGCGCGGGGCGTCGTTTACGACCAATACGAATTGGATCTGGCCCGATAGCGTGTATCTAGCGAACCCTACCACCTCAAACCACTGGGCTGCGCTTCCGAGCCTTCCTCACAAATTGCCCCAGGCCGCGAATTCAAAGTACTATCATTACGATCATGCGAGTCACGGGTCTGGAGCACCGCAGCGCAGCCGGGAAGAGCTAACTTCGTGAGTCTGACCCAATGCAAGATCATTGACCTCCCTAGATTCAACGATCCCCGGGGCAATCTCACGTTCATCGAGGGTGGCCGGCATGTACCCTTTGACATCAAGCGCGTTTACTATCTCTATGATGTTCCCGGTGGCGCGGAGCGCGGCGGGCACGCCCACAAGAATTTGCACCAGCTGATCATTGCGCTTTCGGGAAGTTTTGATGTCGTTTTGGATGACGGCGCTCAGAAAAAACGCTTTCATTTGAACCGCTCCTATTTCGGGATATACGTCTGCCCCATGATCTGGCGCGAACTCGATAATTTCTCGTCCGCCTCCGTTTGCATGGTCCTCGCGTCCAATTTTTACGACGAGGCGGATTATTTCCGGGACCACCAGGAATTTGTTCGTGCCCTGAATCCATGAACTTCCCAGGGGCGGCACAAATCGGCAATAGTTACGTTGACCCCGCAGCGGTATCTGATCTGGAGAAAACAAAGGCGTGGTTTTCAACGTTTCGCAGGTTCCCGCACCGTCCACAATTCTTATAAAACTGCATCTTGTATCCCAGCCCGCTGACGCGGCGGATAAGATCGGCATCGATAATGCCCCACTGCCAGATGGCGTGAATATCGCGATAGGGCCTCTGGTACTCAGGACAAATCGCATCGAGGTCTCGAAAGTAGGCCTTGTACCCTTCCTCATTCGCGGAATGTGGAACGTAGCGAAAGTATTCGTCCTTGCCGAGGTCGAGCAGCCTCGTTGTTTTGTCGAAGTTGATGTACTGTTGATTGAATATCAGAAAGATTTTGGCAACGTCGGCGTACATTCCCAGAATTTCGTCCCAATCCGGTTTCACTTGATGAAGTAAAGTATCGAAAAAGAAATCTCCGTCCACCGTGCCGATCTGGTCTCTAATCGCAGATTGGCCAAAGTTTCCTTTGATGATTCTTAGGCCGGGATGCCTGTTTTTCCCCTCCATTACCGCGGGCGTTGATTCTGTATCAACGATTACTCTACTGTTAACTTTGTGTCTCTCTATCGCGTAGAACGTATACCCGTCGTCCACATTCCGCACAGCTCCTAGATCGGCAAAGGAACGCATCCCAAATTCTTGGCAGGCAATATCGATGAGTTGCCTCTTGTTTACGTCAAGGCGGTCAAATGGATCAGGGAGCAGCTTTGTTGCAAGCAACTTAAGTTTCTGTCTCATTAGCGTTTCGTCGTAACATTAGGTCTTTGCCGATCCCAGAGTTAAAAGTGTGCTCCGCAATCATTAGGGTGATGCAAACTGACATCCCATTGGTGAGCATGATTGTTGTCTGCTACAACCAGTCGCGGTTTGTGGTGGAAACTCTCGAAAGCGTCAAAGCCCAGACGTATAAGTACACGCAACTGATCATCGTTGACGACTGCTCATCGGACGACTCGGTCGCGGTGATCGAAAACTGGGTGCGGAAAAATGGGATCGATTGCACATTTATTCGACACCAGAAGAACCAGGGAATCTGCAAATCACTTAACGATGTGCTGGCGGTCGTCACTGGCAAATACATCTCCATGGTGGCTTCGGACGATGTCTGGCTGCCTGATAAAATCGCGCGGCAGGTGGAGATAATGGAATCCCAGCCGGATCACGTGGGAGTCTTGTACAGCGATGCCTTCCAGATGGACGAACAGGGACGTGACTTGCCCGAGATGTTTATTGCGGCCCACCGGAACCTGCCCGAAATGCCACAAGGAGAAATATTCAATGTCTTGTTGGAAGGCAACTTTATTCCGGGGATGACTACCCTGATTCGGCGAAGCTGCTACGACCAAGTCGGTTCGTACGACGAAAATCTGCCATGGGAGGATTGGGATATGTGGATGCGGCTTGCGCGCCACTACACATTCCTTTTTTCGCCCACACCCTCGGCGAAATATAGACATCACGAAAAGTCGTTATCTCATTCCGAACCAGAGCGCTTGCTTAAGGATTCAATTAGAATCTGCCTCAAGCAGTTCGGTCTCGGGAATCTGAAAGAAGATCAGAGATCAATGCTCACCGGAAAGTTGTTGAATTCGTCGGAGCATCTGTATAGCAGAAATGATACAGAGACGTCCGATATTCTATTGGCTCTATGGAAAGCGACGGGCAATAAAAGAGCTCGCTGGATGTATCGGTTTACAAAACTTGGGGTTTCTTTCCGAAATTGGCAGAGAGCTAACAGCTGCCGCCTCAGGCTTCGACGCGTTCGCAGTATCTTCGGCAGAAGTCCATGAGAGTTTCACGGATTCCGTGGAGCAATCCTCCCTCTGACGATTTCATAGTCATAATTCACCTCTTGGGCCAGGACGCTCTCGATCGCCTGTCCAATGAACCGCTGATGATTGTACGTGATCATCACCACGCTTAGTTTCATCTCGAGACTCCTGAGATTGTCGCCCGAAACAAATGCTCACGATTGCGGCAGCCCCGCAGTTACAGGATAATCTATTTCTAGGGGTGACCAGCAAGTCTATGCCGAATGTGAGTGCCAATGCTCATGCAGCACAACCGGGCGCCATTCGCGCAATTGCTTTCCACCTTCCGCAATTCCACCCGATTCCCGAGAACGATGCGTGGTGGGGAAAAGGTTTTACGGAATGGATCAATGTCGTGCGAGCCGCGCCACGCTTTGCGGGTCATTACCAGCCCCACCTGCCTTCCGACCTGGGTTTCTATGACTTGCGATTGCCTGAGGCACGCGCAGCCCAGGCCGAGCTCGCAGCTAGCCACGGAATCTACGGTTTTTGCTACTACCACTATTGGTTCAACGGCCGCCAGGTCCTTGAACGTCCCGTGAATGATATTCTGACGATCGGAGAGCCAGATTTTCCGCTCTGCGTTTGCTGGGCTAATGAAAACTGGACGCGCCGGTGGGACGGACTGAACGACGAGGTTCTTCTGGCGCAGCGGTACAGTGCGGATGACGATCTGGCGCACATTCGCGCCCTAATCCCGTTCTTCTTGGACCGTCGCTACATTCGCGTCATGGATCGCCCATTTTTCGCAGTCTATCGCGCGTCGAAACTGCCCGTACCGGAAAGAACAACCGAGATCTGGAGGCGAGAAGCGGAACGCGCCGGCCTGAAAGGCCTTTTTCTCGTTCGCGTAGAAAGTCACGCCGAATCCGGCGATCCCCGCAGCATTGGGTTTGACTACTCCTTGGAGTTTCAGCCGCGGGGGTCGATGATGTGGGACTTGCGGGCCTTCCGCAGGAAGTGGTGGCATCGACACAAGCTGGGATCGGGTGAAGCCGCGTTCCGCGACAACTATATCTGTGAATACGCAAGAGTGGCTAGTCGCGCCCTGGCCGAACCTCTCGCACCGTATCCGCGCATACCCTGCGTCTGTCCCGGCTGGGATAATAGTGCAAGGCGAAAGACCGACGCATTCATTCTTGACAACTCGACGCCGGAGCTCTACGAGCACTGGCTGCGAGAGATCGTGTATCGACAGAAAGCCCAAACGACGCTCGCTGGAAGTTCAGGAATTTCTCCCGAGTCGTTGGTATTCATCAATGCGTGGAACGAATGGGCCGAGGGAAATCATCTCGAGCCTTGCCAAAAATGGGGCCGCAAGTATCTTGAGGCTACGCAAAGGGCCCTAGCAGCTCCGGTGAATCGGAGTCCCGAATATGCCGGAGGGACTGGGATGGAACAGGGAGTAGTGCGGTGACGCCATGATTTCGGCCGCGATTGGTCGTGCTCGGAGGATCGCTCGATACGCGCTGGCTGGCCCGGTGATGGGTACGTGTCCGATCTGCGGAAAGCGGACCGTTTTCATCAAAGAGGGGCCGTGGCTGCGAGATCAGTTTTTGTGCTTTCGCTGTAGGTCGATCCCTCGCTGGCGGGCACTGATCCACATCCTCGAAACGCGATTTCCCACTTGGCGCGAGCAGCGTGTCCATGAGTCGTCGCCTGGCGGGCCTGCTTCCGCAAAGCTTGCGCGGGAGTGCCATCATTACACGCCCACGCATTTTTTTCCAGACGTTCCGCTAGGAGGCTTCCAAGACGGGATTCGTTGCGAAAACCTGGAAGAACAAACATTTGCGGATGCCTCCTTCGATCTGGTCGTTACCTCGGATGTTTTTGAGCATGTTCTGGACCCCACGCGCGGCTTCTCCGAAATCACCCGTACTCTTCGCCCAGGCGGTGCTCACGTCTTCACAGTGCCCTGGTACTGGTGGAAGGAAACGCTTGTGCGAGCAATTCGCAGCGAAGACGGGAAGATCCGCAATTTAGAGCCGGCCGACTACCACGGCAACCCAATCGATGAGAAGGGATCTCTGGTCGTAACTGAATGGGGGCGGGAGTTGTGCGACTTCATCTACCGATGCTCTGGCGCGACCACGACCGCTATTTTGATCCGCGACATGCGCCTTGGTCTCGCCGGCGAATTTTGCGAGGTCTTCATCAGCAGCAAGGCCCAAAGCTCGGCCGTGCCAGTCGAGCGGGAACCTCAAATCAAGAGCCTCCAACATGCCAACTGTTAGCGTCATCGTTCCGAATTACAACCACGCACGCTTCCTGCGGCAGAGGATCGATACGATCCTCGCGCAAACCTTTCAGGACTTCGAATTGATACTGCTGGACGATTGCTCCACTGACGAGAGCGGCTCAATTCTTCGCGAATACGCCTCTGATCCCCGCGTGCACCTCGAATTCAATGACATCAACTCTGGCAGTCCCTTCAAACAGTGGAATAAGGGCGTACGTCTCGCGCAGGGCAAATACGCCTGGATCGCGGAATCCGACGACTATTCGGACGAGCGCTTCCTCGAAAGGCTTGTTCGCTTACTCGAATCGAGCCCCCAAATGCAGTTCGGCTATTGCCGATCTTGGTGTGTCAGCGAGGGAAATCGACTCGACGGCTTTGCCGAGACGCAGTTCGCTGGCATGGACCACATTTCCTGGACCGCGGACTACTGCGAGGATGGTCGGGAAGTATGTCGAAAATATATAGTCCGCGCCAACATCGTACTTAACACGAGCGCCGTGCTGTTTCGAAAGACCGTTTACGAGCAAGTCGGCGGGGCGGACGATACCATGCAGATTTGCGGAGACTGGAAGCTCTGGGCCGCCATGGCTCTTGAGGGCAGCGTCGCGTACGTGTGCGAGCCGCTCAATTACTTTCGATTCCATGGAGCAAGTGTCCGGAACATGAGCGCCAAGGGAGCCTTGAACGTCACTGAAGCGCTTCAGGTCGTTCGCTGGATTCTGGACCGGGTGACGCCGCAAGGCGCCATGCTGCAGAAGACATACAAAACCTGCGCCGGCCTTTGGGTTCCCTGGGTGTTAGGTCCGCGCGTGCCCCCCGTCTTGAGAGCGCAAGTACTACGCTGTGCGAGGGCCGTCGATCCCCATCCCTTCCGAAGGATCTTCCCTCCAGCCCTCATCATGGTTCGCCTAAAAATTCGGCGCCACTGGCGCGAACTTATGTCCCTCCTTGCAGGAAAGCGGCCGCATTGGCTCACTCGGGAGAAAGACACCGCGAGCGCAAAGATAAGTACCGACTAGGACCTTTGATATGCCAACCGTTAGCGTCATCGTCCCCAACTACAACCACGCGCGCTTCCTGCGGCAGCGCATCGATACGATCCTCGCGCAAACTTTCCAGGATTTCGAACTGATACTGCTGGACGATTACTCGACTGACGATAGCCGCTCGATTCTTCGCGAATACGGTTCCGACCCGCGTGTGCGACTCGAATTCAACGATGTCAATTCCGGCAGCACGTTCAAACAATGGAACAAAGGCGTCCGCCTAGCGCAGGGGAAATACGTCTGGATTGCCGAATCCGACGATTACTCTGACCCGCGCTTCCTTGAGCGCCTGGTGGCATTGCTCGGTGCGGATCCAAAGGTTACGATTGCCTATTGTCGATCCTGGCGCATCAGTGATGATCGTATCGACGGTTTCGCCGACCCCTTGCTAGAAGGTCCGGACTTGCTTCGATGGTCAGCAGACTTTTGCTCGGACGGCGCTGAGGAATGCCGCCGCGACTTCGTTCTCGCGAACCTTGTTCGCAACGCAAGCTCGGCCGTGTTTCGTAAGGCTATCTACGAGCGAGTCGGTGGAGCGGACGAAAATCTGCGCCTCTGCGGGGACTGGAAGCTCTGGGCCGCCATGTCGCTCTGCGGGAGCATTGCGTACATTAGCGAGCCGCTTAATTACTATCGCTTGCATCAAGGAAGCGTTTGGGGGAACAGCCGGGATGGCGCCTTGGAAGTTGCGGAGGGGCTGAATGTGGTGCGTTGGGTCATGGAACACGCAAACCCTACGGATGCTACCCGAGAAAGGTCATGTAAGAGGATCTCCCGGGGTTGGGTGATGGTGCTGATGAGCTTCCGTGTTTCGCTGGCACGAAAGAAGACCATCCTCCAGGACGTTAGGGCAATTGACCCTCACCCGATGCGAAGAGTGCTGCGCCCGGCGTTGACGACTGTTAACATGAAAATTCGCCGCCACTGGCGCGACCTTTGTTCCCTCGTGACGCCCGTACGTAAAAGAACGAAGATAGTGCCGTGACCAATGCGTAAGAAAAGTGTCGTCTGTTGAGCCGTGGTATAACATGAACAATATGAAGCGCTCTTCGCAATCTCCTCGACAAGACGGAGCCGAAGGTACCGCCGGCTTTTTTTTTCAGCAGCACGCGGTCGTGGACAACGCCCTTTGCGTCGTCCTGATTGACATAGCGGGTTTTGAGAAATGATATTCCCGAGGCGCGAAGTTTCAGTCGTCCGAGTTGAAGATCACGCCGAACTCCAGCGTGGGTTCCGGCTCGCTTTGCAACAGTTGCCCGGCTTGCGTCCCCAAGTCCTTCCTCGCCAAGTGGTGATCAAACCAAACCTATGCGACATCACCGCCTGGGAAACCGGCGTAACAACCGATCCGCGATGGCTTGGTATCCTCGCCACCGAGCTCCGTGCCATCCGCGCCGACGTTGAAATTCGCGTTGTGGAATCGGATGCCGTTAGCGCCTACAAGAGCTTTCGGTCCTGCGATGAAACGTTCGATCGGCTTGGATTTGTCGCCGCGGCGCGCGATGCAGGGATTGAACTCGTCAACCTATCGCGTTGTGACGTGATCGAGATCCGTCTGGATGGCATTCCCCAGCCCGTCAGAATTCCGCAACTGCTGCTCGAGGAAATATACTTCATCTCGGTTGCCAATCTGAAACTTCACGGCTACACGCGCATGACGGGCATTCTCAAAAACTCAATCGGTCTGCTGACCGATGCAGAAATATCGTCACTTCATCCCTACCTTTCCGTCCTCATCAGCCGTCTGCACGGACTCTGCTCTCCGGACCTGTGTATCATCGATGGACGGGTTGGCCTAGAAGGCAGTGGGCCAATCATGGGCAGGCCGCTGCGAATGGATACCCTGCTAATCGGAAATGACGCGCTGGCTGTCGATGAAGCAGCCTGCCTCCTCATGGGGATTCCCCTCAACGAAGTGGCCCACCTGTGCCGGACCCGTAAGGATCTTGGAAGACATTTCGGCAAATGCGAAATCGTTGGCGATTTTCGCCCACGTATTTTTGCCTGCGATGGAGTTCATGCGCATCCCGCGATCCGGGCCAAATTCGCCAGTCGGCGGCTGCATCAACGCATGGAATTGTTTTCGAATCGTTGGATTGATCGCGCCTACCGGTTTCGAAATGACCCACTCACCTTCGCAAAACAAGCGATTCCAAAACTCCTGGGGGGCCGGCGTGGGCGATAGGTTGAAACTCGGTGTCGTGGGGGCGGGTGCCGTTCTCGACCGCTACCACATGCCTGCGATCAATGGGGTTCCTGAAGTCATTCGGGCCATCGTCATCGATGCGGATGGCGAGCGGGCGCGACGCGCGGCCGATCGCTATGGCTTTCCGAAATGGAGCACCGACCTCGCCGATCTTGTGCGTCACGCCGATCTTGCCATTGTCCTGGTCCCCAACGGACTGCACGCTCCCGTCTCCTGCGAACTGCTCGGCCAAGGGATCCACGTGCTCTGCGAAAAACCGATGGCGCGCAATGTGGACGAGTGCCTGGCGATGATCGAGGCCTCGCGCCGAGGAAACGCGCGGCTTTGCGTTGGCCACAATCGAAGATTTCAGCAGCACATGAAGCTCGCCAAACAGCTTCTTGGAAAAGGGTTGATAGGCGACATCGTGGGCATCCAAGCCGAGGAAGGTAGCACGAGTGATTGGCCGCGATCGCCCGCATATTTCGATCCCACGCTTTCCGGCGGTGGGGCGCTGCTCGATGTGGGAATCCATTCGATCGACCTGATTCGGTGGTTCGCCGGGGAATTCGATCAGATCGACTACCAGGGGAATGGAACCAGGAAAACAGTCGAAAGCGATGCCAGTCTGAACTTTTCCCTCGCGAATGGCGCCAAGGGCACGGTAGTGGCCAGCCGCACGAACAATCTTGCCCAGAAGCTCACTCTGCTCGGCACCGAAGGGTTTCTTGAGGCGGGACTGTGGTTTCCAAGCCTAGGAATCCGCTCCGCAAAAGGTAAGGCGTTCCAGAATCTTGACCGGCTCGATGCTGCGGTGCCTCGGCGGCCTCCCTTGGACGTGTCCTTCGTGGATCAGCTTCGCAATTTCGTCGGGGCAATTAAGGGAGAGCAAGAAGTGCTGGTAAACGGACATGAGGGAATGGCAGACGTCGATGTTGTCTGTCGGGCCTATCGCGGCGGAGCGAGTCAAGCTGCCGCCGCGGAGACTTCGGAGGCGCACAAATGAAGGTGGCGCCTCCCAAAGAGCATTGTCTCTTATCGAGGTTGGAACCTACGTTGCGACGCGTGGATTGAGCTTCGAATGACGACTCCCCTAGTCACGGTCTTGATCGACACGTACAATCATGAGCGCTTCATCGAAGAAGCGATCGTCAGCGTGCTCGAGCAGGATTTTCCATCGGGCGAGATGGAAATTCTGGTGGTCGACGACGGCTCAACCGATCGTACCCCCGAAATCGTTGGCAAATTCCAGCCCCGCGTGCGCTTGCTCCGAAAAAAGAACGGTGGCCAGGCCTCCGCATTCAATGCCGGAATCCCGGAAGCTCAGGGCGAAATCATCGCGTTCCTCGATGGCGACGACTGGTGGGCGCCCAATAAATTAACCCGCGTGATGCAAGCGATGAGTGCTGATCCGGCGGTCGGAATTGTGGGCCACGGAATCGTCATGGTATACCTTGACGGACGCGAGCAATCAGAGATTCTTCGCGAGGGTTTTCGCTTTAGGGCCAACACGGTCGAGGGGGTGCACCTTTTCCGCCGTCGCGGCAGTTTCCTCGGCACCAGCCGAATGGCCATTCGCGCCGATCTCCTCCGCCGCATAGGTTCCGTTCCTGAGGCTTTGGTAGTTGAAGCGGACGAATACCTCTTCACACTCGCTTCTGTGTTGGCGGGCGCCCAGATCCTTCCCGAAACGCTCACCTACTATCGCCTTCACGATGCCAACGGTTTTCAGATGTCGATCTATGATCCCCATCTTGTCCGGCGCAAGCAAAAAGTCCTGGCTGCGCTCTGCCGGGCTCTCGACTACGAGCTTCGCGCGCGTCAAGTTTCACCGGAAGTGGTCAAAGCTATCGTTGAGATTATTCAAGCGCAGGCTGATCAGCTTCGCCTCATGCTCGACGGCGGTTGGCCCTGGGAAACTGTGAAATCCGAGCGAAAAATCTACGAGGTGGCACACCCGGAAGCGCCGCTGGTGCACCGCATTTTCAAAGTTGTCACTCTGCTGCCAGCGGTCGCCATCCCGCCCAGGTTCTACTACGCCATTCGGCGCAAACTGTCGAATAGCGATTACTATCTGCGCGCCCGGAGGCGCTGGCTGCCCGTTCCCGAAATGCCGCACTTGGAACGCAGCTCTAGACAGACTCATGATGGCCGGTGATGAGTGACACGGAAACATTCATGATTAAAGATGTGATCCACAGATCGTTTAGGACTTTCGGCTTCGACGTTGTCCGGTTTCGTCCGCACGAGCAGGACTACCCTCCCGACTTCCGCAGCGATGACATCGATATTATCCGGCGAGTCCGGCCCTGGACCAAGACCAGCGCCGAAAGGATCTATGCTCTCATCCAAGCCGTGCGCTACGTCAGCGCCAATGGCATCGCGGGTGCTATTGTAGAATGTGGAGTATGGAAGGGAGGCAGCATGGCCGCCGTCGCCAGGGCCCTTCTCCGATTGCAAGTTGAGAATCGTGATCTATACCTCTTTGACACGTTTGAGGGCATGTCCGAGCCGACGTCGCGAGACTCTGATTACACCGGTAAGCAGGCGTCCGCACTGCTGCTGGAGGATCCCGCGTTCAGGTGCGCTGACGCCCCCCTCGTAACCGTCAAAAAAGTGCTCTACGAGACGGGCTACCCGCAGGAAAGAATTCACTTCATTCCAGGCAAAGTGGAAAAGACCATACCGGCGTCCGCTCCGGATTCGATCGCGCTGCTGCGGCTGGACACCGACTGGTATGAATCGACCAAACACGAGCTGGTGCATCTATTCCCGTGCCTCTCTCCACGCGGTGCAATCATTGTCGACGACTACGGCCACTGGAGCGGGGCGCGACAGGCTTGCGACGAGTATTTCATGCAGAACCGGATCCCTATTTTCCTGAACCGGATCGATTACACTGGCCGAATGGGTCTGAAACCGTGACGTTAAGCCATGGTAGTTGGAAACGAATCGAGTCGTGAGGCGTATTCTTTCGCCCGCAGCCTTCCACTATTTCCTGATGTGCAGAAGGAGTCCGCGCTCCAGATGAGAATCTTGATCGCAATTGGCGTTCCTAGGCAGCGCGAGGCTGGAGCTGCAAGGGTAGTGCTGAATCACGCGCGCGAGCTCAAAAACCGCGGGCACAGTGTCGTTTGTTGGTTTCTCGAAGACGTCGTCGTCGAACCAGTAACATGGAGGCGTTTTCAGGACCTACAATTTGCAATAGGTGTTGCTAAACGAATTTTGAAAAGTACAGAGCAATTCGATGTCGTGAACATCCACGCACCGTGGGGTTGCGCATACGGTATCTGGCGCAAGGTGGCGCGGCCCACCGGCGCGCCGCGGTATGTGATGACTATGCAGGGAAGTGAGGATCGTTTTGCCCTGGCCATGCGCCTCGAGCGCCGTCGCGGCCGCGCTTCGAACTTCGGTCTCAAAAACCGCCTCTGGCACCGCCTTTACTATCAGACGATGTACGACTTCTCGATCAAGACCGCCGATTACGGCGCCGTCGCGAATCGCGAGGGCTGGATACAGTCCGAAATCAAATACAGCGGCGAGCCCGGACGCATTTGGTTTGTACCAAATGGAACCGAAGAGCGGTTTTTCTTGAATCGCGACCACGCAAATGGACGGGAAGTCCGCCTGCTCTATGTTGGCAGTTGGCTCGAGCGCAAAGGTGTGTACTATCTAACCGAAGCGTTCCGCATACTAGCTGACAAGCTGCCCGGCGTCCGTCTCACGGTTGCTGGCTGTACGCTCCCCGAAGTGGAGGTCCGGAAACCATTCGCGCCGACGACCCAAGATCGCCTCACCGTCATCCCCTTCATCACATGCGACCAGATGCCTTCGCTCTACGCGGCGCACGATGTCTTCGTTTTTCCATCACTCTCCGAAGGAATGCCTCTGGCACTTCTCGAAGCCATGGCCTCGGCCATGCCGGTCGTGACCACGGAAACCAGTGGAATGGCGGACGTCGTCGAGAATGCGGTCAACGGTCTGCTTGTGCCGCCTGCGAATTCCGAACTCCTGGCGGATGCACTCGAACGAGTTTGCTTGTCGGCCGATCTACGGAAACAGCTTGGCCAAGCAGCCCAGACCAGCATGCGTCAGTACACGTGGGCCCGCGTTACGCAAAAGCTTGAAGGCGTTCTGAACCTCGCTGCTTGCAATGGCAGGAATTGAGCAGCCAAAGTCTGTCTCGAAAACGGACATCGGAGAAGGAATTTGAGGTACGCGGTCTTGAACTTGCCGGTTAGTTCAAGCGGGAAATTGAGTTACAGCAGTGGCCTTGTGGATTGGCTGCGTCACCCGGTTTACGCTTGGCTCGGGCTGCGGCCTGTGCTCGCGCAACACACGGCGGCCGAACATGCCGCGATCCAGCGCTGGGGCGCCGGACGCGCTACCCTCGTAGAGATCGGAGTCGCAGAAGGCGTTTCAGCAATGGCCCTCCGGGAAGGTATGGCCGAAAGCGGGACCTTGTACTTGATCGATCCGTTTCACCTGAGCCGAGTTCCCGCTTTGAATTTCCTGAAGCGCGCCGCTCGCCGCGCCGTCGGCAACTGCCCCCGAGGAAATGTTATTTGGATCGAGAAATTTAGTCAGGATGCGGCTCGTAGTTGGAATGTCCCCATCGATCTGCTCTTGATCGACGGAGACCATTCGGAATCTGC
Organism: uncultured Acidobacteriota bacterium; assembly: GCA_963795005.1. Classification (GTDB taxonomy): domain Bacteria; phylum Acidobacteriota; class Terriglobia; order Acidiferrales; family UBA7541; genus Palsa-295. The sequence continues at coordinate 79,640 of CAWCGE010000010.1, read as the reverse complement.
CGTCGAGCGCGACTGGAACGACTGGAGTTGTTTTGTGCAGCCCGGAGGCGTCGTGATTTTTCACGACGCGCGCGTCTTCGAAGGCGGTTGGCCGGCTGCGGACTGGGGATCGGTCCGGCTCGTCAATCAATTATTTCGGTCGGCGCACAACCCAGAATGGACGATTACCGAAGAGGTTCATTCATTGTTGGTTGTGGAGCGACGCAGGATATGAATCATTTCCGAGGCTCGGGCTGGAAGCCATGATTTCAATCGGCATCAATTATTCGCAGATGCATGATTCATCGGCGTGCATTGCGCGCGATGGCGAAGTGCTCTTCGCGGTGGCGGAAGAGCGCCTCAGCCGGATCAAGCATGACGCCCGTTTTCCCGCGCTTTCGATTCGCGCCTGCTTGGATTTCGCTGGCATTCAGCCGGATCAAGTTGATTTTCTGTGTCAGGGCTGGTCTCTTCCGCGCGCTGGATTTCTGCACGATCTAAACTGCTACGCTACGGGCAAACAGCCGGCTGATTTTCGCTCGCTGCTCAATTCTACCCGCAATTTCGCCAGCATGTGGCACCAGCGCGGCGGCGAGAATCGCTTCCGACAAATGTTTCCCGGCGTGAAAACGCAGTTTCGTTTCGTGGACCATCACCTCGCTCATGCCATCAGTGCCTACGCGTTTTCAGGATTCGATGATTCCGCAATTCTCGTTCTCGATGGGCGCGGCGCCTGGGAGGCAACTTCGCTCTGGCACGGTCGCGACGGCCGGCTCGAGCACGTTTGGACCATCCCATGGCCCAATTCGCTGGGCCTTTTCTACGCGCAGTTTACGCAGTATCTTGGCTTCACCCCTTACAGCGACGAATGGAAGGTGATGGGACTCGCGCCTTACGGCGAGCCGGGAATCAATCTGCGTGATTTCATCGTGCCTGATGACAATCCCTACCGCGTCGATACTCATCTCCTGCTCGGGAGAGATTCCGCGCCGGTCGGCGGCATTGAAGCCAGGCTGGGGCCCAGTCGCATCCCCGAATCCGATATTGATGCGCGCCACAAAAATCTGGCTTTTGCCGTACAAGACATGTGCGAACAGGCCATGATGACGCTCGCCCGCTCTGCCGTCACGCAGACTGGCTGCCGCAATCTCTGTTTGGCCGGCGGCGTCGCACTGAATTCCAAAGCCAATGGCAAGATCCTTGCCTCCGGACTTGTGGCCCGCATCTTCGTTCAGCCCGCTGCCAGTGATGACGGAGTTTGTCTCGGCGCAGTGCTGGCTCCTCTGCTCGATGGCGGCGGTAAGCTTCCACTGCGCAAAATGCGCCACGCATATCTGGGCACTGGATATTCGGACGAGGAAATCGCCAAGGCGCTGGAGACATACAAGATTCGTGCGACAAGAGTTTCTGACCCCGCGGCTGTGGCCGCAGAAATGCTCACAAACGGTAAGATCCTGGGCTGGGTGCAGGGTCGCATGGAATTTGGCCCGCGCGCGCTTGGCAGCCGCTCGATTCTGGCCGATCCCCGCGATCCCGAGATGAACGCAAAGGTGAACAATGCAGTCAAGTTCCGCGAGTGGTGGCGGCCCTTTGCTCCCTCCATCCTCTCGGAAGCTGCGGCCGAATACCTAGAATCCGCCACCGATTCGCCCTTCATGGTCCTTACCGCGCGGGTCAGGCCCGAAAAACGCGGTGTAATTCCCTCGGTAACTCACGTGGATGGCAGCGCGCGCCCCCAAACCGTCGAGCGCGACGTGAATCCCCTCTACTGGCGCCTGATTCATGAATTCGGCCAGCGCACCGGCGTGCCGGCAATCATGAACACGTCATTCAATCTGCGGGGTGAACCCATCGTATGCTCGCCGACCGACGCCATTCGCACATTTTTCAGTTCGGGCATGGATGCACTCGTCATCGGAAGTTTCATGGTGGAAAAATAGATGTCCACGCCGAAGGAATTGATTGGCAAAGCTGTGCTCCACGCTCCTTCGTGGGTCCGCTCGATGCGAAAAGTTCCAGTTTTGGGTCGGCTTGTACATGGACTGAGTCATCGAATTTTGCCAAGTGACCAGAGAGTGTGGGCGCAAATCGAAGCGGGGCCGGCGAGGGGCCTGTGGCTTGAGGTGAACCCGCGTGTTGCGAAAGGGCTCATTCATGGTACTGACGAATCCGAGACGCAAAGAATTATCTCCGAGCGTCTGCGTCCTGGGATAATCTTCTTCGATCTCGGCGCGAACATCGGGTTGTTCACACTGCTCGCAGCCCGATTGGTGGGCGAAAAGGGGAAGGTTTTCAGCTTCGAACCGGACCGGGAAAATGTCGGGCGTCTGCGCGAGAATGTTGCAAGGAACAACTTCAAGAATGTAACGATTGTCGAAGCGGGGGTGTGGTCTACAAGCGGCGAACTAGATTTCGTGCCCGGACCTGCTAGCTCGCCCGATCGCGCCTGGGGCAAGTTCGTTACGAGGGGCGACGGCACGCGTGGCATGGCAACGCGCTGTGTGTCGCTTGACGACTTTGTACGAGATGCGCCTACGCCCGATGGGATCAAATGCGATGTGGAGGGCGCGGAGGTGGAGGCACTTCAAGGGTCCCAAAAACTTTTGAACAGCCATCATCCGTGGATCGTCTGTGAGACACACTCACCGGAAAACGGGCACAGAGTGCGCGAATTTCTGGTGCGCATCGGCTACCAAATCGAAGCGATCGATGAGGTGCATCTGCTCGCGGCGGGACACTGAAATTTGGTTTCGCTGTGCCTGCGAGGCGTCACCTTCCGCAGATGAGCTAGTCGTCCGGATGTGGTAGAGATCCCAAGTTTTGCTACTCGCGGAAGCACAACGACGAACAAACACCATTTGTTGAAATAGAAATGCGGCACAGCACACTCGATCATGGCATCGACGCAAAGGGAAAACGCCCCATCTGCAACATGGATCGCGCTGCTCGGCCGAAGGGATACTCCTGCTGACGGAATTGCGGACTACTGCGCGTACCTGAGGGAAAATCTTGCGAAGCGCGGCATCGAGTTGAGACCGGCTCGGATCGAATGGGTTGAGCACGGCTGGCTGCGCGCACTTCGGGATCTGTTTTCTCGGAGCAAGGACTGGCGAGGGATGTGGATTTTGCCGCAGTACACAGCGCTGGGATGGTCCAAGCGCGGATTTCCCGTTGGTGCGCTGGCTTGCGCTGCAATACTCAGGCTCCGTGGCGCGCGCTGCGCAATGCTGTTCCACGAACCCGAGGGAGTTTCTGGATCTCGCGTACTCGATCAGATTCGCGGCGCGTTTCAGAATTGGACGGTACGGACCTTGCATCGGTTCACAGAGAAAAGCATCTTTACGATTCCGCTTGATACCGTATCGTGGCTGCCGAGAAACGACTCTAAGTCCGCGTCTATACCGCTCGGACCAAATATTCCCGAAAACCTCACGAACCGTAGCGCCATGCAACACCAAAGTGGCTCGTCGAAGACTGTGGTGGTGTTCTGCTTGAGCAAGTCGCCATACGGCGAGCGGGAAATAGGTGACATCGCATCTGCAACACGCTTTGCGGCGTCCCTTGGAATCAAGCTCCGCGTTATTTTTGTTGGCCGAGGCACATCCGAAGCGAAAAACACGATCGATAGCGCTTTCGCGGAAAGTGGTATCGAAGTGTGCAATCGGGGTCTGTGCGACGCGCCGGAAGTAACGCGGATTTTCAGCGAAGCGGATTTGATGCTCGCGGTTCGCGGCAGCCTGTATCTTCGCAGAGGCAGCGCGCTCGCAGGGCTGGCGTGCGGATTACCCATCGTGGGTTACGGTGGCGCGGCTTTGGGCACCATCATTGAGGAAGCCGGTATCGCGCTGGTTCCCTTCGGCGATCATCAAGCGCTTGGCAGAGCTATTCGGGACATTGTTTCGAACGCGGATCTGTGGCGGCAAATGCACGAGAAGAATCTGTACATTCAGCAAAAGTATTTATCCTGGAACGTGATCGCTGCGGAATTCGTCCGCGTGTTAGACGCACGGTGAAGTCTGAATGAAAATTCTGCTGTACTCTGAATATTTTATGCCTATTCCGGGCGGTACTCAATCCATCGTGCTGGAGCTCGCCTCCGGATTGGCGGCATGGTCACGCCGACACGGCGGCGCCCGCCCGATTGACGTTACCGTTGTTACTCGGACGATCGAGACCACGCCCGAAGATACTTTGTTTCCATTTCGTTTGGTGCGGCGCCCGGAAATCTGGCGATTGGTTCGCTTGCTACGAGAAGCCGATGTCGTACACCTAGCGGGTCCGGCGATGCTGCCGCTGGTATTGAGCCTGATGCTCCGCAAACCTTTAATTATAGAGCATCACGGTTTTCAGGCGGCTTGCCCAACCGGTTTGTTATTTTACGAGCCGGAGCAGGCGCCGTGCCCGGGTTACTTCATGGCGCGGCAATACGAAAAATGCATAAAGTGCCAGAAAAAGACGAATGGTTTCATCCAGGGCATGCGTAACATTTTACTGACAAAAATCCGACGATCCCTGAGTGGCCTCGCGAGCATGAATATCATGCCGACGGAATGGCTTGGAACGATTCTAAAATTGAAGCGGATGCAAACCATCCACCACGGCATATCGGATGGCACGAAAGAAATTTCCTGCAGGCCGAGCGCACGCGTTTTCGCCTACCATGGTCGCCTGGTCTCAACTAAGGGTGTGAAGATACTGATTGAAGCAGCCACGAAGTTGCGGGAACGGGGACATCCGTTTCGCCTGAAAATTATAGGGGATGGAGATCAGTTTAACTCCTTACAATCGATGAGTACGAGTTTGGGCGACGAGATTGAATTCCTAGGCCATGTTCCGGGCGAAAAACTGGACGAGGCATTGTCCGACGTTGCGACGATCGTAATGCCCTCGCTCGGCGGAGAGGTTTTCGGGCTAGTTGCGGCAGAGAATATGTTGCGCGGGAAATTACTAATTGTGTCCGATCTGGGGCCGCTTCGAGAGGTTGTGGGCGACACGGGCTTGTACTTCTGTACCGGGGACTCCGAAGACTTGGCCCGATGTATGCAGAAAGTGCTGGAGCAAGCTTCAATAACCGCATCGCTGGGTCGGGCGGCGCACGTTCGCGTCAAGCAAGTTTTTGATCGGGATAGTATGATTCAAAGGCACATTCGCGTTTATCAGGAGGCAATTTCGATTGAACGAGCAAGAGCTTAAAACAACCACAATGGCGGGACTGCATGATTATGTCGTCGACAAAGTTCTGCCTCGCTTCGTGAAGCCTGGCGAACGGGCCATTGATCTTGGGGCCGGAAGTGGGGCCTTGGCGATGCGCATGCAGAAGCTCGGCTGGGATGTAACCGGAGCTGACATGAACGTCGCTGGTTTCAAAGCTCCATTGCCGTTCCTTCCTGTGGATCTAAACGACCGTGACTTTAGCCGGACACTCGGCGAAGCGCAGTATTCAATGGTGACCGCCGTCGAAGTCATCGAGCACGTCGAAGCGCCGATCGCGCTACTTCGCAATGGACGCCGTCTCTTGAAACCGGGCGGCCATATGGTGATCACAACTCCCAACGTGGACAGCCTGCCGGCGCGCGTCAAGTTCCTGCTCACGGAAAAAATACGTATGATGGATGAGGTGAGTGAACCAACTCATATATCCCCGATATTCTGGGATCTTTTCGAGCGGCAATTTCTCCAGATTGCGCGAATGAAAATCCACGAACACCACCTCGTTCCGCCAAATGGATTCGTCGCAACGCGGCCGCGGTATTCGTGGATGATGCGGGGCATGTCATGGATCGTCTCCGGCGCCTGCAAGTTTGGCGATAATCATGTTTTCGTCCTGAAGGCAAAAGAAGCGTAGACATGGTGAGCGGAAGAATTTCATGGGGTAATACCCAAGCGATCGTCGGGTTCAGTGTGTTCATCGTCGGCCTATGGATTGCCTATGAAATTGGCGGGAAGATCGCCGCAAACGACTTCGAGACGATCGAGTTCGTGGCGCTTGGCGGCGTCGCTGCTGCGGTAGCGATCTCCACCTTGAGGGACTGGCGTAGTGGGTTTTACATCTTTCTAGTCTGGCTCTTGTTCGAAGACTTGGTGCGGAAGTATCTCGGCAATAACATGGTCATCTACTTCTGCAAGGACATTCTGGTCGGGTTGATTTATGTTTCTTTTTTTTCGAAAGTCCGCCAGCGCAAGGAGCAGCTCTTCCGACCTCCCTTCATGCCTTTTCTTTTTGTCTTTCTTTGGCTCGGAGCAATTCAGATTTTCAATCAGAACTCACCCAGCCCGTTGTACGGAATTCTTGGCTTTAAGCTCTACTTTTACTACGTGCCGCTCATGTTCGTGGGTTACGCGTTAATCCGCGACGATACTGATTTACGGAAATTTCTGTTTGTGAATCTTTCCCTCGGCGGAGTGATTTCTGTCATTGCGATCATTCAGGCAATTGTTGGAAACAGTTTTCTTAATCCCACAAATCTTGCCCCGGAGCTCCGCAATCTAGGAGAGTTGGATCGCTATTCGCCGCTTACGAATCAGGTGCTATCTCTGCCTACTGCGGTATTCGTGAGCACGGGAAGGCTTGGCCTGTATTTAATTCTGATGATTATATTGACGGCAGGCGCTGCCGGCTACCTGCTGCTCTCTTCCAGGAAGCAGAGCAAGCTGGTGTTTATCGTGACCGCTTTGGTCGGAGGCGCTGCGATTTTCAGTGGATCGCGCAGCGCAATCGCTTACGGAGCCATCAGTACCGTAGCTCTCATTACCGGTTTTCTTTGGGGAGCGCCGTGGCGCTGGAAACAAGCTCATCGACTGGTTAAAGTCATTCGGTGGGCGTTCATCGCCGGGGCGATCGGATTCGCTTTGATTTTTCTGCTGTTCCCCAATGAGATTGCTCCGCGGATGGCTTTTTATACAGAAACTCTGAATCCAAACAGCTCCGCTTCCGAGCTTGGCAGTCGTGCCTGGGATTATCCGATCCGGAATCTCTTAAGTGTATTCGACGGCCCGAACTGGCTGTGGGGCAATGGCACCGGTACCGCTTCCCTCGGTGGACAGTACGTAGCCAGACTGTTGGGGCAGCGCCCGCTCGAAATTTGGGTCGAAGAGGGATACGGAGTTCTCATCGTCGAGATGGGAATCATAGCTCCATTTTTGTGGCTTCTTTGGACGGGGGTTCTTGTATACACGTCCTGGGGCGTAGTCAAGCGCCTGCGTCAGACTCGTTTTTTTCCGATCGCGTTCGCGATATTCTGGTATGCGTTTCTGCTTCTGTTTCCGTTTACTTATGGAGGGCTGTCGGCGTTCCAGAATTTCTTTTCGAACATGTTTCTGTGGATCCTCATCGGCATTCTTTTCAAGCTTCCGACGCTTCAGGCAAATGCGCCGTCGTACTTCGAGTTGCCGACTTACCGGAGACAGCGTCGCGGCGGATTGCAATTTTGAGCATGGGTTAAGCACAAAATGTGCGGCATAGCTGGCATCGCATCGCCGGATCCGAATCTCCAATACGTGGCAGTCGCCGAGAAGATGGCCGCTGCTATTCGTCATCGCGGACCTGACAGTTCCACCGTGCAAGATTTCGGTACGTGCGTGCTCGCGAATACTCGCCTTGCGATTGTGGACCTGAGCGAGCGCGGCCGGATGCCGATGTGCAACGAAGACTCCACGGTTTGGATCACCTACAACGGCGAGTGCTACAACGCGGACGAGCTCCGCCCGCAACTCGTCAGCAAGGGGCATCGGTTTCGCTCGACGACCGATACCGAAGTCATCATTCATCTGTATGAGGAATACGGCGACCGTTGCGTGGAACATTTGCGAGGGATGTTCGCATTCGCAATTTGGGATACGCGTCGCAATAAGCTTCTCCTCGCACGCGACCGCCTGGGAATCAAGCCACTTTATTGCTACATCGACTCGCAAAAAATGATTTTCGCCTCTGAGTTAAAGGCACTTCTCGCTTCCGGGCTCGTTCCACGGAAACTCAATCCAGCAGGTATTCGCGCGTTCTTGCAGCTTGGTCACATTCCGGCGCCATGGACCGCGGTCCATAACGTCAAACCGCTCGAGCCGGGTCACATTGGCGTTTGGCAAGCCGGCAACTTTCGCACGACATGCTACTGGCAAATACCGTCTTCCGGGAATGCCCATGCGAATGAATCGCGCGAACAAATCGCGAATACTCTGCGCGAGCTGCTGGTGGAATCAAGCCGCCAGCAACTGATGTCGGACGTACCCATCGCTCTGTTTCTCAGCGGAGGGGTGGATTCCGCGGTACTGGGTTCGCTGGTGCAGCACGCTGGCGCGGACAAGATTACCGCACTGACGATCGGCTTCGACGAAAAATCGTTCGACGAATCCGAATCGAGCGCGCGCACCGCTAAACTTCTTGGAATTTCGCGCCGGGTGATTCGGCTGCGGGCAGCGCAGATGAATGAATCGCTCGATCATGCCTTCTGGGCGATGGATCAGCCCACCGTCGATGGCCTGAACGCGTATTGGATTTCACGCGCGGCCGCGGGCGCCGGATTCAAAGTCGCGCTGTCCGGTCAGGGCGGCGACGAACTGTTTGGAGGCTATCGATCGGCCGTCTGGTTCGATCGATTTTCTCATTGGGCAGACTGGCTGCAGCTGCTTCCAAAAAGTGCCGGTCGCGGATTGCTCGACCACACTCAATTTCCGTTCCGTTGGCGCAAGCTTTCGTATTTGGTAGGCTCGGACGATCCGTTTGTGGCAGCTCAACTTGCCGTTCGCGTGTTATTTCTGGAAAGCGACGTTCACGAGCTTCTGAATCCGGCGCTCGCACGTTCCAATGGCATCTCCGAAGCCGCCAAACATATCCAGACCTGGGCGAATCAGACTACGGGACAGAACCTGCAAGAGCGCGTCTCGTTCCTCGATTTTCCAGCGCACCTGGAATCGCGGCTTCTGCGCGATGGTGACGCGATGAGCATGGCACACAGCCTGGAGATCCGTCCTGTCCTGCTGGATCACGCGATCGTGGAATATGTGATGGGTTTGCCGCCGGCTCTGCGATTGCAGAAGAAACAGTTGGTCCTGGATGCGATGCGCGGAATTTTTCCGGAGACTCTCCGCTCTGATTTGGCGATTCGTCCCAAACGAACATTTACTTTTCCATTTGCCCACTGGATAGGAAACGATTTGCGATCCACGATCAGCAGCACTTTCGAACCCGGACGCTTGGCTCTCGCAGGAGTTTTGGAACCGTCGGCAGTGAATTGCTTGTGGCAGCGGTATTTAAAAAGTCCCGAGTCGGTCGGGTGGTCGCGGCTGTGGACAGTATTCGTGCTGGCTCGTTGGTGCGAAGTGATGCAGGTTGGGGTTTAAGATTATGCTGCGGCCCCGCAAAGTACGCCTTGCCCTCGTTTCGCCTTTTATTGACAAGCGGCATGGAACTGAACGGCGCGTGGCGGAATGGATTGCGCAGCTCTCGACGACATACGAAATTCACATCTACAGCCAGGATGTGGCGGACGTCGATCTCACGCGCGTGACCTGGCATCGCATCCCGAAACTTGCCGGACCGCATATCCTGAATTTTCTGTGGTGGTTTGCTGCGAATCACGCCTTGCGCGCCTGGCATGGGCGGATACGCGGCCTTCGTCACGACATCGTGTTCAGCGCAGGAATTAATTGCTTCGATGCTGACGCGATCTCTGTCCACATCGTATTCGCTGAATATGTAGACAGCGTCCGCAGCGAGCTTTCCCTGGCTCGCAATCCGCTGCGGGCTTGGCCGAGGCTGCTGCACCAGAAGTTGTATTACCGGCTGGCGATTGCGCTTGAGCGGCATGTGTATGGCAAGCGAAAAGTTTCGTTGATTCTGATTGCAAGGAGGACCGCAGCGGCGCTCGAGCGATTTTACGGTCATCGCGATAACCTCCCGGTTGTTTACGTGGGCTTGGACCACGAGATTTTCAATCCGGAGCGCCGCTCTCTGCTGCGGGAGACGGCACGAAAAGAGCTGGCGCTTTCATCCGACCGTTTCGCACTCGTGATCGTGAGCAATGATGGCCGCAATAAGGGCTTGCCGGTGATTTTTCAGGCTCTATCGACGCTTCGCGAGTTGCCAATCGATCTATTGGTGGTCACCCGCGAAAATCCGGCGTCGTATTTCGCCCAAGCACGTGACGCGGGTCTCGACGGGCGCGTTCATTTTCTAGCGCCGCGCAATGATATTGAGTTCTATTACGCCGCCGCGGACGCGTATGCCGGCCCTTCGCTCGAAGATACCTTTGCGCAGCCTCCGGCGGAAGCGATGGCGTGCGGCTTGCCGGTGATCGTCTCGGCAACCAATGGGACGGGCGAAATCATCACCGACGGCAGGGACGGTTTGATTTTAGCGGATCCGACTGACGCGGGATCGCTGGCGGCGATGGTCCGTCGTCTGTACGAAGACAAAGAGTTTTCGGCGCGAATGGGCAAACACGCGAACGAAACAGCCCGCCAGTATACCTGGGAGCGCAATGGGCGCGAACTCGGCGCGATATTCCATCAATTGCTGGAGCGAAAATCTGGAAACGTGGCACACACGGTTGCACAGGAATCCTGAAGTGGAAAAGCGGCAGGGCATAAAAGAATATTCGCCGACGGAATACTGGACCGGCGTAGCGAAAAAGTTTGGGTCGTCGGATGGCTCTGGATTCGCGCCAGTTCTGCATCCTGATGCGCCGGTATGGTTCAACCAACTGATTGACGACTTGCAGTTTCGGGCGATGCGGCGCGCGCTGGCGGTTGCGGAACTGGCGCTCGGATCTCGTTTTCTCGATGTGGGATGTGGCACGGGTCGCTGGATTCGCCGCTACCAGGAACTGGGTCTGCGCGCGACAGGTGTCGATGCGACGCCAGGTATGTTGCGGACGGCTCGCGAGCGCGGCACCACAGCGCCGTTAATCGCCGGCGACGCTTGCCGGCTGCCGGTTGCGGACGCCTGCTTCGATGCCGTTTCGGATGTGACGGTGGTTCAGCACATTCCTCTGGCGCAGCAAGCTCAAGCGCTCGGAGAGATGCTGCGGGTTCTGAAACCGGGTGGGCGGCTGATTTTGATGGAGTTGATTCGAGGACGAGGCGCGCACATTTTTCCGCGTTCTCCGAAGGATTGGATTCAGCAAGTCGATTCGCAAGGGGGCAAGCTTCTCAGCTGGTTCGGCCAGGAATTCCTCCTTCTGGATCGAATGTTCACGAACTTCGTGCAGAGTGTTAGCAATCAGACGCGAGAGCGCGATCCGAACGTTACACCGACGAATGCAGAGCGACAGACTTCGCAAATCCGGCGAGGCTACTGGGAAGTTCGGCACGCGACAACAGCCATTGCGGCCTGGACGGAGCCCGCGACTGAAAAAATATTCCCTGGGCGGTTGGCTACGCACGGCGTTTTTGTGTTCCAAAAATGATCGGGACAGATTCGAAGCAGGGCGTGGGCCAAGTCGTCGGGCTTTTCCCGGAACTGCTGGGGCTCGGGGGTATTCAAGAGGCGAGCCGCCAGGTGGTTTGCGCCCTGGACAACATTGTGGCCCGGCGCAATTGGTCCGCGGCGTATCTTGGATTGAACGACCCGCAAGGACCGCAAACTCTCTCGATTGCAGGCCACGCCATTCCCTTCCGCGGATGCAAACGATCGAAGATCCGATTTGTTCTGCGAGCGTTGATGCTCGCGAAAAAGAATCCTCACATCGTCATTGCCGGTCATCCGAATCTCGCTTTACCCGCGCTGTGGATGGAAAACTTTTCTGCGCGAATGAAGACGATCGTGTTCTGCCATGGTGTGGAAGTCTGGAACCCGCTTCCTGCTCGCCGGAGGGACGCGTTGCTCGCAGCGGATATGGTGCTTGCTCCGAGCACCTATACTGCGGAAAAGTTGAGGGACGTACAAGGCGTCGCTGCAGAGAAAATCGGATTGCTTCCCTGGCCCGTAAACCCGGAAATGTTGGAGATGTCCGAAGAACCTTCGAATCTACCTTTGCCTGCTGGCTTTCCGGAAGGTCCTGTGATTCTGACCGTCGGCCGGTGGGTTGCTTCGGAGCGGTACAAGGGTGCCGATGATTTAATTCGCGCCATGCCGCAACTGCTTGCTTCGTTTCCGGGTTTGCACCTGGCGGCGGTAGGGAGCGGCGATGATTTGCCACGCTTGAAGGAAATTGCGGAAGAGCTGGGCCTTGGGACGTCGGTGAAATTCTTCGATCGGATTTCTCGAGAGCAACTCGCCGCTTGTTACGCCCGCGCGACAATTTTTGCTCTTCCCAGCACAGGCGAAGGATTCGGGATCGTGTTTCTCGAGGCGATGGCCTTTGGACTTCCTGTCGTTGGGGCAGCCGCGGGGGGAGTAACGGACATTGTGAAGGACGGAGTGAATGGCCTCCTGGTTCCCGGGAACGACGCGGCGGCTCTGGTTCGGTCTCTGGATCGACTTCTGCGCGACGAAGCATTTCTTTCGGCACTGGGGAAGCGGGGAGCCGAAATCGTTCGACAGAAATATCGATTTCACGTGTTCGAAAGCGAGCTGGAACGTATCTTGGTTGAGTGAGGTCTGGATTCGACCGCTGCAGCATAGTATTCTGAAAAGTGTGCTGCGACGCGGCCCCAACCTGCGAGCGGAATCCAGACCGAACGGCAAGTAAAGTCCTGACGATCCCGACGGAATGCGCGTTTTGATGGCAGTTCAATCCTATTTTCCATTCCAGGACCGAGGTGGTCCGGTAGTCAAGGTTCGCGCGCTCGCGCATGGCCTTACGCTGCGCGGCCATCAAGTCACCGTATTGACCGCCGACCTGGGATTGGAAAAACCGAGAGCTCCGGAAATGCCTTTTGAAGCCTGCAAATGGGGCTATCGCGCGAAAGAAAACGGCGTGGAAACTGTTTATCTCTCCACGCTCACGCATTATCGCGCGCTCACTTTAAATCCCAAGGTCATAGGATTTTGCCGAACGTCCCTCAGGCAGTTCGACCTAGTTCATTTTTATGGCCTGTATGATTTATTCGGACCGGTCGTGAGTTATTTCTGCCGAAGCCGCGGCGTGCCATACGTCATCGAACCGATGGGAATGTATCGTCCGATTGATCGCGGTTTTGAATTGAAACGCCTATGGCATCGTAGTCTCGGTACGAGCTATTGGAATCACGCCGCCCAGGTCGTTGCTACTTCCGAGATGGAGCAGCAGGAATTGCTGGCAGACGGCGTTCCGGCTGAAAAACTCGTTATTCGACACAACGGAATAGACCGCAAGACATTCAACTCTTTGCCTTCGCGGGGAGCTTTCCGGAGGAAGTGGGGCATCGGTCCTGCGGAACCCGTGGTGCTGTTTTTGGGGCGGTTGATCCCGCGCAAGGGAGCGGACATTTTGATTGATGCATTCGCAAAAGCCTGCCCCGAATCGGGTCGCCTCGTGATTGCGGGGCCGGAGGGTGAGCCGGGCTATCACACGGTCCTCTCGAAGCGAGCGCAGGAGGCGGGCATCGAATCACGAGTGATCTTTACGGGGCCGCTGTATGATGATGCGAAAATGGCAGTGCTGGCCGACAGCGATATTTTCGCACTTCCCTCGCGATACGAAAATTTTGCGAACTCGGCGGCGGAAGCGATAGCGTCTGGCATACCGGTCATCATCACCGAAACGTGCGGCATCCGTTCGCTGGTTGAGGGTCGCGCCGGATTGATCATATCGTCGGAGCAGGGGCCGCTGGCAGCGGCAATCGGCAGGCTGATCTCGGATGAGGCCATGTACAAGAAATTCCAGGAAGGCTGCCGGGCCGTTGCTCTAGAACTGGGCTGGGATCGCTTGAGCGAACAGATGGAAGAGTACTACGCCAAAGCGATGGGATCGAGAAATGGCAACAGCTGAGCAGCAGACATTTTACGATCAGCATCCGTTTGACTGGATTCCGACGGACTCGTCGGAAGAAATTAGCTCGGTCGTGTCGCGCCCGCTCGTTGAGCTTATTCAAAGTCTCGATCGGAAGTCTCTCGTGCTGGATATAGGCTGTGGTCCTGGACGGGTGCTCGGCTTCCTTGCGCAGCGGGGCGTTCGGTGCGTCGGGCTCGACAGGAGCGGCGTTTCTCTTGCTCTTGCCGTACAGCGGTACGGGCGCCCCGCAGCTGTAGCTGATAACCTTCATCTGCCGTTAGCCGACGGAACTGCCGACGTTGTAATTTCCGACGGTGTGATTCACCACACGGAGAATCCGCAGGCGGCTTTTGTTGAGAATTTTCGAATTCTAAAACCGGGCGGGCGAATGTATCTCGCAGTGTACAAACCCTCGGGTCGATATCCTTTTCTCTATAAATTCCCCGGAGCGTTGATCCGGGCAGGCGTGCGCCACAAGGTATTGAAACCCTTCATTGTTCTTTTTTTCCGGGTACCCTACTTCCTGGTTCATTTTTTGCGATCAAACGGCAAGCGGACCTGGGCGGGAACTCGCAACCTTTTCTACGATTATTTCGTCACACCCCAAGTGGCATTCTTAGCGCGACCGCTTGTCGAAGGGTGGTGCGCCCAAGAGGGCGCGCGCATCCTGAACTACGAGGAAAATCGCGGTCAAAACGTGCATTCATTTTTGTTACAGAAAGATCGGTCGGCTGCGCCGCGTCCCGTGGCCCAAACGGCTGAACGCGACGCACACGCAAACAAAATATGATGGTCTGTTCCATTATGCTCGGATCGGTGTAATTGCATGGGACAGCCCCGGAAATTGGTCGCCTAGGGATTAACGCGTATCACGGCAACTCGTCGGCCGCGATCATCGTCGATGGGCCAGTTGCTCGACGCCGTCGAAGAAGAGCGGATGCGGCAGGACTTCCTGTGTGGGCGACTCAGTACTCTGCACGTCTGGCCGGCACTCTACGTCACCCTCCGAGCGCGCCGCTCTCCTGTCGGCGGACGCCTAAAAGATTTCGCGAGTTCGATGCTGGCGCTCGGTGAAGGGCCTCACATGGGCCATCAGGGCCAGGCAGAAAAACGCTGAGGAATATTTTCCCAAAACTCATGAACGCGTCCCAGCGGCAGAGGCTATTATCGGGGGCTGATTGCAGGTCAAGTAACACTTCGTCACACGCTGTGCGCGCACTTCGGAGAACCCAAAAATGAAAAGACTGTTTTCTCTTTTATTCCTAATTGTTTTCTGGTCTGCCTCCGCGTACGCGCAGTACACAACGACAACGAATCTTGGCCTTAAAAAACCGACGCGCGATGTCGTAAACTGGGATTCGTACGTCAACGCAGACTTTGACCTTCTCGACGCCCTTCTTAGCGACGGCCAGACTTTCAACCTGAGTGTCGCAGGAAGCGCGAGATTCCAAGGACCGAATCCCTGGATTGATGCTTCCTTTTATGGAGCACGCGCGGTGAGCACGGTGCCCCAGACGACCGTGACTTGCACGTCTGGATCAGCCAGTGTGACACTCGCCGCCGCAAGCAAATTCCAGAACGGCGACGGCGTTGTTGCCTACGGATGCGGCGCGACCAATGCTCTCTCAGCGCCCGGTGCTCCGACTGTCAAGCCCAGCCTACTATCCGGTCCCGATACTACCGTGGATGTCGTTAATGCGCCCTCCGGTGGCAGCACGACTTACACTTACGAAATCGTAGCGAGGGACAAGAACGGCGGCCTCACTGCAGCCAGCTCGGCAGGTACAACGACGACAGGTGCTGCGACCCTCGGCACGGTCACGTCCACCATAACCACATGGACCCGCGCAAACAATACGGTCACGGTCAACACCTCTGCGGCAAGCGGTGTGTCAGTCAATGCGATTGTATTCATCACTGGAACGTCGGATGCGACCATGAATTTTGGATTCTTCCGGGTCGCCTCCGTGGTCGCCGGAACTCAATTTACCTTCACATCGGGCATGGATACGCGCGCAGGAGCAGCTACATCGGGTAGCGACGGTACGATTCAGACCTACAATTGTAATCACCTGTCATGGACCGCAGTGACAGGTGCGTGGCAGTACTACATCTACGGTCGAATTGGTGCCTCTCTGGCGCTGATCGGTGCTACGCTCCCCGGCATAACTGAATTTAACGATTGCGGCGCAATCATGAGCGCCCCACCGACGCTGCCGGACTTCGTACCCTCTACTGCGCCATCCTCCGCCACGAATGACTATCTAGCGACGACAATTACATCGGGTGCGGGCGCAACGAAATTGACTCTTGCGGCTGCGGCTTTAAACTCAGTGAGCGGGCAGACCATCAAGTTCGATGATGGCCCAACACTTTTGGCCGCAACAACCGCAACAAACTCATCGGGCGCAACCCTGCATATCTCATCCCCGGCATCGGGGACATCCTACGTCATTAACTCGCACACGATATTCGTCAATGGTGGGGGGCTGGTCCTTATTCAAGGTGGGCAGGTAACTCTAAACGAGACTGTAGAAGCGGGTAGCAGCATAAGATGGACAGGAGAACTTGGCGGGCCTTTCTGTGCCGCTCCGCAGTTTTCTTGGAACTGCGGACAGACTGTTGCTGTGAATGCGGCCTACCCCGGAATAGCTTTGCTCAATGGTAGCGTAGTCGATTATCTTAGCTTTGTGATTCCCGCGCAAGGCTTGGGTGTAACAGTCACTGGAGGATATCAGTTTAACACGAATTTTGAGCATGACAATTTTGTCCTGGGCAGCTCAGACCAAACAGGCCAAGCTGTAGTGGGCGAAGGGATGTCTAATGCGGTATTCCGCTACGACCTTTTTGGAACTAACGATACTTCCGGCTATGGGTACTCGCTCACGCCCCTCCTACTGGCGAAGAACGATGCCGGCAACGCTAACCCATCGGGACAAATCACCTGCGAGCATTGTTACTTTATCGGAAGGTCTTTTGGTATCGACAGCAACCCAGTTGTAGGTGCCGGTAACCGTATCAGGTTTGAAGATGCCTACGCTCAAGCCCTCAAGACGCCGTTAATCGCGGTCGGAACGTACAACGGGCCGATTGTGAGCGTCAAAGGTTTCACAAACGATACCAGCGATACCGCCGCGCTTGCCAATTGGGGAGGCGGTTTAAGTGCGAATTTAAGTGACATGTTTATACAAGGCGCGGCTGTCACTGGAAATTTAATCTTCGGGTTAACCCTCAATAACACAACTTTTCCGGGCCAGAATCGGGATGTTTTTGATACTGCACAGGGTTCACTTCTTTCAATCCCGGTCTACAGCTCGACTCCGACCACGAACATCCCCACACAGTCATCGGATTATATTATGGCCGCGCCGCTGCACTTTCCGTCGCAGCATAGTTTGTTCTGGGACCTACCTACCCCAACTGGGTTAACCGCTACTCCCGCATCGGGAGGCAGTTTGCGACCCGGTACCAACGCCTATCAAGTAACCGCCATCGGGGTGGACAATGGGGAGACAGCCCTTTCCCGGGCGGCCACGTGCGTAACCACATCTGGAATTCAGACCTGCAATCTCTCGTGGACGCCAGTGACAGGGGCGACTTCGTACAATTTGTACGCCGGTGGATTTAATAGATTCGTCACCCACGTTACGACGAATCGCTATTCCGATAGCGGGCATGGCTGCTGTAGCACCACCAATACTCCGAACGGGACCGGCACCGGCCTAACCACCATCGAGCAGAATCAGGTTATCACGCCATCCCTTGTGTTGAGCAGCCCTCTAGCAAGCGCGATTAGCTATACCATGACGTTCGCTGGTCCTTGTCTCACGGCAAATCGTGTTCTCAATGGCGCAGACGGGGCGGCTTCGGTTGTCGTTTCGGCCTCGCTCGTGACAACGGCAGGGACCTCCGACAATGTAACCATACAGGGCGCAACGACCTTATCGCACTGTTCGCTGACACCCACCAATCGGACAGCCGCAACAAACATCGCGACCACGTTTATTTCCGCGAAAACGGCGAACCGGATCACCGTCACGCACACAGCTACGGCGAACATGAACTTTGACGTGATGTGCACCGTAAACTAGAAAATGATTTTGCGATTCGTAACATCTATTACGAGATGAAGTCTCAAATTGGCAGCCGGTTTGGAGTTCTTGGAGATAACCTAGAGCCATACGCTGACCCTTCTGGTGCTCGCGCCGGGCGATGAGCCCCTTCTGGCTCAACGCCCATTGCGATTGGAAGCGATTATCAAGTGCCCGACAATCAGAGGGGATCGCTCCGAGGCGGTTGTCCTCCGCCCGTGAACCACATTATATGATTCCATTTTATCCTCGGAGAGTTCTCGCGTACCGGCCCTAAACCGGCGTTTGGGTTCGGCCCGCGTCGGTTATTTTCCCGTCTGGGATTGTGACGGTCGACGTTGATTACTGCATGAGTCCAGTCCCTGAGTGTGGTCACCGCTGGGCTGTGGCTCCTTTTTGGTGCAGCCGCGTTCGAAGACCTGTTTTTGGCAAGAATTTCGCGCGACCCGGCCGGAGCTCAAAATGGCAGGGGCGGCTGTCACGCAGCGCCTGTGGGACGCGAAAATCCTCCTCAGGATGTCCGCCTGCACCAATACGGAGCTAGAGCCCCGTCGGAAGCGATTTTGCACGGAGCACCACTTCAAAGGAGGTAGGCCATGAAGGCCTGCGAGCTAACGGAGCGCGTTATAACGCGCTTTGGGAACGAAAGCCTGGAGGATTCTTTTCACCCTCGTATGCGGACGTAACTTCTAGTGCTAGAATAACTTGAGGTTGGTGAAAAGCGATTTTTCGAGTCTCCAGGCTGCGAATTTCGAACCCAGGATCAATCGTTTACAGATAGGGCGTCCCAGCGAAATACGCATTTCGGGAACTTTTTCGGCAATCTCGTTACATGTATATTGCCAATGTGTGACAGAAGTCCTACTGATCAGCGAGCCTGTTGTGACAGCGACGACACGATTTCATATGCTGACAAATACAAAAAACGCGGGACGCCAGCCTGAAGCTGAACAAGAAGCTTCATCGGGGCGCGTCTTCTGGATTACCGGGTTATCTGGCGCCGGTAAGACAACCGTGGGGCGAGAATTGTGGAGCCGGCTGCGTGCTGCCGGTCATCCGGTCATCTTCCTCGATGGCGACGCGCTCCGTGCTACGATCGCCGAAGATCTTGGCCACAACGCAGGAAACCGGCGCCGATCGGCGATGCGCAATGCGCGGCTGTGTCGGTTGCTGGCTGGGCAGGGCTTCGATGTCGTCTGCGCGACCATCTCGCTGTTTCATGAGGTGCAGCGTTGGAATCGCGAGAACATCCCCGGCTATCGTGAGATTTATCTTCAGGTCCCGATAGATGAGCTACGGCGTCGGGATAACAAGGGCATCTACGCGGAGGCTGAGAGCGGCGATGTGCGTGACGTCGTTGGCCTTGACGTGCCGGCGGAGGTTCCTCAGGCGCCGGACCTGGAGCTTGGCAATTATGGGTCGCTAGACGTTGCCACAGCAGTGGACCGCATCTTGTCGGTATGCGCCAGGCGGGATAGCGCGAGTGCGGCACAGTCGACGACGCACCCCGTCGTCTTCAAAACGAAGGCGGAGTCTTTGGAAGCGCTGACACCCTTGCTGCGCAATGGGCGCGTCCTGCCGCAGGTCCGATTTTCGGTTGGCGATTGGCGCTCGGGCGCCGCTGGCGTGCTCGCTGCCGTGGCCGCTGCGCCGTGGGGTTCAGATCGGGTCATCGTGCGCAGCAGTGCCCGGGGCGAGGACGGCGCCGTGAGCTCCCAGGCCGGTAGGTACGATTCCGTACTCGGTGTCGTCGGCAGCGTAGCCGTGGCGCAGGCAATCGACCATGTGATTGATTCGTTCGCCGATGAAGGACGCGACGACGACCAGATCTTTGTGCAGCCCATGCTTGACCATGTGGCGATGGCTGGGGTGGTCTTCTCGCGCAGTCCCAGCGGCGGCCCCTACTTCATTGTCAATTACGACGACCGTTCCGGCCGAACTGATCGAGTGACTGCCGGGGTCGGCGACAATCTCCAAACATTTCTTTGCCTCAGATCGCGGCCTGATGCCAGCCCACCGTCGCTGGCGCCGGTCATCGCTATGGTCAGCGAGCTTGAAACCCTTCTAGCATGTGATGCAATCGACGTGGAATTCGCCGTCGGCGACGACGGACAGCTCTACCTTCTGCAAGTCCGCCCGCTCGCCGTCGACCGCTGGGGGCGGGTAGCGGACGCGAAGGTCGACACCGCACTCGCCGACATCGCACGTAAGGTCGAGTTGCTCAGCCGCCCGCATCCCTACCTGCATGGAAGTCGAGCAATATTCGGCGTCATGCCGGACTGGAACCCAGCCGAAATCGTGGGGGTGCGCCCCTGTCCACTCTCGTTGTCGCTCTACCGCGAACTCATCACCGACGCGATCTGGGCCTATCAGCGGGATAACTACGGATATCAGAATCTGCGCAGTTTTCCGCTGCTGGTCAGCTTTCACGGACTGCCCTACATCGACGTGCGTGTCAGCTTCAACTCCTTCATACCACGCGACGTTCCCGACGATCTCGCCGGCCGTCTGGTGAATTACTACATCGAACGCCTCCTCTCCGAGCCGCATCTTCATGACAAGGTCGAATTTGAGATTATCTTCTCCTGCTACACCCTCGATTTGCCGAAGAGGGTGGCCAGGCTCGCTGAGAGCGGATTTTCTCCAGAAGACCTTGCCGAATTTTCGGGCGCTTTACGGCGCCTCACCAATCGCATCATCCATGGCGAGACCGCGCTGTGGCGGGGTGACCGCGAGAAGATCGACCTGCTGGAACGACGGTTTCCGACAATCTGCAACGCGGAGATCGACAAGATCAGCCGCATTTACTGGCTGATCGAAGACTGCAAGCGATACGGCACTCTACCGTTTGCCGGTCTGGCGCGGGCAGGCTTTATAGCAGTTCAGCTGCTGCAATCCTTCGTCGCGGTAGGTGTTCTCAATGCCGAAGAGGGCGCGACATTCATGGCGAGTGTCGACAGCGTAGCGTCCCGCATCGGCCAAGATTTCGCGCGACTTCCGAGGGCAGACTTCCTCGCGCGCTACGGCCACCTCCGGCCCGGCACCTACGACATCCTGTCGCCGCGTTACGACGAGGCGCCCGATCTGTATTTCGACTGGTCGAGCGCCCGACAGACAACGTCCGGGCCGGCGCGTTTCGCGCTCTCGATCGAGCAATTGCGCCGCATCGAGCAGCTGCTCAAGGAACATGAGCTCGACATCGACGTCTTGAGCTTGATCGAGTTCATCAAGGGCGGCATTGAGGGCCGCGAATACGCGAAGTTCGTGTTCACGCGGAGCTTGAGCGACGCTCTGTCGCTAATCAGGCAGCTGGGCCAGGATCATGGTCTTTCGGCGGAGGATTGTGCATTTCTGGACTATGACGCCATCCGCACGCTCTATAGCGAAAGCGCTCCGGTGCGCGAGGTGTTGCTGGAGAGTGTCGCGCGTGGCAGAGAACGTCACGCGCTCACGCGCAATCTCGTGCTTCCGCCGATCATCGCGTCGCCCGATGACGTGTTCGCCTTTCACCTTCCCCCGAGCCAGCCAAATTTCATTACGCGAAAAAGCGTCACGGCACCGGTCGCCTCGTTTAGCGACCCGCCAGAGAGCTTCGCTGGACGGATTCTTTTCGTGCCAAGCGCGGACCCCGGCTTTGACTGGATCTTTACTCGTGGTATCAGTGGATTCGTTACCCAGTTTGGCGGCGCCAATTCGCACATGGCCATCCGTGCCGGAGAACTCGGCATGCCCGCGGTAATCGGCGCCGGCGAAGCCCTGTTCCAGCGATGGCGGACGGCGCGCAAGCTGTGCCTCGATTGCACGAACCAGAAGGTCTTGGTCATCGCATGAAACGCTCGCCATCACCCAACGCGTAAACACAATCATCGAGCAGTAGACTGACGGAGGAAATCCATGGTCAACGCCACTTCTGCTCCCAAAGTAAGTTGGGATTACACCGAGCACGCTTCTCATTACGACAAGAGAGCCGACTACTCCGGCGATGCGATTAGGAATTTGCTAAAGGCAATTGGCTGCGCCCCTTCTAAGTCCGTAGCCGATATTGGTGCAGGCACGGGCAAGCTCACAAAGGAGCTGCTCAAGCACGGATTAACGGTCAGCTCCGTCGAGCCAAACGATGCGATGCGAACAATTGGAATCCAAAATACTAAGGGCAAATCAGCGACCTGGTCTGTTGGCACAGGTGAAGCAACAGGATTGCCGACAAGCAGTGTTTACGCCGTTTTTTTCGGCAGCTCATTCAATGTAGTTGAGCAAAGCCTTGCCCTATCCGAGGTTTCCAGAATACTTGTCCCCAAAGGCTGGTTTGCCTGCATGTGGAATCATCGTGATTTGGACGATCCGGTTCAACAACGGATAGAGTCCATCATCAAATCCTCGATTTCAACTTACTCGTATGGATCTAGAAGAGAGGATCCGACAAACATTATCAACACAAGTGGCCACTTCTCGGCTACGAAATCGATTGAAGGAAGTTTTGCATGGAAAATGCCAAAAACAACTGTTCCTGGACGGTACAAAGCAGACCGCTTTAGACATCGCATGAAGAAAGTCGCAATTACCCAGAGGGTGTCAGTAGTGCCGGAGTATGGCGAGCGCCGTGATTGTCTCGATCAGGCGTGGCCACGATTCCTGGCAGCGTGCGGACTGATGTCGCTGGTGCTTCCGAACGTTATCGAGGTGGCCGTGGCGCTGTGCGCAGACACAGACGTTGCCGGGTTGGTGTTGACGGGCGGGAACGACCTCGCCGCTCTGGGTGGCGATGCGCCGGAACGGGACGCTACCGAGAATGCGCTTCTTGACGTGGCAGAGTCAGGCGGGCTGCCCGTGCTTGGCGTCTGTCGGGGGATGCAGGTGGTGCAGCAGCGTTGCGCTGCATCGCGTCGAGGGCCATGTGGCACGACACCAGGTAATTCGCATCGAGGGCGAGCCCACAGAGGTCAACAGCTATCATCGTTTCGCCGCCTTCGAATCACGACCGCCGCTTGACATCTGGGCGGTCGCTGATGACGGTGTCGTAAAGGCGATCCGGCATGCGGCCCGCTCGACGACCGGGATCATGTGGCATCCTGAGCGAATGGACCCATTCGCGGCGGCCGACGTCGCACTGTTCCGTCGCGTCTTCAAGGTGGGGTGATGCGCGGCTTGATCCTTGCCGCTGGTCGCGGTAGTCGCATGGGGCAGCTCGGCGACGACCGGCCGAAGTGTTTGGTCGACCTCAATGGCCGACCGCTAATTGAGCGTCAGACGGCGGCGCTCCGACGCGGAGGAGTGGACGAGATTGGGGTTGTCCGCGGCTATCGCGCCGAGATGATCGATGTTCCCGGCCTCTCCTATTTCGCCAACGAACGGTGGGCCGAAACCAATATGGTGATGTCGCTCGCGGCGGCTGCTCCTTGGCTGCGCTCGGGGTCGGTCATCGTAAGCTACGCCGATATCTTCTACCGCAGCGAGTTGGTGCGCGGTCTGGCCGACGCTCCAGGCCAGCTGGTCATCAGTTACGACCGGGCCTGGCGCCGTCTGTGGACGCGGCGTTTCGCCGATCCTTTGGCCGACGCCGAAACCTTCCGGATCAATGCCGCGGGCCAGTTGCTGGAGATCGGCGGCAAGACGACGCAGATCGAAGATATCGAGGGGCAATATATGGGCCTCTTGAAATTCACGCCACCGGCATGGAGTGACGTCGAGAGGCTGCTCAGTACACTCGACAAAGCGATCTGCGATCGCCTCGATGTCACCGGATTGCTGCGCCGACTGTTAACCGACAAAGAGCTCCCCATCAGCACTTTCGGCACCGATGGCCAGTGGGGCGAAATCGACAATCCGGAGGACGTGGCGCTGTACCAGAACATGGTACGGGAGGGGGAACTCGTGCTCGAGGATGCGCTACCCGGCAGAGAGCCGACGGCAGGATGACAGCGATCGATCCGTTCGGCCGGTGCCGTCATTCCGAGCTTTGCATTTATCGAGACCGTGATGTAGGGCCGCACGCTGTCAGCAATGAATGAAACACGTGCCGGCTGAATTCAACCCAGATAGTCTAGTAATCCAAAAACTACTCGACTTAGCCCCCCGCATCATAGCCGATTTTCTCAATTCGTCTTTTTGTCTCCGCATGCAGATCATTGATGAAGCTTCTGAATCGAGGAACTTTTTCTTTAGCAGCCAAATAACCATAAGGCCTGCTTCTCGGAGGGGCTACACATAAACGGCTCAAATCAAGATCCACCGACATGACGCGAGCGATCTTGGAAAACTCCTTGAGCGGATCGATCATGAAGTCCTCAAGCCGCAACGTGAGCGTGGCGGATTGGAGATAGAGCTCCGTTTCCTCAACAAATTCCGGGAATGACAAAAATCGCGGACCTGGCAGGGCCGTGAAAAAATCAGGGTCGCCTTCGGCAAAGGCCTTGAATTCAATAAAATTCCGCTCCAAATCGGCATATAGATCGTCCGTGTTCTTATAAACCTGCGAGATACCAGAAACCATGATGTTGTGGCGAATGTATGTCCGCCACCAAACCCAATTTGTCAGCAACGAATCGAGGGGATGACGATAGATAAAAATCAAATCGGCAAATCCCGATCTGACCGCTTCCAATACACGGCTGGTTACTGCTGGCAACGCCTGAGCGCGAGAAACATGTCTGATTGTGGCATGGCCGCTGTAGATCATAGATGTCGGACCTGGATGAAAGCGGATCCCATCCCTAAAATACATCGCCCTTTTTCCAATGTTGCGCAGCATCAGTTCATTAATATACCAGCGTCCGCCGCCAAACAGTCCAACAACATAAGCTGTTCTGTCGTTCCCCGGACTATGGATTTTCCAGTACCAATCCATTTCTTTCAAACGGTAGCGGATGCGCTTCGATTGTTCGCGCGGGGATTTTCGCGCTTGTCTGAGGAGCTTTTGAAGTACCTGCATCGGGCTCCACTGATCCAATGGTCTTACCCTTCCGTCATGGTCAACTTCCTTCAGAGTTTGTCTCGGCAGGCTCATGATCGATTCTCGTGGCGGCTAGACAGTCCTCCTCGCCAATGAATAGCAGGTGGGGGTTAGAGCAAGGGAACTCGAAATGGCCGTTGTAGCCGCTGTGCTCCTATTGTCCGTAGACCGGGATCTCGGCGCCGTCCATGTTCAGCACCACCCGCTGCAAGGAATCGATGGCTTCCGCTGAGTGATCAGTCCCCGGGCTGCGCCACACTCCCAGATCTTTTTCGAACCGATGAGCCGCAGTGCCTTGGGGAAGGTGTACCGCATCGTTCAAGTCTTGATCTCCCGCCAAACGGCTCTACACCGACTGGGGCAATAAGTCCGCGAGCGGCGACGGCGTGTTCTTCCCGCAAGTGTCGGTGTCGTCCGATAAGTTCACTGCGTCCCAACCGCTCATCCGATTCTCGCACGAGAACCAGGCCACTGTCTGAACGAACATGCGACCCTTGGAAATCGGCCTTCAAAGAAGCATTGAAACAGAGCTGAAAAGGCCGATTTTGTTTCTCACCACTGGGTTTGCGCCTCCCAGCCGTCCTCACCCCGTCCAAAGCCGGATAAATACGTTCGCTGCCGAACATCCGAAAGTTCCAGTATTACCCGGTTAAAAGTTGAACAGCATCTGAATGTTCGAAAAAAGTATGGCCACAATGTGCCATGGTCCGTCGAAAGGACAAACGTACCATACCATGGCTCGACGACCTTTTTCTCTTGAGTATCTAACGATAGCACAACCCTCCGTAAGACGATCATGAAGCACGGCAATAGGGAAACGGCCGGTAGATGGTCGGCGAGCGAAAGCGTGCGGACTCGTCGAGTTGGTGCAAGGTGCCTCGCGGGCGCTAAGGGACCGTCCGGAAATATCAACCCCGAGATGCAGCGCCGGAACGAGCGTTGAAACCGACAGCTCTGGACTGAACCATGTAGCGGGACCACGATGATTTGCAATCAAAGACAGAATTGGAAGCCGGTTTCTCGGCATCCACCGTGCGACACGCTTACGATGAAGCTACAAAAGACCCGGCGCTGTAAAGGTAGACGCGCGAGTTTCGGCTCACCAAGAACGAAACCCCACTATCTCCGGTTGAATTTCAGTGGTTCGCGGACGCTACAAATCGGAAAGCGCCTTCGATCGTCTTGAGACTTCCAAGAATCCGGTGCCGGATTCATTTCGGCGAAACCAGTGAACGGTCCGACGGAGCCGTTGGAAGGCAGCCTTTTTCGGTCGTGCTCTGAGCAGGAAAGGCAGCACTCGCAGTTGCTTTCGCGATTTCCTTCGCTTGGACCTACTTCCCGACTAAGCCAACGTCATGCGTCGGGTCTGGGTGAATTTCCACGGGCGGAAGATCGGCGAAGGTAGCATCAGGGACGTAACCCTCGAGTCCGTTTTGAGCACGAATCTTGACCTCGCCCTCAACGCGCCCGACGCAGACCCAGCCAAGAGCGAAACGGCCAACGCACCAATCGTGACCAAAAATAACCTCGCTCCGCTGCCCATGTCTCCCTCTCTTTCCCTGGGTCGAGAATCTTGTCAGAGCAGTCTTCAGTACCTTGGGCCAAGCGAACACCTGCCCAATAGTACAGAGAAAGGACAGGCGCGAACAACCAATTCATCTTTGAGATCTCCAAGGGTTCGCTCGACCCGACGAATTCCAAGCCCGTTCTAAATCCTCCCTGACCCAAAGCGTCGCAATAGACGACCCGCGCCGCGGACGTAAAGTGGCCGGCTGGTAAGGAAAACAGAATTGTGTCGTCGATAAAACATTCGCTCGTTGAAATAACACGGACGCCACGGGAACTGATGTTTTCCGTGAATGCCTTTTCCACTCCCAACTCGCCGTGTCTGCCAATAAGTATCGCCGTCAGCTTCATTCCGACACGGTTTTCGGCCCGCTCCACGATGAACTGTTGTTTCATTAGGCTTGCCTCCGGGACAGAACTGTTCGGCATCAACCAAAGGGCGCTAGCTGTTAGGTCAAGGCCGGAACCTTGTGGATTCATCGTAGCCAAGCCGCACTCGTGGGAGGTAAGCAAGTAAAGAGGCTGCTGTCGAAAATGACACTACAGGCGCACCGAGCGGCGGCCGCGTTGGGATCCGCCCTGTCGCGAGCGGTTAAGCCGCCGATCCCGAATCCTTTCGGGTCGAAGACGATCGCGGTCGAAGTTGGTTGAAACTAGCCGAGTGCCTCAGATGCTACTCCACGGCAAGCCGTTACCGACGACGTGTCCTACATCTGCAAAGGAAGGTGATTAACTTTCAGTCTGCAATGAGCCGCCGTCCAAAGGACCGCCATACCATGGTTCAACGACCTCTTTCTCTTGAGTATCTAACGTAACGTCTCTTCAGCTTGATCCGCGAAATTCCCGGTTTCACGATAGGTGGTCATCGCTTATGGGATGGTTTCATGCTGCCTTCGAGTTGGGCTCCTTGCCAGAAGGTCGCCGCAAATCATCTCCAAGCGATAGTCGTGGATCTTTGAGAGAATCGCGGCGCGGAATGTCCTGCGAGCGCTTTGGAAGCGAAGTTCCATGGTTTCCATAGCAATGGCGTCCGGGGGAAGGCACTTCATTGAAAGCACGGCACTTACACTTCGGCGCGTGAATTGCCGTGCTCTCGATTGGGACGGAAGGCCAGGATGCAACAAACTGGGTTTGACCACGACCGAAAACGCCGATACGCCATATACTGAATGCGCCGACCGTGAGGAAAAATCAGATGGGCACCAAGCCACAATATCTTCTGCTACTTATTGCGTGCTTTGTGTCTGTTTCGAGCAACAGCTGGTCGTGCCCCGCCCGCCAAGCTGCTGTTACGGTGAGTTCGCCGTCGGAAAGCCGAATTGCGGATTCGCACTGTTCCTCGTACATTTCCGCCTATGGCGTTTCGCTAGCTCAATATCAGCGAATAGAAAGCAATTGGAAGAAGTTTCAAGGCATCTGCCCGGCCCCTTCGCCAGTGAGTGTCGATTTCGTTGCAATTTTTACGCATGATGTCGACTACTATAGCTACACCATGCCGGTACCTGTCCATTCAGCGGGTTCAGGTTTTTCAGACTGGATGGCTATCGTACCCTTGGATAAGAACCAGCCGTCGGCAAAGTACAAGCGCGAGTACGTGTGGGTTTTTCGAGTCAAAAGAGGCAGCTTTGAACCCGCGCATTTCCCCCCAAATGCGAAACCTGATTACTCAGAGGTCGAATCTGGCGCCCACGCGAGTGATCGTGCAGTTGACGCCGCTTTCAAGTTCATCGCCGGTCAGAAGGAATAAAGATCGGATGTAATGTGTGAGCACGAGCGCAAGAAATGGTACAGCACTCGTTCTCGGAGCCTTCTTCAGTACAAAGCGCTGGTTGCGAACAGAAGTAAGCGATTGCCCGCGCTAGTTCTGCAGTATTTTGGTGCAGTTGAAGCCCTCGGCCCTCTCAGTCACGGTCGACCGCGGTAACCTTATTAAACGTGCTGGGATCTAATTTTCTTCGGTTAGCCGTGCTTCGATAAACAAAGATGGCCCCCCTTGGATCGCGCTCTTCGAAGCGAAACAGAGAACTTACGGTTAAGATTTATACTGCTTCGGTCTCGCTCGTCAGGAACAACGCTGCTACGGTTCAAGTGACGTGGTTACGGACCATATTGTTTTGACTTATTTTTGTTCCGGGTCAATCGGTGCTCCAGCGCTTCGGTTCATTAGAAAAAGGTGACTTTCTAAAAAGGGATGAACAGAACACAAAATACGAGAATTCAGAGAGATCTGGACAGAATTGTGGCTGCGTTAGACGCAAGTGGCAAAATCTATCGGTCGAGATCGATGAAAAATGTGCGCGTATACAAGAAGAGCGGCGGTGACGCTGTCACGAACGCAGAGCGCCAAGTGAATCGGCTATTGTTTGAAATGCTGGTAGAAGACGGAGATGGCTGGCTTTCCGAAGAAACTGTCGATAATGAGGATCGATTGCGGTGTTCGCGGATTTGGCTGGTCGATCCGCTTGATGGAACAAGAGAATATATCGCACGGATACCAGAATGGTGTATTTCGATCGCTTTGATGGAAGATGGCGGACTTGTTGCTGCGGGAATATTGAATCCTCAGACCGACGAACTCATATACGGATCGCGCGAAATCGGGGTCGTCTGCCGTCAACGGCGGACTCATGTTGAAAGGAAAACTTTGTCGGGCGAACCGCTCGTCCTTGCGAGCCGTAGTGAAGTGCAACGCGGTGAATGGGAGCGATTTAGCCAAGGTCCGTTTCAGATCCTGGCCGTGGGGTCGGTAGCTTACAAACTTGCCCTCGTTGCAGCTGGCAAGGCCGATGCCACTTGGACGTTGGTGCACAAGAACGAGTGGGATGTTGCAGCCGGGGTTGCACTCTTGCAGTTTGCGCAAGGATACCTGTTAACAACGGAAGGCTCGCCACCCAGTTTTAATCGAAAAACCCCCGCTTTCCGAGGCCTGGTTGGATTTTCTGCGACGGGACTCGAGCGACTACGTCCTTTACTCAAGCTCATCTTGACCGGCTACGAATTTCGTGACTGCCTTCCCTGGGCCCGCCCTATCTCGACCCTGGCGGTAAGAAGAGAATGACTCAACTGCGTCAAACTTCGTGGAAAATGTGGCGCGGAAATTTATTTCATTCGCAGTTCGTTTTTGTCGCTTGACCCGATTGACGCGCCAAGCCGATACTAGCTTCGCTCCGGCCACCGAAGGTAGGCATGACAAGAAAACAAGCTCAGGCATTGGAAGTGGTACTGCTCGCGATCAATGCCGCCCGAAAAACGGGCCTGAGCGAAGCAGAAATATTCGAAGCAATCAATATTCCGATTTATCCCCACCGCGGTTCCGGTAGGTTGAAAGCAAAGCAGTCGGCGGATGGGGCGCGCGC
This sequence comes from uncultured Acidobacteriota bacterium, assembly GCA_963795005.1. Taxonomy (GTDB): domain Bacteria; phylum Acidobacteriota; class Terriglobia; order Acidiferrales; family UBA7541; genus Palsa-295. The sequence continues at coordinate 49,849 of CAWCGE010000010.1, read as the reverse complement.
GCAGCGCAGAGGTGATCACATGAGCGAAAGATGGGACGTCTCTGGTTGGGACTCACACATAGGGGAACGCGGGAAGCAATTTCAGGGCTGTTTTGAGTCGAAAATTGCTGCCGATCGTTTTATCGTGAGCGCTTCTCGGGAAAACCCAGATAAAAGGTACCGGGTTGAACAGTGCAAACATCCAGAACACAGCCACAGCAAGGCTGCGAGCGCATGATTCCGCCCCTACAACCCGCTCTTCCTATACGGTGGTGTGGGACTCGACAAGACGCACTTGATGCAGGCCATCGGCCACTCGTTCAAGCGTCGCAATCCGGCTATGCGGCTCACTTACATCAGCGCGGAAAAATTTACGAACGAAGGAATCCGCTTCGAACACATGGCTGCTTTCCGCGATCGCTTTCGGCACGACAGTTCGCGATCACAGGCGAATTTGAAGCTGGTCTCTCGCAGACTATTGTGCGACACGATTACGGTGACGCCACAAGTGTCTTGGGACACGTAGACGCGCGCGTCTCGGCCCACGACGAACCAAACTCCGCTCTCTCCAGTTGAATCTCACTGGTTTGCGGCTGCTACAAACCGGAAAGCGTCTTCGACCGCCTTGAGATCCGCCTTCGAACCCAGGGAGTTTGTTTCCATCTTCGAGAATTGATACTCGCGGCGGGGAGAAAAACTCGCCGGATCGAAAGTACCTTTCGCGAATTGAAATATCCAGACATATTCGCGGCGTGCTTTATCCGCTTCGGATTCAGATACGAGCGCCGTGTCGATTGGTGTCATTGGCGTGAAATCCGAAAACCCGTTGCTCTTGTGCACCGGCTCGGGCATCGTCGTGCTAAAGAAATCAACGTCATGGGTAAAGATAATCACGAAATCTACTTTGGAAGGATCGGGAGCCGGACATACGTGGGAGAACAGCCTTTTCCTATTTTGGGCAATCCATTTCATCTGGCTGGGCGTCAAGCCGTATGCGGAAAAATACTTCTGGCAGGCAAGGTCCGCACTGTCACTCCTCGGCTGCAGATCGGAAATTTCATCGGAAACACCGGTCCGCGCTGCCGAATCGGTCGGCCGATTGACAATTCTGGCGGCTGTCGCATCCGCGACCAATATGCGCGGCGATGAAGATGGGCCTGCGACGGTTGGCGGAGCGGCAGGTGTCTCAGTTTCCTTGACTGGTCGAGATGCCGGCGCCGGATTCATTTCGGCGAAAGCGGTGAACGGTGCGACGGAGCCGTTCGAAGGCAGTTTTTTCCCAGTCGTGTCGTCCGCCGGAGCTATAGTGACTGAGCCAGAAGTTGTCGAGACTTCTGCATGCCCCGAATCAGCAGGAGCGGGAAAAACATCAATAGCCGCCGCCTTGGCAATTTCCTTTTCCTGGACCTGCTTCGCGACTAAGCCAACGTCGTGAGTCGGGTCCGGGTGAATTGCCGCAGGTGGCAGATTAGCGAAGTCATCCTCCGGCACGTAGCCCTCTACTCCGTTTTGCGCGCGAATCTTGACGTAGTCCTGAACGCGCCCAACAATTTCGACTTCTTCTCCACATTTCAGTTTGGCTTCAACGTCAAAGGTATTTAGGGAACCGTAGACCCAGATTTGATCGCGGTGGGAATTACACTTCAGGCTCGCCGTATTGGCCGACGCCGGCCCAGCCAGAAGCGAAACGGCTATCACGGCGGGCACGAGCAATAGAAATCGCGCCCTTCTGTTCATTTCTCTCTCCATTTGGGTCGCTCGAGTGCCTGTCGATGTCGAGTACTCGGCGGTAACGAACAACTGTCCGATAGTACAGAGAAAGAGCCGGTGGAAACAACGCTGATTTTAGAAGCTCTCCTAGTCCCTGCGTAGCGAAACCCGAGTCAAGCGCGGCGCCAAAAATGATGGTCCTGTGCGCGGCAGCAAACGGGCAGGGCTCGTTGCCGGTGAAAGGAAACAATAAGCCCCTTCGCCCAGATAGAGGACTAAGCGTCATCGAACCAAAGTAGGACCTCGCGAAAAACAGCATCCTGAGCTCGCAGTTGGAACCGCGCAATGGTCTGGGCACGGAGATGGATTTCTCGATGATGAGATTTACAGCGCCTCCCAGATGGCTTCGCGTCTGCAGATGATGTACCTGAAGATCTTTGGAACTTCCGCATTGTTGGCATCGCCAGCTATCGCGCTGAAGCACTTGCTGACAAAGCTCTTGGTAAGAAACCGGGTCCAAGCGACGTCTGGGCTGTCTTGAGACGGGAGAATTCATGACGCTTTCGGGATCCGTAGCAAGAACTCCTGTCTGTGTGAGGTCGGGAGCAGCAGGTAGGTTCGACTGAGCGCCAAGAGAAGCGATTCAGGGTTGCCGGAATCGTGCAGGCTTGCACCGGCCAGAAAATCAGCGCAGATCATCTCCAGACAATAACCACACGCACCTTTTGACCACCGAGCATCAACGAAGCGGCTAGGTCCTATTACCCGAAACGACAGCACGCTGCGCACCTAAAGCCCAACTGAACGAAAATGCGAGTATCGTTTCTCTAAGATCTCTTCGGGGGAACTATGCGCATCCTATCGCGGATTTTGATCTTCGCGGCACTTCTCACAGCTCTGCGGGCAAATGTCACCTGGGCCCAGCAGCTTAGCGTAGATCAGGTGGTTGACCGGATTGTGCAACGCGAGAGCGAGGAAGCTAAGATCTTGCGGCAGTACCATCCGATTATTGAGACGTATGTGCAGGATATGCGTGCAGGCCAAGAACTCGGCACGCCGCCGATCACGGATCACTACTTTCTGGGTAGAATGATGCTTAGTGAAGGAACGGTGCAACGTCCATCGGAAGTCGATAAAAAAGAAAGGTCTAAGTCAGTCAAACAGGAAGGTCTCAGCAGGCTCTTCAATAAGGAGACTATTGCAGATGGTTTTCTGAGTTTGATCTATGTGGATTCAAACGGCTTCGACCGCCAGCATTATCGCTTTGATTATGTGCGACGTGAGTTGCTCGGTGAAGTTCGCTGCTTCGTCTTTGATGTATCGCCTCTTGAAGAAAAAGGGGGTGACCATTTCCTGGGCAGAATCTGGGTCGAAGATCAAGATTATACGATCGTGCGTTTCAACGGCACGAACTCTTCTGCCGAACATTCCAAAGCCTATCGATTGCATTTTGATAGTTGGCGCATGAAGGTGGTGCCGCACGTTTGGGTGCCGACCTACGTCTACAGCGCCGAATCGGATGTGAGCAATAAGCTTTCCAATAACATTCTTTTCCAAGCCCAAACTCTGTTCTGGGGGTATGGCCCAAACAACTCAACTGCGGAAGACCGCTCGGCCGCCGAGAGCCAAGCGGCCCCGGGGCACGAGAACGAAGAAGTCGGACTGGACCGTCTCCAGGCGGCTGGCCTTTTAGCTCCGACCGGAGGTGTTGACAAAGTTCTTTACACGATCGCGAACAATCTCGCGGTCAGCAACAACCTGGACATCGAGCCCGACGTCGCCTGTCGGGTGTTACTGACTTCAACCCTGGAATCCTTCACCATCGGCCACACGATCTTAGTCAGCCGCGGATTGCTCGACGTGTTGCCCGATGAGGCCAGTTTGGCAATGATACTCGCGCATGAGCTAGCGCATATCTTGTCTGGAAAGACGCTTTCGGACCAATGGGCCGTGAGGGATTGGAGCGTATTTATGATCAAGGATCGCTTCAATCATTTCGGCTTTCCGATCAACGCCGGTGTCGAAGAAGCAGCAAATGCGAGAGCGATTCAACTCTTGCAAGGGTCACCTTACAAGGACAAGCTGGGGAATTCAGTCCTGTTCATGCAGATGATTGGATCTCAAGCCCAATCACTGCCGAGCTTGATCAGCCCGCATGTCGCAAGTCAGGCACCAATCGCCGATCACCTGTCAGCGGTCGCACTTTCTACCGCTGCGAACAAAGAACAGTCAATTACGGTGCTTCCTATGGGTTCCCGCATCGAACTGAATCCTTGGACGAGCCAGGTCGACCTGATGAAAAGTAAACCTAACCCGCTCGTAACGAGCCGAAAACGGCAAGACCTTCTCATCAGTCCTTTGATCCCGCATCTGGTTCTTCAAACGACCGCAGGGCCAGTACTACACGGCGACAATTCGGTTGCAAACGATCCGAGCAAGCCAAAAGAGTAAAGTGGATGAAGATGATTCTGTGGGTCGCGGACTGAAACGTTCAGAGACCTTTCGACTGCGCGCCATCGAACCAAAGTAGGACCTCGCGAAAATAGCGGTGTGCGCTCACAAGTCACCACACAATAGTCCGGGAACGGAAATGGATTTCTCGGTGGCATGCGTTGCAAAGGGTGATGAGATTTTCTTCCATATCGCCTCCCAGATGGCTTCGCGGCTGCAGATGATGAACCTCTAGATCGCGGGAACTTCCGCATCGTTGGCATCGCCAATCATCGCGCTGGAGCACTTGCTGACAAAGCTCCCGGTAAGAATCCCGGGGCAAGCGACGCCTGGGCCGTCTTGAGCCTGATGAATTCATGACGCCTTCGGGATCCGTAGCAAGAACTCCCGCCGTTGTGAGGTCGGCAGCAGCAGGTAAGTTCGACTGAGCGCTACGAGAAGGGATTCAGCGTCGCCGGAATCGTGTAGGCTTGCACCCGCGAGAAAATCAGCGCAGATCATCTCCAAACAATAGCCGCGCGCCTTTTGCCCTCCAAGCATCAACGAAGCGGTTTCGAGCGCCTGCTCGATCACCGGTAGCTGGCTCTTGTACACCTTGAAATAAAGCATCTCCCAAGGCTCAGTTTCCTGGCCGGTCAGATGTCGCTCCACTTCTCGCTTGAACTCCTCCTTCGGTAGCTCCTGCGCTTTGTGCAACCAGGTTGCACAATCGAATTGCTGTCCATCCCGGCGAGCAACCTTGGCTAACTCCGCTGCCTTCGTCCAGCCGACCTGTTTCAATTCGTGATGGGTCTGCCGCGGCAGCTGCTCGTGAATCGCCATCAGGTAATAGGCCTTCCGTCGCGACTCGGGAAATTTCTTCTCCAAAAACTCGTCAAAGGACTTCAGATTGTCCACCCGCCAGTATTGTCCGGCGCGGGTCTCACAGAGATAGCGGCCGAGCTCCACAAACCGCGTGTCTCGCTCCTGCTCCGTTGCCCGTTCCCAGGACAAGATCTCATCAATCCTTCCCAGCACAAACAGAGCCCGGCGGCGGTTCAGTTTGGGAGCCATCGGTGGCGGCCCGCTAGTCCTCAAATTGGTCAATCCAATCAAGGTCGCTCGCTCCCGGACGGCGAATGAGTTTGGCATCCATCAACTGCTGATCCCCCAGGCAGATCCCCAGATGCGGGCAGCTCACACAGCCGTTTTGCGGGAAACGAATTCCGCTGTGCGGCAGGAATTGGCCCGCTTCGATCTGATTGACGGTGGTCTCCACCAGCTGGCCAAACTCCCGGCGCTGCTGTTCATCAATGGATGTCTTCAGATACTGGATCTCCGGTGCGGTCTTTCGAACAAAGACAACCAGGGCAACATCGGAGATTCCGGCCATCCAGGAATAGCAAATCAGCTGTGGATCGAGGGCCAACAGACCCTCCGGCTGTTCGGCGTATCGGGATGTCGTCGTTTTCCAATCGATGATGCATTTCGTCCCGTCCACTTCACCGATCGCATCAATGTACGATACGAAATCGCCACCACAAGGAAGGGAACGCGTCAGTTTCACCTGGAGATTCTGCTTCGGATGTCGAATCTGCACGCGATCATCCTGGGCAAACCGCTCGAGCAGGTGAATGCCTTGGTGATAGAGCCGGTCCCAGCAGTCATTCTTCGCATATGCCAGGGAGGCGTCCTGGTATTTGCGCCATTCCTGGAAGAACGTTGCCGTTGCGATCTTCCCGAGTGAAATAGGCAGCCAAAGCTGTCTCAAAGGAGCGCCCGAACATCATGGAGGCCTTGTCTTCACGTTTCGCGCCAACCATCAAGGTATCGGTAGCGATACTGCCGCGGGCAGCGCAGGTATTGGTTAATCTGCGTGAAGCTGTAGGTCATCGGAGCCTCCCGGCAGCACCCCTTCGCTCGCATCCTTGGACATGAACTCCCATTCGCTGGACGGTGCAAACGCTTCGAGGTTGAGGAACGTTCGCCCAGCGAAGGACTTGCGGGTGGTTCGCAGAATGCCCGTGAGACCGAGAAGAGCTTTTTCGTCCACCTCGTCCCTGCCGAGCAGATCGGGGTCATAGCCGAAATCCCGCAGGAACCAATTCAGTTTCCAGAGGGACTTCTCGGTGCAATAGAGTCGGCCGGCAATCTTGCGGGAGGCGAAGTCCTGAGGTGCAAGGACCGTGAAGCTGAGGATGAAAAAGGGTTTTTGGGGATGCCAGCGGTAATAGGCGCGGTCCACCCGCACGAGGAAGATGCCTTCCAAGAAGTCGTCCTTGCGCGCCGCCTCCGCATGTAAACCGGGAAAATGTCGTTTCATGACTTCACCTCCGTGGGCTGGCTGTAGCTGTTCAACTTGCAGATCAATGCCGACCGATCTTTGGCGGCTTCTTCGGCCACAGTGGAAACGAAAGCCTCGACGAGGTCACGGCTGGCGTCGCGGAGAGTTTCCGTGCCACAAAAATCCGCTGCGTAGCGCTTCACTAGGTTGGGATCGAGCTCGTACTTTCGAATAAGGAGACAGAGCTGATCTCGGAGGCTAGGATGGCCGTTGTTCGAACCGTTTGAACCGCAGGACCCGTTGCCTTGAGGCGACGCGGCGAGTGGGGTTTGGGGAACGGAAAACGACCCCAGTTCTTCGACAGAGCAGAGTCCGATGCCGTACGCCTTGCGCAACGCACGATTCACGGCACGAGTTTCGGCCACACGCATTTCGGAGCCCCGCACCATGGAAGAAACGTTCGAAGGATCGGCGTCGCCGAATCCTACAAAGCCTCTAGAGTCATGCGACCTAAACACAGTCGCCTTGAAAACCCACCTACCGCTCTTTGGTTCGCACAGACCACGGGACGGAGAAACTCGTATCCCGGTGCACTGGCGGCGACTAGCAAGACGAAGTAGCCCCCCATGGTTGACGTACCATCGTCGGTCGAGATATTGGATGTCGCCTAGAGCAACTGAAAAAGCAAATCTCTCCAGAAGTTCTGCAAGTCCCTGCCTGGCAGTTCTCGACAGCGGCCCCCAAATCGACCGCGCTAGTTTCAAGTTCGCCTGGAGTGTCCTACTCGTCTTTTTCATATCTCTCTCCAATAAAGATGCGTAGGCGCTCACGCACACTAGTTTACTATGCGTGAGCGCCTACGCATTGTCAAGTTATTTTCCCTTGATTTTTTAGGTAGTTGTGAGCATATAAGATTGAATGCGCGAAAAGAATCCGAACGCAGTGGCACTCGGCAAAATGGGTGGCCCAAAAGGAGGTCGAAATAGGGCTGCCAAACTCACACCCGAACAGCGAAGCGAAAGCGCTCGCAAAGCGGCTATTGCAAGGTGGGCAAAAGCGAAAAAGCCTACAGCAAAGAAACAAAAATAGATCGGCTTTGCGATTGCGGGCGATGCGGGTTGCGGTTCAGGAAGAACTAAATCTCGCTATCTCCAAATCAAATTCAGGGTTGGCAGGTCGTGGGTTTTCAGACCTCGCCCACGCAGGGCTAATTAATTTGATCGGGGGTCTGGTCGGGTCCTGCTCCTGGCCTCATCGGCATCTTGAATCTGCGCGAAATGTTCAACGCGATTCGCCCAATGCGAGGGTTCTCCGGGGACCTGCAGTCATCGGCCACGGATCGCGCTACGAACAGCCTGTGAAATCAATTTCCTTTGGCGTAACAGTGGTGCCGGGGCTCACTTTCAACGGGTTTCCGTTCGCGTCCACGCTGATGGTCTGCGACGGCGGCGTGCAATCCGTCGCTCCGCCGCTCATCGGTATGAACGCATTCGCGCCCACCGAGTACAGCACGTTGCCGGAAGCCGGAGCAGAGTAGGTGATTTTTCCGGAAGAGAAAATTCCCACGCTCGGATTGCTTCCCGGCTCAATCAGCGTGTACTGAGCGCAATTCGTGTTGATGGGTGCCGTCGCCGGACAATTCGCATTCGAGTCCACGGATACATTGGAAACCGAGGTGGACTCCGCCGGAATCGTTACGACCAGACTGGTCCCGCCGGTCAGAGCAATTATCTGTAACGCAGATACGGAGGCATCGATTGTTGCCGCGGCAGAGCCTGTTGTGGCGGTGACGAATCCCTGAAACGTCGCCGGTCCAGTGGCAGCTCCCGTCTCAGCGGTCAAAGGGATCGCACCTAGATTGGTGCCGCCGGGCACACCGACTGCCACCGTCGCGTCGTAGGCTACTCCCGCACCATTAATAGCGACCACCACCACGTCGAATGTTGCTGGCGTCGGCAGTGGGCAGAAATTGAAGTTGCCCGCCGAATCGGCAGCCGTTTGCATGAAAATGATGTCAGGCTGCGAACCATCCTGTTGTTCGAGTGCGACCAATACCGTTCCACCCGCGATGGGCAGCTGAGTTGCCGCATCCACCACCTGGCCGTCGATACCCGTGTTGTTTGTACTCACTTGTCCGGCCGTCAACACAGGCTTCAACCGGAAGTTCCCGTTACCTTCCTGGATGATCGAAGCGCAAGCGTTGAAATCAATGTTGAGGTCAACGTCCTGCCCCGCCGCAACTGTTATGGGACCGCCTTCAATTTGCCCCGGCGGAATTTTTAAGCCGGTATTGGCCTGACTGGAGAGCTGCAGCTCGTGAATGCTCCCATCCTCAAGGACCACGCAGTTAAAGCCTTGATTGACGCAAGCATTCGTGGCCGGGAGCGGTCCGCTGCCTCCGTCATTCGGGACCAGGAGCAGGCGGATCTGCTGATAGGTACCGGCGGGAAGTGCCGTACTCGATCCCAACATTGTTAGCAGGCAAGCATTCGGTCCCGCCGCGAAAAGGTCGATCTGCATTGGTTGACTGTTGAGTTGCGGCGCCAATTCCTGCCATCCCGGAGTATTGTCATCGGCCGAGGCGCTGGTGTGCGCCTGCACCGAACGAATCGTCACATAGAAGTGCTGAAAATCACCATTGGGAAACTTGCAGCTCGGCGGGTCCGTGATGCTCACCTGAATGGTGGCCGCACCACCAGTCGTCATAACCGAGCCCGAACCGCTGCAGTTTATTAGCACCCCGGCAAGCACCGTCAATGCTGTGAGGGTTCCAATCCATAGCAAGCGGGGCAAGGCCGCTAACCTGACGTGTAACAAACTAGCCATGATCGGTCTCCATCGGAAATGTGGGGAAAGGCTTAAAACGCCCAGGCGGGGGAGGGCGTAGTGATCGCGATTCTAGTGCGCTTGATCGGCAGCGTCAAGCCAAGCGACCGGCGCCAGGGGTGGCCACATACAAGAAACGCTTGCGTTCGATGCGGCGAAGAGGGAATTCGAAGAGGAAACGGGAATCAAGCCGCACGCAGAATTCGTAGCGCTCAATCAGATCATAACATACGTTGTTAAGCGACTTGCCTACCTCTGAAACTGAACGGTGAGCACCATGTGCGTCGCGGTCGGCTTCCCGTCCGACAGTGCCGGTTCAAATATCCACAGCGCCACCGCTTGTTCCGCTGCACGCTGCAGCACGCGCGGACCGGACAAAGGTTTTGTTTGCGCGACATTCCCCTTTTCGTCGATCAGGGCATCAAGTTGCACGACCGCGTCCATGTCGAGGCCCTTCGCCCACGGCGGAATAGATGGTAGAGATTGCGACACGATCTTTGCGGGAACGGTTACCGTGGTACTCAGTTCATTTGGATTTTGAAGTTTAGGCTGCCCCAATGCTGCCGGATCGGAACTGGGTGTGCTGCTGGTTGCTTCCGCCGTGGGAACGACTGACGCGCTGGAATCTGCGACAGAGTTGCTTTCCCGTAAGGCCCCAACGTCCTCCGTCGTCGCAGGCGCATGCTGTCCAACCGCATCTCCGGGCTCTTGCGAGACGCTCCCCTCCTGAGTCTTCTGTGCCGCTTGAGCGAGCGTAGCTCCGGCATTGTTGCCTCGAGCGGGCACTTCTGCTTTTACGCTGGAGTTGCCCGTGTTCGTCAATCCTCCGCCTGCCGTTGTCGGCCCGCCTTTGGCAACACGGGAAGCCGCTGATTGCGATGGCTGTGCTGCGGCGTGCAGCGAGTGTTGTCCTGATTGAGCGGAGGCTGCGGTGGGTCGATCGCTGTTGTGAATTGAGGAGCTATGCTTTGCGTACCAGACGCCGCCCAGCACCACCGAAATCAAGACGGACGCGGCGATTCCGATGGCAATCGGATTCTTCCGTGCGCTGATTTCGCTTGTCGTGGGAATCGGGGACACCTGCGTTGGAAATTCTCGCGCCACGCTTGCGGTGTCGGAGCTGGTCTGGTCTGACGCCGGCACCTCCGCGGACAACACCCCTCGCTCGATCTCGTTTGTTCTTGGCGTGGGGGATTCTTGCTTGGGCTGTGGTGTGGCATCCTCCGCGATCAGCGCGGGCGGTAGTTCTATGCTTTTGGCATCCCTCCATTCGGCCCCGTTTGCAGGCTCGGGCAACGCCTCTGTCGTTAAAGGTAAAGGACACGCGAGTGGCGTCGTAGAAGTTTCTAGAAAGGTCGCAGGCATTTCTCCGCTGGTTGGAGCCCGATATTCCGTCCTCACTGGGGTGACCGGGCCCTCCCCCGGCGCTTCAATTGCTTTTTGCGCCTCGGATTTCTGCCCGGCAGCAGAGTGTTGTCGCATGTGCTCCCCAAAATCCCGAATCTTGAGCTGTAAATTCCAGATCCGTGTAGCCCGACTGGCCGACGGGTCGCCACTCCAGCACCTTGCACAGGATTTCCTTGCCAGACTGGTCGTTTCGCAGAAAAACACATTGCCCAAGCGAGACCCTCGACTCCAGATTCACCACCGCGCCGTTCTCGAAAACAAGTATTGTTTTTGTCGTCTCGGTGAATAGCTCTCGTCGGTCCGTCCCCTCCACGGGCTTCGCCCCTTGAATCGTGACCGGGATTTCTAGCATGGTTGCTTGAGCACTTGCCACAGAATCAACCAATCCTTTTGGAACCATTCGACGAAATTTGCTGCATCGTCGTTCTGGCTCCCGTTTTCGATTACAGCCTTTGGCCGGGCGGGTGCGGGAAGCAGCCCTACTCCCGTCGGGCCTGCCGTAGTACAGCTCGTCCCGTTCATCCTGCGGTCCGAAGACGTGGGCGGCAATAGCCGAGAGGTACCGATAGCCGCATTACTTCCGTAACTGCACGTCTGAATCGATAAACACAAGCGCGTTACTCGCGATCTATCCCCGGCGAGTGCTATGCCACCACAAACTTCCTCGAAGCGGACTTGGGGGTGAAGTTTTGTTTAAAAATAAAACATTAAAACAACCACCAAAACCCCCCCCCACCCCCCCCCGGCTTTTGGCCATCGACGCCCTTGGGTGCAATTTCCAGTTTGCCCGTGATTCGCTCGGACTCAGTAGACGGTAGCCGACTAAGCAGGAGTAATCCGCGAAGGATGGGCTAGCCGATGCGCTAAGTTTTCTTGACTCCGCTGTAATCGGCGTAATGCGCGCGACACTCGGCGAGTTGTTGAGAATCCTTCTCCGCCAGCCGCCCACCGCCTTCATTCACATGTAGGCAATGCGGCGCTTTAGGCAGGTGCATTTTAGCGATTCGCAACTGATGTGCGGCATGCGTCTCGACATGGGGAACGCGCGAATATCCACCAGCGTGCGAACCCCGTGCACCTGCAATGCCGCGACGAGTTCATCGAATGTGCGCGTGGAATGCCCGATCGTCTAGATGGTGCCAATCAGCGCTTCCTTACCGCTATCACGTGGTCGTCGGGATTGCGCGTGATGAGCTTGCCCACGGGATCGATACCTGCTTTAGCGGGCAGCTTATCGACCGTGACAGTGAAGTCGGTCTTATCCTGATCGATCTTCTGCTTTTGCAAGTAAAGGAATTTTCCCTTGGCGTCCAACACGCCAATGTCGATCCAGTCGTTGATAGGAATCGAATGCTCCTGTCCGCGTCCATCGGCGTGGACCTTTTTTGCTTCGACCGTCAAGTGAACCTGGTATTTGCCGTCGGGCTGCGTAAGATAGTCGGCGGAGAGAGCACGAACATCGTAGAGCGTAATAGTCCGGAAGAGATCTTCAAACAAGTACTGATTCTGCGGCGGCGTGAACTGCTGGAAGTCGTCTTCCAGCTGCAGCGATACGGGATACGGCCCATCCTTGAAGGCGAACGTCTTCAGAAATTCCCTGATCGCCGCATCCACGTTGTTCTCGCCGATGTCATCCTCCAGCCGGTACATCACCAGCGAACCCTTGCGGTAATGAATGTAGCCCTGATTGGGATCGACCTTGTACAGCGGGTTCTCTTCGTTGCGCTCCTGCCCGCGGCCAGACAGATATCGATCGAGCTCGAGGCGCAGGAATTTCGTCATCGAATCTGCGCCGAAGTGGTGTTTCATAACCATCAGCGCGGTGTATTGCGCCATGGTCTCGTCGATCGAAGTCGCACCCCGCACGTAAGCCGACATCACCTGATGTCCCCACCACTGGTGCCCAGTCTCGTGCGCTGTGACGTAAAACGGCACATTCACGGCGTCCGGCTTGTCGCTGACTTTAGTGATGAAGCCGATCGACTCCGAATACGGAATCGTGTTGGCAAACGACTCAGCAAATGTGCCGTAACCGGGGAATTCGATGATGCGAAGCTGATGGAACTGGAATGGGCTGTAGTTGGCCGAGCAATACGCCAGCGTCTCCTTCATGCTTTCCATCATCGTATCGAGATCAAACTCGTGGCCGGTGTGATAGTAGATCTCCAAGTTGACATTGTTCCACTTGTCGCGACGCACGGAATACTCGCCCGACTGGATCGAATACAGGTTCAGGATGGGGGCGTCCATCTTGTATTGGAAGTAGCGGCGGCCATCCTGCACCCATTCCTTTTGCAGGTACCCCGGTGCGATGCCGATCTGGTCCGGGGTAGTGCTGACCGTGGCTTCGAAGTTGATCCAGTCGGCGTCAAAGCTGCCGCTGTTGTACTGACGCGCGGCTATGTCGTCCAGCATCGGCAGCCGGCGCGCCTTGTCGAATCCGTGCGTGTGCCGCGTGCTGTCGTCGGTTAATTCGATATCCGGAGCGTAGCCGATGTACGGCGAATAACGGTCGTTGATGAATGTGCCGTTACGCACGATGTCGGTATTAGGCCGCGAATTCTCCAATCCCGGATTGTCGTTGCTCGATCCGCTGGGAGGCGCCGTGCGGCGGCAACGGCTTCGGCAGCTTGTAAAGATAAAAGCCGAGCGACGGGTCTTCGATCAGTGTGGTCTGGCCGCCGGCAAAGCTGAGCTTGCTCGACCTCGATGTGGGGACGCGGCATCGGCGCCAGGTCGTCTGGGCCAGATCGTCACCGCAATGCGATCGATGTCCGAGGCGGTCTTGTTCTCCAGCCACATGGTGCCGCTGCACCGAGAGCGAACGCTTCTCCGGATAGATATCCATTTCCGCCGGTCACATCCGTGATACGCGGTTGCGGCAGCGACCAGTATTGGCGGTACTTCTTCTCGTATTGGGCGCGCTCTTCGTCGATCTTGAACGTCGTGCGATAGCGATTCAGGATGTGCGTGTTGTAGAAAATGTAGCCGCCGACGCCGAGCATCAATACAACACACGCAGACACGCCCGCCATGTCGCGTCGCGAAAATCTGCTGGCGGCAAGATTCATCCGCACACGCCAGTTGCTCTCCGTGCCTCGCACCCACAGGCAGATTGGTCATGATCGCCAGCAGCACCGCGGCAATCGCCCAGTAGATCCGAAACCAGAAAAGCGGCTGCCAGGATACGGGCCATAGCCATTCATGTCCGAGTAGGTGAGCTGCGGCGTCTGTCCGAAGCGATAGAGATAGTCCTGAAATCCCGCCGGCGGCAGCGCCAGCGTGGCGATGATGTACAGCACCATCACAAAGTGGCCCAGGTATTTGTTGTTGACGATCGTCTGCACGAACATCGCCAGCACGCAGAGAATCCAGAGCTCGATCAGCCGGTTGAGAAAGAGTTCGCGGAAGTAGAGGCCGAGCTCGAAGTGGTAATAGCCTTGCGCGATTTGCACCACCAGCCCAGAGGCCATGATCAGCAGCACCACCAGCGACCTGCACCAGCATCAGCGCGAACAGCTTGGAGCAGAACAGCACCCAGCGCTGCAAGGGTAGCGCATCCATCACCTGATTAAGTTGCGCGTCGCGCTCCCGCCACACCAGTTCGCCGGAGTAGAAAATGATGATCACCAGCGGCAAATATGCCGAAAGCCAGCCGTCGGCCATCAGCAGCATCTGGGCGGTAACGGGCCACGTTCTGATGGCCCATGCGGATTGTTGACGCCCTACTGGACACCGTTCAGCGAACAGCCGGCCAGCTCATCCCACTAAGAAAAATTCTGCTGGTCCATGAATTGGATCCGCGTCAGCGACAGCAGCTGCCGCAGCGAAGCGGCCGTCGAAAATGTCGGGTGCGCGATAGGCAACGAATCATCCGCAGGCCAAGCGTTCCTTCTCTTCGACCGCCTGCCGCGTTCTGGCTTCGCTCCGCGGTAAGCGAAGGCAGAATCTTCGCGTAGGTAAACGACGAAGAAGATGGCTCCCACGCCCAGCCACAAGGCGCGGTTCGCCAGCAGAATCCCTGCCAACGGGATGAGCTGCGTGTTGCGCTGGAAGGGCGTCCAGTAGCGCGTGATGCGATCGATGGCCGCGCCGCCCAGCGGATCGGCCAATGCCGCGTGCACGCTCACCGTCAACGCCGTTCCGGAGAGCTGACCGACGGCGAAATAGCCCATCAGCACCAGCACGCTGGCGACATACACCGGCAGCATCTTGCGCCCCAGCGCCGCCAGAGCGAAGAAGATCGCGGTCAGGAAAAGAAGATTAGGCCAGAACGTTAATGATGTAAGGCTGAAAATAAGCCGCGGCCATCTGCGGACCGAGCCGCGTCTTATCGATCCAAGGCATGAGTGTGCCAACCCACGCTCCCAGACCTACGCTCGCGAAAATGACGAGACTTGCACCGCGAAGGCGGCGAGAAAGCGCCCACCCAGGTAGTCGAGCTTGGTAATGGGCGCGGTGTAGAAAAAGGGCGTGGAGTTGCTATCGATGTCCTGATAAAGTCGCCTGTCCCGCAATCGCTGCGGTGATGACAATGCCGAAGAAACTGATGTAGGTGATGATGCGAGTTCAGCGCGTACGGCGAGTTGATCAGCATCTTGCCGCCGGTGCCAAATTCGACGCTGCCGCCGGCAGAACGCGCCGCCCGACAACAAGGTGAACAGACAGCCCAGCGCCACAAATACAACGAAGTAAACGTAGGTCGAGATGCGCCGCAGCCGCTGTTGAAGCTCGAAGAGAAAAATGTTGATCAGCATGGCTTAGTTCGCCGCACCGTGCCCTTTGGCGAGTGAAGCCGCGGATCGTCGCGAAGTAAAGGTCTTCCAGATCGGGAACCACCGGCTCGAATCCTGGCTCCGGCAAATCGTCCTGCCGAACATGCAGCAGCGTTCTGCCCGCAAACAACTCGCATCGAGATGACACGGAAGCGCTGCTGATAGTCCGGCACTTCGGAGCGCGCGATCGCCTTCTTCCAGACACGCCCGTTCAGTTCCGCCGACCAGTGTCGTGGGATCGCCCGCGGCGTGCACGCGTCCCTGATGGATGATTGCCATGTTGCGGCATAGGTCGCTCACGTCGGAGACGATGTGGGTCGAAAGAATGACGATCAACGTTCTCGCCGATGGCGCTGAGCAGATTGTGAAAGCGCACGCGCTCCTCGGGATCGAGACCGGCGTGGGCTCGTCGACGATGATGAGCCGGGGATTGCCCAGCAGAGCCTGCGCAATGCCGAAGCGCTGCTTCATGCCACCGGAGTAGCTGCCCAGCGGCTTGTTGCGATGCTCCCATAGGTTCGTCTGCCGCAGCAGCGCCTGTACAACGTCGCGACGCTCGCTGGCATTCTCGATTCCTTTTAGCTCGGCGAAGTGGGAGAGCAGCCTTTCCGCCGTGACCTTGGGATAGAGTCCGAACTCCTGCGGCAGATAGCCGAGCAGCTTGCGGACTTCGTCCTTCTGGCGCAACACGTCGATGCCGTCCAGTCGCGCGCTGCCGCTGTCGGCTTCCTGCAACGTGGCCAGCGTTCGCATCAGCGTAGACTTGCCGGCTCCGTTCGGGCCAAGCAGTCCGAACATGCCTTGAGGGATGGACAGCGAGACGTCTCTGCAACGCCTGCGTCCCGTTGGGATAGCGCTTGGAGAGGTTTTCGATTTGTAGTTGCATCCCTGGGGGGGGGGGGGGGGGGGGGGGGGGGGGGGGGGGGGGGGGGGGGGGGGGGGGGGGGGGGGGGGGGGGGGGGGGGGGGGGGGGGGGGGGGGGGGGGGGGGGGGGGGGGAAAAAAAAAAAAAAAAAAAAAAAAAAAAAAAAAATAAAATAACAAATTATAAATACTTCTAAAATTTACACAGCACAAAACAATATAAAAAACAAATAAAAAAAAACAAAAATCAATCTCAAATAACACACAAAAATAAAAAAATACAAAAAACAATCAAAAAAAAACAAATAACATCTCTTAATAAATAAAAAAAAAAAAAACTAAAAAAAAAACAAAAAAAAAAAAAAAAAAAAATTCAACAAAATAATCACAACAAAAAAAAAAACAATAAAAAAATATTCAAAAACGTTCGCTGCGCGCACTTTGGCGGCCTGATCTCTCTCACCAAAGCAGTTTCCCGAGGAGCAAGATTCGCGAAGATCAACTCATCCCGTCGAGCCAGAGCACTTTTCCCTAGCAAAGGCGCACACGAGGTCGACTCCCAGAGCAGAGCAAAGCGCGCGCGAGCGATACTTGCAAACCGACGTTCCCAGCCTCGACACTCCTCGCGCAGATCATCTCACCAAGCAATTTCTCGTCAGAGATCGAAGACTATGTACCTTAAGTGATCCTCAAGTCCCTTAAGGCCCGAGCCAGAGACGCCTCGCCGAGCCGAAGAAGCTGTCAAGAAAACGCGTCGCGCGCCAAAACCCCTGAGGCTTTAGGCACCAGCCACGTATTTTAACCAGCCAGAACCTATCTCTGCCACGTTGGTCCGAATAACGTCGAAGCTTCCGTCAGTACCGACGAGTCCGCGTAGAGATCTCGCGCTAGACATCGACTCTAACTTGCGGCAACTCGAAAGCAATCCAGAGCGCCAGTTCAAACGTCGAGCAACACCATCCAGGCATGATCACAAGCTTCCAGCAAGAACAATCTGTTTAGCGTACTTGTCAAAACCCAGCCAGCAGCATATCAGCTAAACGTCTAGCAGCGATTTTAGCTTTGTTTTCAAGCGTGTGAGTTCGAGCTTAGGTGCGTCAACCCATGAAACCACGCCCTAATCAACATCTGACAGCTCAATAAGGCAGTCCATAACGATCAGAGTAGTCATCTTCCGAAAGCAGCCCGACGATCGGCGGACCAGCGAGCGATTTCGCCGAGCATTTAGTCAGCAAGTCCTGCTGCGTAAGAAGAGGATGAGATTCAAGAAATGCTGCAGCGCGCAAAGCCAAACTCTTCGTCCGCGCGTTTTTGCTTCGGCAAACCGTCGGTGTAAAGCACGTAGCGTCGCCCAGTTTCAGCGAGATTTCAAGTGATGAGTAAACAGCTTCGGGAACATGCCAAGAACAGACCGTTTGCTCGATACAGCGCGCGCGTCCATTCGAACAGCTGCTGAATAGAAGCGGAGGAGTCCCGCGCCAGCGTAGCAGATGATTTTTGCATTGAGATCAGCGTACAGATAGACCGCAGTCACGGCTCCTCGAATTTTCCGCAGAGAGCCTCATTCAGACCGACAAGAACGAGTTCGAGATGCTGAGCGTGAGTCTTCTAACCGACAAAAGCGCCCTTCAACATAGATGCGATGAGTGCAGCAGGAACGCCGTAGCCCGTGACGTCTACCGAGAATGCCGAGCTGGCTGCCATCCAGCATGGGAAATCGTAGAAATCGCCAACGATCGCGCTCATAGAGAGATAGCGAGCAGTAATCTCCAGGCCAGCGACGCTGAGCACTGCGCGAGAGAGAATCGAAGATTGGATCTGGCGAGCGATATCGAGCTCTTTGTCTATAGCGAGCAGGCGATGCTCATTAGCGAAATCACGGTGGGCGGCCACATAGCCAAGGCAGCCGACGAAAAACAAGAATCCGAGAACTACGTCGTTCAGTCCTCCGCGCCACAAACCAAAGTCAGCGAGATTGCCGCGCAGACAAAAGCACCAAAGACTGCAAGACCGATAGTGAGAGCGCGTATTCCCCGGTCCACAGCTGTCCCAAGCCGCGAGACCGGAGAATGATAAGGTTGACCGTCAGACCGCCAATGATGGCGAGCACAAGATAGTTATTTACGGAAAACGCGAAGCTCTCCCCGACCCCGAACAATCCGCCGTAATCGCTACCACCGCCAAAGTCACCAGCGCAATCAGCAGTCGATTTACGACGGTCTTGATCTGCGGTCCGAGGATCTGGCGCAGAAACAGGAGGAAGGGGATTAAAAGGGTAAAGGTAATCCATAGATTGATGTGATCCACGAGAGAGTCGGTAACACCGGAGAGAGAACGAACGACCAGCATTCGGAGAAGAAGCCGTAACGCATAGAGGATCGAAAAGACTGAAATAGATCAACGTCAAATCGTGGCTCTTGCTCCGGTAGAAAAAGAGCGTCACCGCGGCCATGCCAACCGCCAAGAGGATGAATCCAGCGATGATCATAGGTATCTGCGATCTCAGGTCTGCCAAGGAGGACGGACTTGCAAGGGCGGTGAGCACACGCGACGGCACTCATGGACATGGTTATACTCGGGCGGCGGTGGTAAGACAAATGATGTTGGTCGAAACCAATGATCTAAAGGCAGGCAGTGGACGTTCACCGGTGCAGGTCAACTCCCTAATCGGAAACTGGTTCGTCTGTCGCCACGGTGAAACAATTGGTAGACGCGATCCGAGAAGGCATGAGAGCTTTCACGGAAGGTGCACCACAGTCCGACGACGTCACGTCCTCGTGATTCAATATAAGAGAAATGCCAGATGAACCGAAAACCCTAGCCGCTCCATCCAGGACTTAGCTACCCGCCGCTGCTTTATGGCGGAGCTGTGCGGTTTTCCTTTGGTGCTCGCTTCGTGCTGCTGCGTTTTCTAGCTTTCATCGAGTACAATGCCGCGTCTGCCGCACCCAAGAGCGTATCTATCTTTTCGCCCATCTTTAGGATAAATAGCAACGCCGATGCTGACCGATAGCTTTGGCTCCCTGCCATCATTCTCCAGACTGTCGCAAATGCGCCGAGCCACCAAGTTGGCCGGCTCTTGCCCCGTCTCGGGCAGCACCAGCGCAAACTCGTCCCCGCCGAAACGCGCCGCAGTATCAATGTTCCTGCTGCAGATGCACAAAACATCCGCCAGCCGGCAAAGCGCCTGACTGCCAACTAAGTGGCCAAAACGATCATTGATCTGCTTCAAACCATCCAAGTCAAGGAACAAGAGAGCGAACTCACGCGCTGTCCGCTCGGAACGCTTAATCTCGCTGTCAACGGTTTCCACCAGATGGCGGTAGTTGGCTAATCCGGTCAGAGGGTCCTTGGCTGCCTGCTGACGCAATTGATCTTCGAGCTTGCGCTGTTGGGTGACGTCTTCGACAATGATCTCGTAGCTGTGCATTCTCGCCCTCGTTGCTGACCTCACGTCCGCTAGCCGCACTTTGAGCGTCGTGCCATCCTTCCGCTTCCATTCGATTTCCAGAGCATCGTCTCCATCCTGTTCGACCGGAGCGGCCCAGCAGTTGCGCTCGTTTGGACGGATCGCAAAGTGCATCAGTTGCAAGGTTCGCAGCCAGAGTTCCTCACGAGATGCATAACCAAGCATGGTTACCAATGCCTGATTCACATCCAGGAACTCGCCTTTGACGCTGCAGCGACACATTCCATACGTCAGATTTCCTACAAGAGCGCGTAGCGTGCTTCCGAATGCCGAAGCTTCTTTTCCGTCTGATCGCGCTCTTCGCGCAGATTGCTTGTCACTGAGGGCTCGACGAATCGCTACCGGAAGGTGCCCAACGTGATCCATTGCAACGCAATCGGCAGCTCCTACTGTCATAAGTTCCGCCACGGTTTCCAGTTGCATAGCGTCGGTCAGGAAGATGCAGGGAATCTGCCTATCCCTTAAGTGCAAGATATCCAGCGCCTGCGATCCTTGCCAGTTCGGGACGGGTATTCAACTAAACCACGTCATAATATTTTGAATTCAGGCGTCCAGCAAACTGCTCCGGCGTTAGAACTACATCTGCGCTGACCTTGAAATGCGTCCTTTTGAGCTCCTGCACGCAACGCTCACATCTGCGGTATCACTATGAATAAACAGAATGCGCAAGGGGAGTCTTCTGCTGGCGGGTCCGTTAAAGACCAAGGGCAGGTTGGTTTGCTTGACGCGATCTCGTGATGCTGCAGCCATTGAAAATCCACCAGATTCCGGGAGACACCCCTTCGCGAACTGACCCCGGACTGGTCAAAAAAAAGAATCCATGAAAACCATACTGGAACAGGGTCAGCGGACCTGTTCAAAACAGCACACTTTGCATTTTGGTGTTAACTGATAGGACAAATTTTCTCTTCGCGGGGAAGACTAAATTACGTGGAAGTAGAACTTGAGACATCTCCCATTCGCAGCAATTTGTTAAGCTGCGGGTCCTGTGCAGGCCACCAGTTCGGTTATGGGGTCGGTCTGGCGGTCCCAGGCGGCTACGAGCAGAACTTTGTGGCCGAAGGGATACCGGAGTACGTAGTAGACATTTACCGCTCCGTCGATTTCAAAGAAATCCGGGCGGCGCGAATCCGGCCGGTCCGGCAGACCAGCGTTGAGCAGAAGGCGCAACTCGGCGAGCTGCTCCGGCGGGTGCCTCCGAAGGTCTTCAATCACTCGCGGTAGTTTCTGTATGTTCGTTTTCGTTGCTTAGTCCTATCAACGTCTAGGACCATGGGGAATTCTTTCCAGTTCAATCGCCTCGGCCGCAACGAGCTTCCGATCTAAGTGTGGTTCTGAGCGCGGGCTACCTGAATGCAACAAGCAGCGCTCCCCAAGACCGACACCGCAAGTAGGACAGGGAACCGAGGAGAACTGTTTTGGCGTCAGGTGTGTCATTCTCATTCCGACATAGTGGGATAAAACCAACCGCAAAACTGTTCCATTGGAGACACCTTTGGAACCTTCTGACGAAGCGCAATATAGCCATGGAAATCTACCGATGGGAAGTCCGGTCGTCCATGTTCGAGATATGCGCGAGACTTCATTCTTCCCCTCGCCGATCTAATCCGGTTCGGCGATCGCGCCCGCCACGCCGTTCCACTGTAGCTATTCCCCAGTTCGTGTTTCGGCGGCAGGTGCGGCAAAACCGTTGGAGGGACACTGGCTTTGCCTTTTGCGGCAGCTCGCCCTCGTGGACCTGAAAGGGTTGAAAGACCGCGCAACCTTCACACTTCAGCACGTACGTTGGCATCGCGCTATGGCTCGGCCTATCCGTTCGCTACGGCGAGGGCGGTAAGTGAACGAGTCGTAGCCGGACGTGCGGATTCCGGTGCGGACCCGTTGCGCGTGGTCGAGCGGTCGAGACTCTCCTGTAGGTTCATCAAAGTGACGAAAGTGGTGAGAACGCGCTTCTTCATCTCGTCGCTCAGGGGAGGGCTGATCACAGCGACGTGGGAGAGTTTCTCGGCCGTTCCTTTCACGTGGGCGGCGATTTCGGATCGGCGCACCGCGCTCGAGCCGCCGACGACCGTCTCGCGGCGCATGCTGGCGCAGGTATGTTCAACGCGCAGCAGGAAGTGCAGGACACAGAGCTTATCAGCTGCAAGCTCCTCTGGCACAGGCGTGTGACAGCCCGGCAGGCAGGATATTGGTTGGCCGCTCTCTTCCACAAATCCCCCAAAGTGAATCGTTTAAGTTGTTCGTGTGCAACGGGAATACCAAATCCTCGCCGCGCCGATCACGTACGTCGGGGAGAATCCTCGAGAGGTTCCGGTGCTCCGGCCTTCGCGGACTGGGCGCTCGCAATTCTGCGGGACCGTGCGCCTCTCGATCGGCTGTTCATCTTCCTGCCGAACAATAGCCGATTGCGTACGGGACCGATCCTAAATCTCACAGCAAGAGATGGTTACACCTGTCACGGAAGGCGAGCTTGGCGTGCCTGCGCATAACAACGAGCGCGATAGGGAATTTTCACAGCCAGGCAGAACAGCGTCCACGTCAGGAGCTCGGTCCTGTGGGGCAATGGCTGGGTGACTAGGCCATTGGTGTAACTCTAAGCAACTGAAAGCAAGTGCTCTAAATGGGAAAACAACTTCCTAGTAGTCCTGTAGCCTAGGTACTGTGCCTATCGCTCAAGCGCCGCCTGACGCGCCGTCCGAACCGCCCTAGAGAGTGCCGAACCGAGTTGGTCTCATGTATTGCTTGCCGATTTTGTCACAAAGGGAGAAGAAGCGAGGGGCTGCGGGCGTAGCTGGACCACAAGGGCCTGCGGATCGAGTACCTCCTGCCGAAGTCATCACTAAACGCTGCGCGACTTCGCGGTACCGATCCCCATGTTGCAATCTGGATTACTTCCGGGTGGCCGACCATACAGACAGAATCGCACGGGACCCGACAAGAGACATCGTCAGCGCGACGTGGATGTGTATCGCTCAATCAGATCGGTCACTTGTTCCGGCTGATCCTCCACTACGTAATGCACGGCACCATGGATGAGACCGCTTTCGACGTGACTACATCCCTGGGCACGCAGACCGTCTGCAATCCTAGGAACCAGCTTTGCAAATGGTGATCCGTCACCTGTGCCGAAGAATATCGGCACCTCGATGGGCTCACGGTGTGCTGCGTTGAATTGCGCATTGGCAGGAAACGCGCGATACATTTCGAATACGGCGTGAAGCTGCGCGGGAGTGCCGTAAGCCTGCACATAATGTTCGGTCTCGTCCGGCGTGAATTTGCCAAACTGGAAGAAGTACCCGAGATAGGCCGCCTGTCGTCCGTCGACAAGCTTCTCGGCGAGTCCTGGAACCTGCATGAAATGCATGTGCCACATGAAAGGCGCGCCTTGGACCTCCTCCCATCCGTCGACTCCGGGAATGGGGGTATCGAGGATCATCGCCCCGCGCGTGATCTGCGGGTAACGGCGAACGAATGCATACGCGACGTGTCCCCCAATATCGTGGCCAACAACGTAGACACGCCCCAGTCTGAGAGTCGAAACGAGCTGGTAAAGATCTTCTGCCATCGTGGCGGCATCGTAGCCGTCCACTGATGGAGTTGAGCCGCCTATGCCGCGCAGATCAATTGCGATCACCGTAGACCGTTTCGCCAAACGAGGCATGATCGGGCGGTACTCGAACCAGTCTTGCGGGAACCCATGGATCAGAATGACAGCAGGGCCTCTCCCTCCGCGAATGTAGTGAAGCGTGGTTCCGTTGACCGTTGCAGTTTCGGAAAGGAATTCTTTGTCCAGTCCTGTCGCGATTGGACTCGTCCGCCCTTGTGTTTGGTACTGAGAAAGTGCCATTGTGCACACCGCTACATACCAGAGTACGACCCAGCGCAACCCCCTGATACACCGACTCATGCGTGACACTCCTCTTGAACGTATTGACCCAGTAGCGTGAGCAGCACCTGCATGGTCACAGTTCTCGACACAGCTTTAGCCATGTCGCAATCTTAACCTGCAGTCCACGGCCACGCGTGCCAATGTGAGCTTCCGGGCGGATCACGGACAAACGGGAAGTTATCAGCTCGCCCGTCGGGTTAGTATCGACAAACGCGCTAAGCAAAGCCGGGTTCCATTCAAAAAAGGCTCGGTCGCCACTAGGCGACAAGGAGGGAGCTATTTCCCACAGCCCGGTTTACCAGGTAGTGGCCATTAGGTGGTGATCCCTATTATCAACAGCTATCTGGAAGGATGCTATTTCCGAAGTGCGTTTTGGGTGAAGTTGAATACCCACACCCTTCATTCGTATCGCAGCGCCACCATGGGATCGACCCGCATCGCGCGGCGGGCCGGAAAATAGCAAGCCATTAAGGCCGCCGCCGCGAGCACGAGGACAACAGCCGCGAACGTGAGCGGATCTGTGGGCTTCACGGTAAAAAGAAAACTTGCCATCCAACGCGTGGCCAAAAGAGCGCAGGCGAGTCCGATGGCCACGCCGAGCAGGGTCAACCGCATTGCATGGCCGATGATCACACGCAGGACATCGCCGGGCTGCGCTCCGAGTGCCATGCGCAATCCGATTTCGTGTGTCCGCTGCGTAACGAGATAGGAGAGCACGCCGAAAATCCCGGCCGCCGTGAGCACCAGCGCCATACCGCCGAAAGCGCCGAGGAGAATGGCGTTGAAGCGGTCGCCCGCTTCGGAAATTGAGATGACATCGCTCATGGCTCGGAACGAGGAAGTCGCTTCGTCGGGATCGATCGTCTGTACGGCGCCGCGGACCGCCAAGGCAATCGCCGAAGGGTCGATTGTGCCGCGGACCACGAGGTTCAGGCGGGTGGTGCGAGTTTGCGCCTGGGGAATGAACATTTCCGAGCGCAGGGCTTCCTGCATCGCGAAATGCTTATTCCCGCCGACGACTCCGACAATTTCGCGCGACGGGATGTTCGGCCTTCCCTCCCAAATAAGGAGGTGACGGCCTATGGGATTTTCGCCGGGAAAATAGCGTGCAGCGAAAGGCTGGTTGATGAGGACCACAAGGG
Organism: uncultured Acidobacteriota bacterium; assembly: GCA_963795005.1. Taxonomy (GTDB): domain Bacteria; phylum Acidobacteriota; class Terriglobia; order Acidiferrales; family UBA7541; genus Palsa-295. The sequence goes on along the minus strand of CAWCGE010000010.1, from coordinate 25,075 downwards.
GCGAACGACCATCGTCGCTGCGCACGAATTTTCTGCCGGCGACTAGCGGAATGCGCATAGCCCGAAAGTAGTCTCCGGCAACTACGCGAAGATCTGCGTCATCGCGGTCATTCGGATCCGCAGGCGGTTTTTCCTGAAGGGTAAAGTAGGTGTCGTTGCCCTCACCGCTGAGCGGCAGCTCGGAGATGAAGCCGACAGAATCTATTCCCGGTAGACCCACGACGCGATCCTGCAATTGGTTGAAGAACCCTGCGCGCGCGTCATCTTTGTCGCGATATTTTTCGTCCACGAGCGATATTTGCGACGTCGAAACATGGGCAGCGTCAAAGCCCGGGGACACATGAATCAGCCGCCAGAAGCTGTTCAAGATCAAGCCGGAGGCGATTAGCACGACGAGCGATACAGCGACTTCGGCGACCACGAGCGCGTCGTGAGCGCGATGACGCGACCGCGAAACGCCGGACGCGCCGCCTTCGCGGAAGCTTTGCGTGAGGTCGCGGCGAGTAGCTCGAAGAGCCGGGCCGAGACCAAAAATAATTCCGGTGAGCGCGGCGATGCCGGCGGTAAAAGCCAGCACCGTTCCATCTACACCAACTTCGGCGAGGCGCGGAAGGCTCTCGGGCCCAAGCCCTTTCAGCAGCAGGACGCTCCAATTGGCGAGAAGAATTCCGGCAGCTCCGCCGGCGAACGCAAGCAGAATGCTTTCAGTCAGCATCTGGCGGATCAGGCGGGCTCGGCCAGCGCCGAGAGCCATGCGGATGGCAACCTCTTTTTGCCGCACGGTGTTGCGCGCGAGCAGCAGGCTGGCCACGTTGGCGCAGGCGATCAACAGCACCAGTGCCACGGCCCCGAAAAGAACCAGGAGCGCGGGCTTCACATCGCCTACCAGCACAGTTTGAAGAGGACTGAGCCGAATTCCCCATCCCGTGTCTGTGTTCGGATATTCCTTTTCGAGGCCGCGCGCTATTGCGCTGAGTTCGGCTTGCGCTTGCGAAAGACTCACGTCCGGCTTGAGCAAGCCGATGACACGAAGAAAATGCCCGCCGCGCGAGGCCATGTGTGGATGTTCATACGGCGCGGGAATCCACAGGTCGGCGTCAGAGAAGAGCGGGAGATCGACGGGCAAGACGCCCACGATGACCCGGCTCACGCCGTCAAGCGTGACGGATGTTCCAATCACGGCAGGATCGCCGCCAAAATGTTCCTTCCAGATGCGATTGCCAAGAACGATGACTTGCGGTTCCTTCACGCGTTCATCGCTGGGCAAGAAGGATCGGCCGAGCAACGGGCGGACACCCAAGGCCTCGAAAAAGCCGTATGTCGCCAGCGTGGCTTTTACCTGCTCCGATTTTTCGGTGCCAGTGAGATTGAAGAGGTTGTCGGCGATACCATATGCGCCCAGGTGAGTGAAAACGTGGTTTTGCGTGCGATAGTCGGCGAAGTCCATCGCCGAAATTGCGGCGCCCTCGCATAGCGGACAAGTGCCAAATCCCCAGACAAGGCGGCTGGGATTTTCAAACGGCAAAGGGCGCAAGAGCACGGCGTCCACGACGCTGAAAATTGCCGTGTTCGCGCCGATGCCGAGCGCGAGTGTCAGCACAACAACAGCGGTGAAGCCCGGGCTCTTAATCAGCATCCGGATTGCGAACCGAATATCCTGAATCAAGGTTTCCATGTCCCCCTTCTTACGCAAGACCGCAGCGAAGCTCTGGTCTTGTTGGAGCATACACAGTTCCAGCTTAATCCCGTTCTACACTGCTGATCTCACATGGTTTACTGAGATCAGCGGAGATTGTCCGTGAACGAGATGTCCGCAGCCGGGACGCGCCGTTCCTTAAACGGACAGCTCGTAAGCTGACCAAGGCATACAACCGTTCCACATGGGTGTCGACTGCTGGATGTATCACGGGCTAACCGGAACTTATTCCGGGTCCGCTTCGAGGAAGTTTGTGGTGGCATAGCACTCGCTGGGATAGATCCCGAGCAACGCGCTAGTGTTTATCGATACCTGTAGATTGGCTCCGGCCCCATTCCGGTACCGATCGCTCGCCACTACGCGACTTGTGGGTACGTATCCGGAGCCCTCACTTTTGCCGTGGAGTCTTAGCGGTCCAACCTACCGGCAAATCGAAAGATGCTAGCGCCACACTGAGTCGTCCTTGCCAGAAAGGACCCTGTCCAGATACGTTGCGGTGCTGATCAGCGCCAGATGCGTGAATGCCTGTGGGAAGTTCCCGAGAAGTTGCCCGCTTGGACCAATTTGCTCCGAGTAGAGTCCCAGATGGTTGGCATATCCCAAAAGTTTCTCGAACAAAAGTTGAGCTTTTTCCAACTCCCCACCGCGCGCCAGGCACTCGATATACCAAAACGAGCACGCCGTGAAGCTGCCTTCGCTGCCTGGAAGCCCGTCCACAGGAGTTGGTCCGGTCTCGTATCGACGGACAAGCGTATCTTCGACCAAGCGTGCTTCCACGGCTTTCATTGTCGAGTGCCACATCGGATCGACGGGGCTGATGAAGCGCATGAGTGGCATCAGCAGGACTGATGCGTCCAGATCCTTCGTCCCCTTCGACTGGACAAACGACTGCAAATCGTCATTCCAGAAGTTCGTAAATATGTCCTCTCGAATCGCGTCGCGCGTTCGCAGCCAGGCATCGAACGGAGCCGAAAGGGACCGTTTCTGTGCGAGCCGCAGAGCTCGATCGAAAGCCACCCAGCACATCAGACGAGAGTGCAGGAATTCTCGCGCCCCACCCCGAACCTCCCATATACCTTCATCAGGCCGTTGCCAGTTCTTACTCAACCACTCCAAGATTCGCTGAACTTCCTGCCATCCGGCATTCGAAATTGGATCTCCGTATTTATTTGCCAGATAGATGGAATCCATCATTTCGCCATAAATATCCAGTTGCAGCTGTTGATAGGCCGCGTTTCCGATACGCACGGGTCGCGAATGTTCGTATCCTTGCAGATGATCGAGCGTCAGCTCGTCAAGCTTCTGCCTACCATCAACCCCATACATCACCTGCAACGGTCCCCGTTCCGCATCGTCACTGAGGCGCCCCTTCAGCCAGTCGATGAACGCCTCAGCCTCTTCGACAAAACCCAATCGGATCAGCGCGTAAAGCGTGAAAGTCGCATCCCGGAGCCATGTGAAGCGATAATCCCAATTACGCACTCCGCCAATTTGTTCTGGCAGGGAAAATGTAGCCGCTGCAATCAGCGATCCATGCTCCCGGCTAGTCAGCAACTTCAACATTAGGGCGGAACGATTGACCATCTCGCGCCACCGCCCCTTGTACTTTGATTTCGCGATCCATCCCCTCCAGAAACGGGCTGTCTCCTGGAAGCGCCGCTCTATGAATTCCATCTCGGGTTGCTCTCCCTGCGCGCGCACTCCACCAAAGATGAAGGTCGCTTTTTCGCCGGCTCGGAGCCTGAACTCGGCGGTTACATCCTGGGATTGTTGTCGGAGGGCGACGGTGGAGTACAGCGACAGCGGCGGACAGGTATCGCTCGCAGGCGAAAGAATCGCGTACCGGTCTTGGACGTTTACACTGTGCCCCGACATCGCATAATTAAATCGCGGTTGGCACCGAACCTTGAATTCAACCTCGCCTCTGATAACGGCCACGGTGCGGATAATCTCATTCGGTTGCTCCCCGTCGGATCCGATGGGCATGTAATCCGTCAGCTCGGCCACACCTTCCTCGGCAAGAAATCGCGTGAGCAGAATGTTCGTGTCGGGCAAATACAGCTGCCGTACGCGCTTTTCTTTGAGCTGCGGTTGAATCTGAAAACGGCCGCCCCTATCATCATCGAGCAGCGCGGCAAACACGGTGGGAGAATCGAAATTTGGATAGCAAAGAAAGTCGATTGAACCGTTTACACCCACCAGGGCGATAGAGCGCATATTGCCAATCACTCCGTAGTTTTCAATCGGTTCAAAGTTCATCGGTTTAGTCGTTTCGCGACCCTAGCGCAGTGGGCGGAAGAATTCTCGGATATCCTGTGCGAGAAGGCCGGGTTGCTCCATGGCGGCAAAGTGGCCGCCCCTGGGCATGACAGTCCAGCGCAGGATATTGTAGCCGCGCTCGGCGAGCGAGCGCGGAGGAATAGGAAGCTCCTTGGGGAAGACGGCCATCGCCACGGGAACCTCTACACGGTTTGTAGGCGAGAGCTGAAGCGGCTGCTCTCGTGACAGGCGTGCAGAGGAGTTTAGGGTCTTGGTTACCCAGTAGATCATCACATTGGTCAGGAGTTCATCCCTTGTGAAGATGCGCTCCAGCTCACCCGCGCAATCACTCCAAGTTCGGAATTTCTCGACGATCCAGGCCGCAAGACCGACAGGGGAATCGTTAAGCGCGCAACCTAGAGTTTGCGGCTTCGTACTCTGCGCCGCGGGATCGGTCAAGAGTGGGATGAGCTTCACCATTTCGACGAAGCTTCCCGGCCAGCCATGCGTGATGATGAGCGGCAATGGTTTTGGATTTTTACCGCGCACATGCACAAAGTGGACGTGGAATCCATCGAGTGCGACTCGATACTGAGAGAGCTGGTTCAGCGTCGCCTCTTGCCGCCGCCACTCATAGGCGTTCGGCCAATAGTCGGCCAGCGATTTCATGTAGCTGAGACTTGAGCCCAATTCCCAGCCAACGTTCTCGAGCTCGTCCGGCCAGCGCGTGGCATCGAGCCTGTGCCTCAGATTTGCAAGTAGAGCGTCCGACACATTGATGGTGAACTTTTCGATGGCCATCTTGATCCGCCCGCAAAGAGACTGCTTCAGTCCAGCCAAGACTAGATGCGGTCCGCATTCAACTTCTTCTGATTGTGCCTGGATAACGGCGTAATCGGAAGCTATTGTGCTCATTGCGCTGGCTCGCCTCTTGGCTGCGAGTTCTGCGAAACGGCCCGAAGTCCCGTTCGAGGAATTTTGTGGTGGCACGGCGCTCGCTCGGATAGATCGCGAGTGACGCGCTTTTATTTAGCAACGTTTTGTGTCGAGATGACCGACTTCTCTGTAGTTAGAATAATTTTATGAGTCCACCCTCCGCCAAGAGTATGATGTCGACAAGGAATGGGTCCCGCAGGAGGTGCACCATGGCTCCCCGCAGATTGGTTTCTTTCCTTTTCGTTCTTGGCCTCGCCCTGGGATTGATTTCCACAAAGCTTGCAATGTCCGCATCGGCGGAGCAATCGGGATTGAGCTACGTGCGGATCGTGCGTTTGAGCGTGGTCCGGGGCGACGTGCAAATCGCCCGAGGAGGCTCGAACAACTGGGAACCGGCGGCCTTGAACATGCCGCTGCAACAGGGTGTTGCGGTTGGCACGAATCAAGGGCTGGCGGAAATCGAGTTAGAGCACGGCAGCGTGATCTGGGTGGCGCCGAATTCCGTGCTGCAATTTACTGAGCTGGCGCTTTCGCACGGTGGCCAAATCACGAAGATTGCGTTGACCGAAGGGACAGCGACATTCGACGCGAACATCGGGTCGCAGGACGTCTTCTCGGTTTCCAATCAAAATTCTCAAATTGCGCCTGACGGGAAATCGGAATTTCGCGTGGATTTGACGCGTGACGGCGCGAGCGTGACGGCTATGAAGGGAAAGATCACGGTCCAGTCGCCGCAGGGCTCGCAAACCTTGAATAAGGGAGAGACGTACTTTCTCGGCGTGCGCAAGCCGCAGCAGACAGGCGTGAAAGCCACACCGAAAGACGACGAGTGGGATGCCTTCGTCAAGCAGCGCAACACGTACCTCGAGACTTCAACCGAGCGGACCGGGCAGTATACAACGGCGCCGTTCAGTTATGGCATGGCAGATCTCTCGTCGTACGGAGGCTGGACGTTCATTCCCGGAGTCGGATATGGGTGGCAGCCTGCGGGGGTTTCGAGCGACTGGATGCCATTCTCGAACGGCTCCATGATGTTTTATAACGACTTTGGATGGACGTGGGTGAGCGCGGAGCCGTGGGGCTGGGTTCCCTATCACTTCGGGCAGTGGACGTATGTCTCGTCGAACGGATGGATGTGGCTTCCCGGGAATTACACGCAGTGGTCGCCTGCGACGGTGCATTGGGTTCAGGCGGGAAACAAAGTTGGCTGGACGCCGCTCGCAGAAGTCAAGAATTCGTCAGAGTCGAAGACTCCAACCGTCGTGCTGGCCAACAAGGGTCTGAACAATTTCGAATCTTACAAAGTGCTGAAGTTGCTGAAGCAAGGGCAGACGATTCAGATGCTCGCGTCATCGCCCGGTGCCCAAGGGAGACTGGGAACGACGAGTGATATGCGCTTGATGGTGCCGACCGCCAAGGCGCTTGCCAACCTCAGCCAGGGATTTTCGCAGGAAGAGGACAAGGCCGTCGCGGGCGCTCCGGCTATTTCCCGTCCGCCGGCGCAGTCGATGGCGATGCAGCCATCGATGAACGCGATCAACAACGGGATTGCAGCCGCAAGGCTGATCAACAGCCGCCCACCCGCACGATTAATGGGAGATGGGTTAGGCGGTGCACAGGATGCTGGCCGAATTTTCAGCAACAATTCGGCAGCGAACTCGCCCATGGCCGCGGGGAGCGCCACGAACGCACCGAGTCCGGCCCACGTGTCTTCGGGGGGAGGCAAGCCGCACTGAGGCGCCGCCGAATTACGTTAACGTATTAAGCCTGCGATAACTTCAAAGGTGCTGTTAGGGCTATCGACGCGCGCGCCACTCGCTGCGTTTATGGAATGTTGCAGTCCGCGTAGCCGACGACTCGCGTGAGATCGCCGTGGATGTCTCCCGAAGTAGCGTAACGAGCGAGCTTCGATTCCGTTGCTCCCAAATCCGTCAACGGCTGACAACGCTGACCATGGAGGCGGCCTGTTCCCAAGACAGACTCGCCACTCCCCGGTGGGAGTTCCCTACTATTCCCTGTTCCTGCTACGCTCGCAGTAACGTACCCCTGCCGTAATCGGCCCCAACAGTAGCTTTTCCACGGAGAAGAAGCGACAACACCGTGATAGTTTCGCTGTTTTTTTCCCTGTTATTGGCTGGTGCGGAGTCCCGTGCATGAACCTTGGGCCATCCGACCGGTTGCGCAAGCAAAGGCGTCCGAAGGAGGCGGTGACCACGACTTTTTCTGTTGGCACTCCCAACCTTGGGTGTTTGCCTCGGAAGCGCATACACGTACGCGGATTAAAAGTAACGGACCAGCAGGCCGGCGAGTTCTGTAACTTACTCGTGGGCGGTTATTTCGAATCCAGTTGCGCAAGGGATTGCGGTGACAAAGCGGAAATCCAGCGCTGGGCTGTTGATGTTCAAGGGATGCTACGGCCAGGTGCAGGTGTTTCTGGTTCCCCCCGGAGGACCCTTTTGGAAAAAGAAGGACGAAGGGGCATGGTCGATTCCCAAGGGCGAATATGGCGAGGGGGAACATGCGTTCGATGCGGTGAAAGGGGAATTCGAAGATGAAAAGGGAATCAAGCCGCACGGAGAATTCATAGCGCTCGATCAGATCACGCAACCGAGCGGCAAGGGATTACTGCGTGGGGACTCGAAGGTGATGCTCGCCCCAGGAGATACGAAGTAACACGTTTTCGATGGAATGGCTCTGAACGCTCCTCAAGGACGTGTCGCCAAGATGACGGCCGGCTCCTCAAGACGCTCGCTTCGGCTCCACGCGATCCACACGGCTAGCGCGATGATTGCCATGGTTGGGATCACATAAATACTACCTTCCGGCCCGGTCGGGCCGCCACTCCATATCAGCCCGCCCGAAGGGTGAGTCGCAAACAGGTGTCCGCTCGCCACCTGGCCGCTGTCGGGTACTCCAAAGAGATAGGACTGAGACCAATCCCAACCAGCGTGCAAACCTACCGCCCAGTAAAGTGACTTGGTCAGCCATAGGCTCAAGCAAAACAGCAGACCAGCGGCCACGACAGAAAAAATCCCGATCGGCGACTCTCCATGGTTGGGCAGGTGCGTGGCGCCGAAAGCCAGCGAAAGCAGCAACGCGGCCCACCAGAAACCCACGCCTCGCGTCAGTGTAGATTGTAGATAGCCGCGCAACAGCGACTCCTCGAACAAGGCTGTGAGCAGAAAAGCGACACCCCACTGCAGCCCATAGGTCCATACGCTGTTACCATGTAATGCTCGCCCATCAAAGATCAACCAGCCACTCATTTTCAACGCGAGAACCAAGGCCGAGAGCGCCGCAACGCCTCCCGCAATCCCAAGCATGAATCGCGACAGTCTGCGTTTGTCTACAAATCCGTAGGAAAGCACCGGACGTTCTTCGATTTTTGCCATGATGGCGGTCGCGACTACGACCAGAAGCACCAAAATGCCCGCTGCGACCGTGGAACTCCAGGCCTCGAGACTCGGATTATGCTTCATGTAGTGCAACAGGTGGTTGACAGGAACGCGGGTTGCGAGGACCTCAACCACTACAATCATGATGAAAATCATCATGCTCCATCCGGAGCGTATTCCCTGCGACCCTACGAAAAACGAGCGCAAAGTCCACTTACTTGAAGACGCCCCAGGCGCTGCCGCTCTCTCGATATTTTCCGCATCCGCGATGCCTTCTCTCTGCCTGTCAAAACCGTTCATGGTGTCCCCTTACTAACGGCCGTCGTCCGCGCGGCAAAGGGCGTCCCTCGTACGGCCGCATAAACAGTATCGAAAACGCTCAGGCTCTTAAGATTCGCCACTCCACCGACGGTGATCGGATCGGCGAGGTATTGGACGTTGCTCTCGGCGTTAGTGAATGCAGCCCACGAAGGAAGGCCAGGGCCATTCGGATCGCCTGACCTTGCGAAGTTGACCCAGTACCTCGACATCTCCTCAGCCAGCTGCCGATCTCCCCGAGTCCAGTTCCACAGCGACTGGTCCAGGTGGTCGAAGACATACCAGAGTTCGGCGAAGTGGCTCGCGCCCCAATCCGCATAGATGGAGCCGGCCGGGAACGGCGGCTGCTGTCGAAACGAGTAATAAAAGACAGGACTCTTGCCGGTTCCGGCTTGCAGCCTTGCCCATGCCCACATATCCCAACCGAAGCGGAGATCGCGCTCGAGCCCCAGCCGTGCCTGCCGCGCTTCTTCGTCGGTCGCGTGGGGATATGCCGCAGCCAGCGCAGGGGGAAGTTGGCCGACGCTGTGTTCCAGGTCGCTGTCGAAGGTGGCCGCAGTCACGTGCGAGACATCCACCATCGCACGCGCCTCCTCGGCGTTCGAACCGATCAGCAGCGGGACATCGTTCTGCTGCCCCGAAGCGAATGACTCGTAGGGTGAAAGAGGAAGCACATAGGGTTCGATCACAGCGTGGACAATGCCACCGCCATTGCCGGTAAGCAGGCTCGCTGGCAGCCTGCGTAGTTCCTTGAGCGAGGGCGCACCCAGCGAAGCGGCGTACTTGTCCCCGTCGCGTTCTGCGTTGGCCAGTAGGAACTTTGGCGCAAGTTGGAGCGGCTCAAACAAACCGCCGCTCTCTCCGATGGCGCGCTGAAATAAACCCTTCGCGAGGGGCGAGGCCATCAGGATGCTTACCGATATAGAGCCCGAAGATTGACCGGCGATGGTTACGCATTTCGGGTCACCACCAAAGGCTGCAATGTTCCTCTGAATCCATTCGAGTGCGGCGATCTGATCCATCAGGCCGTAGTTTCCGGACGAGTGCTGGGGGGACTCGCGCGTCAGCTCAGGAAGGGCCAGAAAACCGAGCGGCCCAAGGCGATAGGCAATGGTGACAGCGACGACACCTTTTTGCGCCAGCCGGTCGCCCCAGTACAACGGCATTGAGGCCGACCCATTGGTGTATCCGCCGCCGTATATCCAAACGATCACCGGCAGGTGATCCTGCGGAGTTTTCGTTTCTGCCGGCGTCCAGATGTTGAGGTAGAGGCAATCTTCGCTCATAGCCGGTGGTGTCTCGCCCGGCATGGACACTCCAACTTGCATGCACGCCGGAGCAAACGCATCTGCCTTCCGCGTGCCCGTCCAGGGTGCGGCATGTACCGGGGCGCGCCAACGCAAATCGCCCACTGGCGGGGTAGCGAATGGGATTCCTTTGTAGACACTCAATCCGTCTGCGCGTACCCCGGATATCGCGCCGGATTCTGTTAGCGCTTGCTGCGCGACGGCGGTACTCGCCAGCCACACCGCCGCTACGAATATGCACGTGAACTTCCCTCGGTTCCGCATGTGGGCCTTCCTCCTGGCTGCTCAAATTGTTGAAGATCAGGATTGCCCTTCTTGAACTTCGCCTTGACCTGAGGCTGTATTCTGAAGCCCGCACGCGATGATTATCTACTTCCCGGCGTCTGGCGCTGTGCAATAGTGCACAGGTATGATGTCGCAATCCGATCCTGGCGCTCGTTGCACTCCGCAAGGCGAGATGCTGAGTGAGCCTTCGGCAACCCGAAAACTGGCGCCCGCTGGATAGGTATTGATAAGTTCCATAAAGGGAGTCAAGGAAAAAACACTTCTCCTCTGGCCGGAGTTTTTCTTGCCGTCCAGCCCGCCCCATGGAGCAGGTTTGTTCTGGCCTTCCGATCCGTGAGCTCGGGACGCGATGCGATTCTTGTCGCGCTTTTGGGTTTCTCTACCAGCGGTTTTCATCGCTTCTGCGCGACGAAGCCGGTCCGTTCGGAAACCAACAAGCAGTACGGTTGTCAGGTGGCAACCATGGTTCCCTGGGGGACTCGTGGCCCATAGCTTTTTCGGGTCATCCGAGGGGGACTAGGGTCGCGTGTGAGACTTAGCGGCCCGAGGCACGCACAGTCTAAACTTACCAGCTGAGACTCGCCCTCGAACCCGAGGGTCTCCAGAACCCGACTGGCCACCGCTGGAAGGAATCCCAGGGATGGAACGGATTACCAGAGACACTCAAGCTGTTTGTGGTTTCAGATGTTGGGCGTCGAAGCGCGCTCCTTTTTTCCAAATGGTCAAAGTGATTGCCGCGATCTTGCGCGCCAGAGTCAGACGCGCCATCTCCGGCCGCATTCCCTGGGCCACCCGCGCATCGTAAAACTCCTGGAACGGTCCGGGCTTGGCAGCGGCCACCGTAGCGGCACTCTTGAACAGATTCTTCAGATCGTGATTGTGATTGCGATTCAGCCCACGAATCCAGACCGGCTTCTTGGCGCGCCGCAGCTCGCCATTTACACAACGGTGCTCGGCACTGCTGTAGGTCTCGATTCCCAACCCGATGTACGTCCAGAGCTGTCGCTTGCTACGAAAGCGGTGCGGTGTCTGGATCAAAGCTATCAGCAAAGCGGCCCGGATCGGGCCGAGGAACGGAATCTGTCGTAGCAGTTTCCAGGCGTCGTGCTTCTGGGCCTCGCCGAGCAACTCGTGCCGCACTTGCTGGCGCAAGGATCGCAACGCATCGAACTGCTGGTAGTAGAACTCTGCGCGGCGGCGCACCCCGGCTTCTGCCAGCTTGCCCAGCCACGGTGTGCGATAGCGCGGCGCATAGACCTGCTTTCCCGTGCAGGGAATCCCCCAGCTCCGGTAGATCGCCTTCAGGCGACTCATGACTCGTATCAGATCGGTGCTGATTGCCAGGTAACTGCGCCCCAGCTCCTTCAGTGCCCGTACTCCGTGCTCCCCGTGATAGACCGAGCGGAGTAGGTTCGCGCGCAACAACTCGGCCAGCTTGCGCGCATCGATGCGGTCGCTCTTGCTACCTTCTTTGAGCAAGGTGTTCCGGCGGGGATTACATACCACCAGTTCCGTGACGTGCGGCTTGATGAGGTCATAGAGCCACGCCGCCCAGGTGCCTTCTTCCAAAGTGACGTGCAGGTATCCGCGCAATCCTTTCAGAAACTCCAGGATGGTGATGGCCTTGGTTTCGATCGTCGATTCCATCACCAGCTGGCCCGAGGAATTCAGAACGGCGATGGAGATCGCTTCCTTGTGCACATCCATCCCGATATACTTCACGCTATCCATAGAGGGCGCTCCTTTTTGTTGTGGGTTTGAGCCGAACACTCCAAACCCTACTCCATCAGGGGCGCCCTTTTATATTGCGTCGCGTAGCAGCGAGATCGGCGCCTGAATGGGGCCCGAGCCAAATTGGCAAGAATCGATAAACACTAGCGTTTCTCGGCACTAATCCGGCGGCAAACACTTCGCGTGACGTGAACGGAACAGTGCGTGCGTGACGGCACGCTTGCAGATGGTTCGTTACTCGCGGGCTGGGTTTGCGTCGCGATCCAGAATCAAGAGCGATGCCGGATTCTTCCACACGCGGCAGATTGGGTCAGCCGACCGCTGCAGTTGCTCATTTGGCATTTTGGGTTCAGTCGAATAGATATGAGTGCCCTCCGCAGAGCGGTATTCGTACAAAGGAGTTATATCTGACGATTTCTCCCACGCCACGCCCGACTGGTCCAAAATGCCGGCCCAGGTTCCACCCTTACCCCTGTTGATGTCCTTCCAGTCGCCGATGAGTTTTCCACCCTGGAGACGGCCCACCACATGGTAAATGTCATCGCCTAGCTTTATTTGAAACTCAATGTGGTCTTCCTTTGATATCCCGTCCACGATTTCATCTTGATCGACATGCCCTCGCACGATCCCTCGTTCGACTTTGAGCTCCAGGGTGAATGGGAACTCGGAACCATCCGAGTCGCGGGCTTTGCAGTTCCAGATTCCCCCGAGCGTTTGCCCGGGTTCTGACTTTCTCGCCGGCAATGCGAAGAAGAGAGGTTGAAGAATTGTTTTTCCTGCGGGTGGCTCAAGGGTCAGGACCATGCCGCGTTCTCCAGAAATTGCGAATACCGGAGTGAGCCCTTCGCGCTGGCGATCCGGAGGCAGCGCGAAGAAGCTGATCTCCTGGATGTTCTGCCACTCGCTCCGCGATTGAACGTTCTCGCGCAGCGCATAATGCATCAGTCCATCGGCCCCGGCGACCCGATACACGGGCGCGGGTAGGAACAGACGCGGGTCGTCGAGCGCAAGCCGGTACATGATCTGGTTGTAGTCGTAGCGAGGGGTCTTGACAGGCGTATTGGAGAAGAAGTCCGTGTAAGTCGCCTCAAAGTAAATGAGTCTGCCGTTTTGCTGTGCAAAGAACGGATGCTGCACCGGCAAGTAGAATGCGTAACGGTCGTGCATCACTACCTTCGTCGAATAAACCCATGGGCCAAGCGGAGTGTCACCCTCGGCGTACCAGATTTCTCCGGCCTTCCCCTGCACCAGCATGGCCCAACACTTCCGGTAGCCGTTCCATTCCACCGTGGCACCGAAAGGCGCAATCGGAACTCCGGTCGCGAAATCATGAAGCTGGATTAATCCTTCTTGCGGCTTCATTTTCCCGGTTGCGATCAGCTCTTGTTGCTGCTTGTAATTCAGAGGAGCGGTGTCACGCTTCCAGCCGCAAATCAGGCGGCCATCGAAGCCGCGCTCCAGCCTGGTATTGTCATGGTCCACGCGAGAGCCTGGTGCCAGGCAGGTGTAGCCTTCGTACTCCGCCGGACGCATCAGGTGCGCGAGATCTGCCTGGACGCGCGCTGCCGGGAAAGATTCGGTAGGAAAATACTGATAGTCGTGGCCGGCACTGTTGACGCGGAGCGGGCGGCCTTCCAGACGCAACTGCCCATTGAGATCCAATTGCAGAATCGGCTCAAATCTCTGCGTGTCGTCGTTGAACAGCACCAGTGTACGTTCCAACTCTTCGCCTAAGTTCTTCATCCTCCGGCACTCGCCTGCCAGGCGTTCCCGTCCGTTTTCATCAGTGACCAATCCCGCCCAGAACAGCCACTTCAGCCCATCTCCATTTGTCGGACACATGGCCCTGCTGAATCCGGTATCGTCGACGAAATACTTCAAATCCACACCTAAGCTTGGATCCAGCCCTCCGTGACTCGGCAATTCGGATACCGCGCCTGATTCCGCAAAATTTCCGAGAGGAAAGGAGACCTTACTTGTGTCCCCGAAAAACCAATAGACTTTGCCGAGGTAAAGAACGGCCTGCGCACCGTCCTGCCCCGCGACCTGGGCATTCAGCGCAGGCTGCTGAATGGGAACGCGCGCGCCGACCAGCACGCTGTCGCGATAGATGCCTTCGCCGGTCAGACGATAGAGGCGTTCCGCGACATTGAGGCGCTTGATTTTCAGGACGGCCGTGCCGCCGGGAGTGATCTCCAGAGTTGTTCCGTGACTTCCCAGGAAATCCTGTGGGTATTCATACCCATGGCTCTGAACGGAGAACCACACGGACTGGTTCATCAAACCCGGTTCATAAAAAGCGACAATACCGTTGCTGTCGGTGTAGTAGGAAACTTCGTAAGTTGTGCGCAGTTCGACCAGCGGTACACCGCGACCCGTGTCTTGGTCCACTACGACGATCTTGAAGTAATCAGCCGGCCGCTGGGCGGCGCCGGCGGGGAGAGCCAGCGAAAGCAAAACCGAAGTCAACAGATAGTGAGCATGTTCTTTCCAGTACGCGAGGCAGAATTGCTTCTTACGAAAAGTGGGGTTCTGAGTCGGCTCCATGTCGCGACGCCCATTGTAGCAGCCGTCTTGTGGAGTATGAACGCGCATTTTGTCCGAGTCCAAACGGGTTTCTGGGAATTGTCGATGACACTCTGGGTGTGTGGTCGGCAAACAGGAAACTGAGAATCTGGGCCGATAACTTCAGGTTTGCCCGTAATCCGCCCAGAACGCATGCTTTGCAGGCCAGAATACAATCCGGATAGGATGTCGGGGGCTGCACGTCCGTACATAAACCGTATATGTCGGTGTGGACGGGCTCTGTATTTGAATAGCAATAGATGACCGCATTCAATTAGTGCTTAGCGTGGACAACATGAACGCCAAGGTGTCCGGGCGCGAGTCCTTGAACGGCGCGGCCGAACCTGGACGCGATCTCCTGGAAATGGATGTCTTCGATGGCACAAAATCCGTGCGAGCGAAGAATCGCTGCAATGCCAGCCGGCTCGAAACGGCTGCCCGAATGTTCACCAATTTTCTCAAGCTGTTTGGTCCGCTCCGTTTCTAATTGCCTTAGCTCTTCTGAGAATGCCTCCGGAGGTTCCATGTAGTCGAAAACCACCTCCGAGCTCTGGATGGACGACATGTAGTCCAGAGTGAGGCCGATAGCGTCCTGTGTCAGATATGGCACAACCCCGAGCCAAGTGAAAAACGCGGGCGAGTTCTGCTGAAAGCCTGCGGCGACGAGCTTCTCTCCCACATCGTCCCGCTCGAAATCGACTGGTACGAGAATAAGCCATGGCGGAAGTGCGATTTGCGCTTCAACCAAGCGCTGGCGTTTCCATGCCTGCGTCGCGGGGTGGTCCGCCTCATAGATACGGATCTGTCGTGCGCCATGGGGATTCCGGAGAGCGAAAGTGTCGAGTCCAGCGCCAAGGATGACGATCTGCCGAGTCCCTCTTTCGACAGCTTTTGACAAAGCATCTTCCGCAATCCGGCTTCGCGCGGTGGTGAACAGACGTCCGATACTGGCTAAGGGGTGTGCGTTCGCAAATTGAAGCACGTCCTTTTCGTCTTCACGCAGAATCTTCATGGCAAATGGGTCATAGAGGATTGAGCCATGATCGAGCACCTGATGAGCAGCTCGTTGTCGAGCAATCATCAGGGCCGTGCGGCTGGGTTCATTAGGCTTCATGCTCGAGGTCTCCGTTCTCATCAATAGTTGATCGCATGGGTTGTCGTGTGCGCGATTGGCGCCGTGCACACCGATATCTTCCGCTCAATTAGATACCTCCCGAATCCGGTCCCAAGAGGAGCTCTAAACCCGTCACGCGGCCAGTCCGCCAGAAACTCGTACATGCCGCCCAATAGAATCACATGAGCAGCCAAGAGGCGTCGACGGTCAGCCAATTGCCGAGGCGCACTCCCCATCAATGCACACGACGCACGCCCTTGCGCCGCAGCGTGGTTTCCTTCACCACAGACGGTCCGCCGTCCGGCGGCGATAGCGTCGCACATACACCGCTAGGATTACGACGCACACAAACGCGGCGCCGCCGACCACAACCGATTCCGGCAGGTCGGGATACACAATGGCGTCGAGAACATGCACCAGAAACGGTCCTCGGGCAGGTTGTATGCCTGCACGATTCTCCAGCCACGTTTCGGCCACGGTGAGCGGGCAGGGCGGCCAAGGAATCAACTCGATAACGATGGCGTAGACGAGCGAAGCGATGTGCAGCGTCCGCAGCAGGGGACGGCATCGCGTAATCGTCCAGCCCGCCAGCACCCACACGCACCAAAGCAAATGCAGCAACAAAACGCCTTCCGCAAGAACGGACAGTTCAGACATCGCAAAGCTGTCCCGGCGGCGAGTGAGCCATAACAGTCGCCAACGAGCCACGTGATTCCCGTCGCTCGCTCCAGTTACCTTGTTTCCCTCTAATAGCTTAGCGTTTGGTCGCGGCGGCAAAAGGCGCGGGCGGAACAGAGCCGATACTAATTGAGAATGATATAACGCTTCGACTACGCTTTCATGGTGTTTGCCAGAACTCGGCCCGCTGTAACGGAAAGCCGGACCGAACATGTCTTCATGGCGTCGGATTCCAGGGAGTAATCTTGAGACGCGTGACTTGAGCGTTGAAGGTAGCCAGACATGACAGACGAACCACGAATTACGAAAAACCTGCCTGACATCAAAATATTCGGAAAAGCCGGATCGGCTTCCGCTTATATGATTCGAGACTATCTGCAGCGCAGTGACGTACCTTTCGAGTGGATCGAACTGACCAATGACGAGCAGGCGCACACGAATGCAGGTGTTGATGGTCTGCAGGATTCGCGCCTTCCGGTCTGTGTCTTCTCTGACGGCTCCCGCATAGAACGTCCCAGTATTCGCCAGATCACGGAAAAGCTCGGATGGTTCCGCAACCCTTCCCGCTCCGAATATGACCTCGCTATTTATGGAGCGGGCCCTGCCGGCCTTAGTGCCGCCGTGTATGGTGCTTCGGAAGGCCTGAAGACGGTTGTGATTGAGCGCTCGGCGGTCGGCGGGCAAGCCAGTACGAGCTCCAGCATCGAAAACTATCTCGGCTTTCCCAAGGGAATTGCCGGTGCTGATCTGGCGGAACGTGCCCGCGAGCAGGCATGTCGATTTGGCGCGGAGTTTCTGTTGTCGCGCGAAGGCGTGCGCGGGGAATTTCTTCCCGGCAAGGGGGTCGGCTATCTTGCCGATGGTACAAAGATCATTGCCCGATCTTCGCTTTGCGCCACTGGCGTCCAATACAGGCGGCTCAATCTGCCAAACGAACAGAAGTTCTTCGCGGCAGGGCTTTACTACGGGGCCGGAGTCAGCGAAGCCTCTTCATGCGCAAACGAGAACGTAGCCGTCGTGGGCGGTGGAAATTCGGCAGGCCAGGCTGCCATGAATTTCTCGCGTTTCGCGAAAGCCGTGACGGTTATCGTGCGCGGCGATTCGCTCAAGAGCACGCTCTCTCGCTATCTAGTGGACCGCATCAATGCGGCCGGCAATATCAAGGTGATGTGCAATACCGAAGCGACGGAGTTAAGGGGCGACCTAGTCCTTGAATCCGTGACGCTCACAAACAACAAGACCGGCAAGACCGAGACCCTCCCGACGAAAGGGCTTTTTATTTGCATCGGTGGCGCCCCGCAAACGGACTGGGCAACGCAAGCGGGAATTATCCGGGACGAAGCCGGATATCTTGTTACCGGTCCGGATATGTTGCAGGAAGGCCGTCTCCCTGCGTCGTGGCCGCTCGACCGCTCTCCTTACTATCTCGAAACGAATATCCCCGGCATGTTCGCAGCCGGCGATGTGCGCCATGGAGCGGTGAAACGCTGCGCATCGGCTGTGGGCGAGGGCGCGATGGCAGTGACGTTCGTTCATCGCTATCTCGCGGATAGCTGAAAATGTAGCTCTTATCTCATTAGCCTACGGTAAAGCGTTGGCGGACATGCGCCGGATGTTCCAGTTCATCGATCATAGCTTCGGCGCCGTCAACGCCGCCTCCTGCGCCCGCGACGAAATGACGGCATAGTATTCAACTTCACACAGTGCCACACAACCCGCGCTTTCAATCACAGGTGTTTTGCAAGTAGGGAGCGCCTTCAATGCTAGGGCCAGGGTTGCACGGGACCGCCTTCAAATACTCCTAGATCGCCCGGAGATCATGATCGGTCATATTCTGGAACGTCGGCCATGGCATGACCTGCAAAACATCGCCGTTAAAGGGAGCCGCCAAACAGTTGGGTGGTTGTCGGGCCCCGCCGTACACTATCACCATCTTCGCCCGGCTGTAGGATTCGCAACAGATGCTGATTGCGAGCGCTCAACAACAAAAACTACAAAACGAACTCTCTATCATCCATAGAATCAGCCGCGGGGGTTAATTCTGCTTGGGCAAGCAACGTCCACGTCATCTGGGCTTAAGTAGGCGAGTCGCACGTTTCCAGGCTCCAAGTTCTTTGCGCCGCTAGCGACATCCGCACCTGTTCGCAAGGTCAGCTTGAATTGGAGTAGTACCGTTCGCATCGGACGCTTGGTGGCATCGGAGCTGTGGCCTACTGAGGGTGAGGCCAAGTTTCAACGAAGGAGCACGTATGAAAAGAACGCTTTTTCTTGGCGCGGTCCTGCTTTTCGGCGGTGTGATTTCTTTGACGGTGGGTGCGGAAGGCGTTGCGGCGCAAGGTCCAGCCGGCTCGGGCGCAGCCGCTGTCGCGCAAGATAGCTCGCACAGTCTGCGCTCCCTTAATCCGGTGACGTGGGTTAAGAAAGATTCCACGAACTCTGCCGATGCGCCGGGAAGCCGAACTGACGCAGAACGAAAGCTCACCCCCATACTGGAAGCCCAAGGAGTGTTGGCGGCTCACATAACCCTGACCGATGCCTGCGAGCCGTTCACGGCATTGGACGCATGCCTTGCCGCACTTCACGCCAGCCACAATCTCGGACTGGATTTCAATTGCCTGCGCGCGAACTCGACCGGCGTGCACACCGGTGCGGATGTGTCCGGCTGCAAGGTTGCAGATGGAGAGAAAGCTCAAGGCCTGAGCAAGGCTGTCCATCAACTGAAGCCTGACGTTAACGCCAAGCAAGCCACGAAAGAAGCGGAGCAGCAGGCCAAGGACGATCTGAAGGGAATCGGCGGGTAGCTCCGAAGTGCGAGAAATTTATCGGAGAGTTGAAGTTAGCATTTCATTTGTCCGATGAACGGGGTGTCTCAATGGGTCGACGCAACGCTAAGCTCGAACCCACCTTGCGTTGAAAACAAAAGCTAAAATCGCTTGCTAGGGCCAGACCAACCGGAACGCTGCTCTGGCTAGGTTTTGGCCGAGTAATCCCGCGGAAGCACTGCCGAATCAATGCACTGGATGGTGTTGCATCGACCCTTTGAGTTGGCGGATTGGGACCGTGAAGCGGGCGTCGAGAATCTTTGCTACTCCCAACGGAAAACCTTCGCCGACAGCGCCGTGCAAACAAAAAACACAATCGCGAGTGCCGCCACGTCGCCTAAATGCGCGGACCAGAGGTCGCCTTTCCAGATTCCTCCAAGCAGGGACACCGCGTAGGTTAGTGGCACGATTACCGCCACGGCGTGCAGCAGCGGTGGCAGCGACGCAATCGGCGCGAAGAGTCCCGAAACAGCGATCATCGGATACATGATGATGGCGCCGACCGGCTGCGCAAACCGCGCCGTGGGCACGATGCTCGCGATAAGGAAACCCATCGACAAGATGCTGCACGTACTTATCAGCAACGCGAACGTAAATCCCACAAATGGAGCATGAATGCCGATCGGGTAATACCTCTTGCCGGCCAACACCATCAGGCTCAATGTGGCCGCGGTGAGCAGCAGCTTGACAATCACATGCGCTGTAAGGATCGTCTGGGGGCGCAGCGGAGTGGCACGCAGTCGCTTGAGAATGCCTCCCTCGCGGTAGATCGAAATAATTGTCACCAGAGACAGCACGGCGCTAATGGCAATCAGAATCGAGGCCAGGACCGGCAGACCGACGCCGATAAAAGTGTTGGCAGCGGTTGCGGTCGGTCCGAGTTTGGGGCCGACGGCTCGGCCAACTAAGATGAACACCAGAACGGGGACTACGATCGTCCCGATCGCCCCCAGCGGCTCTCGCAAAAATATTTTTAGCTCGATCCATGTCAGCTTCCAGAGTCCACGCAGCATCGTTGTCCCGCCTAATCGCGAATCGAGTGGCCGGTCAATTTCAGAAAGACGTCTTCAAGGTTAGGCAATATCGTGCGGAAACTTGTCACCCGGATCCGATTCTCGGAAAGACACTGAATCACCTCGGTTACCAGATCGTCGCCTCGTCCGCTGATCGTGAACTGCGGTCCGCTGCAAGTCACTGTCGACACCTGCGGGATTGTCCGAAATCGCTCTGCTGCATTCGGGTGGTCCGTGGCGAGAACCACGGACCGATCGGGACAATGGCGGTTGACCAGATTCTGCGGTCGGTCGATGGCGATGATGCGTCCATGCTCGATGATTGCTACGCGGTCGCACAACCGTTCCGCTTCCTCCATGAGATGAGTGGTCAAGAAAACCGTCTTGCCACGTTCGCGGATACCGCGCACCAGATCCCAGATCGCGCGTCGCGACTGCGGGTCCAGTCCGGTGGTCAGTTCGTCGAGAAACACCACCTCCGGATCGTTGATCAGCGCAAGCGCAATGAACAGCCGTTGCTTTTGACCGCCCGAGAGGGTCATAAACCAAGCATTCCGCTTATCGGCGAGGCCGAGCTGTGCGAGTAAGCGTTCGCCGTCTGTCGTCTTCTTCCCATAAAGCGAAGTCCAGAGGTCTATCGCCTCCCACACCTTGATTCGCTTCTGCAACTGCGCCTGTTGGAGCTGCACTCCAATCCGATTTTGCAGCTTGTACACATCGCGGAAGGGATTGAGGCCTAGCACCGAGATAGTGCCCCGGTCGTGCCTGCGCAGTCCCTCGATGCACTCCATCGTGGTAGTCTTTCCCGCGCCGTTTGGCCCGATTAAACCAAAGATTTCGCCATCGTCGACCTCGAATGATACGTCGTCGACCGCGACCGTCGAGCCGTAGGTCTTGCGCAGTCCGGAGACCTGAATGACTGGATGCATCATCTTTTTGCAAAATTTAGGACTACTGAACCGCAATGAGAGTCTATATCACGGACTTAGCCTAAGTCCTGATTGGTCGCGTTAGAGAATTCCTTCCCACGATCTTTGACCAAATCGCGCGTTTCCACAGAATTTCCGCACAATTTTTGGGGGGATTCGTATCACATTTCGGGCCGAACTGTTTTTGCGAAACGAAAGGGACAGGTACGGAATTCGCGGGACCATCGGAGTCGACTCCTAAGAAACCGCCAAGACAGAACCGCGCTCCGCAACTATGCACACAGGTTTCGCTCTAAGCGCGAAGAGGCGGTCATCCCGCCGAAAGTGAAGTTCGTTCGCGAAATCGCGCGAGCTAAGCATGGGAGGCATGAGAGGCTGCCATTAAAGAAGTCGCTCCAAGTAAGTCGAAAAAGTTGCAGTCGTTCCAAAGGAAAAAACAGAACATGCAATCGCGCCGAGTACGACCAGCAATTACGGCCTGGGGATCAACCGGCTGAAGATTTTCCAATACGAAATCGGCGCCAGGCGTTCGAGGAATGCCAGGAACTTTGCGTCGTTGCCGACCAGCACACGCGGCGAGCGGCGTTCGATGCCCTTCACGACAATTTCGCCGGCGGCTGCGGGCGGCATCCGCAGTGCTTTTTTCGCGATGGCTTTGAGTTGCGCGACTTCTTCCGGAGGCATGCTCTGGGGTACCCGAGCGTTCTCTGCAATCGAAGTTGCGACGCCGCCCGGGTGAACGACGGTAACCCCGACTTTTGAACCCGCGAGTTCGTGCCGCAGTGCATTTGAAAATCCGCGCACGGCGAACTTGCTTGCTGAGTAGGCAGTTTGCCCGGGCGGCGAGATCAGTCCGTATACGCTCGAAAGATTCACCAGACGTGCGTCATCGCTTTTTTGCAACAGAGGCAAAAACGCTCGGGTCATGCGCACCACGCCCCAGAAGTTAATTTCAAACAACCACTCGAAATCTTCCTCGCTGACCGCTTCGAACGTGCCGCCGATGGCGACGCCGGCGTTGTTAACGAGGATGTCCACTCCGGGATGCGCAGCGGTCACAGCTTGTGGAAACGCTGCCACGGCACGAGCGTCTGCAACGTCAATATGATGTTGGCTAATGCGCAGCGCACTCCGCGGAGGGGTCCGGTTTGTTCGATCCGGCTGAGCTAGTTGTGCCATACGCGCCGTTTCTGATAGTCCCGCGTCATTCACGTCAGCGAGCGCGAGGTTGCAGCCACGACGAGCGAGCGAAACGGCAATGGCACGGCCGATACCGCTTGCAGAGCCGGTGATCACCGCCGTGCGATTCTCAAGGTTCATCGCGCCAGTCATAATCTCCCGCTCGCGAGCAACTACAGGTTCATTGTGACAATTTCTTCAGGCGCATGACTCTACCCCAGGTTGCGATCTAAGTCGCGGAGGCTTGCACATGGCCACGCTGAGTGGCGAGATATTCTAGAATTGCACGGTTTGCTACGGCGGGCTGGTCGGTCTCGAAAATGTGGCTGGCGCGAGGAATCAGCAGCAGCTTGGCGCCAGGAATACGTTCAGAGATTAGTCGCCCATTCGCGGGTGGAATGAGCATGTCGGTCTCGCCGTGAATGACCATTGTCGGAGCTGTTACTTGCACGATACGGCTGTAGGCCTCCCAACCGATAATCCCTTGTAGTTGGCTTGTATATCCTTGTGCAGTGGGATACCACTTCATGCGGATGGCCATATCTTCATCGATTCGCTCGCGTGGCGTGCCAGAGTCGTAGATGAACGGGATGATGGCCTCCTTTGCTTCTTCTGGGGTCATGCCTTGGCGCATTAGAATTCCAAGAACTTTGGGTTCGGCCTGCACCGCCTGGGGGCCGCCTGCAGCAGTACAACCCAAAATCAGCGAACGCACGCGCTGCGGATATTGCAAGGTGAATTCCTGCGCAATCATGCCCCCCATCGAAACACCGAATACATGCGCGCTCTGGACGTTCGCCGCATCGAGGACGGCGGCTGCGTCGGAGGCCATTAATGCGATGGAATAAACGCCGGAGGGTACGTCGCTTTGCCCCACGCCGCGATTATCCAGAGCGATCGTGCGATAGCTTTGAGCAAGAACCGGGCGAGTGCGATGCCACATATAAGACGGATAGCTCAGGCCCATGATGAGCAGCAAAGGTTCGCCAGAGCCTTCTTCATCCCAATAAATTTTGGCGCCTTGATTTTCAACAAACGGCATCGGTCCTCCGCGTGCTCAAAATATTAGAGCGTCCGGCTGGCGTGGACGAGATCATCTAATCAGATAGTGGCCCACAGATGAAGGTTACTAACACGGCCGCCATTGTATATAATCCGCCTTACCATGCCAAACCAAGAAACGCAGTACCAGGTAGCCGACCGCATCGCCACAATTACGCTCAACCGCCCCGACAAACTGAACGCCTGGACCGCCGTAATGGAGCAAGAAGTACGCGCTGCAACAGCAGCGGCGGAAAACGACGACAACGTTCGGGTCATCGTTTTGACCGGCGCCGGGCGCGGATTCTGCGCGGGCGCGGACATGTCGCTGTTGAGCAGCGTAGCGGAAAAAGGAATCGACGCAGCGCAACGGGCGCAGGCGGTCCGGCCTGCCGGCGGGCTCGGCGAGGGCATCCGAGCGGATTTTCAAAAGAAATATTCCTATTTCCCGGCCGTCACCAAGCCCGTGATTGCGGCCATCAACGGTCCAACGGTGGGCTTGGGACTGGTGATTGCCTTGTATTGCGATCTACGTCTTGCTTCCGATGCGGCGCGTTTCAGCACGGCATTTGCGCGGCGGGGATTGATTGCCGAGTACGGAATGGCGTGGATGTTGCCGCGTCTTGTGGGCCATGCGAATGCGCTGGACCTGCTCTTTTCCGCAAGAATGGTGGATGCGGCCGAAGCACTGAGAATGCAACTCGTCAATCAGGTCTACCCGCAAGAAACGTTCCGTGAGAAGGTGCGGGAATACGCACTGGACTTGGCATCCAACGTTAGCCCGCGCTCGTTACGCGTGATCAAGCGGCAAGTGTATGAGGCCATGTTCCAACCGCTCGCCGAATCGTTTGAAATCTCGGAGCGGGAAATGCTGGCAAGCCTGCAATGCGAAGACTTCAAGGAAGGGGTGGCACATTTCGTTGAAAAGCGTGCTCCTGTCTTCACCGGGAAATAGCGGAGGACCAGATAACGACCGGCCCCGACGTTAGTGTCGTCTTTACCCGTAAACCTCACCGGTTTGCTTCTGCTCACGCTCGAAACCTTCCGACGTTCGACGAAAATTCATAGTTCCGTCGCTTACCGATCCAAACGTAAAGGAAGCCAGGTCCTTCACATAGTTCTGGTGCACTCTCCAGGGCGTTTTCTGTCCCTGCCTGGGCAGCACACCATCGGCGCGCCGGACATAGCCGGAACTAAAATCGACCAAAGGCTCGGGGTGGATTAAAGGATCCGGAAGATTTGGTACACACACCGACCAGCTCTTACGATCCATATATTTCAGCAACCGGCAGACAAAGCGCGCCGTGAGATCGCATCGCAGCGTCCAAGAATTATTCGTATACCCAAAGGCAAAGGCTAGATTCGGCACGCCGCCGAACATCGCGCCCTTGTACACCAGCTTTTCATCAAATTTGGCGGGCACGCCATCAATGAGAATATCCGCCCCGCCCATCAGCATCACCACAAGGCCTGTCGCCGAAACGATGATATCCGCCGGCAATGTTGTGCCGGAACTCAAACCGATGCCGGACTCAACAACTTCCGCGATCGTGTCGGTGACGATCTCGACTCGGCCGAGCGGATCGCCTCGAACAGGTCGCCATCGGGCACCAGGCATAGACGCTGATCCCATGGGTTATAGCGCGGCGTAAAGTGCCGCTTGACGTCATAATCGGGATGGAGCTGTCGCTCGATCGCCTTGATGATCATGCCCTTCATCTTTTCTGGCTTGGTGCGCGCAAGGTGGAACATAGTGATGCTGTACAGCACGTTCTTCCATTTTGTGAGTTTCGCGGCAAGCCTCTTT
>CAWCGE010000009.1:0-83706 GCA_963795005.1 uncultured Acidobacteriota bacterium | reverse complement strand
TAAATCCGGCGGTTGCGCATCGAAGGCGGTCGAGCTTACCTCGGGAGATCTGCGACCTGTCACGGAGTCGTGACTGGAGATGAAGCGATTCGTCTCGTGAGGCACTCCAAAGCCGAAAGGCGGAGCAACAGATAGGCCACACCGGAAACGATGGTCGAAGGCCCGAACGGTACATCGTTTTGGGGAAGGCGCTAGGCGCGTCGGTGCCTGGAATGGTCCAGCTTGTACTCGTCAACTTTGCGGCTCAATGTGTTGCGGTGGATTCCGAGGGCTTTGGCCGCTCGTGATTGATTGCCGTCCAGTCGTTCCAAAACGCGCTTGATGAATTTCTTTTCGAACTCCGTCACGGCTTCTTCCAGAAGGATTCCGCGCTCGACCATCATGCCGACCAGCGATTCCAATTGATCTTTCACGCTTGCACGCTCCGCACACAATGATGGGACCGGAGAATGGGCCGTTAAGGTCGGCCGCCCTGATCCCACACACGGACGGCGCGCCCGCCAGCGGCGCCCAGACTAGTCTAGTGCGTGGCCAGTAACCCGTTGATAGGCTTCCCGGTACTTGTTTTGAGTGGCCGATACGATATCTTCCGGCAGCGCCGGAGCGGGAGGCTGCTTGTTCCACCCTATCTTCTCGAGATAGTCGCGGACGTACTGTTTATCGAAAGATGGTTGCGTGCGGCCGGGAACGTATTCATCCGCCGGCCAAAAGCGCGACGAATCGGGTGTCAACGCCTCGTCGATCCAGATAAGCTCATTTCCAATCAAGCCGAACTCAAATTTCGTGTCGGCGATGATGATACCCCGCTCCGCGGCGTGTTCGGAAGCGCGCTGATAAATGGTGAGGCTCACGTCGCGCAGCTTCTCTGCGAGCGCCCGGCCCACGCGTGCGATCGTCTCGTCGAAAGAAATGTTTTCGTCGTGGCCCGACGTCGCTTTGGTGGACGGAGTGAAAATCGGCGCCGGCAGTTGGTCCGATTCGCGCAAACCAGCCGGCAGCGGGATGCCGCAGATCGCGCCAGTCTTCTGATAGTCTTTCCATCCGGAGCCAGAAATGTATCCGCGCACGACGCACTCGATCGGCACGGGTTCGGTCTTACGCACCAGCATAGCGCGGCCATTCAGCGCCGCGGCATATTGCGCGAGTTCTCCGCCGAAATCTTTGGCCGCGATGACGTGATGCGGCACGATGCCAGCCAGCTTGTCGAACCAGAACAAAGAAAGCTGCGTGAGAACTTTTCCCTTATCGGGAATGGGCGTCGGCAACACTACGTCGAAAGCCGAGAGCCGGTCGGTCGCCACGATCAGCAATCGGTCGCCCAACTCGTAGATGTCGCGCACCTTGCCGCGTCCCCGAAGTTTGAGTCCGGGGAAATTCGTTTCTGAAATCACCAGGGTCATTTGCGGAGAGGCCAAGGATCTTTACCTCGTTGCGAAGAGGCGGGTATTCTAGCGCAGCGAATTACGTTGTCAACCGTTAAGAGAACGACGCACGGGAAATTTTCACAGGTGTGAACGCCTCGAAAAAACTTCGCGCGGTCTAAGCGGCGTTGGACGCGGCTTTTGTTTCCGTCATCGCGGCCGTTTCTTCCCACTTTACCGACACGAGTTTCGAAACGCCGGGCTCCTGCATGGTGACGCCGTACAGGACCGACCCCATTTCCATGGTCTTGCGGTTGTGGGTGACCACGATGAACTGTGTTTGGCCACACATGTCCGCGAGCATCTTGTTGAAGCGTCCGACGTTGGCTTCGTCGAGCGGCGCGTCCACTTCGTCCAGGATGCAGAAAGGGCTGGGTTGATACTTGAACACCGCGATCAACAGCGCGAGCGCCGTCAGCGCCTTTTCGCCGCCCGATAGGAGCAAGATATTTTGCAGCCGCTTGCCGGGAGGCTGCGCCACGATGTCAATGCCGGCCTCACCCGAGCTGTCCGGCTCGCCGAGGCGCATTTCACCGTGCCCTCCCCCGAAGAGCGATTGGAACGCGATGGCGAAGTGCGCGTTAATGAAATTGAACGCTTCCTCAAATTTCTGCCGCGAAACTTGATCGAGTTCGGTGATCGTCAGCTGAGTGTTCTGGATGGAGGTCACCAGATCGTCGCGCTCGCGCCGCAGGAAGGTATCGCGCTCCTCGCATTCCTTGAATTCCTCGAGCGCCATCATGTTGACGGGACCCATCGCTTCGACGCGCGCCTTCATTTCGTTGTAGCTCGTTTCGGCCGCGACCAGCTCCTCCCCCAACAGGAGTTGCGCTTGCTGCGCCATCAATTCTTCCGGCTGCGCGTTCAATTCCGCCATGCACGTCTGCCGCAGGTAATCGCGGTCCGCGTCATTGCGCGCTTTCTCGATTTGCCGCTGGCTGCGCTCGGCGCGAAGTTCATCCAGTGATTGGCGCTTGCCACGCACCGTGTCATCCAGTTGTGTCGCGCGCGTGCGGGCCTGTTCCCATTCAGCTTCGAGCACGGCCTGCAGTTCCTCGAGGCGCGATTTCTCTTTGCGCAGCTCTTCGACCTGCAAACCGAGCTGCTCGCACGAGGTTTCGAGCTCCGACTTTTCCCGGAGCATCGTCGCGTGTTGCTCGCTCAGCGCAACCACGCGCCCGCCGGCTGCCGCCATTTCCTCGGTTAGGCGTTGTTCAGCGGATTCCGCGGTAGCCAGCCGCTCGGACATCGTCGCCAATTCTTCTCGCCGCGCCGCCGCCTGCTCCTGCAGTGTTTGCAGGTCCTGCCGCATACGCAGGAGATGTTCGGATACTTGGGCGCTTTCAGTTTCGGCGGCTTCGCGCGATTGCGATGCTTCCCAGTGTTTGCGACGAGCTTCCGCAGCACGGCTGCGGGCGGATTCAGCGTCTGCGCGCAAGCGCGAAATTTCTTCGCGTTCCGTTGCAAACTGCTGTTCGATGCGCCGCAATTCGGAGCGCGCCTGGTCGCGTTGATGCGTGGCCGTCACCAGTGACTTTTCCGCTTCCATTTGCCGCGCGATGGCGGACGTAACCTGGTCTTCGCCTTCCGCGATGGCGCTTTCCAGGCGGGTTATTTCGACTTGCTGCGCGTTTGCGGCTTGCTCCAGACGCAACACCTCCGCTTCGTGCTGGCGCAACTCGCGCTTCAAAGCCAACGGTCCTGCTTCGCCGGCTCGCCCGCCGGAAACCATGCGGCCGTGGTAGCAAGTGCCATCGGGCGTAAGAAAGTAGCTATGAGGATTCTCGTTCGCCATCTGCTCGGCAAACGCGGCCGATTCGACCACGTATGCGGTGCGCAGCTTCGTTAGAAAGTGCTTGGCAGCAGGCCCCAGTGGTTCGCGGAAGTCAACCAGGCGATCGAGTCTCCCCAAAACTCCCGCAGGCATCGGCAGGGAAGCATCGGCTTCCGGAGACGGCAGGTTCAATTTGTTAAGCGAGTCCACAAAAAATGTGGCGCGCCCGCCCATTTCGTCGCGCAGCAACGAAATTCCCGCGCGCGCATAATCGAACGATTCCACCACCACATATTCCAGTTCGTCGCGCAAGAACTGCTCGATCGCGCCCTCGTATTTTTCGTGCACCTCGGCATAATCCGCGAGCAGCCCGACCGCATGGAACCCGCCTGTCGCCGAATCCGCGTTATGCTCGCGTGCCACGTTGAAAAGTTTCTGCACCGCATCGGCCGTGTACGCGCGCTCGCTCAAGATCTGTTCGATGGAGGCGTGCCGCGCACGCTCCGCGGAAAGCCCTTCGCGCATCCGTTCCAATTGCTGGCTGGTTTCTTGTTGGGTGCGGCGCAATTCAACAAGCCTAAGTTGCGTCTTGCGCACGGTCGCGCCCAACTCTTGCGCGCTAGTTTCTGCCTGCGCGAAAGCCTGCTCGGCTGCCGCAACTTTTTCATTCAGGGCACCACATTCAGATTCGATCGCGCGCATCGTTGCCGCGCGCTGTTCTTCCGCAGCGGTATGACGTCCAGCCGCTTCTTCGGCCTGCAACGATTCCGCGAGCTCTCGCGCGGATTCCTCCACCAGCCGGCCCGCGAGTTGCCTCAGCTCTTCCATGCGCGCTTCCATCTGGATTTGTTCCGCGGCAGTTGCGGACGATCGCTCGGTCGTCTGGCGTAGAAGCGTTTCGAGCCCGCTGGTTTGTTCACGGAGCACGCTGACTGCTTCGCGGTGCGTCGTCATGCGCCTGCTCAGATCGCTCAGCTGCCGTTCCGCTACTTCGGTTTCCACCGCCAGGCGCATGGCGCGCGATTCGATTTGCGACGTTTGCTCGCGATTGAAAGTAATCCGGTTTTCCGCGCGATCGAGATCCAGCACGGTCTGCCCCAGCAGATTCTGGATTTGCCGCAATTCGCCGTCGAGTTCGTAGCTGCGGCTGCTCAATCGTTCTTGCTCGGCTTCCAGTTCATGCACTGAGCCGGCTTCGCACGCTTCCGCCGTGTCCATTTCCCGCAGCAGATTCTCCAGGCGCGCCGCTTCGATATCGAGATGCTCGGCCTTGCTCGCCAACACGCTGCGTAGCAATTCGCGCATTTGCTCGCGCAGCTCGGCGTAACGCCGTGCTTTCGATGCCTGCCGCTTGAGCGAAGCAAGCTGCTTTTCCACCTCCACCAGAATGTCGTGCACGCGCGACAAATTGACCTTAGACGCTTCGAGCTTCGCTTCCGCGAGCCGCCGCTTGGTCTTGTACATCGTGATCCCGGCGGCCTCTTCGATGATCGCCCGGCGATCCATCGGCTTCGAATTCAAAATCTGCCCGATGCGGCCCTGCTCGATGATGGCGTAGCTATCGGGACCGAGCCCCAATCCCATGAATAGCTCTTGCACGTCGCGCAAACGCGCCACTCGCCCGTTGATCAGGTATTCGCTCTGCCCTGAACGATACAGGCGGCGACCCACCACAACTTCTCCCGGCTTCAAAGCGATTGCCGGTTTTTCGGCGCCGCGTTTTTTCCACGGCTTGCCTTTTTCAGCATCAGCGGCTTCCGCCGCGCTGGCGTTTCCCTCGGGCGCGATTTCTTCCGCTGCCAGCTCGATGAATCCGTCTACAACCCGCGTTTCCGGCTCCGGCGCATTCTCCACGATCATCGGTCCAGCCGTCGCGCCTGTCGCGGTTGGCTCCCCCGGCGCATCCATCACCTGCGCGACGGCATTGGCCAAATCCGGATCCACAAGCGTCAAAGTAACTTCCGACAATCCCATCGGCGGCCGCTTGGCCGTGCCGTTGAAAATGCAATCAGACATGCGCTCGGCGCGCAGCATTTTGTGGCTTTGCTCGCCCAAGACCCAGGAGATCGCGTCCACCACATTCGATTTGCCGCACCCGTTGGGACCCACAATGCAGGTGATCCCTGTGCCGCTGAACGTGATAGGAGTCTTTTCGCAGAAAGACTTAAACCCCAATAGCTCGACCTTACGCAGTTTCAGCACCAGTTTCCTCGCACCGTTCGCTCCCTCGGCTTCGCGAGCTGAAGAAGCTTCAATTTGTCGATCTTTCGTCGGAGGTATTTCGAGACAAAAACGCTGGAGGGTCGACTCAATGGCCCTTCCGCCTGGCGCTGACCGGGACGGCGGTTACGGGAATAAAAAGTAGCATGGCGGGCAAGCGGTGTAAAGCAAGCTTTTGGGGTCATTTGCACATTGTGTAGAGGCAGGCGGAGGCAGGGCCCCACGCAGCGGCACGCTATTTCTCTCTCGGAAGGGCATTTTCTTGCTAAGTTGCAAAGAGAGGCCCGGGCCTTGAAGGCCTCGGCTGTCATGCCACTAACTGATTCTTACGATTGACGTAACGCTATGCGCAGCCTAGGATGACGCGCAGTGGAGGGATGATTGCAGCAGGACGCTACCCAGAGCTCCGGCAGCATTTTGTCCGCGCTAGCGATTCTGGCTTTAATTCTTTTCCTTTCGGTCGAAGGGCTGCGCCCACCTCCGCCTAAACCCGTTAAGGCCGGCGCCCAGGTATTCTCTGCCGAGCGGGCCCGAGAAATCCTCTACCGCCTGGTGGGCGATGGCATCCCTCACCCCACCGGCAGTCCGCAAAACGACGTAGTTCGCGGCCGGGTCATGGATGAATTCACCAAGCTCGGTTACCAGCCCACGGTGCAGCAGGGCTTCGCCTGCGACGAAGAGGGCGGTTGCGCGAACGTCCAAAACATTCTCGCGCGCCTGGATGGGAGCGCACCAGGGGAAGCAATTCTGGCGGCTGCGCATTACGACTCCGTAGCGGCCGGTCCCGGCGCATTCGACGACGGCGCCGGAGTCGCCGCTGTTCTCGAAGCAGCCCGCGCCCTCAAGTCCATGCCGCAGCCTCGCCACTCCATTATTTTTCTTGTGGGCGACGGAGAGGAAGCAGGTCTGCTCGGCGCGCGGGTCTTTGTGACCCAGCATCCTTGGGCCAAAGAGGTTCGCGCCGTGGTGAACGTAGACAGCCGCGGCACGTCTGGGCCTAGCCTGATGTTTGAAACGGGCGACGCGAATGAGTGGGCGCTGCGCGCTTATGCCGCGCGCGCAGTTCGTCCCGAAACCAGTTCGATTTTTTACGAGGCCTACAAACGATTCCCCAATGACACCGACTTCACCGTCTTCAAGGCGGCTGGATATCAGGGCGTGAATTTTGCGAATATCGGCGGCGTCGTTCACTACCACACGCCGCTCGATAACTTCGCGAACGCCGATTCCGCCACTTTGCAGCATCAGGGGGAGAACGCCCTCAGTTCACTGGAGACATTCGCTAACCGCGACATGTCAAATCCGCCGCGCGCTTCCGCGGTTTATTTCGATTTGTTCGGGCACTGGGTGATCTGGTGGCCGGCAACCTTCAGTTTGAAGATCGCTCTTTCGTCCGCGATATTGCTGCTAGAGATCGCCTGGCTGATTTACAAGAAACGTCTGGGCGTTCCCAAATTTCTCTGGGGCCTGCTCGCGTGGTTTGTGGCCATGCTCGCCGTCGGAGCTCTGGCACTGACTCTGAGCTTTATCCTAAGGCGCGCCGGCGCCACGGCGAGCCAGTGGGTAGCGCATCCGCTTCCCGTGCAAATCTCGTTCTGGTCGCTCGCCATTCTGATCGTCTCCCTTGTTTCGATCCGATTCGCTGCGCGCTCCGGCTTTCTGGGACTCTGGGCCGGCGTTTGGACCTGGTGGGTGGTATTGGGTGTCGCGAGCGCTTCCCAATACGCGGGCGTAAGCTATATTTTGCAGGCTGCCAGCTGCGCCGCGGGTCTGATTGGATTGCTGATTGTACTCCGGTCTGGAGATTCGTCGCGCACCAGGACGATCGCAGCAGTAGTACCTCTGGCGGTCGGCGCGGCGCTTGGATTTGTGCCAGCCTTGCTGCTCTATCAAGGTTTCGGCAGCGCGGCATTACCGGGAATTTCGCTGCTTGTCGGTCTGCTATGCACTCCGGTCGCTCCGCTATGCGCCGATATGAAGCGCCCGCGAGGAGTGCCAGTCGTCGCGCTGCCTTCGCTCGCGGCTGCTGCCACCGTGCTTTCGGCATTCGCGGCGATCGTTGCCCCGGTATTCTCTGCAAAGGCGCCGGAGCACGTAAATCTGCAATACGTTCAGGAAGCGGACTCGGGCAAATCACAATGGGTGGTGTATCCCGCGTCGGGCCGGTTGCCCGAGCCGCTCCGCCTCGCCACAAATTTTCGGGAGGATAGGGGACCCTACCCGTGGATCACAGGATCCGCCTTCGTGGTCAGTGCGCCGCACCTGGATCTAGCACCGCCCACTTTTACGATCCTGGAACTTTCCGCGCTGACGGGAAAGCACGTTTACCGCGCGTTGCTGCGCTCCGAGCGCGGTGCTCCGGAGGCTACGGTGCTCTTTCCGCCGGATTCGGGAATTGAGGGCGTCAGTGCGGAGAGCGAGCCTCTGCAGCCCGAAACCGAAAAAACCCGCCGAGAAGTGAATGGGTGGTTCATCTATGATTTTTCTGCGATGCCGGCGAAAGGAGTCGAGCTCAGTTTCACGTTGCCTGCGGGCAAGGCTGTGGGAGTGTATGCGTTGGATGCGACATACGCGCTGCCCCCGGAGGGGCAGTTCTTACTGAAAGCTCGTCCGCTTACCGCGGTTCCATATGGTGGCGGCGATCGCACCATGGTCAGCCGCCGCGTTGAATTGCTTCCCTGAGTGTCGCGAGCCGGCCTGTTCCCGCGATCACTGCTTCTTTGCTGAGGCGATCACCAACTTGCCGTGCTCGTCTTCATCGAGTTGGATCACGGCTTTACCGGACGCCTTTCTGTTTTGCTCTTGCGCCAGGTGCGCAGCTTCGGCCACGGTCACCGGCCTCAGTGCCGCCTCTAGTTTCGCGATTGCCAGCGCGTCCTGGTAACTCGAAAATGTTGACGGCACGAACGCGCCAGGGTTCTTCGAATTCTGATTCACGCTGCCATCCGAACTAACCTGGCTCGCGGACGAGATGGACGTGCTGGCGTGGGAATTCAAGCTGGGTGAGCCATTAATCGCGCCGCCGCTGCCAGAAAACTGCGCCTGCGCGGCCCCCGCAAAAATCAAAACAATCGCCAGAACCAGAACTGTTCTCATGATGATCCCATTCCTGCCGCGCTCCCGAATCCCGGGAGCGCGCGCCCTCAGCCCTGCGTGTAGACTAACTGAGCACATTGTTTTGAAAATGGTACTTTTGGCCCATGGGTACTACCCAGGCGTTCTGGGCCCCTGAATGGTACCCGTCCCGCACGCCAGCAGAAGGCCCGGAACACATTGCTCTTGTTGGCTTTTCGTCAGCGAGCACAGACTGACCCGTTTGCCGCCAGCGAGCGCCTCAGCTACAATCACCGTTTTGGATTGCAGCGCGAATGTCAGACATACGTCTGCACAACACCTTGACGAACCGCCAGGAGCCCTTGCAGCCGCTCCACCAGGGCGAAGTGCGCATCTACACTTGCGGCCCCACCGTCTACGACTACGCTCACATCGGAAATTTCCGCACGTTCGTGTTTCAAGATATTCTGCGCCGTTTTCTACGTTCGCGCGGCCTTTCCGTCCTCCAGGTAATGAACCTCACGGACGTGGATGACCGCATCATTCAAAATGCCGCCGCTGCGGGTGTTTCCATCCGTGATTACACGGAGAAATATATTCAGGCGTTTTTCGATGACATGAACGCGTTGCACCTGGAGATGCCGGAGGAAGTCGTACGCGCGACCGATCATATTGACGACATGGTTGACCTAATCGTGCGCCTGCAGGAAAAAGGCATCACCTACACGAGCGAAGGCTCGATTTATTACCGTATCTCGCAATTTCCCTCTTACGGCAAGCTCTCGAAGATAGATCTGGCGGGCATGAAATCCGGCGCGCGCGTGGACAACGATCGTTACGAAAAGGACGATGCGCGCGATTTCGCCCTGTGGAAAGCTCCCAGACCGGGCGAGCATTTTTGGGAGACGCGCATCGGCCCCGGCCGCCCCGGTTGGCACATCGAATGTTCCGCGATGGCCATGAAGTATCTGGGCGAGACCTTGGACATTCACGCCGGTGGCATAGACCTGGCCTTTCCGCATCACGAAAATGAAATCGCGGAAAGCGAGGCCGCCACGGGCCGGCCGTTCGTCAATCTCTGGCTGCACGCCGAGCACCTGATCATTGATGGCGAGAAAATGTCGAAGTCGCTCGGAAATTTTTTCACCTTGCGCGACCTCTTCGCCAAAGGTCAGAAGCCCTCCACAATTCGCTATCTTCTTCTTTCGGTTCCTTATCGCCGCCAGCTCAATTTCACCGCGGATAGCGTCAAGCAAGCCGAGAATTCCGTGGAAAGGTTGCGCAATTTTGTGGCGCGCTTGAAGAACGAAAGATTTTCGGGCGGCTCGAATCCAAAAATGGAGGAGCGCGCACGACAAGCCTTGGCCGATTTCGATGCCGGCCTGGCGGACGATTTGAATACTGCCGTCGCGCTGGCTTCGGTTTTTGATTTAGTCCGTGACGTGAATACCGCCATGGACCGCGGCGAATTCCTGCAGCAGGACGCACCGCCTCTGGTGGCCGCAATGGAAAAATTTGATGCCATCCTTGGCGTGCTCACCGATGACGATGAAGAAAAACTGCGTCAGCTCGGCTTCAGCCCGGGAAGATCTCGTTTGACCACGGAACAAGTGGAGGCTCTCATTGAAGAACGGAATGCAGCCAAGAAGCGGCGCGATTTCAAACGCTCCGATGAAATCCGGCAGCGACTCGCGGATTCTGGTATCATTGTGGAAGATACGCGTGACGGTAGTGTCCGTTGGAAGTACAAATGACCATCTCCGCAAAACACGATTTGTCGCTGCACAGCCAGCCCTCTCACGAGCGTCCGAACCTCTACGGCGTTGACTAAGTAGGCTTCTCCATTTTTGCGTTTTCAGCAGGCCCGGCGGAAACCGGTGTGCGCGCTGAACCCAAATTTTATTTCTGGAGGAAGCTATGCCAGCGATTGACACGAAGATTGATTCGAAGTTGCCGCATCTGGTTACCGCGCTGCCGGGCCCCAAGGCGAAACAGCTCGTTGAGAGAGACCATCACGTCGTCTCTCCGTCCTACACCAGGGATTATCCCCTCGTGGCTAAGATCGGTCGCGGAGCCACCGTGGAAGATGTGGATGGCAATACCTTTCTCGATTTTGCCGCCGGAATTGCCGTTGTAGCCACTGGCCATTGCCATCCTGAAGTTGTCGCGGCCATCCAAAAGCAGGCCGCCGAATTGATCCACATGTCCGGCACCGATTTTTACTATCCCAGCATGGTTGAGCTGGCTGAAAAATTGGCTGCGATTGCGCCAGGCCAGGAAGCCAAGCGCGTTTATTTCGGCAACTCCGGCGCCGAGGCGATCGAAGCAGCCATCAAGCTGGTGAAGTTTCATACCAAACGCGACAAGCTCATTGCCTTTCACGGCGCGTTTCACGGACGAACGATGGGCGCGCTTTCATTGACCGCCAGCCGCGCAGTGCAGCGCAAGGGTTTTGGCACGCTCCTCTCGGGCGTGTTCCACATGCCTTTTCCAGACACCTATCGCGGTACGTATGGGGTTCGTCCTGAACAGGCGTCCGCGGACTGCCTCTCCTATCTTGAGAACGAACTGTTTCGCCGCCGTGTTGATCCTGATGAGGTCGCGGGGATCTTCATCGAGCCGATACAAGGGGAGGGCGGCTATTTGCCGGCCCCGGCGGAATTCCTTCAAGGCCTGCAGCGCATTTGCCGCAAGCACGGCATCCTGCTTGTCGCTGATGAAGTGCAGTCGGGTATGGGCCGCACCGGTAAATGGTGGGCTTCTGACCACGCGGGCATCGAGCCGGACATCATTTGCACCGCCAAGGGTATCGCTTCCGGCATGCCGCTTAGCGCCATCATCGCGCGCGCGAGCGTCATGAACTGGACTCCGGGTGCTCACGCTTCCACTTTTGGCGGCAACCCAGTTTGCATCGCGGCGTCGCTTGCAACGATCGGCCTGCTCGAGCGGAATTACATTGCTAACGCGGCGCGCATGGGTGATTTCGTCATGCGCCAGACCGCCGATTGGACCGAGCGGCACAAGATCGTCGGCGAAGTGCGCGGCAAGGGTCTGATGATTGGTATCGAACTGGTGCGCGATCAAAAAACCAAGGAACGCGCCGGCGATCTGCGCAATCGCATCGTGCAAATGGCATTCCACCAAGGTTTGCTAGTCCTGGGATCGGGCGATACTACACTCAGGCTTTGCCCACCATTGCTAGTGGATGAAGAGCAGGTCAGTTTCGCGCTGCGCACTCTGGACGGTATTATCAGCGAAGTCGAGCGCGCTCTGTAATCGCCGCGCCGAATTCGGTTTCGAAGTTGTAGCGGCGTACTTCAGTGCGCCATCGATGACGCGGCAAAAAGCCAATGGCGGTCGCGCAACTTCCTCGGGGACGCAAACAGCGCGTCTCAAGACCGCCGCTACAAACCTTGACGTTCGCAAATAGCACAGGCTTGCAACAACGGGCCCGTGCTATTTTCTTTGGCGCACCCGAAATAGCACAACTTCAGGCGTTTGCGTCTCACAGCTTTCCGCGCAGGAGGCGATTTGCCGCG
This sequence comes from uncultured Acidobacteriota bacterium, assembly GCA_963795005.1. Lineage (GTDB taxonomy): Bacteria > Acidobacteriota > Terriglobia > Acidiferrales > UBA7541 > Palsa-295. The sequence continues at coordinate 71,698 of CAWCGE010000009.1, read as the reverse complement.
CATTTTGGATGTAGGTTGCGGTCCCACAAAGTACCCCGGCTCCATCGGCGTGGATATGAACCCCGCCACCGACGCCGACGTGGTTTGCCATTTGGATCGCGGCGGCCTGCCGTTTCGTGATAATTCCTTCGATCAACTGCGCGCCGAGCACGTTATCGAACACGTCGCGGACGTCATTGCCACCATGGAGGAGTTTCATCGCGTCACCAAGCCGGGTGGCAAGATCTTTATCGTCACGCCGCACTACACCGATTTCAGTTCGTTCTGCGATCCCACCCATCGCTGGCACTTGAATACCGGCTCGTTTCGCTATTTCTATCCGGGTGGGACGCACGGCCGCGATATGTGGTACACCAAAGTGAGAATGCGGCAGAAAAAACTGGACGTGAAGCTTCTGAAAGTCTGGCGCGCGATGGGCTTCCAATTCCTCGTGAATCGCAGCCGTCTCTTTCGCCAGTTCTGGGAGCACTATCTGAGTTTTGTGATTCGCGGCAAGGTGATGGAATTCACTTTGGAGGTCATCAAGTAAGGAAGCTACGCCGGTTCACACAGGAACAAAGAATGACCGAATCTCCAATCTCTGCGCCAAACTCGCTCGATGCGATTCGTCGCGACTGGGACACTCGCGCGCGTGAGAATCCCCGCAAGTACATCAACTGGCCGGATGTCCCGGACGAGGAAAACGCGTTCTTCGCCTCGGGCAAGGCGGACTACGATCGTTACGTCACTCCCTTCCTGAAGAAGATGCAATTTGTTCCGGGGGACAAATCTGCGCTCGAAATCGGTTGTGGAATTGGACGCATCGCGCGATGGATGTCCCAGGACTTCGCTCAATACGTCGGTGTGGATGTTTCACCGGAGATGGTTTGCCGCGCCTCTTGCTATCAGTTGCCGCGCGCGACATTCCAGGCCGTATCCGGCGGAGATCTCGCCGGCATCGCGAACGAAAGCGTGGATTTCGTATGGTCTTTTGCGGTGTTCCAACACGTGCCGGATCGAACCGCCATTTTTAATTATTTCAAGGAAACGTCGCGCGTGCTGCGACGCGGAGGAATTTTCCGGCTGCACATGAAAGGACTTTGGACCTTGCCGCTGGGTCGTTTAGTGCTGGAAGCCGGATTCCCGGGTCCCGGACGCGAGGGCAAAGTGCCAAGGTTCGGTCTTCCATTCCTGAGACTGCGCTACCTCGACACCTGGCAGGGACGCGCGATCCGTCCAGATGAAGCCTTAAAGCAGTGCGAATCGGCGGGACTCGAAGTCCTGGACATCGAGAGCAAGTGGACCACGATGATGTGGGTCGGGGGCCGCAAGAGGTAGAATCTCAGCTGACCCGAACCCCACATTCGAACTATTTGGCCGCAACGAAAGTAATGCACTTCCGCAAAGCAGCGAGCCCGCCAGAGCGGCGTGCGCGGCGAAAAGCGCCGCAATCTCTCGCGCATGGCGCGGCGATTTCTTCGCGCCCACATATTGAAAGCGCGGAGTGCCGTTTCGAGGTTCTGGCAATCGAAACGCGGCCAGGCGCTAAACCTTGCGTGCGCCTGCACAAAGCTTGCGTTCAACGCCGATCGCAATGGAGTGTTAATCTCCAGGCCTGGGCGAAAAAGTCAGCGTCACAACCATTCATAGGCTTCCGCAATCTTTCGCCGTAGTAGAATAAAAGCAGAGAAAACGCAGAATTTGCCGGCTGGATTGCTCAAACATGGGCCAATTTTCGGGCCGAGGAGGAAAGATTGCCGGAGCTTCGCAAGGATCCCATCACGGGCCGCTGGGTGATCATCTCAACGGACCGCAGCAAACGGCCAACGGATTTCGTGCGGGAAAGTGTACAGATCAAAGGCACGCCGAATTGTCCATTCTGTCCCGGAAATGAGGGAAAGACGCCACCGGAAATTCTTGCTTACGGCCGCAATGGCAGCGGTAAAGACACGCCAGGCTGGACGGTCCGCGTGGTTCCCAACAAGTTTCCGGCGCTTGGCATTGAAGGAGGGCTCGATCGCGAAGGCGAAGGACTTTTCGACCGGATGAACGGGATCGGGGCGCACGAAGTGATTGTCGAAACTCCCGACCATCAGAACACTCTCGCCACGATAAACGACAAGGGTGTCGAGGAAGTCCTATGGGCCTACCGCGATCGCATGCTGGACCTGAAAAACGATCGCCGCTTTCGTTACATCCTCCTTTTCAAGAATCACGGCGAGCCTGCCGGCGCCTCGCTCGAACACACCCACTCGCAATTGATCGCCCTGCCGATTGTTCCCAAACGCGTCCGCGAAGAGGTGGACAACTCGAAGCGCTATTACGACGAAAAAGAGCGCTGCATTTTTTGCGACATGATTCGCCAGGAAATCGAAACCGCGTCGCGCATGATCCTGGAAAACGAGCACTTCATCGCGCTGGCGCCCTATGCGCCGCGTTTTCCGTTCGAGACCTGGATTCTTCCCCGGCAGCACAGCTCGGCATTCGAAAACATGCCAGCGCCTTACTACGCCAATCTTGCGCGCATTCTGCGCGACTTTTTGGGCCGTCTCGACTCCGCGCTGGCGTTTCCTTCGTACAATTACGTCATCCACACCTCGCCCATCGGCGAGGAAATCAACGATCACTATCACTGGCACATCGAAATGATGCCCAAACTCACGAAAGTAGCGGGCTTCGAGTGGGGAACGGGCTTCTACATCAATCCCACGCCGCCCGAGGAAGCGGCGCGCTTCCTGCGCGAGGCGAAGTAAGAATTTCCGGACGCGCACGCTGGCTGCTCGCCCCTGGGAAGCGGCGGGCGGCGGACCTTCACGCCTTCAGATACCACGGAACGTTCACCAGGATAATCCGCTGGTTCCCCTTCAGCAACAGAAGCGCCTTCAGTAATTCCGATCGGTTATTTTGCAAAAAATAATGCCACCAGTGAGTTTCGATCATTTCCGGAATCACCACGGCGATTCTGCGGCCGGGATTTTCTTGCTGAACCTTCAGCACGTAATCTACGATCGGCACAACGACCAAGCGGTAGGGCGATTCCAATGCGGCCAGCTTCACCACGGGGAATCCCGCAGCTTTTGCCGGATCCTCGACGAGCTGAGCCCACTGCCCTTGCAAATCCTTGTCCTCACCTTCCGTGCACACGTGAACCGCCTGGACATCGGGGGAAATCGTGAGGGCCACTTGCAAGGCCTTCTGCGTGAGTTTGCCCCATTGTTCGACGGGCATGATTACCAGCGGCGGCCGCAGCCCGCCAACCTCGAGCGGGTGAGGATACTCCAATTCTTTCTGCACGCGGTCAAAGTAGCGACGAACGGCCGTCATCGTTAGCAGTAGCGCTGGGATCAGCAGCGCCGTCATCCAGGCGCCTTCGATGAATTTCGCTACCAGGACAACCAGCACGGTAATCCCCGTGGCGAGGGCCCCCAGGCCGTTCACGAGCATGTATCTTCCGGAGCGCGGGTGTTTCGCTCGGTGCCAATGAGCCACCATTCCGGCTTGCGATAAGGTGAACGCCAGGAAAGCTCCGACGGCATAGAGCGGAATCAAGCGGTTCGTTATGCCGCCAAAAATGGTCAGCAGCAAGGCCGCCAGGATCGCCAGCACGTAGACGCCCCGCGAATACACCAAGCGTCTGCCTCGCAATCGGAAAGCATCCGGCAAGTACCCGTTGATCGCAATGGCCCGGCACAGCCGCGGAAAATCCGCAAAAGCCGTATTCGCTGACAAACACAGCACCACCAGCACGGATCCGATCGTTACGTAATAAAAGGGGCCGCGTCCCGCCACCGCCGCGACGATCATGGACAGCACGCTTTGGTAGCCCGCTTGTCCCGGATCGGTGGCCGCGATGTGATAAGCGCGGACAAGATACGCAATGCCGCCCAGCATCAGGATCAACAACGCAATAATGGCCGTCAAAGTGCGCTGCGCGGTTTGCACCTGGGGCTTGCGAAACGCGCGGACACCGTTGCTGACGGCCTCCACTCCCGTCATCGCCGTGCAACCGCTCGAGAAAGATTGCAGCAATAGCCACGCGCTCGCAGCCGCAACTACGGGAGAAGCAGCCGGCGGGGGCATCTGCACCGCAACCGGATGTCCTCCAGCGAGCACCGACTTGAGGACTCCAAAAGCGATTGTTGCCAATAAACTCGCTATGAAGATGTAAGTCGGAAGCATGAAGACGATTCCAGCCTGCCGCATTCCGCGCAGATTTATGATCGTGATGAAAAGCAAGATCACCAAGCACAACATCAGGGTATGCGGAAGCAGTTGCGGCCACGCCGAGACAAGTGCACCCACGCCGGCGGAAATGCCCACCGCAACGGTCAGAATGTAGTCGATCATCAGCGCCGCGGCCGCGAGCAATCCCGCAAAGGTGCCCAGATTTTCCGACGCGACAGTGTAGGATCCGCCTCCGCCCGGATATGCCGCGATCGTTTGCTGGTAAGAAAAATAAACGATAGCCAGCAACACGATGATGCTAAAGCTGATTGGGACGATGTAGGCAATCCCGGCCGCTCCCAGCGGAATTAGCAATGTAAGCGCGGCTTCCGGACCGTAGGCCGCCGAACTGAGCGCGTCGAGGCCGAATATAGGAATCCCGGAGGCGATTCTCAACTGCTCTGCGCGCTCGTCCCAGGTGGCCAGCGGCTTGCCGAACAAGATGTCCAAAATGCTCATGAGTTCGGCTTCTCTCCTTCTTCAGCCAGGCATGTAGACGCGGCCGCGGCTCGAAGCTCGGGCCAGTGGGCCGACAGATTAGTTTGTCCGTGCTTTAAAAGAAATGAGAAACTGCCCGCGCGCCAGTACATCGATTCTCGTATTGAGCTGATGCCAATCAAGTATGGATAACAGCGCAATTACGAGCTACACTCGCGCTTTTCGCCGTCGAAAAAGGAGGAGCACATGGCAGAGAGCACGAAATGCGCACACCCGGTTTGTACGTGTCAGGTGACATCAGAGAAGTATTGCAGCCCGCAGTGCGAAGCAATGGAAGAAACTCCGGACGTGGATTGCAAGTGCCCTCATCGGGTCTGCGAAGGTAGAACGGAATACGCGGCCCACGCGTAGTCACCAGGAACGCCGGACGCCACGCGTCGGCACTCGGGCACATGCTGTACGGGTCTGGCACGCCGGTGTGCTTAGCTCGCGCGCCGGTAGAATCGCCCGTCGCAATCCTCACAGCGAAAAGGCCGCAACAGGACTGCGCGAAACACGAGATCAATCACTCCGTGGCGATGAGACCGATGAACATACTTACTTCCACAGCGTGGGCAAAGCTTGGTCATGCGCTTCGCTGCTGGGCTTGTCGAAGTCAGTTCCTTCATGTTGAGCCTGCCAATTCAATCACGCCACTCGACGAATGGCATGGAATATAACCAAGAAGACGATTGAACCAATTACCGCCACCAGCAGGCTGTACAAATTCAGGCCGCTGACGCCTGCAGCCCCGAAGCGGTTAAAGAGCCACCCACCCACGACGGCACCTACGATACCCAGTAAGATGTCCAGAATGATGCCTTCTCCGCTCTTATTGACGATCTTGCTTCCGATGAAGCCCGCGATCAGTCCGAGTACGATCCAAGCCAGGAACGACATGTCCATTTGCTCCTTCGACACGAGCCCGACACTTCGCCCGCCCATGCGATTACGCCGACAAATTATACTGGTTACCTCACGTAGGGGCACATACAGGGAAGCCTGTAGGCACAGATTTGAGTTGCTGTCCCGGGCATGAATCCCCGCTACAGCAGGCAGGGAAAGCGTAGCGAACCGGTTGGGGCGTTCGGCGGCCGGTATGTTGCCCACCGTCGCGAATCCCTCGCGGTAGTTATTGGACGACGAGCGTCAGGAAATTCGCCATTGTTTGTGTTTGGCCGTTAATCGTGGTGGTGAGCGTCAGGGAATAGGTCCCCGGTGGCGTCGCGCCGTTCGGCCCTTTGGCTAGGCTGCCGCAGGCTGCAGTGCCCATCGCCACCAGCATCAGCACCGCGAAGGTCAGCGCCAAGCGCCGATTCCGTTGCATCGCCCATGCCAGTCCGCCCAACCCGAGTGATAGGAGCAGCAGGCCAATTCCGCCCCATGGTCCGCTTCCCGGCACGCCGGGAACGAATCCCGCCCCAGTGGCGCCCTGGCAATACGTTTGAATTCCAAACGCAACCTCGACCGGTTTCCCCGTCAACACGATGGAGCTGGGAATCACCGTGCAAGTAATCGTCGCCGACGACGGCGTGCAGCCGAGCTGCACCGTGCCAGTAACTCCCGGCGCTCCCGTAATTTCCAGTCCGAAATAGGCCGTGCCTCCGGGCGTAGCCGTCCCGGTAGTCGAACCTCCCGGAGGAATCGAAATCGTCACCGGCGAATTGTTGCCGGTACCGTTCAACGCCACGAGCTGCGGGCTGCCGGCGGCATTATCGGCAATGCTGAGGGTGGCGGTGAATTCTCCGACCGCGGTGGGCGTGAAGGTCACACCGATCGTGCAACTGGAACTAGCCGCCAAGATACCCGTGGGATTACAGGCACCCGTGCCCGCTCCACCGGCGAGCGCAAAGTCGCCACTGCCGGAGCCTGTAACTGAGAAGCTGGTGAAAGTGACGGGTCCGGTTCCCGTGTTGGTGACCGTCACGTTTTGCGCCGGGCTGGTTGAGTTCAAAGACTGAGAAGCGAAGGTCAGGCTGGTGGGGGCCACGGTTACGGTCGCTGGTCCGTTCACAGCTGTTCCGCTGAGTGTGACAGTCTGCGGGCTACCGGTGGCATTGTCAGTGAAAGTGATCGCTCCGGTGAGCGTACCCGCAGCAGTGGGCTTGAAGGTAATCTGGAACGTGCAGGGCGTTCCCTCCACGGCGATGCTGGGGCATTGCGCGGTGGTGGCTCCGGCAAAATCGCCGGTGGTCACGATGCTGCTGAAGGTGACGTTGACGCCTCCGGTGTTGGAGACCGTCAGCGTTTGCGTCGCGCTGGTCGTGCCCACGGTCTGGCTGGCGAAGGTGAGCGACGTGGGCGCAATTGTAATCGTGCCTAGCGGAGCTGCCACCTGCGCCGGAATTGACTGCACGACGCCGACGTGCGGATGAGTCGAAGGTGTCGGATCCGACGCTGGCCCGGTCGTGTCCATGAAAATAACCTCGTAGGGAGACACTACGTACCCACTGGAGTTGCCCTGCGTGGAACTGGTCAACGTAAAATGCCCGGTCGAGGTAACTCCGTACGTAAAGATTCCGAGCGCCTGATCGTAATAGAGATCCCCACCATAATGGGTCTCATCGTCGGTCGAGGTCAAAGTACTTGGTGAACCGAGTGTAGCGATGCCGGAGAACTCCGACGTCTGGCCTGTTACCGCCTCCTGTTGGCCAAAAAACAGATTGTTATTGGCAAACGGCGTCGCGGAGAATGGCGCGCCAATCTGGGGCTGGATCGGTCCGAGCGAGACGGAAGTGTCGGAGGTCATGGCAAAGCCGGTATCCGGTTGCGTCAGATAGAAGATCAAAGTGTTCGTGCCGGGAGTCATCGTGCCGCGCCCGCTGGTGGCAACGGACAATGGTCCCGTCAATGCTTGACCAATCGTCACGTTGCCGTGGTCGTTCGTATCGAGCGTGATGTTCACCGTCGGAGTCGTGCCCGGAGTCACCGTCAAGAGTCCGATGTCGGCCGAAGTTCCCTGAGTTCCGGCTGTGCCTGCCAAGCTGAGAACGTCCGGGCCGGCCAGCGAAGCATTCGAGAATGTGTTTGGATTGAGCTGGCGCGACGCCGTACCCACGAGCAGGGCGTTTGTGGCGCGGGCGTCCAGGGTCATGTGCACCACTTCGTTCGCCGAGATTTGATACACCACGGTGCTGGATGGCGTTGTGTCCAAGGTCAGTGTAAGCAAGGTGCGGCCATTGGTGTCCGGAGTTGTGTAAGTCCCTGTTATCGTCGTGATGCTTCCCGTCTTGCCGTTTAGATTCGTATCGGCGCTGCCGGACGTGACGGCGTTTGCGTTGTTTAGCGTAGTCAAGCCGATTTCCGCGGCGCGATTGCCGAGCGGATCCTGGCCGGTGTTGGCGTAAATATAGGTTCCGGCGATCGCAGTGTTGTTGAACGAAGTTGGGTCTTGCAGCTGCAAAGTCCCCGCATAAAGGTTGCCAGTACCAGAATCATCGGTGAACGATGTCATGTAAGCGGTGGAGGCCACCCCGTTCAGCACGTTGCCCACTGAGAATGTGAATATCCCCGGGTTTTGCCCAGTTGGAGTGACGCTCATCACTCCGCGGTTATCCGGTCCAATCACGTACAAACCCGTGGCGCCAACGTTCGACAAAATCCCGACACTCCCTGTCCCGGCGGAGTTCACATCGAGCGCGCCGCCGGTGATGTTGCCTTTGCCGTCGAAAGTTAGGCTGCCGACGACGGCTTCCTCTACACCCGTTACCTCGTTGAAGCTACGCAGCAGCATCGCGTACTGCCCCTTGAGCAGTCCCGGCTGAGTATTTGCGGGCATCGCCGCGATGGTCAGCGAAATCGTGGCGTTGCCGGTCAGTGGCGTGGGAGTGGTTGAATCCGTCACCGTAACGTTGAAGGTGAATGTTCCAGCGGTCTTGGGGGCGTCGTTATGAACGTGGCCTGCAGCTGCGTTACTTGAAGTCGCAGCTGTCGGATCCAGCGTGAACCCTGTGGGCAGGGTGCTACCGCTCGTCAAAGCGAATGTGTAGGGTTGGGTGCCGCCCGTCACTTGTATATCTGCGCCGTAAGGCACGGTGACAGCGCCTGCAGGCAGCGTTGCGGAAGTAAATGTAAGCCCGCCGGATGAAGTGAACTCCGCATCCACGGTCTCGGCGGCTGACATGCCCACAACGCAACTCACGGAGCTGCTACTCAGGCAAATGGGAGTAGTCCCGGTCCATCCGAAGAATGCCGACCCGGCGCCGGCTGCCGACGTCAGCGTCACAATCGTTCCGGCCGGGAAATTCGATGTGCACGTTCCGCTCGTCGTGATTCCCGCCAGCGTGCAACTAATCCCGGCAGGAGCGCTTGTGACTGTTCCTCCTCCGGTGTGTTGAGCTCCCGCCTGTACCGTCAGCGGTAAAGTTGCCGTGCCCGGATTAAATGTCGCAGTAACGGTTTCGGTTGCCGTCACCGTCAACGTGCACGTGGTGGTGGCCACCGTGCATGTGGTGGGTGCACCCGCCCAGCTTGCGAATGTTCCGGGGGTGGATTCAGTAAGGATCACCTGTGTTCCGCTAGGATACTGCGTCGAGCAATTCCCCGATGTCATGCCCGCGCCGATTTGCTGGCAGTTGATTTGACCGAGATTATCCGTCACGGTCCCGAGCGCGGTGCCCGCCATCGTCACGCGCAAAGTCACTAGAGTAGCGGAACCCACAGTGGTATTCGTAGCAGCCGAATTGTTCGTGAGGTTCGGGTCAGGCGTAGCAGAAGTCACGTTGGCGGTGTTTGCGAGTGCTCCCGTCGCGCTGGCGGTCACCACCAGCGTGATCGTTGCCGTCGCGGCATTGTTCATCGTGCCCAGCGTGCAGGTCACCGTCGTCGTGCCGCTGCAGGTTCCCACGTTGGACGTCGCCGATACGAATGTTGCACCGGTCGGCAATGCGTCCGTCATCGTCACGGCGCTCGCGGCCAGCGGACCGCCATTGGTAACCGTAATCGTGTAGGTAAGGTTCGCGCCTTGCGTCACGGGGCTCGGCGAAGCAGTCATAGCCACCGATACATCCGCGCCGCCCGACTGCGGTTGCCCGTACACGGCGATTCCTCCAATTCCCTGGTCGAGCAGAACCGTAGTAAAACCCAAATCGGTGATGAAGCCGCTGCCGTTCATCACCGCGCCGCTGGCGATATTGAAGCGATAAACGATCCCGGTCAGTTCGTCGTTGGTCCAGAACGAGACTCCGTCTGGATCGAGGTTGAGGTTTTGGAAGATTGCATCCGTGGCGGGAACTTTATAGGACTGCGTGATCGTGCCGCTCTGGTTTAGGCGCACGATGCGGTCCAAGGCCGCTACGAGGAAGGAATCATCCGGGAGCTCTCGTAAGGCATAGAGCGCCTCGCCAACTGTCAGTGCGGGACTGGGGATAATGTCCGCATGCTGAACCTGCTCGCCCAGGTCAAAGACCTTCACAGTGTTGCCGCCAAGCGTGTAGGCAATCGTGTCATTGGCATCCGTCACCTCGACCCAGAACGCCGGAGCATTCGACGTATCGTAGGCAGGATAATAGGTTGCGCTGGGTGCGGTGGTCGTGCCCGTCCCGGGAGCGTACTCAAGCAGAGTAGGCTGCTGGTCACCGGTAATGAACGATTCGCCGACAATTGCATCTCCGAATGGATCGAGCACGACGGAGTATGCCAAATTGTCTCCGCCATAATTTCCAAACGCCGTCGGTCCTGCCGCCTGATTGCTGAAGACCCCGAGATAACCGGACTGCAGAGCAACATATAGATTCCCTACGGAATCAAATGTCATTCCCTGACCGGTGGACAGAGTGTTGTTGAGCACTTGGACCGTTTTGCCGGTCGTAGGATCCAGCACAAAGATCATGGATCCCGCGTCCAGAAACACTTGGCCCTTGGCGAATGGCACCTTGGGTCCGCTAAACACCGCCACAACCGTAGAGGTGAGCGGCAAACTCGTGCATTGTGCGGTACTCGTGGTGATGGCAAGGCACGGCCCCAGATACCCCACGAACACCGAACCGCTCGCAGACGCTGTGGACGTCAGCGTTACGCCGCTAGGTGCCGAAGCCTGTGAAAACGCTGCCGAGCAACCCGTGGTTCCAGCGACGCCGTTAGTGATCGTGCAACTGATTCCCGCAGGACTGCTTGTGACCGTCCCGTTTCCATTGCCAAGACCCAGCACGGTTATGGTGTAGGTGCTGGTGCTGGCCGACGTGAAATTGGCGCCGATCGTTTCACCGGAAATGGTAATCGTAAACGTGCAAAAGCCTGTCGTGTCACTCGCGCATTTCGACGCGTCCGGCGCGTTCGTCACATTCCAGCTTTGAAATGCGAAGCTTGGGCTAGCTGGTGACGCGAACAGCGAAACCGTTGAACCTGTCGCGAAGCCACCCGAACAAGTTGTCGGACAACTGATAATCGGAGCAGTGCCGGCAGAATTCAGATTGGTGCTGGTAACGGTTCCGTTCGAAGGCGGGGTGACGTTCAATGTCGCAGGGGCGGTGACCGTTCCGGTAAGAGAAAAGGGAGGGATTGGGTTTGCCGTATCGTTTGTCGTTATCGTCATGGTGGCGGTCAATGTCCCGGAGACTCCGGCTGGCGGATTGAAGTTGACGATGAGTTCGCCAGTGCTTCCCGGGGAGACTTGGAAAATGTAAGTCCCGCCTGGCCCATTCGAAGCAGGCAGCACAAATGCCGTACTCCCGGTAATCTTCACGGTCAGTAACAAATCGTCGAGTCCATTGTTTGTGAAAGAGATTGATTGCGATGAAGTATTGCTGCTTCCCGCGAGCGTAGGGCCAAATGGCGCAAACGATCCCGCTTCGACCGTCACCGGCGCCAAATTCACTCGCCGGATTCGATTGCTGCCGGAATCGGCGATAAATAGATCATCGGTCGGATTCGTGGTGTTGAAAATTGCCAATCCGTAATTTCCAAGCATAGCCGACGTCGAAGGTCCGCCGTCGCCAGAAAATCCGCCATCCAAATTGTCTACGTCCCCCGCAACTGTGGTCACGGTGCCGTCGCCTGCGTCAATGCGCCGCACCACGTTGTCGGAGCCCCCTCCGACGTACAAGTTGCCGCGATTATCGATCGCCAGCTGCGACGGGGATTCCATGCTCGCGTCAAGCGCCGACCCCCCATCGCCCCCGAACGACGGTAATCCGTTGAACGCCACTCGCGAGATTATTTTCGTGGATGCGTTTACTTCCCGGATGACGTTGTCACCCGCGTCGGCAATGTACACGTTGCTACTCGAATCAACCGCCAGCCCGAACGGCAAACTCAGCGTTGCCGAAGTGGCGCTACCGGTGTCGCCGCATCGGTTCGAGAGGTAAGCGTTACATTGCGTCCCCGGTGTCCCCGCGAATGTACTAATGGTCCCGGTTGTGTTCACAATGCGCACGGTACTGAGCCCGGCATCAGCAATGTAGACATTCCCCGTCGAATCCACGGCCACGGCGAAGGGATTGAGCAGGCTCGCACTCTTTGCTTGGCCACCGTCTCCGCATGCCGGCGTCGTATTCGGATTTCCCGAGGCTCCGCACTTTAGCCCGTTGCCGGCAATCGTGGCGATGTCCCCTGGTGGGATCGCCACACCAGCTACGGTGATGGCCGACGTTTGCATGTTGATGACGCGAATCACATTCGTAGATGCGTCCAGGATGTAGAAATTGCCGGACGAGTCCGTCGCAAGGCTGTCCGGAAACACAAATCGAGCTTGCGTCGCCGGTCCGCCATCTCCGTTGTTCGCCGCGCCGCACATGGTGCCGGTGCAATCTATGGTGGCTCCGCCGTAGCCGTCGCCGGCCACGGTGCTCAGATTTTTGGTTGTGGCATTCAGCTGGCGAAGCCTTTCTCCGTTCGACTCGAGCCCGTACACATTTTCGTTCTTATCCACGGCCACGTATTGCGCCAGGCCCAGGATTCCGCTGGTTCCGGCCGCACCGTCTCCGCCCGTCCCACCACCCGCGAGGGCCGTGATCGTGCCCGCGGTGATGACTCGCACGCGCTGGTTGTCCGTATCCGCGACGACAATGTTGTTGAGCGAATCGAAAAATACCCCTTGCGGAAAATTGAACTCCGCACCGGTGGCGGCCGTCCCGTCCCCGCAAGCCGGTTCCTGCGCGTTCGTGCAGATCAGTCCAATTCCAGCCACCGTCGTAATGATGTGAGTCGTGGCATTCACCTCGCGGATCTTGGGATTGCCCGAATCCGCGATGTACAAATTGCCGGTGCTGTCAGTCGTCAGGCCGTTCGGCTGCAACAGCGTTGCCGACGTCGCCGCACCGCCGTCCCCGTTGGGCTGCCCTGGAACACCGGGCGAGTGCAGCGTTCCGGCATAGTTTGCGATGTTCTGGCTGGCATCTATTTTGCAGACGATCTGAAGGTTTTGATCGGAGACGAACACATTGCCGTTCACATCCACTGCTATGCCGATGGGGCTAGCAAAACCCGCGCCTGTTGCTGGCCCGCTGGGGCACCCAGCCGTTGCTCCGCCGCCCGCGTAGGTGCTGATGTTCTGAGTGGTCGCGTTCACCTCGCGCACCACTCCATTTCCGTTGTCCGCGATGAAGAGGTTTCCGTGTGAGTCCACTGCGACGCCTCGCGGCAGATTGAGTCTTGCATTTATGGCTGGACCACCGTCACCAGCGTACGCGCCTGCGAAGGGGTCTTCGCTGCCGGCGACCGTCGTAATGACTTGCGTTGTAGCGTCAACGCGGCGGATTCGATTATTGTACATATCCGCGATGAACAGATTCCCGCTACCGTCAATCGCGAGCCCCTCTGGCGCCGCCAGTTGAGCCGACGTCGCTGGCCCGCCATCACCCGAAAATCCTATGAGCAGGTTCCCTGCGTAAACGCTCAAGGTTCCTGAGGAATTTACTTTGAACACAGTGCTGAACGTAGGCACCGAGATGTATGTATTGCCCGCCGTGTCGCGCACCGCGGCATAAGGTTGTGGCAAGTATGCGCTGGTCGCGACGCTCGGCTCCGTCCCTCCGCCCGCCACCGTGTTGATGGTATTCACCGCTTGCCCGGCGACACTGAAGGCACAGGCTAGAATCACAAACGTCAGGCTGGCAATCCGTCGCATCTTGATACTCCTGAATGGCGCGCTGGTCACGCTGCCCATTGCTTGTCCGCACAGAGCAATACAGCTAGCTGCAATTCCTCACCTGGATTATTGAGGTGGCGAAAGGTGCAAAATTTTGCGCACTTTCGCCAACCTCCGCGCTGTTAACGGAGTCGTTCGTTATGCCGGTGCCCCTCGATGGGACTATGCCGTAATAGTTAGCAAACCAGCGGCCAGACGCGCAGACATCACTACCGGAAGGGTCCACGACCGCAGCGAGCCCATACTGTCTCCGTATCGAAAAGTGCGATAAATTGTGAAGGGGGCCGAAATCTGCCGCGAAATGCCGGAATTTTGAACTCCGCGGGGGGCGAAGTCAAGGAGTGAATGTGCCGAACTCAACCGCGCAATGGCCGCAGAAATTCGGACACCGGTAAGAGCCGATCTCGATGGATGTGGCTGACAATCGCGAAAAATCGTCGCTTTTATTGACGGTTCATTTACGAAAAGTTCCGCTCAATCCGCAAAACGGCCGCGCACAAGGGATACTATCGTTGCATGATCATTCTGGTGATGGGTGTGACCGGAGCGGGAAAGACCACGGTGGGCAAGCTTCTCGCTCAGCGATTGGGCTGGCAATTTCTCGATGCCGACGATTTTCATCCTGCGGCAAACATCGAAAAAATGAAGCGCGGAATTTCTCTCACGGACGCCGACCGCGAGCCGTGGCTCGATGCGATTCACACAGCGCTCGTGAGCTGCGCCGCGAAGAATCAGGGTGTGGTGCTGGCTTGTTCGGCCCTGAAGCAGCGTTATCGCGAGACGCTCGCCGCGGGATTAGACGTGCGCATCTGCTATCTTAAAGGAAGCTTCGGGGAAATCAGCTTACGGCTCGAGCACCGCAGCGGGCATTTCGCGGGCGAACCGATCCTCGCGGGACAGTTTGCCGATCTCGAAGAGCCGACTGATGCCGTGGTGTTAAGCGCCGGCGCAGCGCCCGAGGAAAATGTCCGTGAAGCGCTCTGTAAATTGAACCTCGCGCAGCCGCGAGGCAAGGTAAGCTGAAACAAATTTCAAGCCCCTGGAATTGGTGAACACAGACGATGGCACTTTATTGCGCACAAGGCGGTCCTGATCGCGAACTCTCCTCCCAAGAGCTGAGGGACTTTTTGTCGGCCGCACTCGAGAAGCTTGGTGCGCGCAAAAAAGTTCTGGTAGTTCCTCCGGACTACACGCGTGTGGAATCCCGCGCCGGTGAGCTGACCCGTTATGCTTGGGATGACTACGGAGAAAATCTGCGCGCCGTGCTTCCGGCGGTGGGAACGCACCGTGCCATGTCGCCCGAGCAGATCGCAGGAATGTTTGGCCACGTTCCAGCAGGCCTGTTTCATGTCCACAAATGGCGCGAAGATGTGGAAACGATCGGCGTGGTTCCCGCCAAATTCATTTGCGAACAGTCCGAAGGGAAACTCGACTACGAATGGCCGGCCCAAGTGAACCATCTCATCACCCGCGGAGAATTCGACCTAATCCTTTCTATCGGACAAGTGGTGCCGCACGAAGTAATCGGCATGGCCAATTACAATAAAAATATCCTCGTCGGGACTGGCGGACCGGACAGCATCAATCGCAGCCACTACCTGGGCGCCGTTTACGGCATGGAACGCATCATGGGCCGCGCCGATAATCCGGTGCGGCGCGTGCTGAATTATGCGGCTTCCCATTTTCTTCGCAACGCGCCGATTGTGTACGTCCTGACGGTGGTGGGCTGGAATGTTGCTGGAGAAACTGTTGTGCGCGGTCTGTTCGTCGGAGATGACTTGGAATGTTTTCACGCGGCCGCGGAGTTGAGCCTTCGCGTGAATCTAACCCTGATGCCGGAGCCGATTCACAAAGCTGTGGTCTATCTCGACCCGGCTGAATTTCACAGCACGTGGCTCGGAAACAAAGCGATTTACAGGACCCGTATGGCCATGGCGGATGGCGGAGAGTTGATCATATTAGCTCCAGGCGTACGCGCCTTCGGTGAAGATGCGCGAATCGATCAGCTGATCCGCAAATACGGTTATCACGGCACCGCGGCCACTCTGGAGATGGTGAGAGATAACCCGGACCTGGCCGCGAATCTAGGCGCGGCAGCCCACTTGATTCACGGCTCGTCCGAAGGACGGTTTCGGATTGTGTGGTGTCCGGGACATTTGACGCGTGAGGAAGTGCAAGGAGCGGGCTTCGAATACGCCGACCTCAACCACATGTTGAAACGCTACATTCCTACAAGGTTAAAACAAGGCTGGAACCAGGTAGCCGGCGAAGAGATTTATTTCATCGAAAATCCCGGCCTGGGTCTCTGGGCGTCGCAAGATCGTTTCTCAGCGAAGAACTTCCCGGGCGGCCCGCGTCATCATCAATGAGATCAGCCAGCGGGACGCGCGGTGGACGCGCGCACCACAAATTCCGGTTCGATCGCAATTTCCGGAACGTACTTCGCCCGCCCCTCGATGCGATCCAGCAAGGTGCGCGCCGCGATCTCGCCCATCTTCTGCAGCGGCTGTCTTACGGTCGTGAGCGGCGGACTGATGAACGCCACGCTTTGGATGTCATCAAAACCGACGACCGAAACATCCTGGGGCACCTGCAGGCCCGCTTCCTGGCATGCGAAGATCGAGCCGATGGCGGAAATATCGTTGTAGGCAAACAGCGCGGTAAACGGCTTCTTGCGCGCGAGCAACTGCTTCGCAAACGGGTAACCCAGATTTGGCGTGGGATCGTCTCCCGCGAGCTGCACGATCAATTCCTCCCGCATGTCAATTCCCAATTGCCCGGCCACTTCGCAGATCGCGTTCCAGCGGTCCTCGGAATCCACGCTCGCCGTCGAGCCTTTCATGAACGCAATTTTTTCATGGCCGAGTTCAACCAAGTGCTTCAGCGCAAGCAACGCGGCACGGTGGTGATCCAGAACAATGTTCGTCACGCGTTTGATGGAATGGTGCCCCGCAACGGCCACGGTTGGCAGAGCTGGCTCCTCCGTCAAAAAAGTGTCGACGGTGATGAAACCTTCCACTCCGCGCTGCCGCAGCATCTGCGAGTACGTTGCCAGCAGCTTTTTGTCGTGACGGTGCGCCACCGTGAGAAAGAAAAAATTCTGCTCTCGTAAATAACGCTCGATGCCGCTGATCACCAGCGAACCGTAAGCGTCGCCGATCTCTTCCAGAATTACTCCGATGGTGTACGTACGCTTGACGCGCAGCGTGCGCGCGAAAAAATTCGGCCGGTAATTGAGCTCGCGCGCCGCCGCCAAAATTCGATTCTTGGTCTGCTGCGGAACCGAGCGCGAAGCCGAGGAGTTGTTCAGCACCGCGGAGACGGTGCTGGCGGTGAGGCCGACGTGCTCTGCGACGGACCGCAGCGTTGCGGCGCTCTTCTCGCTGCGGCGTGTTCTCTTGGTAAGGGGATTCATCGGCAGATTTCCTCGTTGGGCCTGCCTGCGCCTCGAGGGCGCCTGATTCTTCTTGCGTCTGGGCCGGGATTGTAGCGCAGAGAAGTCGCGACAATGCAAGAATTTCCAGAATATGCATTTTCCCTTTAAGAATATCGTTATTTTCCGCTTGACAAAGAATCGCATGAGGAGCTAAATGTGCGCCAGCAAGGGGTGGTGTACGAATACTGGCTGTAAAGCTAGTAGAACAACGATATTTCCTTACAACTGCCAATGGGGAGCGATTTGCCGGCAAAAACTCTGTGCGTGCGCACCACTTGGGGTCCAGCCCTTATCCCGTGGGTATCCACTGCTGCCTGCGGGTTTCAGGTGAGGGAAGCGCACTGAACGAGGCTTTGCCACGGAATCGTGAACGGGGATCGGTCTGAGAATCGGAACAATCTGAGTCGCGGAACAACCCATCTCTGACGATGGGATCGCCATTCTAGCGTGGGAGGAACTCCATGAAGAGTTTCATTCGCTGGGCACTCGCAGCTTGTCTCCTGCTGGGCATCTCCACTCCGGTATTTTCGCAAAGCAGAAACACCGGTGAAATTCGCGGCACCGTGACCGATACTACCGGGGCCGTAGTCCCGGGCGCGACCGTCACCCTGACCAATATAGACACGGGCGAAACCAAGGATTTCGTCACGAATAAAGACGGAATCTATGACACGGTTTCGACTCCTGCCGGAAACTACAACATTACTGTCACCGCGAAGGGCTTCAAGAAATTTGTGCGCGGACCGATCACACTGCAGATAGATGTCATTAGCGAGGATGCGGCTTTGGAAGTCGGTACGGTATCGGAAACGGTCACCGTCGAGGGATCTGGCGTGCCTCTGCTGGAGACTGAAACCGGCTATCAGGGAACAATTTTTGAAAAGCAAACAATACAAGTCCTGCCTCAGATAGGCGCCGGAATAACCGGCAACGACTGGGCTAATTTCAATGTGTTGCTCCCAGGCGCTGCTGGCTCTCCCACGGCGCCCGGTTCAGAGGGCAGCGGTTCATACAATGCTGGAGATGCTATCTCAATCAACGGCAATCTACCGAACTATGCAAACTACCTCCAAGATGGCGGCGTAGTGCAATTGCCCGTAAGCAACAACGTCGACAACACGCTGTTCGAATCCATAGCTGAAGTCCAAGTCACTACGTCTTCCTTCTCCGCAGAATATGGCATCGGTGGTGCCGTATTCAACCAGATCACGAAGAGCGGGACGAATACGATTCACGGTTCAGCATACGAATATTGGCAGAACACCGCTTTGAACGCAGCACCCTATTTTGGAATCCCAAACAGCAGCGGTGGCGTTACTCCTCAACAGGCGGGCTATTTGCGGTACGACGAGTACGGCGGCTCCGTCGGTGGACCGATCATCAAGAATAAATTTTTCTTCTTCTTTAATGTTGATAAAATCTATAACAATGGCGCGGCAAGCGCCACCCTCGGCTCGACTCCGACATTAGCCGAAATAGGCATGGGGACAGCTCATCCTGGCGCCTTCGATTTTAGCGCGCCGGGTCTCCCAACCCTCTACGACCCACTCAGTTGTTCGACGCCCGGTTGTACGCGAACGTCCTTCGCAGCGGAGAATACTGGGTCGCTCGCTGGCGTGAACGCAATTCCTGCTAATCGCATCGATCCCGTAGCGGCAAAGATTCTGGGTTTCTTCCCGCCGCCTAACGCCGGCGCCCCGGGTGCCCTAAACAATAACTTCTCTACGATTCTTCCAACTCCCAACCCCAACCTCAGATTCTTTGGGCGCCTGGACTACGATATTTCCACAAATAATCGCCTGAGCTTCTCAATTAGCCAGAAGAACAACCCCGGGGTCAATAAGTACGGGCCGTTTGCTTGTCCAATCAATTGCTTCTCTGGCGACATAGACGGGTACAACGCGCAGGTCACTGAGACTTGGACGATCTCCCCGACGTTGGTAAACGAATTCCGCATGGCCTACACCAAGCAAGGCAATTGGTTTGTGCCGGACACCATCGGGTTCAATGCGGAAACAACCTTGGGACTGCAGTATTCCAAGGCAGACGTTTTCCCCCAAATAAACATCGGTGGTGCCGGCCTCTGTTGCTCGGGTTTGGCTCCCGGTACGAACGCGATATACATTGAGAACCTTTACGATCCATCGGATACATTGACGCTGGTCAAGGGGCGGCACATTCTGCATTTCGGCGTCGAAGTGCTGATGGGCCAAGGAAATACTACGCCGTGGGGGAATGTTACGTCCGGCAACTTCACCTTCACCGGGAACTACACCGCACAGAATGGCGTTAAACCAGGGACGACAGGAGCCGGCCTTGCCGATTTCATTCTCGGCGATGTCCAGAGTTGGGGCGCAACCAATCAGGGTGTCTCATACGCTCGGCTAAAGAGCCCACAACTGTTCGTGCAGGATGACTTCAAGGTTAAGCCGAACTTCACCTTGAATCTGGGCTTACGGTACGTCGCGACAACCGGGTTCACCGAGATCAACAACAGCCTCGGGGGGTTTGATCCGGATATCCCGCTTATCTGCAGCGTGGATGTAAACGGCACTCCTTGTGGATCGTTGAACGGGCAATTGGGCTCTCTGTGGTTCGCTCCGCAAGACAACCGAACCTCCTTACAAAAGCCGATTTACAATATTTTCCTGCCTCGCATCGGTTTTGCCTGGTCTTTCATGCACGACACAGTCCTGCGGGGCGGCTTTGGAATGTACTCGTATAACTTCAGCCAGGATGATTATGGCAATGGAATAGGCTTTGGATCCCTCAATACGAGCACTGGCAATGCTTCGGACGTGAATCACGGGACCGGACCCGATCCCCTGATCTTCCTGTCTTCGTCCGCGGCGACGGCGGCTTCGGTGCTGAACTACGTTCAAGGTTCACCGAATGCCAAGCAAGTTTCGGAGTACCTAAACGTCACATCGCCCTCGAATCAAACGTACGTCCCGTACAGGGTCCCAGTAGGGCGAATCAATGAATGGCAGGTGAGCGTCGAACATCAGTTCGCGCGCGATTTCTTGGCGTCCATCGCCTATGTGGGCAGCCACGGATCGAATCTGCAATTCAACACGGACGTGAACCAAATAACCAGCGCAGCTGGTATCGCCGCAAGCTCCGCGAATCTTGGGGCCGTTCAGGCGGATCGCCCCTTCCCGGCGTGGGGAACGCTTGGCGGCTATAACTATAACGCCAAATCAAATTACAACTCGATGCAACTGCAGCTCACCAAGCGCTACCGCAGCGGATTGCTTTTCAGCTTCAATTACGTCTGGTCCCATTTCCTGGACGACCAGGACTCCGGCGGATGGGGCAGCCGCGGCGGGGCTCAGTATTGGCAGATTGGGAACGACCCTTCCGCTAACTACGGAAATTCGAACTTCGACATTCCCAATGCGTTCAAGGGATATGCCTCCTACGAGCTGCCTTTCGGCGAAGGCAAGCGTTATCTGAGCAAAGGCGCCGTCATGAACGAGCTCGCCGGCGGATGGAGAATTGCCGGAACATTCGTCAAACAGAGCGGAACCCCGTTCACCGTAGTCGCCAGCACTAACGCAAACTCGACAATTACGGGTTGCAGCGTCGGCGGTACCGCGACCGGAGGCGATGTCAATAACGGCTGTAACTGGTATCTCAATGTTGCAGGTAATCCGGGCTCGGGCAGTTGCACTCCCACCGCCTCCGGCGGGAATGGCGGCTCGGGTCCCACTGGAACGACAAATTGTTGGTTTAACACCAGTGCTTTTACCACTCCGCCCGCACCCACAAAAGCGGACCCCACCGAATTGTTCGAATTCGGCAACGAGGGTAGGAACTCGCTGAGAGGACCAGGCCTGACAGTTTTTAATCTGTCCCTGGCTAAGGGCTTCAGCTTTACCGAGCGGTTTCACTTGGAACTGCGGGCCGATTTTGTCAACGCTCTGAACCATCCAAGCTTCAACATTCCGGGCCAGGTCCTCGGAGCGAGCAATTTCGGAGAGATAAACAATGCAACGTTGGGCAACGGCGTCGCGGTAGCTCCGCGCAGCGGCCAACTCAGTGCGCGCTTTAGTTTCTGATAGAGACAGCCGATCAGATCAGGGAGGGGACGGCTTCACCCCGCCGTCCTCTTCTTTGCCTGCCGGGCCAACGAGATTCTGAAACTTCGCTCGTCCGCCGTACAATCGTGACATGTGGAGAAAAAAGTTCGCCGTCTCGTTGTGGATGATTCTGTTTCTAACGCCGCCCCGGTGCTACGCCCAATCGTCGCCCACGCGCCAGCAGCAAATCGAATCGCACGCGCGCCAGGCCGCGGCATATCTAAAGGAGAACAAGCCCGATCTCGCAGTACCCGAGTTTAAAGCCATCGTTGCCCTCGATCCGGACAACGTAGATGCGCGCGGCAATCTTGGCGTGCTGCTGTACTTTCAGGGTTCGTATGCGGATGCGATTCCCGAGCTTCGCGCCGCGCTGAAGATGCGGCCCAACTTGTGGAAGATTCAGGCGCTGCTGGGCATCGCGGAAAAGCGCACAGGCGACGTCAGCGCCGCTCGCAGCGATTTGGAGAAGGCATTTCCTAACGTGCAGGACGAGAAGATACGGATAGATACCGGCATGGAACTGATCGAAATCTACTCCGGAACGGGCGATCTCGATAAAGCCGCGGCCACCGTGGGCGTCCTGCGGAAGCTCGCACCCACAAACGAGGCTGTTCTGTACACCGCCTACCGCGTCTATTCCGATCTTACGGCTGAGTCGCTTCTGAGCTTGTCTGTCGTCGCTCCGAATTCTGCGCGCATGCATCAGGCGCTCGCGCATGAACTGGCGAAGCGTGGCAAAACCGAGGAAGCGATCGAGAATTATCGAGCCGCGCTCAAGCTTGACCCGCAGCTTCCCGGCATCCATTTCGAACTGGCCGAAATGCTCAGCACCTTGGCGACCCCGGACAGTCTGGCGGAAGCCGAAAACGAATACAAAGCCGCGTTGCAAGCGAATCCATCCGACGAGCAATCAGAAAGCAGGCTCGGCGACATCGCGCTCCGCAGAAACGACGTAAAGGAAGCCTACGATCGCTACACGAAAGCCGTGCACCTACAACCGGGCGATCCCGACGCAAACATTGGACTCGCGAAGGTCCTGATGTCCATGGATCAGCCCCAGAAAGCGGAGCCGCTTCTCGAAAAAGCCATACAACTTGACCCCACCAGCGCCGTCGCCCACTTCCGTCTGAGCGCGGTGTACCGCGAAACCGGCCGCACCGAGGATGCCAAGCACGAATTAGAGGAATATCAGAAATACAAAGGCATGAAGGAGAAGCTCCAGGAAGTTTATCGCCAGATGCGTCCGGAACAAAGCGAGGACGAAAGCAGCGGTAATCCTCCGAAAAATTAGTCAGGTCGCGGTGAAAGAAACGCAATCGCGATCCGCTCCAAGCCGTGCGAATTCCAGTAGCGGGCGCGCGCTCTGTGCGGGCGAATGAGTAACGCGCGGGACCATCGCGCGCCACGAATCGCTGGGATTGGCTCAGGAAATATCGCGATGATGAAAACGCTTCTGCTCACTGCCGCGCTGCTGTCGTCAACCCTTCCACTCTACGCCCAAACCTCCTATTACCCGTCCCGCCTCGACGATCCCAAAGCCTTCTACCTCACGCCCGATAATTTTCCGCTGCACGCTGACGGAATCGCAGACGATTCCGCCGCCCTGCAGCAAGCCATCAACAAAGTTCAGGAAACCACCAACCAGGGAATCCTGTTCATTCCAGCCGGCCGCTACCGCTTGACCAAAACTCTCTATATTTGGCCCGGAATCCGCTTGATTGGTTTTGGCGCGCAGCGTCCCACGTTCGTCCTCGCCGCAAATACGCCCGGATTTCAGCAGGGCCCGGCCTACATGGTGTTTTTCGCGGGGAGGCGCCCGCATGGCGATGCTCCTCCACCCGACGCCAGCCCTGGCACGTTCTATTCCGCGATCAGCAACATAGACATCGAAATTCAAGATGGAAATCCCGGCGCAGTAGGAGTCCGCGCCCATTACGCCCAACACTGTTTTCTCGCGCACATGGATTTTCACACCGGCTCGGGGCTCGCGGGAATCAAGGATGGCGGCAACGTCGCGCAAGACGTCCATTTTTATGGCGGCCAGTACGGCATCTGGACTCGTAAGCCCTCGCCGGGGTGGCAATTCACGATCATTGACGCCAGCTTCGAAGGCCAGCGCGAAGCGGCCATTCGTGAACACGAAGCTGGGCTAACCCTCATCCGTCCGCAATTCAAAAATGTCCCTAGCGCAATTGCCATTGACCCGCAGTACTCCGACGAACTTTGGATCCAAGACGCTCGCCTGGAAAATGTTTCCGGGCCTGCCGTGATCATCGGCAACGAACACAACGCTCACACCGAAATCAACATGGAGAACGTGGTCTGCAGCCACGTTCCGGTCTTTGCGTCGTATCGCGAAAGCGGGAAGCAGGTTGCTGGCCCACAAGAAATGTATGTGGTGAAGACTTTTTCTCATGGCCTTCACTACGATGATCTGGGCGCCACAGGCGCGATTCAGGACGTCTACGAGACCGCTGCGTTGAGCGCGTTGCCGGAACCAGTCAAGTCAGACATTCTGCCGCTTCCGCCGATGGATACCTGGGTGAATATCCGCACACTCGGCGCGCGCGGCGATGGGCTGGCGGACGATACCGACGCTCTCCGCAAAGCCATCGCCGAGCACCGCACGATTTACTTTCCGTCCGGCCAATATCGCGTCACCGACACAATCACCTTAAAACCCGATACCGTTCTCATCGGTCTCCAGCCCAGCGTCACTCGAATCATCCTCGCGGACGAAACCCCAGCGTTTCAAGGCGTCGGCAGTCCCAAGCCGCTGCTCGAAACTCCCAAGGACGGAACGAACATCGTCACCGGCATCGGCCTGCATACCAACGGCATCAACCCGCGCGCGGTAGCCGCGAAATGGATGGCCGGCGCGAATTCCATGATGAACGATGTGCGCTTCCTGGGCGGCCACGGCACGGTAGATCCGAATGACACCGCCGCGGACAGTTCCAACAACTGGAAGCAGATTTACAACAACACGCACACGGCCGATCCCAATAGCAAGCGCCGTTGGGACGGACAATATCCCAGCCTGTGGATCACCAATGGCGGTGGCGGCACCTTCGTCGGCCTGTGGACGCCTAGCACCTTCGCGCAGGCTGGCTTGTATATTTCGAACACCTCTACCGCAGGTCGCGTTTACGAACTTTCCAGCGAGCATCACGTCCGCAACGAGGTCGTGCTCAAGAATGCTTCCAATTGGCAAATTTACGCGCTGCAAACCGAAGAAGAGAGCGGCGAAGGCGCTTTCGCGCTGCCGCTCGATATCCGCGATTCCAGCAACATTACCTTCGCGAACTTGCACATGTATCGCGTCGTCAGCAGCTATCAGCCATTTCCCTTTGCGATCAAAGTCAGCAATTCCAAAAATATAAATTTTCGCAACGTCCATTGCTACAGCGACAGCAAAGCTTCCTTCGACAACGTTCTCCACGACGAAACCCACAATTTTGATTTGCGCCAACGCGAACTCGCTTGGCTCAGAATTTCCGGCAACGCGCCGCAGGTCCACCCGCCTCAAACCTCCGCGGTTCTCGCGGACGGGGCGGTCGTCGAAAAACTCACAACGGGCTTCTTCAATATCTCCGGAGGCGCGGTAGACACCTCCGGCAACATCTATTTTGTGGACGCCCACTGGCAGACCATTTACCGCTGGTCCACTGACACGTATCAGCTGTCGATCGTCCGTGACAATCCTCTCGACCCTGTGCAGCTGTTCTTCGATAAAGCCGGCGATCTGATAGTGATTTCCTACGCGGGGTCCGGCACGGTATACAGCTTCAAGCCGGATGCGCCCGACGACGACATCACGCTCCTGAAAGCCGTGCCAGCCGCGCCGCGCTCCGGAATGACTCCCATTCTGCCGGTCAGTTTCTGGAGAAACGAAAACGATTCTCTCGAGGCGATTCCCGCGAAGAAGCCGTACCAGTTCATATCGCCGGACGGAACTACCTTCCTGCCGGCTGGCGAAGATTTCGTCAGCGGCCGACTTTATTACGGATCGAAGTTAAACGACCTGCTACGCGGCTTTGGCCTGAGCGCCGCCGTCCAGGGCCAGCCTTACTACGTTTCCGATGAATCCGAACAGAAGACCTACGTGGCCAGTATTGATGTTGACGGCAGCATCTCCAACTTGAAGCTCTTCGTGGAACAGGGCGGGGAAGCGCTCACGCGGGACGACCATGGCAATGTCTATATTGCCGCGGGTCAAGTTTTCGTCTACAACCCGGCAGGAGATCTGATCGCTACGATTGATGTCCCGGAGCGGCCCTCGCAACTTCTGTTCGGTGGCGCGGACAACAGCACCTTATTCATCCTGGCGCGCAGTTCTTTGTACGCGGTCCACACTCGTTTAAAAGGACGCTGAGGTGAGCCGCTGGAGCAATGAAGATTCCACGTCAGCAGCTTGTTGAATAAGTGTGAGGCTGTGTGGGTAGCGGCTTTAGCCGCGACAGAACATCCGCAGAACGCAGGGCTTTAGGCCCCTGAAGTTCCTGCAAATAAGTTTTCAACTGGCTGTCAAAGGAGACGACCGTGACAAACGCGCCCACACGACGCGACTTTCTCGGCATTTCGGCTTTGGGGCTGGCTGCAGGGATCGCTCCCAAAGAGCTTATCGCGGCATTGGGCAGCGCGGTCCCCGCTAGCGGCTCAGAAATTTCCGTTTGGGTCACGTCGGGTGACGAGCGCTTCGCCGCCGCTCCGCACGCCACTTGGGGAGCGGCGCAGCCAACCAGCAGCGCGGATGAAATCATTCTGAACCCGGGCACAAAGTTTCAGGAAATATTGGGCTTCGGCGGCGCGTTCACCGACGCGACCTGCTACATGTTCAGCCAACTCGCGGGCCCGGCCCGCGAGCAATTGTTCCACGAGATGTTCCATCCGTCCGAGATGGGTCTCAGCGTTCATCGCACCTGCATCGGCTCGAGCGACTACTCCACGAAAGTTTACAGTTTCGATGACGGCGAAGCCGATCCCGGCCTCACGCGATTTTCCATTGACCATGACCGCGAATACATCCTTCCCATCCTTCGTCAGGCGCGCCAGGTGAATCCCGATCTGTTCCTCTTTTCCTCCCCGTGGAGTCCTCCAGGATGGATGAAATTCAACAACTCGATGCTGGGCGGTTGCATGCGTAATCACTACCTTGGCGTTTACGCGCAATATTTCCTGAAGTTCTTGCAAGGTTACGCAGCCGAAGGCGTTCCCATCCAAGCGGTCACATCGCAGAACGAAGTGGACACCGATCAGGACGGCCGCATGCCCGCCTGCAGTTGGCCGCAGGAGTATGAAATTCATTTCGTGAGCAACCATCTGGGGCCTCTTCTGGAAAGTAGCGGCACGCCGACAAAAATCTGGATCCTGGACCACAACTACAATTTGTGGGGACGCGTCGTGTGCTCGCTCGAGGACGAAAAGCTCCGCAGGTATTGCAACTCAGTGGCCTGGCACGGGTATGTCGGTACTCCCGACATGATGACCAGGGTTCAAGATGCTTATCCGGAAGTACAAATGCATTGGACCGAAGGCGGCCCGGACTACACCGATCCCCACTATCTGAACGATTGGTGCAAGTGGGGCGGCACTTTCACGGATATCCTGCGCAATTGGTGCCGCTCCATCACCTCATGGAACCTGGCGCTTGATGAGAAAGGCAAACCCAATATCGGACCGTTCTCCTGCGGCGGCGTGGTCACGATCAATTCGCAGACCAAAGAGGTCACTAAGAGCGGACAATACTGGGCCTTCGCGCATTACTCGCGCGTGATCCGTCGCGGGGCTCGCCGCTTTGATTCCAGCAGCGCATCAGCGGGATTGCAGCACGTCGCCGTCGAAAATCCAGACGGCCAGCAAGTAGTCGTGGTCACCAATCCCGGATCTGCGCGCACGATCGAGCTTCGTCTCGCGGGCATGGCAGCCGCTGTGCCGTTAAAAGCCGATTCGTTGACAACCTTGGTCTGGAAGTAAGGGAGCGTCGGTTCGTATCGCTGGTGTCTTGCCGGCCTTTCGCTTTGGACTTTGTAGCGGCGCACTTTAGCGCGCCATCGATGTTGCGACAGCAAACCATGGAGTCTAAAGACCGCCGTTACAAGATTTCTTAAATCCAGCGGAGATGAGATGCCCCGAGTCGCAAAAATTTTCTGCGTCGCCGCTCTCGCCTCACTCGCCGGGACAACTCCGCCAAGCGCAGCAACGCCACAGGACCTGGTGACAACTGAAAGTGGAACCGTTTTGGGCACCCTCAACGCCCATCACACCGTGCGCATGTTCAAGGGCATTCCATTCGCCGCGCCACCAGTCGGCGAACGCCGTTGGACGCCCCCTCAGCCTCCACTGAGCTGGCAGGGAATTCGCCACGCGGACAAATTCGGCTCGCCCTGTCTGCAAACCGACGTATTCGGCGACATCTATTTTCGCGACAGTCAACCCAGCGAAGATTGTCTTTCGCTCGCTATCTGGATTCCGGCCCGCCCCACGGCCGCGAAGCTCCCGGTCCTCGTCTGGTTCTACGGAGGGGGCTTCGTGGCCGGCAGCAATTCCGAGCCTCGCTACGACGGCGAGAACCTTGCCAGAAAGGGCGTCATCATCGTCAGTCCCAATTATCGTCTCGGCGTGTTCGGCTTCTTGTCGCATCCGGAACTTAGCAAAGAATCTCAGCACCATGCCTCAGGCAACTACGGTCTCTTGGACCAGGTCGCCGCCTTGCGCTGGGTGCTCGCCAACATCGCCGCATTCGGTGGAGACCTGCACAACATCACGATTGCAGGCGAATCCGCAGGCTCGCTTTCGGTGAATGCTCTGATGGCGTCGCCCTTATCGAAAGGTGTTTTCCAGAAAGCGATCGGCGAAAGCGGCGCCTTCTTTCCCAGCAGGCCAACCGGCGGTCTGCAACTCAAACCGCTCGCGGAAAGCGAACAGCTCGGAGTAAAATTCGCGGAGTCCGTAGGAGCAAACTCCCTCGCGCAATTGCGCACTAAACCAGCGAATGAACTGCTCCAAGCCGCTGCGCAATACAACCGTGGCTTCGCGTTTCACCCGAATATCGACGGCTATTTCCTGACCACGGAGGTGGCGACCATTTACGAGCAAGGTGCCCAGAGCCACATTCCACTTCTGGCTGGCTGGAACGCGGACGAAAACAAAATGTCCATCCTCCTGGCTCCGCAAAAACCCACAGCGAAAAGTTTTGCCGAAGAGGCCCAGGCCCGCTTCGGCGATCAGGCACCGGAGTTTCTGAAGCTCTACCCGGCCGCGACCGACCAGGAAGCCTTGCTTTCGGCCGAAGCTTTAGCGAGCGACGACTTCATCGCCTTCTCCACATGGAAATGGACGGACATGCAATCCAAAACGGGCGGTGCGCCCGTATACCAATACCACTTCGAGCAGATTCCAGCGGTGAAGGCCGGCAAGATGATCGGCCCGCTTCCGGCCGGCGAAGCAGGCGCGAGGCACGCCGGCGAAATCGAATACGTTTTCGAGACGCTGCAGTCGGAGGAAGGAGTGCCGTGGACCGCGGCGGACTTCAAAGTATCGGATGAAATGTCATCCTACTGGACGAATTTCGCGAAGACAGGCGATCCCAATGGCATTGGTCTACCCGCATGGCCGCCGTACGACAGCCATAACGGATATCAGGTGATGCATTTGACAGGCGCGGGCCAGGGCAGTCACGCCTCTGCCGATGTCGTGCGCGCACGATACGAATTTCTCGGCGCGCATTTCAGCAAATAACGGATCGGGAAAAAGGCATCGGTCTCGCCGGGTCCTCGCTCCTGATGTTGAATTTGTAGCGGCGCACTTCAGTGCGCCAGCCGTTTCACTTGGTTTTGTGCCGGAGCAATTCATAGTGGACAACGCTGGCGGCGCAGGCTGAAAGGCGGATCTCATGAGAAGACGAATGTGCCGATCGGGCCTCCTTGCACCTGCGTGGCTCACTCTCGTCACTGCGATAGCCATTGGTGCATCACCAACAAATTACCAAGACACTTACAAGGGCGCTCCTTATCAGCTGGCGAAAGGCGATTTTTCTTTTGACGGAATCGCCTTTCGCATCTTTAATACTCATCTGGCAACCGCCGACCCATTCACAATTGCAAGCAGGCAGGGAGGGATCCAGTGACACAATCGCGGACTTCCAAGCGCTGGTGGCCCATTCTTCTGATCGCGCTCGCGCTTCTGCTGGCGTACAGAATCAGCTCAGCGCACTCTGTGTTCACCCGATCGTCAACCGCCGCGCAATCGCAATCCGCCGCGCCGCCTCAACAGCTCAGCGCTGATAACCAGGCCTGGCTCCGCACCACCATGCAGGCGGCAAATCTTGCGGACCTGCGCTGGCCAGACTTCAGCGATTACTCCGGCCACTTGCAGAAATTCTACGAGTCCTACGGCTATGCACTCCCCTGGGTTCGCGGCATGACGCCAACCCCGCAGGCGCAGCAAGTGATTGCCTTGTTGTTTCAAGCGGATCAAAAGGGATTATCCGCCGAGGATTACGACGGCTCGCGTTGGGCCGACCGCCTTGCGAAACTTAAACCCGCCACGGCCCAGCCTTCCGAAGCGGATGCGGCGCGCTTCGATCTCGCTCTCACCGTTTGTCTGATGCGCTACATCTCGGACCTGCACATTGGCAAGGTGAATCCCAAGCATTTCGAGTTTGGCTTCGACGTCGAAGCCAAGAAATACGATTTGCCGCAATTCTTGAAAGAAGATGTTGTGGGTGCTTCCGATGTCGCGAACATCCTGGCTCAAGTGGAGCCTCCCTACCCCGGTTACCGCCGCACCATCAAAGCCCTCGATACCTATCTCGAGCTTGCCAAGAAATATGATGGGAAACCGCTTCCGCCCGTAACGAAAACCATCGCGCCCGGTGATTCTTACGCGGGCGTGCCACAGTTGATCGTGTTGCTCAGGCTATTAAGCGATCTGCCCGCGGACGCAAACGTTCCGGCCGACGGAACTGCGTATCAAGGAGCACTCGTGGATGCCGTGAAGAATTTTCAAAGCCGGCACGGCCGCGATCCCAATGGAAAAATTAGCGCGCAAACACTGCTCGACCTGAACGTGCCGCTGACCAGCCGCGTGCGCCAGATGCAGCTGACCCTCGAACGCTGGCGGTGGCTCCCTCTCTCCTACCATGCCGCGCCGATCGTCGCGAATATCCCTGAGTTCCGCCTCCGCGCGTACGACGAGAATTTCCGCATCGCAGTGAGCATGAACGTGGTCGTCGGCAAAGCTTACGACCACACGACGCCGGTCTTCGAAGACAACATGGCCTACGTCGTGTTCCGGCCCTATTGGAACGTTCCATATTCCATCGCGAAAGCGGAAATGTTCCCGAAGATCGCTCGCGATCCCGATTATTTGTCGAAGAAAGGTTTTGAAGTCGTGGACAGCCGGCAGAACGTCGTCGCCGCGGGCACGGTCTCCAGCGACGTGCTCGATCAGCTCCGCGCCGGCAAGCTTTTCATTCGCCAGATTCCGGGCCCCAAGAACTCACTCGGCTTGGTGAAATTCATTTTCCCCAATGACTACAACGTCTACATGCACGATTCGCCCGAGCAGGAGTTATTCTCCAAATCCCGGCGGGATTTCAGTCATGGCTGCATTCGCTTGGAAAAGCCGGCGGATCTCGCCGTCTGGGTCTTGCGCGATAATCCTGGCTGGAACGCGGACCGCGTGCGCGCGGCCATGAATGGGACGACTAAGAATCAGCAGATAAACCTCGCGCGCCCGGTCCCGGTCCTAATTGTGTACGCGACTGTGATTGTGTCGGATGACGGAGTCGTTCATTTCTACGATGACATCTACGGCCACGATGCCGCGCTGGAAAAGGTCCTCGACAAAGGCTACCCCTACCCCGGCTAGATCATGGAATTTGCTTCGAATTAGGTTTTGTAGCGGCGCACTTGAGTGCGCCATCCATGTGGGGGCGACTTACGAAGAAGTTCTAATCGCCGGTAATCAAACCGGCAGGGCACTCAAAACACCACTGGCGCACGCGCCCGGTGTCCACGTGAATGAAGTCCGAATGAGGATAGTAACCCACGCCGCCGCTATGCAGCGCCAAAGCCGCCTGGCGCAGTTTCAGCGTGTTGATCCCGGCCATGCGCAAGTCAATCGCTTCCGCTTGAATGTGCAAGCTGTTCTTCGCGACGCCCGTGGTATGCGCGCGCAGAGATTCGTTCGTGGACGGCGTGCGGTACCCGCAGACGATTTCAATCTCGCCGCCGGGATGCCCCACCGCTGCGGTGAGGTCGGAAAGTATGTCGTAAAGACGCGGATCGAAATGGCGCACGTCGCCCGTCACGTGATCCCGCAAGAAATAATCCAGCTTCGCCAGCGCTTCCGGAACGTACCTGTCGCCACGCCGGTAAATAATATCAATCCGCTCGGCCGTGTGCGTGTTGTAGAGCACCAGCCGATGCTCCGCGCTCTGCACGAGCGCCTCCGGCTGCGCTGAAGCCACGACCTCTTGCGCCTGGGCAGGGGACTTCGCGCGCGAATTCGCCCCCACCGCGCTCGAAGCCACGAGCAGCAGCACCCCGCCAACCAGCCACAAACCCCGCGAAATCATTTTCAATGTGTGCATAAATTTTGTCTTCACATAATTTTAACACAAGCAGAATCCCCAACTCATCAAAGTCATTCAAAAAGTCACCGGCTATTCCTGGAATCGCCAACCCCTCGCTTTGCACTTTTGCCGCAATCGTCGCAGCAGCGCTGCACTCAGGAACCTTGCCAAAGAATTGCGCGCGAACCAAGGCTCGGTGTACGTTATTTGCCACTTACAAGAGCAAAATGGAAATCCCGCTCGGGAGGGGACTGTCGTGCGAAAACTGCCGTACTTGACTCTGCTTATGGCGTTGGCGGGCGCCCCTTCGCTCTATGGCCAAGATCAGAAGGCCGAAATTCTAAATAGGTTGAATTCGGAGTTTACCCGCACCAAAATGACCACCGACCGCACGGATATCGTCACAGCCGGCTCCGTCCTCGTGCTGCATAAAGATGGCTTGCTGATGGCCGGGGTCCAAGCCATCGCCCCGCCCACCAGCACTTACAAGAACGGAACGATCTCCATGGGTTTCGGCGCCAATATGGCGTGGGGCATGGCGCTGGCGCCGGCTAATCAGCAGCCTACCAGTCTTCCGCAGCGGAAATTCGTCGCGGGTGAAAAATTTTGGGTGGCGGAATATTTGGTGAAGGATGACGGAGTCTATCTTGAATTCCTTAGCGATCCCTATAACGACATGCGTTACTATGGCCAGCTAAAATTTCCCTTCCCCAAGGGATTGGTTCCCCCCGCGGACGTGGTAATGAAAACCATCGAGGAGGTCGTCACCGTGGATGCGCCGGCCCAGGATGCAGCGGCCACGGATAATGCCTCTCCGCCAGCCCAATCAGCCGTGCAACCGGCCCCGGCCCCGAAGACCATCGCCTGGGGTCAAACGCCGGATCAAGTGGTCGCGATCCTCGGCCAACCTCAAAAAATCGTCAACCTAGGCGCCAAACAGATGTACTTCTACCCAGACATGAAAGTAATCTTCACGAACGGCAAAGTCTCCGACGTTCAATAGCAAGGCGCGCTGGTTCGATATCGCAGAAAACAGCGTATTAGAAACTTAGACGGTCCGACCTCGCTTCTTCCTCTCGATGAGGTGGCTCCGCGCGCGCTCACGTGCTTATATGCAATACACCCGCCAACGTAAACAGTAAGCTCGCGGCGACCATCCCCTCTCGATTCTTCTGCGATGCTCGGGAACGCCGGTATCTGGCGAAGGCTAGGTTTTCTCTAAACCTCATACGACCATGGTATGATGACCATAGTTGTAAGTGAGGCCGCGCATGAAGAAGATGGCTGCAGGTTCATTCAAGACAAATTGCCTGGCGATAATGGACGAAGTACAGGCCAAACGCGAGACTATCGTAATCACCAAGCACGGCAAGCCAGTCGCGAAACTCGTCCCGGTGAACGCCGAGACCGATGAAATCTACAATTTTCTCGCGGGCAAGGGCTCCGTTGTGGGAGATGTCGTTAAACCCGCGCTTTCGCCCTACGATTGGGGCGAACTCAAGTGATTCTTCTGGATACGCATGTCGTGATCTGGCTCGCGTTTGACCCAGATCAGATTTCGGCAAGCGCCAAATCCGCAATCAACGACGCCCGCAGGAATGCCGACGGCCTCGCGATCGCCGATATCAGCCTGTTGGAGTTGGCCATACTCGCGCGTAAGGGCCGGCTCCGCCTGGACATCAGCCTTGAATCCTTCCTGCAGGAAGTCGAGTCTCGCTTCGTCGTTCTGCCGATCACCGGCCGGGCGTGTGCGCGCGCCATGGGACTTCCAACCACTTACCCCAAAGATCCGGCCGATCGCATCATCGCGGCCACGGCACTGGTCGAGGGGCTACCGCTGCTTACGGCCGACCGTGAAATCCGCCGGTCGAAAGCGCTTCGCACGATTTGGTAAGAACAATCGCGCTGCCTCAAAACTTCTACAATCCACGAGTCACGAGCAAACCAGGGGACTGAGAACAAGGAGTGGCGCGCCCCAGGGGACGATTTTAGAACTTTCCTCGCCGATTTCGTGGAAGTCTTGCCACAGATTGACTTCCCCGCTGGACTGCTCCCGTAGTCTGTTCGTGAGCCGCGAGGGAATTTGTCCGCTTGCCACGTGGCCTGGTTCGATTTTTTTTTGATGAGTGCCTTCAAACTGCTCCCGCTACCTACTGCTGATCCACTTTGGGGTCGAACTGCCTTGCCGTGGCGATATCGGCCTTGCCGCCTGACTTATCGCCTTTTTTCTGCCTAACTAATCCGCGGACGTAGTAGGCATGGGCGTCGTTGGGATCGAGCTTGATGGCCTGGTCGCAGTCCTGGAGAGCGAGGTCGTACTGGGCATTTTGGCTGTAGGCGTGTGCCCGGAGGTCAAAGGTTCGGGCGTCATTGGGATTCAGCTTGATAGACTGGGTGTAGTCCTCGATGGCGCGGTCGAATTCTTTCTTATGGCTACGGGCGTGACCGCGGTTGGCAAAGGCCTTGGCGTTATTCGGGTCGAGCTTGACGGCGTTGTCGTAGTCCTCGATGGCGCGGTCGAATTCCCCCTTCTGCTCGAAGGCGACGCCGCGACGACAGAAAGCCTCAGCGCTAAGCGGATTGTCTTTGATGGCCTCGTCGTAGTTCTCGATGGCAAGATCAATCTGGCCATTGTCGTCGAGGGCATTGCCGCGGTTGAGAAAGGCAATGGCGAGGGTTTCGGGCGTCTCCTGGCCCGATTCGATCAGCGCGGAACAGCCGCGCATCTTGCGCTCAAGATCATCGCCGGTGCACCAGACCAGATTCTGATCGCGGTTGCTCTGCGCCCTCGCGGCGCCCGCCAGCAACGTGCCGGCGGCGAGAAAAACTGCCAAGGCTCTCCCGTGCATGCCCATTCCCCTCTTAAACCGGAGAGAGATCATTCGCAACCCGCTAGCGCCAGGGTTTCGAGCATCGTGATCGCCATCCAGCATCTCCTGGATCCCCACGGCGCGATTCATGTGTGGAGGGGAAATAATCCGTAAGATCGGAATCGTCGCAGAGAGGACGTTAGGAACGCATAAGGTTGTTATAAGGATTTCGTAAGGAAGAAAGATTCTGGCCACTTGCCGGTTGCCTAAATGGACCCAAGTGCACTCGGGAAATAAAAGACTTGCGCACTACCATAGGACAGTTTCCTCGTAAGCCGCTCTGGCAAACACCGCAATCAGACAAGGCAAGGCTTGATCGGTAGCTTGCGGACTTAGCAGCCTGGTCGCGCTCCTAGTTCGCCTCAGGAGACAGAAGCGAATTCGCGGCGGTAACCCTCGCCTTCGCGCTTCAGCTTCGCGAGCAGGCTGTCGTACCGTTGTTTGCCCTTTAGAGTTTTCAGAAACTTGTCGTCGCGGAACAATTCATAATTGGGCAAGCCGAAACCGCCGGCCTTTTCGAGCAATTCGATGGCTGGCGCCGGTTTCCCAAGAAGAGCGAGCGCCGCGGCAGCTGTATGCCACATGTGGTGCGTATGCAGGAGCGGTTTGGTCTTGCCATGCAGCGCAATATGCACGAAATGCGCCGATTTGGTCCGTTCGCCCCGCAGAGCCCACAAGAGCGCCTCGCACGAGTGGAGCCACGGGTCATCCGGCAACGCATTTTGCGCCGCCTGAATTCTCGACTCGGCGTCGTTCAGCTTCCCGGAGTAAATAAAAACCGTGGGTTGAAATACGTTGGCCCAAATGTTGACCGGATCGTGGCGAAGAGCGCGTTGGAGACATTCCTCGGCCTCTTCGAAGTTCCACATGCTCAAGGCGGTGTGGCCGAGGAAGACGTTCGTGAACGCGTCGTCGGGCCGGGCTGCGAGAGCGATGAGCAGGCCTTCCTTCGCTTCTTTCAACATGCCAATGTGATTGAAAATCAAAGCCTGCCAGACGCGCGCGGGATGGCAGCCCGGATTGAGACGGAGGGCCGTGGCGAGAGCGCGCAAAGCCAGGCCATTTTGAAATCTTCTTGCCGGAGACCAGAGAATGCGGCCTTTCGCGCAGTGTGCCTCCGCATTATCGGGATCTAACGCGATGGCTTTGCGCAGGGCTTTTTCGGCTTCGCGCACCCAGTGTGGCGACGCGCTCGAGGTCGTTCCCACGAGCATGAGAGCTTCCGCGAGGCGCGCCCAAGCGTCTGCGAACTTGGGATCAAGTTTGGTAGCGTTTTCGAGCATGTCGATCGCGGCACGATTGTCCCAACTGTTTAGGCGGAAAAGGCGATCGGCAGCGCGCAGGTAGAGTTCGTAGGCGATTGGATTCTTGGTGGGAGGACCGGCCGGTTCATCGTCGTTTTGCAGGCGCTTGAGGCCCAATGATTTTCCGATGCCCTCGGTGATCGAATCCTGCAAATGGAATAAATCGGCGGCCTCGGCGTCGTGCTTGGCTGAGAGAAGGACCGAGCCGTCTGCCGCGCTCCAGGCTCGGACGTGCACGCGCAACTTGGTGCCGAGTTTTTGAATACTGCCGTCCACGACGATGTGGACATTCAGGTCGCGGGCGGCCGAGAGAGGATCCGTCTCACGCTGGGCATAACGCGAAACGGACTGTCCGGGACGGACAAGCAATTCGCCGCTGGCGCTCAGGTGATTGATCACGGCGTCGGCGAGAGCCATGCTCAGGTACTCGTCACTGGGATTCGGCGTGAGGAGCCTGAACGGAAGCACCGCCACGGAACGCTTTCCTGCGAGCGCCGCGGGAAGAAACGTGCCGAGTTCGAGATCCCGCGACACGCTGGTAAGCTCGCGCTGCAGATCTCGCGCACTCTGGTAGCGACGGGCGGCCTCTTTCTCAAGCAGCCTCCCGACGATGTCGCACAACCCAGGAGGAGCGCTGGGCGCGGCATCCTTCAAGCGAGGCGTCGAACCGGAAGTGATCTGCGAGATCAGTGCGCCGAGGTTCGGAGCGGCGAACGGGCGGCGGCCGCTGGCGAGTTCGTAGAAGACTACGCCGAGCGAGTAGAGATCAGCGCGGCCATCGGCGGGCTCGCCGCGCAATTGCTCAGGCGCCAGATAGGCGATCGTGCCCTGGATACCTGGAGTCACAACGATCTCGAGCGCTGCGCTAACGGTTTTCGTGATCGTGTCTTCGACGCCGTGTCGCGCTACGCCGAAGTCAAGCAGCTTCGCGCGGCCATCTGCTTGGACTATGATGTTTTCGGGCTTGACGTCGCCGTGGAATACGCCGCGCGAATGAGCGGCGTCGAGAGCTTCGGCCAACTGCGCGCCAATTTCGACGATTCGTTTTGGGTCAAGCGGGCCCTCGTAAAGCATGGAACGGAGCGACCGGCCTTCGACCAGCTCCATGACGAGAAAAATGCTGTCGCCATCCTCGCCCACTTCATAAATCGTCGTGATTCCAGGATGATTCAGGCTCGAGGCAGCACGGGCTTCCGCCAACATTCGTGAGCGAGTTTCGGCCGAGCCGCAGGATGCATCGGAGAGAATCTTGATGGCGACGGAGCGGAGCAGGCGCTCATCATGAGCGCGGTAGACGACCCCCATGCCTCCACGGCCTAGCTCCGCACTGATGCGGTAATGCGAGATGGTTTGGCCAATCATGGGCAAGCAGTGGTGCAATCTTAGGTTGGGCTGTCCAGCAAGTCAACGAAGAGAGATCGCCAGTACCGGAGCCATGCTAATCGTCGGGCACGAAGCGCCAGTCGCATATCGGCCTTAGCTTGCCGAATCGAATCCAGCGTCAGCTTTGCAAAGCAGGGAACTCTAGACAAGTTTCTGGCACCAGTGACGCGTCGAAGACGCAGTCGCTGCGAATCAGGAGCTATCGTCTGTTTCTTCGCTTCGGAATGCGATTTAGAAATTTGAGTTAGAAGATTCGATTCGTCCCGGCGTCACCTGTGCCAAAACTCCTACCGGGTGCTCTCCATCCGCTGGACCCGCCTCGCCGCCAGCGCTGTTTTCATTCGCTCGATAAGCAGGAGACTGATTTTTGGCGTAACGGTCTTTGCGCTGCCCGAGGCTGGAACCGGAATGGCATCTCCTGCGGTGAAACTCAGGTTCAATACACCGCTCTGTTCCGTACAGCCGGCGATCACGTTGTAATTGGCGTCGTATTCGGTAGGTAGCCCCGGCGCCTGCGCGATCCTACCCATGAAGTCGACCACGTTCGACCCGTCAGACATCTCGAATGACGCGAGGTCGCCTATCGATATGCCGGGATTGTCGGCTTCGGTCGCGAGCATCGAAAAGCACGGATCCCCACTAACGGTCAGGGTGCCGGTGAGGTCAAAACTCGCACCTTCGGCAAGCGCGGCAGTCACTGTAGGCGCAGCCCCCAATGTCTGCAGGCCACCAGTAAAGGATCCGGTGAGGGGAGGATTCCACGCACCCATAACGTTGATGGGCCCACCACTGATGCAAGCGCCGGTGCCAGAAGTAAACTTGCCGCTGACGATCGATTTTCCATCAGCGCTTAGTGTCGCGTTCATTGTGATTTGTTCGGAGTCGACGCTGAAAGCCAGATCGAACGGATCGCCAGAAACGGATCCAGTGCTCGAATCCACATGCATGCCCGCGCAGGTAGAATTGTCAACCGAGTGGGTGCTGTCTGAAGAAATCATGTTGCCGGACTGCGTCAAATCCAAATCAAGTTCGACGGTGTTGGCAAACAGGCCACCCGAATTCGAAAATAGAGTGATCGTCCATTTACCCGGAACGAAAACAGTGCTGGTGCCGCCTCCACTACTGCTACCGCCAGAACCAGATGAACAAGCGGTCAGAAAAACGGTGATCGTTAGTGCTAGTGCCGCGAAGAAAAAACGTGGCATTTCAGCCTCCAAGAAAAACGGGGCCGTTGGAACGGGATGATGTTAGCACTGACTGATCCGCCTGAGCCCGGAAGGATGGCGCTGCGGGAACGAAAATGGAAATCAGTGCGAGTGTCAACGAGACTCTGGCGGCCGAAGGATGAGTCGGCACGGAAATTCCTCCTTCCTATTAAGAACGGCGCAAGCGCCTACGGCCAAAAGTCAGTGGCTGCGCTGCGCGGGGTCATCAGACAGGGGCGTCGCCAATAGAGCGGCGGTTACTTCAGGAGAAGCCGAAGTGAAATCCATGTTGTTCCGCAAAGGTCCGTCTTCGAGCAAGCTCGGGTCGTCGTCAAAATCCTTTAGCGAGAGTCCCTGAGCGTTGCGCTCGACGTAATACCGATGATCCGCTTCGACCAAAAGACGCAAAGTCAGCCGCCCGTCCTTGCCGGCGCTCACCCAATATGCGCCGGGATTCAGTTCAAGCTGCAAGGTGCCGTAGGGACGGACGTCGCCGAGATATTTCCGGCCGCAGTAGAATTCCATGTCGAGGTCCTCTCCCTTATAGTGAATAAAAGACGCGAGGTCCTTATAAAAGACCTGAGCCGGCCCTTTGTACGGCGGCGGTTGCATCTGCAGCACGGCTTCTCGCTTCAGATTAAGGGGTCCATGTAAATAGAGCGTCGTGGTTTGACCCGCGTAGTACACCTTCTCATGGCCTTTCCAAACGAGCATAAGAGGGCCCCCGACCGCCAGCAAGGCGACTCCCCCTCCAGGAGGGAGCTCCGAATCCACGGCCATGTAACCCATTGCCGCAGCAGCATGGTGGAGGTTTTGGCCGGCGGTCGGCGGTGGCTCTGGGCGCAGCGCCGCCGTTTCGCCGCCAGGGAGCGCCGCATTCTCAACCGAGAAGCTCACGTTTCCGTTTCTGGACGCGCGGCCCGCGTGGCGAACCGACGTAATCTTTGCTGACAACACCGTGCCCTTCGGAATGATCACGAGACCGTCTTGCATGACTGAGTGAGCTGCCGTCAGCCCCACGTCATCGCCTACCTTGGCGGTGGCGGTGGAGAGATCTTTTGTAAGTTTGATATCGACGGCTTTGCCGTCCGGCACCGTGATTACATCTGCGGATGAGGCGGGCGGAGTCGCTGCTGCGTTTGCCGGATCAGCACTTTTCTCTTGAGAGGCAAGTGGGGATGGAGCCGCGACCACGCACATCAGCGCGAGAACCGCAGAGGACGCCCTGCTTCGGCGAGACCTAAGACTAACGTGTTTCATCCGGCGTCTCGCTTTGCTTCTCGCATGTAAAGTTCTAGTACGTCGCTGTGCGGACATCCGACTTATCAGCTACATTGGCTTCTTGGCCGGTCGAGAGTCATCAGGGCTGACAAAGTTGATCACAAAGGGCGCGATTCCGTGAACCTGCAAAATTGTATCGCCCTTACATTCCGCGAAGTGTGTCATATGTGGCGCCGCCCAGAAAAACCCACCCGTGGGCACGTCTTTCAGTGCCGCGTCATCCCATTTCGAACCCATTCCTACGGCAGCCGCGCCCTTGATCACCGTGACGTTTTCCGTCGTCGGATGCCAGTGCGGTGCGATCTTGGTTCCGTCGGTACATGAAAGGCGCAGAGTATACGTGTGCCCCGCCGTCATCGGATCGCCTTGCAAAACAGCGACGCGCACCGTGCCACCCATCTCAACGGACGGTGTGCCCACCATGGCGGCCGCCGGGACGTCGCCCCACTTTTCCGAACCCGGCTCTACAATCATCGACTCGCTTGAAGCCCGCGCAGGAGTCTCTTTTGTAGACTGCTTTGTCTGTGCGCCTGCGACTACAGGAAGCAACACGAAGATGATCAACGAACCCGCTCGCACTATGGACATGCTTCCTCCTTGTTGAATTGGTTTGAGCCGGAATATCCGACTTGGACCTCGTTGGCGCATCGTACGCTTCTACTGGCCTCGGCACAACCGATTTGCCAGCAAAGCAAGCCCCAACCAATCGAGCGTGATTCCGACCGCTAGGTCCTGATTTGCGCTACCGGTCAAGTGCTTAGCAGCCCGGAGAAGCGCAAATGAAAACCGCCGTTATTTACGCGCGTGTGTCGAGTAAGGACCAGGAACGGGAGGGTTTTTCGATTCCCGCACAACTGAAAATTTAACCGCGAATATGCCAGCAAAAATGGATTTCAGATCGTCAAAGAATTTGTCGAAATCGAGACGGCGAAGAAAGCGGGTCGAAAGCAGTTTGGAGAAATGGTGCATTATCTCGAAAAGAACCGTAGCTGCCACGTAGTCATCGCCGAAAAGACTGATCGTCTGTATCGAAACTTGCGTGATCCCTTGACGTTGGAAGACTTAGACATCGGAATTCACCTTCCCAAGGACAATCAGGTCATCAGCAAAGGTGCACAGTCTCAGACCCGGCTGATGCACGGATTTCACATCCTGATGGCGCGGAATTACGTTGAAAACCTACGAGAGGAGGTACAGAAGGGGATGCGGGAGAAGGCGGAACAGGGCATTTATCCCAGCCGCCCTCCGATTGGATACCGGAATAATAAGGCAGAGAAGACTATCGAAATCGATCCCGGAAAAGCTCCGCTTGCCCGCCGAATGTTCGAACTGTACGCGACCGGAAACTACTCCCTGTCGCAGCTCCGCAAAGTAATAAAACGGGAATTTGGCCAGCAACTTGCCAAAGGGTACCTCGACCGATTATTGAAGAATCCCTTTTACGTTGGTTCGTTTGTCTGGCAAGGAAAAGTCTTCGCGGGCACCCACAGCCCACTAGTTGAGCGTGAGCAATTTGACCAGGTACAAGACGTATTTCACGTACGCAACAAACCAAAGTATCGTAAGCATGCGTTTGCCTTCCAGGGCCTCTTGAGGTGTGCTCACGATAACTGCGCCGTGACAGCGGAAATCAAGAAACAGAAATACACATATTACCGTTGCACAGGGCATCGAGGTCCATGTGACTTGCCGTACATGCGCGAGGAAGTCTTGAGAGAGCGCTTGGGTCAGATTGTGAAGGACATTTTCATTCCCGGATCGGTGCTCGCGCAACTTGAAAATTCTCTCTTAAATGACAGGGGTCGGCAGGAAGCGATCAAGGGCGAGCAGAGCAATCGTCTTCGAGGCCGTCTCAATTCCGTACGCGGTCGTCTGGATCAATCATACATAGATAAATTGGACGGTAAGATTTCCGAAGACTTTTGGGCTCGCAAGAGCGATGAATGGCGCGCGGAGGAGCAACGGATTTGCGCCGAACTGCTGGCGCTGGAGCAGGTCTTGGTTCAGCCTGAAATGGAGAAGCGACGTTCTCCGTTAGTGAGTATTCCGCCCTTCGGGCGGGGATTTTCAAGGCATGGGGTCTTTCGATCCGATGGAGGTTGGGCGGCGCAAGAACGAGCTCTCACGCCCCCGTTCATCGTCTCGATGAGCCCACCGGGATATCCCTCGGCATGGTTGCGTCCCCGCAGTGCCCGCTTCCGTTTCGCCCGGCAAAATCATTGTAACTCCGCAACGAGCTGCCGTTTCTCAACATCCGGTTTGCCCGTGGCTCCGCCGGAACCCAGACCGGCCAGACCCGAATCGTGAGTTGTGATCGCCTGGTTTCGACAACTATCTATGCTATTTGGGGTCTGCCAATAAACGAGTTGTACATGTCAGGCCCTTGCCGCCCATCGATCCGATATCCGTCCGAGGCAAATCTTAGCGTGATTTTTCGGTCAAAAGTTGAGTAATCCGCCGGGGTTTGATCGTATACAGGATATATGTCGGCTCTTCCCATGACATTGAATACGACAGCCGAAACCGAAACGGCAAAGATTGCGCGAGGCTTACGTGAGAGGGATATGGAGCTTTTTGCAGACCTGGTGGAGCGCTGTCAGCATCGACTGGTGCGCTACCTGCTATACCTCACCGGGAGGCGAGAGTATGCGGAGGACCTTGCGCAGGAGACCTGGATTCGCGTGCTGCAACGGGGCAGCCAGTACAACGGGCGGCAGCGGTTTGATCCATGGCTATTCGCGATCGCCCGCAATTTGGCAATAGATTACCTCCGGAAAAAACGAAAAGCGGTGGCAACAGTATCCTTGCCAAATGATCGCGATGCAATGCTGCTGTTACCCTCTTCCGATCCTTCCCCATTCGAAGCCGCGGCCCGA
This sequence comes from uncultured Acidobacteriota bacterium, assembly GCA_963795005.1. GTDB lineage: Bacteria > Acidobacteriota > Terriglobia > Acidiferrales > UBA7541 > Palsa-295. The sequence continues at coordinate 28,917 of CAWCGE010000009.1, read as the reverse complement.
AGCGAAGACGCAATGCGTCTGGCCGGCCGGCTGCAGATTCTGCCACCGCTGTATCGCGAGGCTTTGCTGCTGAGGTTTCAAGAAGACCTGTCTCTTGCGGAGATGGCTCAGGTCTTGGGCGCCCCTACTACAACGGTGACGTCCAGAATCTATCGCGGTCTTGCAGCACTGAGATCCGCATTTGAGGAGGGTGATTCGCATGGAGGGTGACAAGAGATTTCGCGAGCTTATCGACAGGTCTTTCGTAGAAGAGGTTTCAGAGGGCGAAAGACAGCTCATCCATGACCACATCCGCGACTGTGATGGCTGCAAGCGCTACCTCGAGCTAACTGCGCGTACGATTCGGGGGTTGCGGGAATTCACCTTTACGAGTGAACCAGATTCGAATGCCCAGGTCCGTGAGATTCTTGCGCATCATACCGAGACAATGCGCCAGCACAACGTGCAATTCAAGGTCTGGGCTGCATTTGCTGTAGCGCTCTCGATGTCAATTGTGGGATCGGCACTTGTCTACCAGGTGGCCAAGCTCCTGACGGTCCCAATGCATTTCGACACTGCTCAAGTCCAGGCAGGCGTGCTCGTCTTTTGGCTGCTGCCATCTTTTTGCTCGGCCTTACGTCTGCTCGCGGCGCCTGGTGAGAATAGAGGTATTGCATGACACAGCAATCGGCGGTGCTTTTGATAGCGTTCTTGGCCGGGCTTGTAGTTGCGGCTGTCTTGTTGGGAACCGCAAGACGGAATGTTCTACCCAGGTCTGCAATGGTCATCGCAGCACTGGCGATCCCGATTTGGGTAGTCTATTTTGCTTCCAGCCAGGGCCGTTCCTTACTTGCTTCCAAAGGATTTCTCAGTACCATGCCAGAAGCGCTTTGGTTTGGCTTGACGTTTGGCGTCTTCACCGCGGCTTTTTTCCTTGCCCTCGGATATATTTATGGGGACGCAAAAAGGCGTCAAATGCCTGCTTGGGCCTGGGTGATTGCCGCTTTCCTCATACCCAATTTGATTGGATTCATCCTTTATTTTGTGTTCCGAGGGCCTCTCCTTGGGCCTTGCAGTTCCTGTGGCAAGCCTATTCGAGGGGGAGAAGCATTCTGCTCACACTGCGGATGCTCGCAGGGTTCCAGTATCGGACGCATCACAGCTGACAATCGCACAATCTGAAGTAAAAAAGGTGGTAATAACCTTGCATCGCACAAAACGGAGGACGGTATGAAACGTGAGCGCGCCTTACAGGTAGTGTTGGTGTTGGTGGGCTTGTTTTATTGCTTTTGGGGCTATCTCCTGTTCGACGATCTGTGGCACTCTAGGTGGCTTAGCGGGCATAGTGACGTCATGCCGATGTTCCTGAGCCTTAACACGGCGCTTGGGGTCTGTCTGTTGGTGGCCGTTAATCAGCCGGCCAAGCATCGCTTGATGATCGCCTATGGGGCGTGGTCAAGCCTTGCCCATGGGTTCACGATGACAATCATGTCGGCGCAGGCCGTGGCGCACGGGATGCACAGGAAGGATAGCCCCCAGGACATTGTGATCTTTGGCGTGATTGGAGTCACGCTGCTTGCACTCCTCCCGGCAAAACAACCATCGCCGGCCGGCGCGCCTATCAGTGAGCCGCGCGTTGCCGAACGCTAGAGGACCTGGTCCACCGCCGCGCGCATACCGAGATGCAGGGACTCCTCACGGAAGCGCGGCGATTCGCTTCGTTGACTATATGCTTGGCCTTGCCGCTGTGTTAATTCTGCATTGTCGGCTAACGGGAGCAATCCGTTTCATCCATCACGCCGCCCCCTGGCGGCGATTCTTCCGCTGTTCCTTCGCCGCGTCCAACTTCCGATCCCGCTCGGCTTGAATCTCCTGCTGGTGCCCGGCGAGCATGTCCTTTGGAGTGATGTAGCCGATGGCACTGTTCAGGCGAACGTTGTTGTAATCGCTCCACATAACCCTCTGAGCCAGGCGCCGTGCATCTTCCACAGATTGGCTTCGCAGCCGGATAAGCCTGTAGGCTGTTCGGAACGCCAGGGGACTTGTCCGATTGAAATTGCACCGCGAAGTCACCGCGACCGTAAAGCTGGCTGTCCAAAAGCAGGAGTAATTCCCTGGGAACGCCAAACTTGTCCCGAGCAACGCCGAGGGATCTCCCGGAGCGTTTTGAAAATCTAAGTGCCGCACTTCTCGCCGGATTCCGTCGGCAGGGAAGCGCCGACCCAGCCGCTGATTCCCGCGGACATTACGTAGACGTTCCGGTATCCCATGTCCTTCGCGCGGCGGGCCGCGTTCGGCGCCTTTCTACACATGAAATTCGAGCAATAGAACACCAGCGTGGAATCTCTGTCTGCTGGGAGATCGCTCTCGTCGTAGCCCATCGGGTCGAGATGCCGCGCACCCGGCACGCGCGCCGTGAGCCAGCTCTGCCGCGAGTTCACATCGAGGACGCTCACGGGCTGCTTCTGCATCAATTGCTGCAGCTTGCCGGGCGAGATGACGTTGAGGCCCATCAATCGGGCGAACATGGTTGCTCTTTAATCTCCGCGGCCTTCAGAGTGTGCTCGGCTTCGCCCGTCGCAGCCAGACTGCTTGCCCGACCGTGACGAGGATGGCGCTCGGCAGCAAGAGGAAGGACATCGCCTCTGCCAGATTGATCGGCAGCGTGAGCCATGCAATCGCAACCGCGAGACCCGCCAGCGCCCAGATCCAGCCGGCGAGACGTTGAACGGCCTGAACCTTTGCGGGGTCGCAATGCAGCGCCGCCAACGGCGTGAGGGTTTTCGGTATGGCGTTCCCGGTCACGGCCAGGAAGGCGCCCCCGATCGCCATCGTCGCGCGTAGCGCGATATCGCCGTAGTGGACCGCGCCGAGCGCCACGGCAAGTTTCGCGCCAAGCGAAATCACGAGAATGAGACCGGCTGTCACGATCCCGCTTCGGACAGAACCCCCGGCATCGCGGCGCGCTGCTTCTTCCTTAGGCTCGCGAGAACCGAGGACAAGAGCCAGCGTCATCCCGATGAGAAGAAGCAGGACCACGAACCAGCCCCCCGCGCTCTGGGGCCGCAGATACCAGTTCTCGGCGACGAGCAGAGTGTTGAGCGCGATCAACGCCGGCGGAATGTAGTTCCAGATCGGTTTGGCTGCCATCGTTAGCCCTCCTGCTTCAGTGGACGCAATCTTGTCCCGCTCTTTAACGCGGCCCGGCGCGCACCGCCCTGTGCCTTCATGTCCCAACCCACCGTTTGCGCGAAGCCGAGCAGCGCCTCCTCGAGGACGGACATCTTGAGCCGGTAGACGATTGTCCTGCCGTTTTTTTCGGCTTCGATCAGCCCCGCATTCTGGAGCACGGAAAAATGGGCGGACATGGTCGGCTTAGAGACGGCAAAATGGTCGGACAACTCACCGGCCGACATCGGCCGTTTGCGCAGCAGTTGCAGCACGCGGCGACGCGTTGGATCGGAAAGAGCTTTGAACACGCTGTTCACGAATCTATATTTAGCTAATCATCGAACTATTGTCAAGCGCCAATTTCGAAGTACCAGCAGTCAAGAATGGGGATGATTTCGACGTGGATAACGTGATTGCGTTTGGTTTCGACTGGAGTCGCCCGGCGAAGCTCCCGGATTGTCGCCTACACGGAAGCTATCCATAAACGGGGTGATAAGTAAGTAGTACGCGTTGGCGTTATGTGCCAATAACTAACTCCTCGCCACGACTGAAACAACCGGCTTTGGCCAATTCACTAGGAGGAGATAAAGATGCCCACTCGGTTTAGGGTAGCGTACAAAAACTATGTTCTTGGGTTAATAGGAGTGGCCCTGTTGGTAGCCTTCGTTCTGTTCTGTGTAACTGCGGTGAATGTTTTCTGGCCGAAGAAAAGTGCTGATGTGTCGAATGCCATCACAGCTTTGCAAGACGCCATCAAAAACGCCAATGACGCGCATCCGTGCTTCGTGCTCTTGAGCGCGGAAGTACTGAGAGCGAGTCGCAGCATTCTGGCGTGATCTGACCTCGCCAAGTAGCAGCCTGCGTGCGCTCGCGTGCCGACTCTGACGCCTCTTTGGACTAGAGACAGGCACGCCGGCGGCATTCAGAAAAGCCATGAAGTGGCGCGCCCGGAGGGATTCGAACCCCCGACCTTGTGCTCCGGAGTTACATGCTCTACACTGGCCCTGTACTTACTATAGATTACTAATCTTTACATTATGAAGACTTTAATATAATCTAGTCCCCGTGGGACTACTCCACAAATTACCCGTATTTAGTAGTGATTTCTACAAAAAGTAGTCCCAAAGGAGTACCCAAGATGAAACTGAATTTTTCCTCCCCCTAGTTCAAAAAGCTTCGGCCTCAGGCGAAGCGCTATATGTGCTTCGACGAAAAGGCGCGCGGCTTGGCAGTGATGGTTTATCCCACCGGAAGCATGACGTACATTCATTACAGGAAGGTACGCAAATCGGCCAAGCGCACCACTCTCGGGGACATCCGTGCATATACCGTCGAGCAGGCTAGGGATTGGGCCTGGGAACTCAACACCAAGATTGCCCATTGGAAGCAGGCTGACTACACCGGCGTCAGCCCCATCGCCAAGCCCAAGAAGGACCCCACGCTCCGGGAAGTGAAAGAGCATTACGTTGAGCATCATCTCCCGATTGCGGCGAAGAACCCGACGTACAGCATCAAGCGCTTCAACTGGCAGTTCGACCGGTACCTCTCAAGTCTGGCCGAGAAGCGCCTGGGTCAGATTTTGCGGGCTGACGTGAAGCAACTCCATCAGCAGGTGAAACAAGGCGTGAAGCTGATGAGGGTGAAAGACGTGGCCGACCAGGGTGGCGTCACGGCCTACCACGCGGTGAAACAACTGCGGACGCTGTTCAACTATGCACTCGACCCGGACGTGGCGCTGTGGGAGGGCGTGAATCCGGCGCGTAGCCCTGGAAAGAAAATCCTGTTCCAAGAAGTTCCCCGCGACCGGGTGCTCCACGAGAACGAAGCCCCGAAATTCTTCGCCGCCATCCAAGATGAGCAGCGTCAGACCTGAAGCATTTTCTTTTGCTCGCCATCTCAACCGGCGCTCGGTCATCTACCATCTTGGCCATGCGCTGGGATGAGATTGATTGGAAGTACTCGCTGTGGAGTATCAGCAACCCGAAGGGTCGGAAGGGGACCGACAAGCATGTCGTGCCACTGAGCTCTCTCGCCGTCCAGGTGTTGAAGCAGCGTCAGGTAAACCTCGGCGAATGGGTGTTTCCTGGTAAGGTCGGTCACCTCAGCAGCGTAAAGAAACCTCTGAAGCGGTTCATGAAAAGGGCCGGAATCCAGGACCTCCATTTACACGACATCCATCGCTGACCTCGCGACAGCCGAAGGGGAAACAGGCGCGTCGGAAGATTTGATCCAGCGAACCATCGGACACGTGGGCAACAGCGTGGCTACGAAGATTTACAACCGAGCCGACCGAAAGCAGGATGTCCGGCGCGCGATCGGGGATGGCGTCCGATATTTGCTCAAGCAAGGAAAAATCACTCAGCAAAAGTTATTGGAAGTAAAGACAGTAACATTGATAAGGAGTAATGACTAGAAAATAATAGTAGACACCTGGAGAGCGTTGGTATCTAATAGAGTCCAGCGTTAAGTTGGTGAAGTCCGTAGCTTGCAAGCTCACCGGCCATCCTCCTTGTCACGCAATTCCACGACAAGGAGTTTTTTCGTTTATGTCCCCCAAAATTCAGAAGCTGGAAGACCTGCCAGATGTCTTGACTTGTGTCGAGACGGCAGCGGCCATCAGGCGCACGGTGGCCGCACTGGCGGTGATGCGGCACCGATGCAAGTCCAGCCTGCCTTGTATTCGCGATGGCAAAAAGATTCTCTACCTGAAGTCGGACGTCCTGGCATATCTCAACCAACACCGGGATCCGGGCGTCGGGCCAAGGCCGGTCTAAAACGGCCACGGCGGAAGCAGGTGCGCCGATGAGTTTGACCATTGATGTCGACCGCGTCACTCACGTACTGCTTGCCGATGGATGGCATAAAGTCGTTGGCCATTCTTTCGACTTGGACACTTATGAGTACATCCAGAAATCAGATGACCACGAGCCGGGCGAAGACCCGATACAACCCATCCCGCTCTTACGTGGAGGCACGGTCGCCGGGATCCCCTCCACCGGAGCATGTTGGACCGAGGCTGGCGACGTGCGCATTTCATGCCCGCTGACGGCGATCCTGGCCGTGAAAGAGAAACGCTAAAAACTTACTGTAGACAGTATATAACCAGTTGGATATTCTAATGGCGCTCCTAGAGCTTGGTGTATCAAGGAGGGCCCGTGTCCACCAGCACGGGCCTTCATCTCTCTGAGGCGGCAAAGTCAGAGAGCGAATCTAGGCTTGTTGCGCAGGTGAGTAAGCGGCCAGTTAACTTTCGGCCGTGACGTAAAAAAAACCAAGCCTCTAATAAGGATACCCTGGTGGGCCACCAAAATTCTGCAGCTATTTCAATTTCCGCCTTTTCCCGCCTCAACTTAGCAGAGATAGACGATGTCGTGAAGACCTAAAAATCCTCAGGTGCTGGTACCGCGATCACCTGGCCATCGGTTGGTGCACAACTTGCCGCGATTATCACATTCACGGCGTGGAGCCGGCAGAGACGATGACAGCGCGCGAAGCGCACTGCGGCGACGGGCTGCGGACAACCTACTTACTCGATGTTTCACTGGGTGACGTCCCTCCAGAGGTAGATCGTGACCGTCGCCGCAAGCGCCCCCGTGGGCCACGGGAGGTGCAGTCATGATCGGCTACGAGACCATACTCCCGGGCGAGGCGTTCTACTACTTCGCCTTGCAACACGTCGACGCTGACCTTCAACCCATCCGCAAAGACCCGGTCGGGATTTTGTTTGCAGACATCGCCAACGACAAGCGCTTCGTGAAAAATCGGCGTCAGGCCGTCTTTCAGGTCCCTCCAGATAAGCACGCGTGGGAAGAAGCGCTCGGTCAGGTGGTCTCGGAGGTCACCGGGCGCGACACATTCAACCAAGCTTGGCAGGAAGCAGAGGATTACTTCCTCGAAGTCGTCCGAGGCGATTCCACCAACACCAAAGGATCGCTCATCAAGCAATCGTTAGACGACTACGGAAACGGACAGCGGCTCATAGAACGCTTCTGCAGGGCCATGAAGTATGCGACGGATACCATGTGCTGGTACTTCTGGGACGGGATCAGGTGGAGCAAGGATGTCGGCTCACTGGTCGCCAGGTTCATGGTCCACAAGACGATGCTGGAGTTTTTGGAGCAGGCGAAGGAGCTCCCGATGTCGACCGACCCGGGCGGCAGCATGAAAACCAATCCGGTGATGAAGTGGGCGATGAAGTCGTTCAGCACGGGCAGCGTCAAAAACACGCTGGTGGAAGCGGCGCCGTATGTGCGGATTACTTCGGATCAGTTTGACCGTGATGCGTGGAAGCTGAACGTGCTGAACGGTACGATTGACTTACGGAATCAGAAATTTACCGCAGAACACAATCGCGAAGACCTGATGACCAAGCTCGCGCCGGTGAACTACGACCCGCAGGCCACGGCCGAGAGATGGGAACGATTTTTAGACGAAACGTTCGACCCGACCACCGTGCCATTTGTGAAACGCGCCAGCGGGTATTCACTCACCGGAGTGACCCGCGAAAAATGCATGTTCATCCTGTATCGTGCGACGAACCGCGGTAAGACCACGTTCCTCGAAACGCTACTGGGCATGCTCGGTGACTATGGCATGCGGATTAGCTGCGAAACGCTGATCGCCAAAACACGGGACAGTGCACAGCAGGAGGATATTGCAGACCTGCAAGGCGCGAGGTTGGTAGTCACCAGCGAAACAGAGGAAGGGCAGCGGCTGTCGGAGAGTATCGTCAAACGCCATACGCAAGGACAAGGCAAGCTAAAAGCGTGCCGCAAATACGAGCACACAGTTCAGTTCCCCGAAACACACAAGACCTGGCTGGACTCAAATCACCTTCCGATGATTTACGGCACCGACGACGCGATTTGGGGACGCCTGATGCCGATCCCGGTGTCGAATGCGGAGATAGTCAAGGACAAAAAGCTTCCGCAGGCGCTGCTGTGTGAATTGAGCAGGATTCTCAACTGGTGTCTGGCCGGATTAGAACGCTGGTTGGAGATGGACGAATTAGGTGAAACCGAGAAGGTGGTGGCGCTGAGAAGAGAATATCGGTCGCACTGCGACTTAATTGGATTGTTTTTTCAAAAAACATGCGAGAAAAGTCTGGAGGGCGAAACTACCGCAGACCTTTACACTGCGTTCTCGATGTGGGCAAAGGAAAATGGTGAGCACACGATGACGGTGAGAGTCTTCGAGCGCTATCTCGGAGAACGAAGAGATGTCACGGCGGAAAGAATTGGATCGGAAAGGCATCGCGCGTGGCAAGGTTATCGCTTTAATTCAGACTGGCGGGCCCGGGTGGATCTTGAAGAGAGTGACCGGAGGACATCTAAGCGCCCAAGTCCACCAAGGAGCTACGACGATCGCTGAAGGGAGAAGAAAAGGAGAATGGACATGAGACCATGAACAGGCCCTTTTGTATAAAATGCATAGCAAAAATTCTCTATGGGGGTTTTGGGAAATAGCCTGTTCGATGTCCATGATGTCCACCCCCGTGTTTATTAGACTTAGCTCGTTTTCGGCCGCTCGCCCGTCAGACTCGCGTTAGCAAAATGAACAGTTTGATGGTAAGTTACTAGTCAATGGCCAAGAAGCTCAAGAAGGATGGAACTCCAGCTAAGCCGCTGTTTGGTGGGGGAAAAAAAAAAAAAAAAAAAAAAAAAAAAAAAAAAAAAAAAAAAAAAAAAAAAAAAAAAAAAAAAAAAAAAAAAAAAAAAAAAAAAAAAAAAAAAAAAAAAAAAAAAAAAAAAAAAAAAAAAAAAAAAAAAAAAAAAAAAAAAAAAAAAAAAAAAAAAAAAAAAAAAAAAAAAAAAAAAAAAAAAAAAAAAAAAAAAAAAAAAAAAAAAAAAAAAAAAAAAAAAAAAAAAAAAAAAAAAAAAAAAAAAAAAAAAAAAAAAAAAAAAAAAAAAAAAAAAAAAAAAAAAAAAAAAAAAAAAAAAAAAAAAAAAAAAAAAAAAAAAAAAAAAAAAAAAAAAAAAAAAAAAAAAAAAAAAAAAAAAAAAAAAAAAAAAAAAAAAAAAAAAAAAAAAAAAAAAAAAAAAAAAAAAAAAAAAAAAAAAAAAAAAAAAAAAAAAAAAAAAAAAAAAAAAAAAAAAAAAAAAAAAAAAAAAAAAAAAAAAAAAAAAAAAAAAAAAAAAAAAAAAAAAAAAAAAAAAAAAAAAAAAAAAAAAAAAAAAAAAAAAAAAAAAAAAAAAAAAAAAAAAAAAAAAAAAAAAAAAAAAAAAAAAAAAAAAAAAAAAAAAAAAAAAAAAAAAAAAAAAAAAAAAAAAAAAAAAAAAAAAAAAAAAAAAAAAAAAAAAAAAAAAAAAAAAAAAAAAAAAAAAAAAAAAAAAAAAAAAAAAAAAAAAAAAAAAAAAAAAAAAAAAAAAAAAAAAAAAAAAAAAAAAAAAAAAAAAAAAAAAAAAAAAAAAAAAAAAAAAAAAAAAAAAAAAAAAAAAAAAAAAAAAAAAAAAAAAAAAAAAAAAAAAAAAAAAAAAAAAAAAAAAAAAAAAAAAAAAAAAAAAAAAAAAAAAAAAAAAAAAAAAAAAAAAAAAAAAAAAAAAAAAAAAAAAAAAAAAAAAAAAAAAAAAAAAAAAAAAAAAAAAAAAAAAAAAAAAAAAAAAAAAAAAAAAAAAAAAAAAAAAAAAAAAAAAAAAAAAAAAAAAAAAAAAAAAAAAAAAAAAAAAAAAAAAAAAAAAAAAAAAAAAAAAAAAAAAAAAAAAAAAAAAAAAAAAAAAAAAAAAAAAAAAAAAAAAAAAAAAAAAAAAAAAAAAAAAAAAAAAAAAAAAAAAAAAAAAAAAAAAAAAAAAAAAAAAAAAAAAAAAAAAAAAAAAAAAAAAAAAAAAAAAAAAAAAAAAAAAAAAAAAAAAAAAAAAAAAAAAAAAAAAAAAAAAAAAAAAAAAAAAAAAAAAAAAAAAAAAAAAAAAAAAAAAAAAAAAAAAAAAAAAAAAAAAAAAAAAAAAAAAAAAAAAAAAAAAAAAAAAAAAAAAAAAAAAAAAAAAAAAAAAAAAAAAAAAAAAAAAAAAAAAAAAAAAAAAAAAAAAAAAAAAAAAAAAAAAAAAAAAAAAAAAAAAAAAAAAAAAAAAAAAAAAAAAAAAAAAAAAAAAAAAAAAAAAAAAAAAAAAAAAAAAAAAAAAAAAAAAAAAAAAAAAAAAAAAAAAAAAAAAAAAAAAAAAAAAAAAAAAAAAAAAAAAAAAAAAAAAAAAAAAAAAAAAAAAAAAAAAAAAAAAAAAAAAAAAAAAAAAAAAAAAAAAAAAAAAAAAAAAAAAAAAAAAAAAAAAAAAAAAAAAAAAAAAAAAAAAAAAAAAAAAAAAAAAAAAAAAAAAAAAAAAAAAAAAAAAAAAAAAAAAAAAAAAAAAAAAAAAAAAAAAAAAAAAAAAAAAAAAAAAAAAAAAAAAAAAAAAAAAAAAAAAAAAAAAAAAAAAAAAAAAAAAAAAAAAAAAAAAAAAAAAAAAAAAAAAAAAAAAAAAAAAAAAAAAAAAAAAAAAAAAAAAAAAAAAAAAAAAAAAAAAAAAAAAAAAAAAAAAAAAAAAAAAAAAAAAAAAAAAAAAAAAAAAAAAAAAAAAAAAAAAAAAAAAAAAAAAAAAAAAAAAAAAAAAAAAAAAAAAAAAAAAAAAAAAAAAAAAAAAAAAAAAAAAAAAAAAAAAAAAAAAAAAAAAAAAAAAAAAAAAAAAAAAAAAAAAAAAAAAAAAAAAAAAAAAAAAAAAAAAAAAAAAAAAAAAAAAAAAAAAAAAAAAAAAAAAAAAAAAAAAAAAAAAAAAAAAAAAAAAAAAAAAAAAAAAAAAAAAAAAAAAAAAAAAAAAAAAAAAAAAAAAAAAAAAAAAAAAAAAAAAAAAAAAAAAAAAAAAAAAAAAAAAAAAAAAAAAAAAAAAAAAAAAAAAAAAAAAAAAAAAAAAAAAAAAAAAAAAAAAAAAAAAAAAAAAAAAAAAAAAAAAAAAAAAAAAAAAAAAAAAAAAAAAAAAAAAAAAAAAAAAAAAAAAAAAAAAAAAAAAAAAAAAAAAAAAAAAAAAAAAAAAAAAAAAAAAAAAAAAAAAAAAAAAAAAAAAAAAAAAAAAAAAAAAAAAAAAAAAAAAAAAAAAAAAAAAAAAAAAAAAAAAAAAAAAAAAAAAAAAAAAAAAAAAAAAAAAAAAAAAAAAAAAAAAAAAAAAAAAAAAAAAAAAAAAAAAAAAAAAAAAAAAAAAAAAAAAAAAAAAAAAAAAAAAAAAAAAAAAAAAAAAAAAAAAAAAAAAAAAAAAAAAAAAATCAACGGAGACGGATTCATGTTTTTAACCTCCGTGAAGAAGCAAGGCTGGCGTTCGCCGTGGCGAGGCGCGTGCGTTTGGTTTGACTATGGCCCCGCGCTCGAAGCCCTGCTCTTCGCGCTAGGCTATGATCACGAGTTGAAACCCCGCGCGAGAAATGACTGACGCACAATCTGAAAGTACAGAGGCCCGAGTCGAAATGATTCGGGCCTTTTGCTATTTTTGTGGCTTCCTATACGTGCGGCAACTTCAAAGCACTCATTGCGGATTCGAAGTTCACGAAAGCTCTCTGAGCTTGACCGCCATCTCATAAACGTCCCAGTTCTTGTGAAACTCTTGGATTCTCGTTTGCAGGAGGATTGCGTCAGGCACGCGTTGCAGGCTGTCAGCATCAGCCATTCGCCGCTTCATGTATTCGAAAAGTGGCTCAGAAACTAACCGCGAGAGATAATAGGCCTCTTGGAGATCAAGATATGCTTGATACACTTTGAATCCATGCATCGAATGGTATGTTCTGCATCATCCTCAGCAAATTGCTTTCCCACGACCACCTTTCCACTGTGCACGACAAAATACTCAAAGTTCCGCAACGCCCTCCATATCTCTCTCACGCTGTCGGCGTGAATCTGTTTTCGCCATATCTCCATTTGCGCGGACGTTTCGGTATGCTGGAGACGTCGCTCATTTCTTTGCTCTCTACGCTCCTGTTGCTGCGATCGCCTCTCTCCACAAGTCCAGACCGAAGATAAGCACTAAAGCGATGCCCTCTAACCATAGTGCAAGGGCTTCGTACTTAATTAACCAGTTCCCGAAGGCGGAGAGCATCCCAAGCATGACTTCAATCCTCCGGTTTCAGACACAAGCGTCGTGCAACACCGCCTTGAGTCTGCATCACCGCGTTTTTACAGCTGGACCTATGTGGAAGATTCTTGTCCCAATCCCGCTCATCCTTCTTTCTGAAACGAAGCTCGTGCTTCCTCTGCATCGCATCAATCAACCAGAGGTCGATTCGGATCTTTTGGCTGTCCATTTCTCGTTGATTGACCTGGTGAACTTTGAGGTGCAACCAACCCCGATATCCTATTTCTTGGTGAAGCGGTTTATTTTTAATCTCACCCATTAGGCTTGGAATCGGCCGGTAGCGCTCGCCTACATAGCGCTGCCCGTGTCCGTTGCCCTTACCGTCCAGGCTCATATCAATGTCGAACTCATCCAAGTCTTCCAAGTATTCTGCTCGGAAGATCTGTTTGTCTTTCCAAGTCCCAAGACTTATCTCAGCTTTGAGGCCGTCGATGGTGCATGGTGTTTCAGAAGCGTTTGCGAATTGGACCTCAATGAACCAATCCCAATCAAATCTGGCCTCGTCCCAGCCGGGCGCCTTACTTTGCGAATTGAAAAGGACCTGCATCGTGGTCGTATGAAGGTCCGGAATTTGCCGGAAGTTCGCATATCTGGCTATAAGGTTTCAGCTGTTTAGGTATCGCTCGGCCCACAAGGCGACGAATCCGAAAACCGCCAGTGCCATGGACGAGAAGGGGGTCCTCAGAAACGCGCCTATTCGCGGGTGGGTCCCCACATATGCTTCCATCCAGTTCCATCTAGCGAGCCAGTCAATCACGCTAATGATGAAGTCTACCGAGAACAATGACAAACAAACGTAGCCAACAACCCTAAGCGTTTTGCGCATGCCCAGGGCCTTGGTCAGTAAACCCTGCGCCACTTATCGCGCCCACCGGCTTTCGTGCTGCGCACGCGCTCAGCCAGAACGGGGTCGTCCGGTTTAACTCGACGAGCCCTGTCTATGGTCTGCCTTTGCCTATCTCCCTCTGCGATGACGCGGTGGTTCTGAGTCGCTTTATATGTTCCATCTTTTTGTTGTTCAACCAAAATGTCGGTCATATGAGCCTCCCAGCGGCGTACGGTACAGCTACGTAATTAAAAAAGCAACAGGAGCTACTGGCACAACCCAATAGTAGACAGGCCCGGTGGGGTTAAAGTTCCATCGGGCCCTTGGTTTTCATTGTTCACTTAATGTCCGAAATCGTTGCACTGTCGGGGAGAACGATGTCCCCGTGAGCAGCGACCTCAAACGAGGAGTCGCCATGCTCCATCAATCGCTTCGGTTCTCCGCTTATAGGCGTAAACGTAATCTGCGAAATGATCCATTTTCCTAGCTTGGCATCAAGCGGCATTCTCGCACTTGCTTCGCACTTAGTCTGTGACGCGCCGAGACCACAGCTCAAGTCGATCGCTCCGCCTGGTGTTCCGTCAGGGATTACTCTCACGTAGATGACTCCATCGCGGTTTGGAGCTTTGTCCAGGGCCACATCCATAAAGATATTGTCGCCCTGAATGACTTTCGCCTTTGCCATATGCGTCGTGCCGGCTTCCTGTCCTTGAGTTGTCCGGGCCGGCATCACGGTGAAGAGAATCCCCACCGCTAACCCAAATACAAACGTCGCAGCATATTTCCTTTTTCCCATTTCTTTCCCCTTCAGTTGCGCAGTCCGGCGAGTTCGGCCGGTACGCGCAAGATAAGGCCAACTCCTAGCGATTGTCAATGGTACTTGCTCTAAAAAACGTTTCTACTGGAAACTGTTTCCGGTTTTGACAATCCTAGGTCGTCGGTGTAGAACCATGACGTGGCAACGCCCAAAGGTCCGTTTTACAAGGCGCTCGGCCTCAAGGTCGAGCAAGCGCGACAACGAGCGAACTACACGCAGGAAGGATTGGCGCGAGCCGTGGGCCTATCCAGAACGTCAATCACAAACATTGAAAAAGGCAGGCAACCGGTACAGGCCCATGTTTTGGCGAGATTGGCCGAAGTGTTGAACACCAGCATCGTCGCCTTGGTGCCGCATCGCGACGACGTGGAACCGGCAGTCACCACCAAGCTTGCAAATTACTCCGTCCCGACTCAAGCTTGGGTAAAACGCGTAATTGCAACATACTCCGAGGAGGAGGGTTATGGCAGTCCGAAAGATACTGGCAAGGAAAAAAGCAAGAGAGTTACTAGCGGAGGCAAGGGTAAAGCTACCACCGGTTCCCGTTGAACAGTTGGCAGTCTTCAAAGGCGCCGACGTGCACTACGAACCTTTTTCAGGCGAGCTGTCCGGTATGGTCCATCGTCAATCGGGCGGAAAGGCCCTCATAGGGGTTAATGCACTTCACAGCGCGACGCGTCAGCGATTCACGATCGCGCATGAACTTGGGCATCTTATTCTGCACCAAAACGAGCAGTTTCACGTCGACGAGAACTCGCCCATCAGCTTCCGAACTTCAGTGTCAAGTCAAGGCGTGGATTCTGCCGAGATTGAAGCGAATCAGTTTGCGGCTGAACTATTGATGCCAATGTTCCTACTCAACGACGCGATCGCGAAGATACCCCCAAATACTGGGACTGAACAGGCTGTTGCGATGTTGGCTGAAATCTTTGGCGTGAGCGAGCAAGCCATGACGTTTCGACTGTCGGGCTTGGGGGTTCTGGCCTAATCCTGAAGGTAACTCTTGGAGATTGGGTTGAGTCGAGCCCGCGGTTCACTCGCGCGACACTGAGCCTACTTTAGTTTGCGTCACCGTAATCTTAACGGTCGGTCCACCGAACAAGCCGGTAAAATCGTGTGAGTCAACGCGTGTCGACTCCATCATCTCTTTCGGCCTTTCACGTATTCGCAAATTTCCCAATCAGGTAGACGACGAGCCCCATCGCAGAGGCGAACAGCACGAGGTGGGTGCCGTTGCGAAGGTGTGCGATCGCCCAGCCCGAGAGTCCGGCGAAGCCCACGACGAGCCAAAGGGTGCGATGCTTCACGGGCGACTCCTAAGGCCGAAAGGATCATTTACTCGGTAGGGCTGTCGTGAGATTGGCACTGCTTTCTAGCATCCTCAAGATCAGAGGCGTCATAATCAGGTCTCATCACTACGACCTTCCCACCTTTTTTCTGAACGTCTCGTACATCACCATCACCGAGTTCAGAGCGCCATTTGTACCCCGTGGGATAGCCACCTTCTACGTAGTCGAATGGCCTGTGTGGATGAAGCCGAGACATGTTTTCACCGAATTTCGGAACATGGCGTTTCACAATTACGCAAGCTTGACTCTTCGGTGTGTCGGGTTTGGAAGTTTGTGCAGAGCAGAAGCTGATTGTGAGGATGCTGATCATTAATGAAAACAGTAGCTTCTTCATACGTTAGCCTCCGGCTGGAGCTTAGCATGGCTGGGGTCTAGTCGCGCGATACTCGTGATTTGCGCCTACTTGTCACCGTAAGAGAAAGAATAGGGAAATCTTTATGGATCGTGTTTACCAAGCCGCTGGATTAATGGAATGCGATTACTTTGATTCAGGCGGCAAATTCACAGCGTGATTTGTCCTACGAAACTAGCTCGTCCGCTGCGGCACTGGCAATTACGCACAAGTCCTTGAAGACGCGCGCGGTGTATGGCGTTGGACTGCCCGCCTGAAGCAACACAAAAGCCATATTTCTCCGAAGCTGGCGATAAATTCTACTCATTTGCTGAACCGAGGGCTGACGGCCCGGCCTTCGGAACATATTGCACAGCTCTCGAAAAACTCCTTCGGTTGTCCCGTCGTGAATGAAGGGATCGGTCCCGTTCAGATCACTGAGTGACTTCCCAAGCCGGTAGTTGCGAGACTCGCAAACAAACCAAACGTGCTTGGACATCGTTGCTGAACTCCTCTGCTGGGCAACCGAGAGTCCAAGTTCAAATGGCATATTGAACCTGGGGGTCCGCGGAGTTTTGCTGTCAAGCTCCACTCTGGAGAGGTCATGGATTGAATATCGGCAGGCTCTCATTAGGTCGAGTATCCGGTCGAGTCGTCGTGAGCTAGTTGTAATTTCAAGCGTTGCGCGCGGCACTAGTCCGAACGCACTGATTCCAGAGATGAAGGCAACAAAGAGTCTCTCGAACCTCGTATCGTATGGAACGTTTAAGAAAACCTCAGCGGGAGCCTTTTGCAGGTTTGCCACGAGCGCGCCTCTTGATAGACGACGCCTTCTTCGCGCCTCGTCGTTTTTTGGGCCTGGTGTTAACACTTGGGCGAGCGGCCTTTGACGACCGAGCAACCAAACACCTATTCTGGGAATACCAATGATCCGACTCGGACTTCTTCGCCACCTTCCAGCTGGGCGAGCCTTTGCGCTCTGAACTCGGACGCGTGAGACTGACGAGCTTTTCCGCCCGGGAATCGGACACACCTAAAACCTTCGCGGTCTCTTCCGCGGTGGAGAATCGGGCGTTGATAGTTGATCTCATTTCTTTTGAAGTTCGATAATACACATCCGCGCCGGTGAGCGCCAGTTTCTCTTTCATATCAGGCACGTTAGCCCCAGGCTGCAATGTAATCGAAACGAAGAACCCCAACATTCAGTCAAACTCTCCTGGAGCAACTGCTAAGTGGTATCGTTCCAGATATCCGCAACTGCTCACTAGTTTCAGAATCCGACGCAAAGGGGATCATCTCCGTGCCCAAACCGAGACTAACGTCGAAGCAGCGTGCCCTGGTTACCGAAGTGAAAGGTTTAATTTCTCGTCTTTACCTGGACCCTGATGAGCTTGCAACTCTAGACGACTCAAGTGAGCGGACCACACGGTTAGAGTTGGCCAAAAGACAGATCGTCTGCAGCGCTATTATCCTCGACTATGTCTTGATGGATGAGTTTTTGAATTGCGTCATGTGTTGGCACTTTTTCGGGACGAAGCGCGGCTTTCCCGAACTCTGGAAGACCAAGCGATTCAAAGTTTTCAACTATCAACTTCTGGAGAAGACTTATCTCGTTCAGAAACTGGACTTCGTGAAGGCCATTCACGACATACCAAAGCCCGTTGTTTCTGATTTGATGGCGCTAAATGACCTTCGCAATGCCGTGGCTCACTCGTTCTTCCCCGAGAATCGACGCAGAAAGCCTGAATGGAAGAACGAAAACGTCTTCGAGAAGGAGGGTTTTGTTCGTTTCAAGCAAGACATGATCGCACTGAAGAAGTTTTTCTTTAAACGTTTCTTCAGAAGACCCCGACAGGACCTAGGAGCTAAACCAGAAGTAAGTCCGCCTGCTCGACCAACAACGGAACACATCGACCCCGTCGCGTAACCGGACAAATCCCCTGGCTCACAAGCAGGACGCATATTTGGCCGGGATCGGACGGTTCGAAGAACGGGTCGGCGTCCGCGAAGGTAGTCCCAAAGGTGTACCCATTCGGCTGAAGTCGTACGCCAAGCTAAAAACTATCGTTTTTATTAGAGGTTTGGCGCGCCCGGAGGGATTCGAACCCCCGACCTTGTGCTCCGGAGGCACACGCTCTATCCATCTGAGCTACGGGCGCGCAGGTTGCACCCCGCGGAACTTCCCGGACAACCTACGAAGTGGCGATTGCCGCTCGTGAGAACGATTCATTCCACGAGCGTCAGCGCGTTCATTTTACCTTGCTTCCAGGAAGCTGGCAAAAACAATCCCGTAGCAGAAACCGCCGCAAGCGCACCGAAAAACTACGGTCAAGATCCCCGCGCCAGATTCTTCACTTGCTTTGCGAGCTTTTCGATTTGTTCCGCTTTTTGTATCATCGGCAAAGACAGCACATTCACCGAATCCGTTTTTTCCACTTCCTTCTTCAGTTCGCTCGCCAGGTCATAGAGTTTTTCCACGTCGTCGTGAATCTGTTCGTTATTCTGTTTGAGGATTTTCGTCTCACCGACCTTGGGTCCATTCTCGGGAAAGGGCTCGTTAGGGTTCGGGTGCGGCGGCATAGGGTTTTGCGGGTTCTGCTGGCCAGGCAATTTCGCGAATGTGCGCATGCCCAGCAGCACGAGGGGCAGCGCGCCGGCCCACGCCAGAATCTGGGTGATAAAACTTCGTTTTTTCAAGTCCATGACGCTTACTCCCATTCGCGGAATCGGCGCAGGTTTTTTGCTTCTACTGCCCAACCTCTACTTCCCCTAAGCTTTGTACCACAGGCTCGGTGGTATAATTCCGCTCGCTTTATCTTATGACTGATTCCTTCTCACGGTGGCTGGAAATTATAGGGAAGACCGGGCTGCGCCTGGCGGTCATACTCCTGTTTGCGTTGTTCCTCGCGCGCCTCCTCAGGGCTTTCACCGCCCGCCTGGTGCAAATCTCGAAAGCTCAATCGCGCGCCGGACAAATGCGCGAGCAGCAGACTCGCACCATGGCCGGCTTGCTCTACAGCATCGGCACCACCATCATCGCTATTGTGGCGATTTTGATGGGCTTCGAGGTTCTGAATTTTGATATCGCCCCCGCGCTGGCCACTGCGGGCCTCGCCAGCGTCGCCATCGCCTTCGGTGCCCAGAGCCTCCTAAAAGACGTCATCAATGGCTTCTTCATTGTCTTCGAGGACCAATATGTCGTCGGCGATCTGATCCAGGCAAACTCGGAAATCGGACGCGTGGAACACCTCACGCTGCGGCGCACGGTAATCCGGAATGCGGCGGGCGCGATGGTCACGATGCCCAATAGCCTCATCGGCCAAGTTGCCAACCTCAGCCGCGATTGGTCGCAGGCTTTTATAGACGTCACCGTTCCCGCCGAAGAGATGGTCGGCCGCGCGCTCGCTACCCTGGAGAAAATCGCGGGGGATTTTCGCACGGATGCCGATTGGTCCCCGGCGATTGTTGACGGGCCCCGCGTCCTGGGCGTCGAATCCCTGTCGCTGGACGGCACGGTCATCCGCCTGCAAGTCCGCACCATCCTGAACCGCAAAGATGACGTCGCGCGTGAGCTGCGCCGCCGCATCAAAATGGGCTTCGAACAGTCGCGCATTCCGCTGAGCCACACGCATCGAGTGACCCTACAGGGCGAATTGCCGCAGGCCGCTGAACCGCAATAAAGTCGTCCGGACAGGAGAGCAAATGGGACAAGTGACGCACGAGCAGGTCCATCTGATGCTGCGCCTTTACGACGTTCGACGCGAACCCCGCTTGCGCGAAGCGCGCGACTGGTTCGTGCGGGAGTTCAAGCCCGCCTCGGCTGACGATGTGATGAAGATCGCACCTCCCAATAGCCAGGAAAACGCGTTTATGCGCATGGTCCTGAGCTACTGGGACATGGTCGCCAACATCGTCAATCGCGGCCTGATTGACGAAGAATTCTTCTTTGAGAACTCCGGCGAGCAATGGCTCGTCTGGGAGCGCGCGAAGCCGATCATTGCCTCGTGGCGCGCCAGGTTCAAGAACCCCGGCGTGTTTGCGCCGCTCGAGGAACATTGCAAGCGCCTCGAGGCTTGGCGGGAACGCAAGGCGCCCGGCACAACCGAAGCGATGCGCGAAATGATGTCCATGATGGAACAAACCGCCCGTAAGTCCTGAAAAGTTAACCCGCGCTTCGCCCCGGCCGTACCCCTGGCCTGCATGCCGGCCGCAGCCTCCGGCACGGAATTTTGCTATGCGGCAGAGGAGACTTGTGATAGTTTTCTCGCCGATCCCGCAAAGCCTCATCCAAAGGAATGTAACGTCCTGGACACTTTAGGCTTGTGGCGAAGCGCCGCCAAAGCGACCGGGGAGGGAATATACGAATGAACTCCCGCCATCCGTTTTTCTGCGTGCTCGCGATTTTGCTCTGCCTCCCGCTCGTGATACCCGCCGATATTGCGGCGCAGGCCACGCAGCCTCAGCACGCCGGCCGGATCACCGCTGTTTTGCCCATCGTCAACGTCGTACGCGGCCCTCGACAGACCCCGGCTTCGACTTCCGAAGAAGTATTTTGGGGCGATGTGATCAACACGGGGCACCTCGCGCGCGCGCGCGTCGCGCTGGATGACGGGTCAGTCCTGAGCGTAGGCTCGGATTCGAACTTGACTGTCACCAAGCACGATGCCGCCGGGCAACAGACGGATCTCGACCTGAACTACGGCCGCGTGCGCGCCAAGGCCGTGAAGCTCGTCAAACCCAACGCGAGTTTTCAGATTCGCACTCCCACCGGCGTGGCCGGCGTAGTGGGCACCGATTTCGCGTTGGATTCCCAGGGTGATACGACGCGCATCGTTGTCTATGACGGAAAGGTACAG
Source organism: uncultured Acidobacteriota bacterium (assembly GCA_963795005.1). Lineage (GTDB taxonomy): Bacteria > Acidobacteriota > Terriglobia > Acidiferrales > UBA7541 > Palsa-295. The sequence continues at coordinate 8,508 of CAWCGE010000009.1, read as the reverse complement.
TTCTGTGCTCTAGAGTCCGAGAAAAAGCAAGAGCAGCAAGGCGCTCAACCCGGCGCCGAATCGCAGCCTCCTGCAACGGGCGATCAGGAGCAACAGAAGACCAAGCGGCACGGCGTGATTGGCCCCTGCGTGATCGTGGGTTCGGGTGAGGCTTCGAGCGTGCAGTTTAATAGCGCTCCCACTCCACCGGTTCCGGCCACGCCCATGACGCTTACCGACATGGCCAACACCACCGCTCCGACCGGAGCTGTTGGAGCGGGTGGTGGAATTGGCGCCGCAGGTGTTACGGCAATCGGGGTCGGAGCCGCCGCCGCCGCCGCGGTGGCCACGGCAGTCGTCCGCGCGGCGAGCCAGACTCCCACGTGTCCCACAACGCCTGCGGCAGCAGCGCACGTAGTTCCGGAGGCAAGCTGCGCAGCCCGTAGCAAGGGGACGATTGGTAGAGGCCCCGGCCAGCGGCCTTAGATTTTCGCTTTCCTATCGCGGTCCGTCTCGCTCCAGCTTATTGATGCGTCTGCATCGTCAAGGAACGGATGGATGCCAGACGATCTTCCACCTGTGCGGCTTCTTGCGTGCGTCCCAGCGTCCGGAGGGTTTGCGCTTCCTTGTCCAGCGTCCCAGCAAGTTGCGGGCTGTTTGCGCCAAACTGTTTCTCGAGCACGGCGATCATCTGGCTGTTGTAGGGCTCCAGCTTCTCGGGTTTGCCCCACTTGTCGTACATCGAGCAAACACTCGCCAGCGGGATCAGCAGACCCACCCCATCATGGCCGTACAACGATTCGTCAATGTTCAGCGCGCGCAGCAAGTACGGCTCGGCTTTTGCGTAATCCTTCCGCACTAGGTAAACCACCGCCGCAGACACCAGGCTGGAAGCCACTCGGTCGCTGCCTTCGCCAAAAACCTTCTCGTTCAAGTCCACCGCTCGGAAAAAGAACTTCTCAGCCGTCGCATAATCGTGTTGCATCAGTGCATTCCGGCCTAGTGATTGCAGTGGCGCCGCGAGGTTTGCGGATTGCGGGCCGTAAAGTTCCTGCGCGACTTTGAGCTCGCACTCGAAAGCTGCTTCCGCGGCCGCCGGGTCTTGGCGCATGTACCCATTGCCCACATTATCGAGCGCCGTCACCAGGCGTCCGTCGTGCGGCTGCATTTTATCGGCGAGCTCCACTGCTTGCTTGTAGTCTTGCAGCGCCTCGTCGTAGTGTCGCTGCGCTGCCGCCCGCGCGCCCGCTTGCATGGCGGCGTCGAGTTTTTCCGAAAGGCTGGGTGCGGCTTCCACGCCGCGCACCCGCGATTCCAGTTCCGCGGCCTCGGAAGCTTTTCCGGCGGCCTTCAGCGCGCCGATGTGCTCCTTCAATCGCGTCCGCGCCTTTTCATATTCGTCTTCAGGAATGGGATCGTCCGTGCGTACGACCTTGCTGCGCAGGTCAATGCTCGCATCCAGTAACGCAGCCTTGTGATATTCGTCAATCGCCGCGGGCCAATCCCCCTTTTTCTCGAGGGCCGCGGCCAATTTCACCTCTACTTGCGGATCTGACGGTTCGAGTGCCACCGCTTGCTTGAACTCGCCGATGGCGCCATCAATATTTCCCGAAGCTTCCAAAGCTTGCGCGTATAGATCGTGAACCGAAGAATTGCTGGGCGCCAGTTCCTCGCTCTGCCGCAATTCGCCGAGCGCCCCACTGTAATCTTTCTTTTTCAGCAGTACGCGTCCCGCTCCGTAGTGCGCGCTAAACGAAATATTATCGAGTTCCTCTGCGCGGTGAAATTCCACCAATGCTTCATCGTCGTGTTTTTCGGTTTCGAGAACTTCACCAAGGCCCACATGCGGCCCAGCGTCGGATGGATCCAACTGCGCCGCCAGCGTGTATTCCGTCGTGGCGCCTTGCAAGTCCCAAGTCCGGTAGAGCGCCATTCCCAGGCAGTAGTGGCACATTTGCGCACCGGGGAATAGCTTTTCGAGCTCACGAAATTCGATGACGGCCTCGCCGGCGAATCCGTGATTCAAAAGGCCCGCTGCCAGGTTCTGCCGCGCGTCATAGCGTCCCGGCGCCAGCCGTTTCACTTCGCGGTACTCGCGAAGGCTCGACTGGAAATCGCCGATTCGCTCGAACGCCAGGCCCAGATTGTAATGTGCATCTGCGTCTTGCGGGTCCAGGGCCAGAGCCTTCTGGTATTGCTGGATGCTGCCGTTCCAGTCGCCCTTGGCCGTCAGCATGATGCCCATATCCATGCGCACCGACTCATAGTCAGGCTTAAGACGCAGCGCCTCATCATACTCCGCCTGCGCGGCGTCGAATTTTTCCATCGCTGCCAGCGCCAATGCTGCGTTTTTGTGCGCCTCCGCGTTGTCGGGAGCCACCGCCAGCGCCGCCTTCGCTTCACGCAGTGCGTCCTCGCGCTTGTCCTGGCGATACAAGATGTAACTCAATTTGGTATGCGCCTCCGGAAAGTCCGGATCCTGCTGCAACACCCGGGCGTACACGGCCGCTGCTTCTCCCCAGCGTTGCTGTTGGCGGAGCAACTGGCCCATGACGAATCCTCCCTCGGGACTCTGAAAGCTGGCCGTGAGCACTCCATTCAATTCCTTCGCGGCGTCGGGATAGTTCTTCTCATTCATCAACTTTCCGGCATTGGCAAGATGTTCCAATACTTCCTGATCCGGCGGCGCCTGAGCGCCGGCAGCTGCCACGGCCTTGGCGGAATCGAGCGCCGCCAGCACGCGGGGGTCGGCCCCCGCTTTTTCCATCAGTGCGCGGTAGGAAGCATTCACATGAAAGCTCAGCCCGCGATCCCGGATGTCCGCGACGAGATTCTCAGGCAGCGCAGCGCCCGCTACGAGTGCCAGCAATTCACTTGGTCCGAGTGGTCCTTGAGATACCCCCGCGCGAGTGCCATAAGCGCAGGAAAAGCAAAGCACGAGGAAAAGCAGGTGCACGGTAAACTTTGTCATCGGGTCCCCCCAATAATACCGATGATTGCTTTTACCTTTTAGCTACTAAAACTCCACTAGTACGGAGGTACTAACGCAGCAGGGTTGTTGTCAAAGAAGAACGCATGCAGACCAGCGTCTTGGAACTGCCTTTGTAGCGGCGCACTTCAGTGCGCCACCGGTGTTGCGGCAAGCACCGATGGGTTCCCGCCGCTCCGTGCGGGATGCAAGCTCGCTGGAACTTACTCTCGCGCTAGAGCATCCACGGGCGAGTAAATCAGCACGCTGCGTCCAGGGACTCCCGAAGGCAGTCGCCGCAACGTGTAGTAAAAGGGTCTCGGTCCCTTCTTGACCGTGGACGCCTCCAGCCGGTAGTAAGCATCCTCGAAACGCACGGTGCGTGGAGGAATCCACTCATGCTTGCGATGCGAGGCGCGAATTTCCAGCACTTCTTCAGGTCCGTCATTCCGGAAATGTAATTCATCAGTCTCCTGCACGCCTCGCATCATCAACATCCACTCGCGCACTGCGTCCGCCAGCGATCTCACATTACTCGTCACACTCTCCGTTGTCATCCCGCTCGCTGGATTCCGCCAGCGAAACGGCAGAAACAATATCCTGTCGAGCACGGCCAGCGGAAGAATTCCCAGGTTCTCATCGCTGAACGACGCGGCGCACAGGCGCACTGCCCCCTCGACGGCGAAGTACCCCAGCAGCAATGTCAGCGGATGCGTGGTCCATACCGTCAGTGCCACAGCACCGATCTCCTGTACCGTCGGGTTCACTCCCAGTTTTCCCTCGAGCGCCCTGGACACGGCCGTGTCCACCCACGCCGTCATTGCATACATGTACCAATATCCCAGCCCCACAATCGCGCCCAGCATTTCCTCAATACCGCTGACGGCGGCGGCTCGCCCCCACGGCATATTGTTCAGGACAGGCAGCGCGTCGCGCCACGGTTTAGGCAAAAGCGCGAGAATCGGTCCGATGATGTAGTTCCACATGAGAGGGACAACCCGCATGGTAACGAGCCGCGGGGGCGACGAAAACATCATTTTAGATGCTAAGTTTGCAAATGGTAATGGGGCGCGGCAGTTCAAGCAAGAGTCCGAACAGTGCCAAGCGCTAATCCACAAGCACCTGATCGAGTAACTGCGCTACGGCCCGTTGGGCCTCGAGTATAGAGCTTCGATGATCCATGATTCCGGTCAAGTCTGTGTTAGCGAACGCGATTCTTCCAAATGGAGCGGCTCGCAGCACGTCGCTGGGAGCCGGCTTGCCATCCTTCCCGAAAAAGAAGCCGGGCTGCGGATTCAAGTAGGCGTGGCCCCAGCGGTTCAATATGATTCCGGCAATGTCCCGCCGCGCGTCGAACTCGGCCCGGGCAAACATGTCTGCAAATTGCTGTCGGATTTGCCGTTCATACTCGCGAAACGGAGTGGAGAGCATCTCGCCCCGGCCACGATATCCCTGATCCGCGATCGCCATTCCTGGATAGGAGTAGAGGATTTTCAAGTTCAGAACCACCGGTGAATCCGGACCGATACCAGGAGAATCCGCGCCCATAAGCGCCGTCTTCCGGACCTCGGTATAATTCCCGATGCCTTCAAACCAGCGGCAACCGCTGATGCCCATCTTGTAAAGGAATCGCCAGTTGCGCAGCGCCACGTTCGCCATCATGCAGGGAGAGCGATAGAACTGTCCGTAAGCATCGCGCTGCGCTGCAGGAAGATCGCAGACAATGTGCTTCGTCGTCCAGCAGCCGCCGGCCATCACCACGGTGCGCGCCCGCACTCGGTACAATTGCTTCCCCAGCGCGTAAATCACCAAAACGAATTCCGATTTTGCCGGATCGCCATCGTGCTGCAACCAGACCGCGGTCGAGTTCAGCCGCACGCGCGCCGCGCGCGAAGCCTGATCGAGCGCCGCAAAATTCACGCGCCCGTTGCAAACATCATCTATTGTCTGCCCGCCGGAGATGGAAGCCGGGATCAGCGCCTTCATCATCAGCCGCGCGATATCGCCATTGCCGCGCGGGAACATTTGATCGCCATCCTCGGTATCGAGCCGGTGCAGCATGTCCGCCGCATAATCGGCATACGCGGATAGGACGTCTGGCCCGAGTCCCGATCCGCCTCCTTCCACGGGCGAAAGAAAGGTGCGAATGGTTTCGCGGCTGATGCCGTAAAGCCGCATCATGTGCTCTTCGAGAGTGATTTGATCGAGCTGCCGCGAGATATCGTCGCCGTGGTATTGCGGCCGTTTTTCGGGAGCCCGCGGGCCGCGCCGCCACTGCAGCAATTCCGCGCGGGCCGTTTCCGAGATTGGCGCTCCTTCCAATTTCTTGCCCCACGGGTCAATCAACCAGGCGCCCGCGCTTTGCCTGAATTTCGCGCCAAAATAAAATCCGTAAGTGGCAGGCTCGCCTCCGACCATATCGTAAGGAGTTTTGCTGAGCTGCATTTCAGGGGAAGAGCCGGCCCAGGATTGATATTGCAATTTCGGAGCTTTCAGGCCGATGGAATCGTAAAAGCGCGCTATGAAACTGTGCGAATACGGTACGAAATAAACCGCCGAGCCCTGATGGGCCAGCAATCGGTGCCCGTCCACCAGAAATTCGTTGCCCTTGGCTTCGCCGCCAAAAATCGGATGATTGTCGAGTACCAGACACTTGCGGTCGCTGCCGGCTTGCCGCAAAAAGAAAAGCGCCGCCGCCAAACCGCTGATTCCACCTCCCACGACGACGCAGTCGTAGATCTCTTGCGTATCGATCGCTGTGGCTGGAATCTTTTCGAACTCGCCGTCACGGATCCGATGGCCCGCCTGCACGATTTCGTAAGTATTGCCGTTCGACCGGCTGTAGTCACCGACTCCTCCGTAGCCCGTCCAATCATCCTCGGAGAGCAGCTGCAGCGGCGAAGCGGAAGTCATGAGCAATCCGCCGGAAGCAAGTAGCGTAGCATTCAGAAAATCGCGGCGGGAAATCGGCTGATCCATGCCGAGCAGTTTGTCGTTGGGTTGTTTTCTGTCCAACTTTCGGGTATCGCTCATTCAGCGTTTTGGAGGACTATTCCGGAACCGGGCCATTGATTGGAACGGAACAGCGACCTCAAATCAACTACCATTTTGAGGTCTCCGAGCGAGTGGTAGACAACGTTCATCTGAGTGGCCAAACCAATAGTGTCGTGTAATGTTCAGTTTGCGCAGTTAATAAACCAAGTACTATTGCTCTGGACCGTCGCTCCCCCTACCTTGGAATTACGTCCATTGGCCAATTCCTGACGTTTCGCGAGGAGATCCGTATGGTTGAACGCCGCCGTTGCAAGCGCTTTCCGTTTACGATTCCCGTCAAGGTTTACGGTCGGAGTCCTCGGAACCATCCCTTCCGAGATGTAACAGCCACAATGGCAGTTAGCTTATACGGTGGGCTGCTCGATATGAAGCCGCGCGTAAGACTCGGCCAAAAGATCCTCGTCGTCAATACCTTCACCCAGGAAGAGCGCGAATGCCGTGTAGTGTACGTCGATTCGAAACAGCGCGGCCGAAGGAAGGTCGCAGTCGAATTCGCGAATACGGACGGGGATTTCTGGCACGTCTATAGCGGTTCTGTGCGACTCGAAACGGCTGCCACACGATCCAATGCGGTATTGGAGAGATTGGATTCGACATCCGACCGGGCGTAGTTTTCAATTTCGACTACTGGGGACCGTAATATATTCAGAGGCCAACATGTCTAACCAAGAAGAACTCGTCGTTTTCATGACTTTGCCCCTCGGCGTCGATGAATCCATTATTCCAGGTGTTCTCGCCAGTAGGGGCATTCCAGTCCATTTGTCGGAGCGCTATCTGGCGCGTCAGGGACGATATGTCGAGATTCAAGTTCCGGCTTCGCGATTTGAAGATGCTCGGCGGGCGCTCGATGACGCAAAACGGGTCGGAGAACAGTTAAAGGCGGGAGATGAAGGCTGATGCGCTCTTTCCGGCACAACCGTCGGATCGCCTTTCAGGAGCCCCGCAGAAATGCAGCATTCAAAACTCAAACGATTGCATAACAACGCCGGCTCCGAGCGACCAGTACATCGCGTTTGTCGACGCAGAAACGGGAGAGTGCGGCGAACGGCGATTGAACCACAGGGAGGAAGAAGCAGCAGAAGAGTTTTACCGGGAACTGGCGGCACGAGGAGTCAGCGTACGCGTGGGGCTGGAGGCCGATTGACTACTGGGAGGTTGGAGGCGCGGATGGGAATCGAACCCCCAAGAGGCTCCTATCCATTGGATTTAAGACACTTACCTGCCGACAGAATCGTTTAGAATTGTACGGATTTGCCGGATTCCGTACAATCTCGTACAAAAATTCACTCTTGCGGCGCGTACTGTTCCTCTCACGCGCACAGTATCACGATTCCTCAATCCACGGTCGGCTTAGGATGACGACGGCGCCACTCCTGGCGACACAATTCGTATTTCTCTGCATTTTCCGATTTGGTCATGGGGTCGGCAATCAGCCACTCGGCCGGCGCACGCTCCGCCCATTTCGATTAGTTCCAAGTCGCTGTAGTGCGGAGATTTTAGCTAGATTCGTCGTCGCGCTTCTGGCTTAATCAATGCGCCGCTGATTGGAGCAACTATGAGCACTGCGATCGCCGTCCCTCACCTCCAGCGGAAACCGGAATACCCTGGACACTGTATTTGTAATGAGCACCATATCGAAAGGAGTCGTTAATGAACGCCGTACAAATCGAACAGAAGAGCTATGAGATGCCCCCGCGCGACGGGTTCACCGTCGCATATTTTCTCACCGTCGCCGACATCGACCGATCGGCTCGCTACTACGAAAAGGTCTTCGGCGCTCGCATTCTGACCATGGGTGACGGCAACGCGCCTCCGTACCTTCAGCTTGCGAATATCTGGATGATTCTGAACGTAGGGGGCGGGCCGACCCCGGACAAGCCGACGGTAACGCTCAGCGTCCCTGACCCGAATCACATCAACAGCTTTATGAATTTCCGCGTTGCGGATATTCAAGCGTGCTACGAATTGTGGAAAAGTCGAGGGGCCGAGTTCCTGACGGAACCGATTGCCAAGTACGGCGAGATTCGCTGCTACATCCGCGATCCTGACGGTTATATTATCGAGGTCGGACAAAGCACCACCCTTAAGTACGGCTAACGCTCGGCGCGGATAGGATGCCGACTCTGCGCCTAATATCCGACCAATACTTTGGTATCCCTGGATGCGTTCGTCCAATGGATTCGTCGTCGCGCTTCTGCCAATCTTGCCTTGAACAGTCACTCGCTCTGACATCGAAAGGAATACCAAATGGACGGCACAAATGCACTGAAAGAGAGCACGCGCGTGACCTCGCCTGTCGCCTCGAACACGCTTAGTGTGAACGTTTTTACCGCCCCGGGAAAGGCTATGGTCGGCGAGCGGCCAAGGCCCTTCGGCGAAGCGCTCGGCTTTGACCCGATCACGTCGACTTTAATCTTCGGCGAGCACGACGCGGTGCTGGTAGACGCAATGATGACGGTGGCTGAGGCCGACGCTCTCGCGGATTGGGTTGCTCTGCACAACCGCAA
>CAWCGE010000008.1:0-21521 GCA_963795005.1 uncultured Acidobacteriota bacterium | reverse complement strand
GGAGAGAAACCCAAAAGCGCGACAAGAATCGCATCGCGTCCCGAGCTCACGGATCGGAAGGCCAGAACAAACCTGCTCCATGGGGCGGGCTGGACGGCAAGAAAAACTCCGGCCAGAGGAGAAGTGTTTTTTCCTTGACTCCTTTTATGGAACTTACCAGGCGGTGTGACGAGGTTTACGCTTTGTTACTGCGAACCAAGGAAATACAAGCGGGTCTGCGCGCAAGCGGTAGGCTACCCAGAGCGTGTCCTAACGGCATGAGCCCGGTTCGGAATTGAGCTACTCGCTGAATTGGACTCGGTCAGGTTTGAACAGAGTGGAGAGTCATGGAAGACGGTCGTGAGTTGTGGGAACAAACGAAGTCAGGCCTGCGCCTGGCGTTTAGCGTTGTCGGAGTACTACTCATTCTTGGCCTGTTGATCAAAGGATTGCTACTCGTTCGTAGTGGCACGCGAATCGGCGTGGTTGAAGGGGCCGCGGTGATTTTTCTTATCTGCGTTCTTGCGTTCGTAACAACACCGCGCTGGGCGCAATGGTTCTTTGGAGTTTGCTGCCTGATGGTTTTGCGGGGCGCTCTCATGTGCGCCATCGGGCGAACCGTGTCCGTGCCGAGTCTGGAAGGTCCAAGAATTTACTTTTTAGAGGTGACCGGCCTTTTCGCGTTAATGGCGTTCCTCACTTATCGCTTTGTGGACTCGAGAGCAACTTGGTTGGATTCGCTGTGTTTAGTGGGCGCATTCGTCACCGTGGTCTATGCGTTTATCAGCAATTCGCTAAGCGGGCTGTCACTAGCCGTCTTATTCCTGGGGATAGGTCACGCATATCAACAATATCAGCTACACACTTGTACCCGAGTTCCACCCGAGGCTTCTTCAACCACGCGTTAGCAAGCTCCTTCGTACCTAGATAGCAAACAGGCCGCCGATAGTCACGCGCTTACCGGAGTAGGAGTAAAGTGCTACTTCAAATGATTTCATAACAATGCTGGCTCCCTCGACCCGAGTAGACTGTGGTTGTTCGACGACCAAGGCTCGGGAGAAAGGAGCCAGACATGATCATTATAGGCGTAGATTATCACCCGAGCTTTCAGCAAATCTCTTTTATGGACCAGGAAACTGGTGAGTGCGGAGATCGAGAATTAAATCACAGCGAGGGCGACGCTGAGCGGTTCTACAGGGAGCTAAAGCAGCGAGGAGCGAACGTACGCGTGGGGATGGAGGCCACCGGGCATGCGCGTTGGTTCGAGCGGTTACTGGCAGAGCTGGGTTTCGAGTTGTGGATTGGAGATCCGGCGGAGATTAAGACCAAGCGGGTCCGGAAACAGAAAACCGACCGCGAGGATGGCCGCCTGCTGTTGAGGTTGCTTCTGGAAAATCGCTTTCCTCGAATCTGGACACCGAATTCGGAGAATCGGGATCTGCGGCAACTGCTTTGGCATCGGCATCGGCTGGTGCAGATGCGGACACGAATCATGAATCAGCTGCAGGCCGTAGCGATGAACGAAGGCTATTGCTGGAAGAAAAAGCTGTTCAGCGAAAAGGGACGAGCCCTGCTAGAAAAGCTTCCGCTCGCGCCCTGGGCCAGTCGGCGCCGAAAAGAGTTACTGGAGCTGCTGGACCAGCTGGATCCAAAGATTGCGGAGTTAACGGCAGCGGTCGATCGAGAAGCCCAGCAACGGCCCGAGGTGGTGCGGTTGATGACGCATCCTGGTGTGGGACCCCTTACCGGGCTGGCCTACGTTCTGGTCATCGGGACACCCGATCGGTTTCCTTGTGGCAAGCAGATCGGCAGCTACACTCATTCCCGAGGAGGATTCCAGTGCCGGCCAGCAACGGCTGGGACATATCACCAAGCCAGGCAACGCGTTGTTGCGCTACTTGCTGGGAGAAGCAGCGCAAGCAGCCGCACGGTGTAATCCAGACTGGCGACGTCGCTATGTGCACCTGATGATGCGCCGCCAGAAAAGAATTGCCAAAATAGCCATGGCCAGAAAACTCGCGGTGCGGTTGTACTGGATGTGGCGCAACAAGTGGCAATATGCGCAGTTGGTTGAATTCGGTTCGAACGCGGGAAAGCTCGGAACCGTCCATGGCGTGAAGTAGGGCGTCGTCCATATGATTGGGCATCCCGCTCCCTGAAACAAGTCTCCGATTACGCGACGCAATCAGGACTTTGGATCCATATTATCAAGTTTGACACTTCCCCTCTGCCTCCGGCTGTGTCAGCATCACGCCATATTTTCCGGAGGGGTGGCCGAGTCCGGCTGAAGGCGGCGGTCTTGAAAACCGTTAGGCCCGAAAGGGTCTCGTGGGTTCGAATCCCACCCCCTCCGCCATCCCAAGAGCAGCAAGCCCACTTCCACCTACCAAAAGCGCGACTGGCCGAGAACCATCCGATGCGCCGACAAAATGCTAGAATTCGCATTCTGTGCGATCCGAGAAAATGTTCAAGAAGATCCTGATTGCCAATCGTGGCGAGATTGCAGTGCGCATCGTGCGCGCGTGCCGAGAGTTGGGCGTTCGTGCGGTTGCGGTTTACAGCGACGTGGATCGCACCGCTTTGCATGTCCGGCTGGCGGATGAAGCGTACCCCATCGGCCCGGCGCCTTCGAGTGAAAGCTACCTGGTCATCGAGAAGATTCTGGGCGTGGCGCGCTACGCTGGTTGTGATGCGATTCATCCGGGCTATGGGTTCCTTGCGGAAAATCCGAAGCTGGCACGAGCCTGCCGCGATGCCGGTATAACCTTCATAGGACCTTCGGCCGAAGCAATGGAACGGCTCGGCTCCAAGACGGCGGCGCGGCGCATTGCGCGCGAAGTTGGGGCGCCCACCGTGCCGGGCACTCTCGATCCCGTTGAGAATATTCGCGAGCTTACGGAGATTGCGCGCAAGGTCGGGTTTCCCGTCATTTTGAAAGCTGTGGCGGGCGGCGGCGGCAAAGGTATGCGTAGCGTGGAGCGCGAAAGCGAGCTGGCGTCAGCGTGGCGCGACGCGGCTTCCGAGGCGCAAAACGCGTTCGGCGATGGCCGGGTGTATCTCGAAAAATATCTCGAGCACCCGCGGCACATTGAGATTCAGATTCTCGCGGATCAACATGGCCACACTGTCTATCTTGGCGAGCGCGAGTGCTCGGTGCAGCGCCGGCACCAGAAAGTCGTTGAGGAAGCTCCTTCGCCGATCATGACGCCCGAGTTACGTCGGGCCATGGGTGAAGCGGCGGTGAAATTGGCGCGGGCGGGCAATTACACGAATGCCGGTACGGTGGAGTTCTTGGTGGATGCGCAGCAGAATTTTTATTTTCTGGAGATGAACACGCGCCTGCAGGTGGAGCATCCCGTGACGGAAATGGTGACGTCGCTCGATTTGGTGAAACTGCAGATGCACGTCGCGGCGGGTGAGCCATTGCCACTCGCGCAGGAAGACGTGGCATTGCGTGGCCACGCGATCGAATGCCGCATTTATGCCGAAGACCCAGACAATAATTTCTTCCCTTCGCCCGGGAACATTCTAGAGCGAAGAGTGCCCACCGGGCCGGGAATCCGGCTGGACGATGGAATCTATGGCGGCTGGACCGTGCCAAATGAGTACGACCCGATGCTGGGAAAATTGATCGCCTGGGGACAGGACCGGGCGGAAGCGATCGCGCGGATGAAGCGAGCTCTCGGCGAATACTACGCGAGCGGGATTAAGACAAATGTCTCGCTATTTCGCCGCATTCTGGAGAGCCGCGATTTTCAGGCCGGGGCCATCTATACGCTGTGGCTGGATGATTTTTTGCGTGGCGGGTCTAAAGCGGCCGGAGTCTCCGTTGCCGCAGATTCGCCAACAGAAGCCGGCGCTCTGGGTGCCATTCTTGTTGCGGCTGTTCTGTGGCATCAATCACATGACGGGGCGCATGAGGGTAATTCGCGCGCCGCGTCGTCGAACTCGCGACCACTGACGGAATCGCGCTGGAAAACGGAGGCACGGCGCGAACAAGTGAGCCGCCAGCCGGAGGGTTGAGAATCGATGCGAGCAGCGCGTGGGAACTTCAGCGGCTGAAGCCGTCCCGAATTGCGAGCGTTGATGTCGTGGCTATAAAGCCACGACCCACAAAAACAAATGTGTCCTACGGCTCTTAACGGTCCGAGGCCTTAAGTTTTATGCGCCGACACCCTGAAGTGCGCCTCTACAAAATCAAGCTCGATGAACCGGCGAGAAGAACGGAAGAAGACTGCCGATGAAATTGGACCTTGAGATCGCGGGGAGAACGCATCGAGTGGAGCTGGTGCCAACGCGCGATCTCGCGCGTTGGGTTGCGGATGGTCAGGTACTTGAAGCGGACGCCGTGGAGGTATCTCCCGGGATTTATTCGATCCTGCTACAGGGAGAATCGTTTGAGGTGCGCATCGAAAAAGTCGGCGCGGAATTGCGCGCGACCACGATGGGCCGCGAATACAAAATTGCCATCCGCGATCCGCGCGAATGGAAAAAGAATCGCGCCCGGGCGGCCGAGGCGGAAGGCCGGCAGCAAGTCGTAGCGCCCATGCCCGGGAAAGTGATTCGCGTCTTGGTCGCGACGGGAGACGAAGTGCAAGCCGGTCAAGGACTAATGGTTGTGGAAGCGATGAAAATGCAGAACGAAATCCGCACACCCAAGTCCGGAAAGATAGAACGGCTTTCCGTCAGCGAAGGCCAGACCGTAAACGCCGGGGAAGTAGTCGCCGTTGTTTCCTGAGTGAAGCGTACGTATCGGTCACTAGTTACCCTTAAGGTCTGCAATTCTCCTGCGATCTTCCCCCGTTTGCCGAACCCAGCGACAATCGTTGCAAATACAGGCCAAAGCTTCGAAACCTGATAGGCACAACGAAACTGGGGAGATTTTGCATGGTTGCACATGTGCATTTTGCTGCTGTAGTGGCCTGGCTGATGATCGGAATCGCCGCTCTTTTGTGGTTAATGGCGTGCGGCGTGGCAGCCAGCAGGATGGAAAAAGAAGGGATCGCGTTCCTGAGGGGATTCTTCGCTTGCTTGCTCCTGAGCCCGCTGGCGGGGTTGGTGGTGATTCTGGTTGCGCGAATGAGCCGCCCTAGCCGGCGTCTCGCGGAAACCATCAGTCGCGGATAGGTTCCCCCCAAAAGCACGTCTGTTACGATTCCGTTCCGTACGGATTTCTCTTTCCAGTTAAGATTTTAGTTAGAAGCGGGGAGCTTGCCGGCAGATTCAAGGATTTGCCGCGCCAGATAGTTCGTGACACGCGAATCGTCACGAGCTTCGATCATGTAAGCCGAGCGCAGTAGCTGTTCTTTACGATTGCGCAGCATGTCGCGAACGGACTGCTGCACTTGGGGGTCGGACAGCTCACGCTGTCCGGCAGCTTCCTTCGCGATTAGCTTCAAAATGCGGTAGCCACCGTTCTTCACTCCGATGGGCTGGGTCACGTCGCCGGGCTTCATGGACATCACGGTCTTTTTCAGAACCGGGTCGGATTGATTCAAAGCCGACTCTGGAACGAAGCCTAAGTCGCCGCCCGTCGAGGCCGTGGAATCCTCGGAATAATCCATCGCGAGCTGAGCGAAGTCAGCTCCACTGGCAAGCCTTTGTTCGAGCAAAGTTATCTTGCGTTTGGCTTCCGGTTCCGTGGTGGCTTTATCGTTTTTGCGATTGTGAACCGCCGGGTCGGGATGCGGAGTCACAACGATCTGGGCGATGTGATATTGCGGCTCGGCTACGTTGAATTGGGCGCGATTCTTGTTATAGAAATCGATCACGTCCTGATCGGTGATGGAGATTTTTGCGACGACTTCGCGGTTAAGAAGCTTTTGCACGGAAAGCTGGCGGCGGATGTCGCCTTTCAAGTCTTCCACGGAAAGTCCGGAATCCTTCAGCTTTTTCTGGAATTCTTCCTCGGTGTAGGGACTCTTCGATTCGGTAAATTTGTCTTCGACTTCCGCGTCGCTGGCTATGAGATTCAATTTGCTGGCGCGCTCCAGCAGAATTTCGTTGTTCACAAGCTCATCGAGGATATTCAGCTTGAGCGAGAGCGCCTCTTCCTGGGAAGGTGTGGGACCCTCGGCGCTTACACGCGTGCGGTAATACTTGTCGACTTCATCGCGATGGATTTCCTTGCCGTTGACAACCGCCCAGACGTCTGGCCCGGGCGCGATTTCTTTCTTGCAGCCGGCCGCGCAGACACAGGCCACGACGGCTGCAAGGATCAGTATGGATCGTGGCAAACGGGACTCCTTCCGAGGGGGGCCGGGTTCAAGCGGCCTTTTTCACGCGACCGGAACGGATACAAGCGGTGCAAACACGGACGTGTTTACGGGCGCCCTTAACCACGGCCTTGACGCGGCGCAGATTCGGATTCCAGCGGCGGCGCGTAACATTGTGGGCGTGACTGATGGTGTTGCCAAACAGCGGCTTCTTGCCGCAGATATCACATGCCAGTGCCATGTAGCGTTGCTCCAGACGGAAGAAATTTTCGATTGAGATCGAATTTTTATCCTACCAGAGTCTGACGCTAGCCGGAAGCGATTTGGCATGAAGCAGCAGATGCGGAACAGCTACGCCAACTCGGAGCAGCGGCGTGCAGGAGAGCTCGCGCAAGCGCTCACGAAAAGTCCCAGCCGGATAGTACTTTCGTAACGTTGACCAAGCGCACTTTGAAACCGTAGTTTGGTGAGGAAAATTCGGAAAGGCTCTGGCTTCGCCAGGGGGAGGGGTGTGTACCGATTGGACACACACCCTGAAAATTTTCCCCTTGACGGCAGCTAACTGCTTATAGACTCCGCCGCGTAGTTTCTCTACTCGGAGGGGTCAATGTCTAAGTGGTTAGTTGTGGTGGTTTTGGCTTTGTTGGTGCTTACCAGTGCGATGGGTTTGAAGGCTTTGGCGACCCATCAGCCAAGCGTCATGGCAAACACCAGCGCACCAATGCCGCCAACGCCGTGGTTGCAAGCCAACACGAGTGCACCAATGCCGCCCACACCGTGGGCGAACACAAGCGCACCAATGCCGCCGACGCCCTGGAGATAATCTAAGGGTCCCGCGATAGCGGGAGTTGACCAGGGTCAGGCGCGAAGGCAGTTGCAGAGAATGCTTGGCCGGGTCGATTATCTAGTATGGAGTGTAGGTTTCCTTTTGGAGATCTACGTAGTAGTGTGTTCAATTTCCCGCCGTGATTTTCTTCGTTATCTGCCCATGAACGCCTACATGGGCTCGGCCGCGCTAGTCGCTCTGGGTGAGTACTTTACGATTCAGCACTACGGCTTTCAGTCCGTGAATTACCGTTATTACTACTATTACTCCGAGAGCCTCCTCACGATTCTTTTGTTTTGGGTCATTATTCTCTTCTATCAGCAGGTCTTCGCGGAGATGGAGGCGAGCCGCTATATTCGCCGGGCCGCAGCACTCCTTCTTGCCGCTACCGGCTTCTTTTCCTACATGGTGATTCACGCGAACAAGGATCACTTGACCAGCCGGTTCGTCGTCGAGCTGGGGCAGAACTTGTATTTTGTGGGAGTGCTGCTGACCTACCTGCTGTGGGGCGCCATCTTGAAACTACGCGAGACGCGCACTCGGCTGATCCAATTGGTGCTGGCACTGGGCGTGTATTTTAGCGCGACAGCCGGCACCTATGCGCTGCGAAACCTCTTTCCGGGTCTGCAACCCAGCCTCCTGAAGTGGGTTCCACCGCTGGTGGGAGTGTGGTTGCCATTGGCCTGGGCGTACACGTTTACGAAGGTTCCGGAGGACGTGCGGCTGATGCCGGCACGTTTGATGGTGAAAGCGCGATGATAGCAGCGCTCATTTGCGTGAGTTCGCTGGCAGTGTTTGCCCAGTTTTTCATCTGGTACTGCCGCGCGATTGTCGCACCGAGTCTCAAGGTGGCCTTGTCGGATCGCGTGCGCGAAGTGACCGGAATAGCAAACCATGAGGTTGGGGCTGACGATTTCGATCGACTGCTGCAACTCGTCCGGCTTTGCCCGGAACGCGGGGATGATCGATCGGAGATACGCGCGGTGGGGACTTACTACGGTTTACTTGCGGCCGTGGATCGAGTTTCCGGCTCGCTGGCGCCCGGCTTGGCAGCATGGGCACGACACGAGCGACAGAACTGCTCTTATTTTGCGGCGGTCGCGCTCGACCGGCGAATCTCCTATAGCCGCGATTTGTTCACGCAGCAGATATCCGACCGGCTTTAAGTTTCCGCGGGCCGCGGCCGTAGGAACAACGGCTTTCGCACCGCGCTCGACCCTTCCTGATTCGACTGCTACCATTAAGAAAGAAATAGCGATCTTGCGCGGATGCAGAAATCGGCCGATGAGGACACCGCTAGAACAATCCGTATTGCAAGCGATTCAGTACAGCGGGATGCTTTCGCCGGGCGACCGTGTCGGCGTAGCAGTTTCCGGAGGTACAGATTCGGTGGCGCTTTTACGGCTGCTGGAACGCCTGCGCGACGATCTGGGAATCACGCTCACGGTCGTGCATTTCAATCACACGCTGCGCGGAGTGGAATCGGAAGGCGACGCGGAATTTGTCGCGAACCTAACGCGAACACTTGGACTTGAGATCGTGATTGGCCGCGAGGACGTTGGCGCGGAAGCTGGCCGGCAGGGCCGGAACCTGGAAGACATGGCGCGGGAGTTGCGGTACGCCTTTTTCCACCGAGTCGTGGACGAGCGCGGGGCGACGCATATTGCGGTTGCGCATACCGCGGATGATCAAGCCGAAACAGTTCTGGCGCACGTGATTCGCGGCACGGGTTTGACGGGGCTCGCAGGCATTTATCCCGTCGTGGGTTCGGTAGTGCGGCCTCTCCTGGGGACACGCCGGGAGGATCTCCGGGAATATCTGCGAGCTATTGGGCAATCTTGGCGCGAAGACTCGACGAACCGGGATACGCAACGGATGCGCGCCCGAATTCGGCAGCAGCTCTTGCCTTTGTTGGCACGGGATTTTTCTCCAGCCATGGTGAGCCATCTCAACGAGCTGTCACGCTTCGCGCGAGAGGAACAAAGCTTTTGGAATGCGCTCGTGGAAGATCGTTTTCAGGCGCTCGTGCGTCGGGAACCCGACGCGCTCAATATCTCCGTTCGCGCTCTGCTAAGCCCGCTCGAGCTTCAGGTTCGGCCGAGGCAAGATTCAACTCCAGCCAAGTGCAATGATTCCCTTGCCTTGCGCGTGCTTACGGAACGCCTGATTCGCCGTCTTTATCAAGGCGTGCGGGGAAACCGGCGGGAACTCAATGCCGACCACGTAGAACAAGTAATTCGTCTTGCGAACGAATGCACAAGTGGCCGACGCACGGAACTTCCCGGTGGGATCATTGTTCAGCGCAATTTCCAGGAACTGACATTTTCGCGGGCAGTGGCGGTGCGCACAGCACCCAGCAGAACGGGCGAGGCAGCTAGTGCGTACGAATACGTCGTGAACTTGCCGTTGGCCAGTGCAACCACTATTTCCATTCCGGAACTTGGTAAATGCTTCCGGCTGAAAGTGATTGACTGGCCTATCGCGGAGAGCGACACTAGTAGAGACGCCAACGCCATTGATGCAGACCTGCTTCGTCCTCCTCTGATTTTGCGGAATTGGCGACCTGGCGACGCCTACAGGCCGCACGGCCGGCGTCAAGAACAGAAGCTGCGAAGCATGTTCGTCGCGGGGCGGGTTCGAAGCGGCGACCGAACGGTCTGGCCGGTGTTGGAGAGCGCGGGTCAAGTCATCTGGGCGCGGGGAATGCCTCCTGCGGAAGAGTATTGCGCGCGAACCAGCACGCGACGCGGAGTGGTGATCGAAGAGCGAGCTGCGGAGAACGCTGCCGCCGGTTGAAGTTGAATAGATCGGGTGGGTTTTGGCATCTAAGTATTTCGTAGGGTGCTCGCAAGCCAGCGAGTGCGGATTGCTCGTGGGCCGAGCGGGTGCGGGTCTGAAAAGCGTGAGGTAATTAAGGTGAACTCAACAGTTCGAACGATCCTATTTTGGCTCCTGATGATCCTGCTGGCAGTGGTCCTGTGGAGGATGGCGTCAACGGGCGGCCAGTCCACGCACGAGGACGAGCCTAACTACACGAACTTCTTGGCAAAGGTCCAGAACGGCAGCGTCAAAGATGTGACCATTTATCTCTCGCCGAACAGCGCCGAGTTGCAGGGTGAATATCGCGAAGGCGGAAAATTCCGCGGCGTGACCATCGCCAATACGGCGATTCCCGATGTTACGAAGGCGTTGCAAGATCACAACGTTCTCTACAACTACAAGGAAGTGAAGAACGCGGACTGGCTGAGTTTCCTGGTGAATTTCGCGCCGCTGATACTGCTGGTTCTTTTCTGGGTTTTCATGATGAAGCAGATGCAGGCGGGCGGAAACAAGGCGCTGAGTTTCGGAAAATCGCGGGCGCGTTTGCTGACGGCGCAGCAGAAGAAAGCCACGTTTAAGGATGTGGCTGGAATTGATGAGCCGAAAGAAGAATTGTACGAAATCATCGATTTCTTGAAGGATCCGCAGAAATTCCAGAAGCTCGGCGGGCGCATTCCCAAGGGCGTTTTGCTGGTGGGACCTCCAGGAACGGGCAAGACTTTGCTGGCGCGGGCGATTGCCGGCGAAGCGAACGTTCCATTTTTCTCGATTTCCGGCTCGGACTTCGTGGAAATGTTCGTCGGAGTGGGCGCCAGCCGCGTGCGGGATTTATTCGAACAGGGCAAGAAGAACGCGCCCTGCATCATTTTCATTGATGAAATTGACGCGGTGGGACGGCATCGCGGCGCGGGCCTGGGCGGCGGACACGATGAGCGCGAGCAAACGCTGAACGCGCTCCTCGTGGAAATGGACGGCTTCGAATCCAATGAAGGCGTGATCCTGATCGCGGCCACCAACAGGCCGGATGTGCTCGATCCAGCGTTGCTGCGGCCGGGCCGGTTCGATCGCCGCGTGGTGGTTCCACGGCCGGATGTGAAGGGCCGCGAGGAAATTCTTCGCGTGCATACGCGCAAAGTGCCTCTTTCGGAAGACGTGGATCTCTCCGTGATCGCTCGCGGCACGCCCGGATTTTCCGGCGCCGATCTGGCGAATTTGGTGAACGAATCCGCACTATGGGCGGCGCGGCAAAACCGCAAATTCGTCGCGATGGTAGATTTCGAGATGTCCAAGGACAAGGTCCTGATGGGCGTCGAGCGGAAATCCATGATTTTGTCGGACGAGGAGAAGCGCAACACGGCATACCACGAGGCCGGCCACGCCTTGGTGGCGGCGATGACGCCGGGCGCCGATCCGCTGCACAAAGTGACGATCATTCCGCGCGGCATGGCGCTGGGCGTGACCATGCAGCTGCCGATTGACGACAAGCACACCTACACCAAGGAATTTCTGGAAGCACAACTGGCGGTGCTGATGGGCGGCCGCGCGGCGGAGGAAATTTTCCTGCACCACATCACAACCGGAGCCGGGAACGACATCGAGCGAGCGACGGAAATCGCGCGGCAAATGGTTTGCGAGTGGGGCATGAGCGTTCTGGGGCCGCTGACCTTCGGCAAGAAGGAAGAAGCGATTTTCCTGGGACGCGAAATCGCGCAGCATCGCGACTATTCGGAAGATACCGCAATCAAGATTGATGCCGAGGTCCGCGCGATCGTCACGGACGGCTACAGCAAGGCGCGCAACATTCTGGAGACACAGCGCGACAAGCTCGAGCGCATTGCGCAGGCCCTGCTGGTCCGGGAAGTGCTCGACGCGGTGGAATTGAAGCTTTTGATGGAAGGCAAGCCGCTGCCGGACAAAGTGCCGCCACCGCCGCCCGCGGCGCCACCTGTGCCGGCGAAAGAGCCGCAACTCTCGCTGCGTCCCGAACCGCGTGCGATTCCGGGATTGGCCAAGGGCGAGAAGCCGGCTCCGGCTTAGACCGCCCGCGCAACGATTGTGTTTATGAACCTCGTCTCGCAAGGGACGGGGTTCTTTTTTTTGGGCTAAGGAATTCGCACGAAGGAAGCGAGATCGAAGCGCGCGCTGTATACCGAGCAGAGTGCCGGAGACGGAGCCACCAGGTGGACGGCCCGGCGAAGGCGCCTGTTCGAGCATTTCGCGCAGTCGCTCGGCGATTTGCGGATCTGACTCGACGCCCAGCACTCGCATCTGGTTCGCAAACCGCGAACAAATGCCGGCCAGTTCTTCTTCGTCGCAAATACCCCGCAAATATTGCAGCGCCAGGGCAAATTCAAAATTGGGCAAAATCATGTTGCGAATCACTCTTGCATTTCGCGGGACGTTGAGCGCCGTTGGCGCATCCCAATAGGGGCACGTTACTTGCAGTTGCTCGCCTCCCGCGTAGCCGCCCCGCGAGGTGGATAGCAGAACGCCATCGCGCGAGAAGTCCAGGCTCTTGACGATTTCTGCGAAGGTATCGAGCGCTCCCACCGCTCTGCGGACGCGGACTCGCACGACGAGCATCATGCGTTTGCCGCGGCGGCGTTCGGCGCCCCTCCTCAGGGGAGCCTGGATGAGAACTTCGAGTGTTTCAAGAATATCGAGTTGTGCGCTCATCGTGCCGCAGCGGATGAGTTGGCAGGGCCAAAAAAGGCGTAAAATGTCGGTATGGCGAAGAACCCTCTGGAGACATTCGAAGTGAATTGCCCTTGTTGCACGGCGAAACTGACCGTTGATCGCGAACTCGGCGTGGTGTTATCGCACGTGGCGCCCCCGAAGCCGCCCTCCTCCGTGGACCTGGACGACACCGCGCGCCTGCTCCGCGCGCACGATGAAGCCGTCGAAGCAAAATTCCGGGCCTCGGTGGAAGCGGAAAAAAGCAAAGAGGACGTGCTCGCGCGCAAATTCGCCGAGGGACTGAAGAAGGCCAAGGACGGCCCGGTGGAAAAACCTCTGCGCGATTTCGACCTCGACTAAGTTTTTCCATGCGAGCGGGCCGCTTCCTCGTCAAACAATGTGCGAATAGTTGTCGCAGCTGGCGATCATCGTTTCCCGCCACCTGGTTCGCCGCGTTGTTCCTCGTGCTGTTCGTCACACCCCTTGCTCTTCCTCTGCACGCTCAACAAAAAACCAAGCTGCCCCGCCCGCGCCGCCTCGACGAAGACCTCACGCTCCGTCGCGATCCCGCCACGGGTGAATTGACTTCGATTCCCCCATCCAGCAGCGCGAACCGAACTGATGGCAATCAAGCGGAGGGCACGCGCCCGATCGCGGTGGTCACGCAGATTGTTCCGGTGATGTGCAACGTGATGGGGGCGGATGGCGTGGCTGTGCGGGGATTGCGGCGCGAAGATTTCCGAGTGTCCGACGATGGCCTGGCGCAGCCGATTACTTATTTCGATGCCTCCACGGAATCGGCGAGTGTGGCGCTGGTGCTCGATGCGAGCCCGAGTGTCTTGCGCGACTCGGATGAAATGAAAAACGCGGCGCGGGCGCTGGTGGACGCGTTGTCATCTTCGGATCAAACCGCGGTAGTGGATTTTTCGGCGCATACCTATTTGCAACTGCCGTTCTCGGGCGATTGGGCCCTCATCCGCAAAGCCGTGGCGCGTGTAGACGCGCGAGCGTTGCTGGGCGATACCGGCGGCTCGAATATTTACGAAGCAGTCTTTCTGACCGCGCGCGAGCTTTTTGCGGGCCGCAGCGGGCGGAAGGCGATTGTGCTGCTGACCGATGGGCAAGACAGCGAACTGGGACTGACGCTCGATCCGGTAACCGCCGGACCTCGCGCCGGATGGCCGGCCGACCGACTGACGTTCGAAGACGTGGAGCGGGCGCTCGCTACGGCTGACATTCAGGTGTTTGCGGTCTCCACTGAGAGCAGGCCCAAGATCATGACGGCCGATTGGGTGGCGTCACATGCCTCGCAGACTTTGCTGACGTCTTCCGCGCGAAGCTCGGGGATTCCCGCTTATACCTTGTATCTTGCGGAGTTGGCTCGGCGATCTGGCGGACAGCTCTATTTTTTGCGCGAGGCGGAGACGCTGGCGGATACGTTCCGGCAGATCGCGCTGAGGATTCGGGCCGAGTACACGCTGGGATTTTCACCGGCCGCCGTTGCGAGCGCGACGCCTCACTCCGGATGGCATCAATTGCGCGTGGAAGTGATGGGCCACGGCGATCCCACAGTAGTGCATCGTGCCTCGTATTACGTCCCTGCCGCTCATTAGTTCCGCCTCGTGGTATGTCCCCTCTTTCCGCAGCCAGTCCTGCCTGCGCTTAGGCTTTCAGTCAAATCGTGATTCAATAGCGGGCGATGTTCCACCGTCGAAAGTTCAAGTTGCGACTGCCGTCGCGGACTTTGGTATTGGGCGAACGCACGTTGGTGATGGGTGTGCTGAACGTGACGCCCGACAGTTTTTCCGACGGCGGCTTGTTTCTAGATCCCGACGCTGCTGTGGTGCGGGCAATGGCAATGGAACGTGAGGGCGCCGACATCATTGATATTGGCGGTGAATCCACGCGCCCGGGCTCTCGCGGTATTTCGGTGGACGAAGAGCTGAGGCGAATTCTGCCGGTGATCGAAGGGCTGCGCGGCAAGATGGGCGTTCCGATTTCGGTGGATACCAGCAAATCAGAAGTAGCGGAGGCGGCTGCGGCGGCGGGTGCCGAGATTGTGAATGACGTGACGGCGCTGCGCAACGACTCGCGGATCGCCGAAGTAGCGCGGCAACGCAAGCTGCCTTTGATCCTGATGCACATGCGTGGCGAGCCGGCTACGATGCAGAAGAAGCCATTTGCGCGAGACGTGCTGCGTGATGTGACGACGGGCTTACGACGCGCGGTGGCGCTGGCACGGCGAGCCGGCGTGGCCAAATCGCGGATGATTCTCGATCCGGGGATTGGGTTCGGCAAAAGCTACGCGCAGAACTGCGAACTGCTGGCACGCCTGCCGGAGCTTGCGCGGCTAGGCTTTCCGATTTTGGTTGGCACGTCGCGAAAGAGCTTCATCGGCGGCGCACTTAAAGATGGTCGGTTAGGCACCCCTGGGAACGAGCGAATCTGGGGCACCGCAGCTACCGTAGCCGCAAGCATCCTGCAGGGAGCCCACATCGTGCGCGTGCACGACGTGGCGGAAATGGCGCAAGTCGCGCGCGTTTCCGATAGGGTGCTAATCCCAAGATTGCTTCGGAGCCAACCGGGGAGAAACAAATAGAATTTCTGGGCCATTTTCGGCGGCTCACTTCGGTGCAGCGTAATACGTTCATTGCCTGCTTTCTGGGCTGGTCGCTGGACGCTTTCGATTTCTTTATTCTGATATTTTGCGTTAGCGCGATCGCTACCGATTTCCGCGCGCAAGTTTCCGCGATTACCGAGGCAATTTTTCTCACGCTCGCCATGCGCCCGGTGGGCGCGTGTCTCTTTGGTTTTATCGCGGACCGCTTCGGGCGGCGTCCGGCGCTGATGATAGACATCGTCGCGTTTTCCATTTTTGAGTTGGCCACCGCGTTCGCTCCTTCGCTCCACGTTTTCCTGATCATGCGAAGTTGTTTCGGAATTGCCATGGGCGGCGAGTGGGGCGTGGGTGCGGCGCTGGCGTTCGAGACTCTGCCGAAAGAAAATCGCGGATTCTTTTCAGGGCTGTTGCAGGAAGGCTATGTAGTCGGGTATCTACTCGCGGGGCTGGTTTATGGAACATTGTTTTCGTACATCGGATGGCGGGGAATGTTTGTCGTGGGCGCGCTGCCGGCGTTCCTGGTGATTTACATTCGTACGAAAGTGACGGAGTCCCCAGCTTGGCAGCAGAGCCGCGCAGCGAGGGTTGCAGCGCCACGCCGCAACCTCTTAAAGGACGTCCTCACGTATCTCGGCAGCTTCCTGTTTCTGGTCGTGCTGATGTTTTCGTTCAATTTATTCAGTCACGGCAGCCAGGATCTTTATCCTACTTTTCTGCAGAAGAACCATGGCTTTTCCCCGCGCATCGTGGGGTTCATCGCGATCGTTTATAGCTTCGGAGCGCTGCTGGGTGGCATACTTTTTGGCTGGTGGTCGGAGCGGATTGGACGGCGGGGCGCGATCGTAATTGCGGCGCTTCTGGCGATTCCAGTGATTCCGTTGTGGGCGTATTCGTCGACTGCGCCGCTGCTCGCATTGGGCGGTTTTCTAATGCAATTCATGATTCAGGGCGCGTGGGGAGTGGTTCCGGCGCATTTAAATGAGCTGTCTCCGCCTGCCGTGCGCGGGACTTTTCCTGGGCTGGCCTACCAACTGGGCAACTTGCTGGCTTCACGAGCGACCGTGGTTCAGGCCAAGCTGGTGGAGCAGCGGTTCGGCGGGAACTATCAGCCAGTGCTGGCGGGGACAATTCTGATTGTTGCGGTTTTGCTGGCGGTGGTGGCGGCGAGTGGGAAGGAAGCGAGAGGCGCGGAGTTTGCGGACACGGGTTGAAGATAGGTTGGTTTGTTTCCGGCATCACGCCTGGCACACTGCAATGCGCCGCGACTAAAACCCCGATGCGCCGGCCAGCGTCTACGACTTAGCCAGTTCCTGCGTTTGAAAGGGCAGCCGCCGCAGCCGCTTTCCGGTGGCCGCGAAAATGGCATTCGCGACGGCGGGGGCGGTGGAGGGAACTCCCGGCTCGCCGATCCCGCCAGGAGCCTCATGGCTCGGCACGATATGAACTTCGATTTTGGGCATATCCGCGATGCGTAGCATGGGATAGGTGTCGAAGTTAGCTTGCTGGACTTGGCCGTTCTCGATCGTGATTTCGTCGTATAGCGCGGAGGTGAGGCCGAACACCACGCCGCCTTCGACTTGTGCGGCGACCATGTCCGGATTGATGACCTGGCCGCAATCCACGGCGACGACGACGCGGTCCACGCGCAGGGCGCCGTCTTTTGCGACCGTGACTTCCGCGACGTGCGCTACGTAACTGCCAAAACCGTAAAGACCGGCGATGCCGCGGCCGCGTCCCGGCGGCAAAGGCTTGCCCCATCCTGATTTTTCCGCCACGAGATCGAGAACGGCGAGCAAGCGATCTACATTGACCGGCGCGTCGCCTTCGTTGTCGGCTCCGCCGGCGGGTTTTTGTTTGGTGGCGATCAGTTGCCGCCGCAAGTTGAGTGGATCTTTTTGGGTGGCCGCGGCGATTTCGTCGATGAAGCATTGCACCGCGAAGTGATTCCAGTTCATGTCCACGGCGCGCCAGTAACCGCGCGGGACGGCGGTGTGCAGGAAGCTCTGCTGTAACAGATAATTCGAGACCGTGCCGCCCGGAAGCCCCGTGCCGGCGATCTCGGTTCCACCGGTATCCGGAAGGTCGCCGCCCAGAAATGTGCTGTCGGTAGATGGTGCGGCAATGTGATGCGACCAGGCGGTGACATCATTCTGCGTGTCAATTCCGGCGCGCAGGTGATGTCGGCTTATCGGGCGATAGTAATCGTGGCGAATATCGTCGTCGCGGGTCCAGATCACTTTCACGGGAGCGCCCGCCGAGCGCGAGATCAGCGCTGCTTCAACGCCGTAGTCAATACACAGACGGCGGCCGAATCCTCCGCCAATCAGCGTGATGTGAATGGTGAGAGCGGACTGCGGAAGTTTCAGAACGCTCGCCAGTGCAGTGGCGAGCGCGTTTGGATTTTGCGTGGGCGCCCAGACTTCGCATTTACCGCCGGTAACGGAGGCGGTGCAATTCACCGGCTCCATGGTCATGTGCGCCAGAAAAGGGGTTTCGTATTCGGCTTCAACTGTCTTTCGA
Source organism: uncultured Acidobacteriota bacterium (assembly GCA_963795005.1). Classification (GTDB taxonomy): domain Bacteria; phylum Acidobacteriota; class Terriglobia; order Acidiferrales; family UBA7541; genus Palsa-295. The sequence continues at coordinate 3,865 of CAWCGE010000008.1, read as the reverse complement.
GCGCTGGAAATCGCGCCATCGGGATCGCCGAGCTTTTTCAACTCCTTACCCGGAGTCTTCAGGAGTTCTGCGAGCTTGGCGCGTTGTTCTGCGGTGGATTCATCCGCACCGGGGCCATTGTCCCATTCGATCGTGAGAGCTTTACGGCCGGCAATGGCTTGCCAAGTGGAATCGGCGACGACGGCGACGCCACCCCAAAGGTAATGTTGGTGACCGGAGTCAGGTTTGCGCTCCTCACCGAACAGCGGCGGCATTTCGACCGGGAGAACTTCGAAAACTTTTTTCACGCCGGGAAGGGCCAGCGTGCGCGTGGCGTCAAATTGTTTAACTTTGCCGCCGAAGACGGTCGGCCGCGCCACCACGGCGTACAGCATGCTGGGTATTTTGGTATCTATGCCGTAGTGAGCTTCGCCGATGACAATGTGTTGGCCGTCCACGCGAGCGCGCTTGGTTCCGACAATGCGGTAGTCCTTCGGATCCTTCAGCGGAACATCTTTTGGCACGGGCAGGGCCGCAGCCTTCGTTGCGAGCGTGCCATAAGTTAACTTGTGCCCGGTCTTCTTGTGCTCCACCATGCTTTCGCCGTTTGTGGAACATTCGGACTTGGGCACCTTCCAGGTTTGCGCGGCGGCGGTTAGCAGCATGTCACGCGCGAAGGCGCCCGCTTTGCGCAATGGATCCCAGGTGCTGCGAATGCTCATGCTGCCACCAGTGGTCATGTCGCCATATTGGGGATCGCAATCGCCCTGTGCGATTTGGACGCGCGACCAATCGGCGTCGAGTTCTTCGGCAAGAATCATGGCGAGGGAAGTGCGCACGCCCTGCCCCATCTCGGAGCGCGTAATGGTCAGGCGAACGCCTCCGTTTGGATCGATGGTGATGAAAGCGTTAGGCTCGATGGGACTGTCATCGGCATTCGCGGCGCCGGCGAATGCAGGGCAATAGAAAGCGAGTAACAGCCCGGCGCTGCCGGCGGCGGTGGACTTCAGAAATTCACGGCGCGACGCGTTTGCGACGGCGCTCATTGCGCGCCTCCGCTGACAGCGGGTTTAGTCGAGCCAGATGGCGAGGGTTGCCCCGCTGCGCGATGCACGGCCTGGCGGATGCGTTGATAGGTGCCGCAGCGGCAAATATGTCCAGCGAGAGCCTCATCAATATCTGCATCGCTCGGTTTGCCATTTTTCGCGAGCAACGCGGCGGTAGCCATAATCATTCCGACCTGGCAATAGCCGCACTGCGCAACCTGATCCGTGAGCCAGGCCTGTTGCACGGCGTGCTGGCCGTCCTTTGAAAGCCCTTCGATGGTGGTGATATTGCGCCCCGCGACGGATAATATGCGTGTGACACAGGAGCGAGTCGCTTCGCCGTCAAGGTGGACCGTGCAGGCGCCGCAGAGCGCTTGGCCGCAGCCAAACTTTGTGCCGGTAAGTCCGAGTGTATCGCGCAGAACCCACAGCAGCGGCGTATCCGCCGATACTTCCACCGAATGCGGCTGGCCGTTTACGGTGATCGAGATCGCTTCCATTTTTTCTCCTAAAGGCCTACTTTGGCGCGAAACGAAACTCTACGTTTAGACTGGGCGAAATGCAATTCGTGTTTGGCGATCAAGCCAGCTTGGCATGCAGAAATTACAGTTTCGCGGGATAACGCCGAAAAGGGTAAAATCGGGGGGAAACGACGAACGTAAAGGAGCGAATCATGAGCGCCACGACATCCCCAGCACCTTCCGCTTCCAGTATCAGCACCGTTAAGGAAAAAGCGAGGCTACTGAGCATTTACTCGATGATGGCTACCACGGCTGCGGGCTCGGGGCATCCGACTTCGTGCATGTCTGCCGCCGAGTTGGTCGCGGGGGTGTTTTTCCACGCGATGAAGTTCGATCCGAAAAATGCGAACTCGAATGACGGCGACCGCTTCGTGCTTTCAAAGGGCCACGCCGCGCCGGTGCTGTACGCGGCGCTGGCGGAGGCGGGCGTGTTTCCGGTGTCGCGGTTGATGACCCTGCGGGAGTTTTCGAGCGAACTGGAAGGCCACCCGACGCCGCGAATCCATGGCGTGGATGCGGCGACCGGCTCGCTAGGCCAAGGGCTTTCGGTCGGAGCGGGCCTCGCGATTGGCGCGAAGATGGATAAGAGCCCGACGCGCGTGTACGTGATCACAGGTGACGGCGAGCTGGCCGAAGGCCAGATCTGGGAAGCGGCCGCGTTTGCCGCGCACTACAACCTCGATAATTTGACTGTCATCGCCGACATCAACCGCCTGGGCCAGAGCGAACCGACGATGTACCAGCACGACATGGAACGCTACCGGCTGAAGTTCGAATCAGAGGGCTTCGATACGCAGGTGATCGACGGGCACGATGTAGCGGCTGTACTGGCGGCGCTCGATCGCGCGAAGGCGACCAAGGGGAAGCCGCAGGCGATTGTAGCCCGCACCATCAAAGGCCACGGGTTCAGCCTCGTTGCCGACAAACTGAACTGGCACGGCAAGCCGTTCTCGAAGGAACAACTCGCGGAGGCGATTAAAGAGCGCGGAGGAGCGCCGGTAGTTCCGCCCGATCCCGGCAAATCGTACGAGCGTACTCCACTGCCGAAGCCGCCGGATTTCCCCGCGCCTGCCCCGCCGGACTATGCAGCCGATGCGAAGGTAGCGACGCGTGAGGCGTACGGATCTGCGCTTAAACGAGTGGGAGCGGTGAATAAGCAGGTGGTCGCGATCTCGGGCGACGTGAAAAATTCCACGTTCTCGGAGGTTTTCCAGGAAGCCGAGCCCGATCATTTCTGGCAGGGCTATATCGCCGAACAAAACCTGGTGAGCGTCGCGGTGGGCCTGCAGGCTCGCGGCAAAGTGCCTTTCGCCGATACCTTTGCCTGTTTCCTTTCGCGCGCCTATGACAACGTGCGCATGGCCGCGATCAGCCGCGCCAATATCAATCTGTGCGGCTCCCACTGCGGCGTATCGATCGGCGAGGATGGTCCCTCGCAAATGGCACTCGAAGATCTCGCGATGTTCCGCGCCGTCCACGGATCGGCCGTTTTCTATCCAAGCGACGCGGTTTCGACCGAGCGCCTGGTGGACGCCATGGCGCGGCGCCCGGGAATCAACTACCTCCGAACTTCGCGGCCCAAGATGCCCATCATGTATTCAAAGGACGAGAAGTTCCCGGTGCCGGGGTTCAAAGTTCTGCGCAAGAGCGACCAGGACAAGGCCACGGTGATTGGCGCGGGTGTGACACTGCACGAAGCGCTCAAAGCCGCGGACCAGTTGAAAGCGGCGGGCAGTTGCGATTCGCGTGATTGACCTCTACTGCGTGAAGCCGCTGGACGGCAAGGCGCTCGCGGCCGAGATCGGCGCGACGGGTGGGCGTCTGGTGACTGCGGAAGATCACTGGCCGGAAGGCGGTTTGGGTGAAGCGGTGTTGCAAGCGCTGGCTGCTGGTGGGTGCCTCGCCCGCGAAATACAAAATGATCGCGGTTACCCAGATGCCGCATTCAGGCAAGCCGGATGAGCTGGTGGACGCGTTCGGCATTTCCGCGCGCCACATTGGCGAGGCGGTTAAGGCGATCGCCTAGCGCCTGCGAGGGTTCATGCGGCCGAAGTGTTCGACGAGAAACGCGAATCGAGGATAAATTGGCGGAAAAGCGGGTGATGGTTGGGATGTTGCCGGAGGTGGTGGTATTGGATCCCGGCGAGCAGGTGGAGTGGATTTCAAACGCCGGCAATATCAAGATCGAATTTGACCCGCAGCGCTGTCCCTTTTCTTCGAATATCTTCCAGGCGCCGCCCGGCGTGCGGTTGGTAAGCGGACCGACGCGGTCCGGACTTGCCGCGGGTTCGTTCAAGTACCGGTTATCGCTGAACGATG
>CAWCGE010000007.1:0-53738 GCA_963795005.1 uncultured Acidobacteriota bacterium | reverse complement strand
CCCACGAGACCCTTTCGGGCCTAACGGTTTTCAAGACCGCCGCCTTCAGCCGGACTCGGCCACCCCTCCGGAAAATATGGCGTGATGCTGACACAGCCGGAGGCAGAGGGGAAGTGTCAAACTTGATAATATGGATCCAAAGTCCTGATTGCGTCGCGTAATCGGAGACTTGTTTCAGGGAGCGGGATGCCCAATCATATGGACGACGCCCTACTTCACGCCATGGACGGTTCCGAGCTTTCCCGCGTTCGAACCGAATTCAACCAACTGCGCATATTGCCACTTGTTGCGCCACATCCAGTACAACCGCACCGCGAGTTTTCTGGCCATGGCTATTTTGGCAATTCTTTTCTGGCGGCGCATCATCAGGTGCACATAGCGACGTCGCCAGTCTGGATTACACCGTGCGGCTGCTTGCGCTGCTTCTCCCAGCAAGTAGCGCAACAACGCGTTGCCTGGCTTGGTGATATGTCCCAGCCGTTGCTGGCCGGCACTGGAATCCTCCTCGGGAATGAGTGTAGCTGCCGATCTGCTTGCCACAAGGAAACCGATCGGGTGTCCCGATGACCAGAACGTAGGCCAGCCCGGTAAGGGGTCCCACACCAGGATGCGTCATCAACCGCACCACCTCGGGCCGTTGCTGGGCTTCTCGATCGACCGCTGCCGTTAACTCCGCAATCTTTGGATCCAGCTGGTCCAGCAGCTCCAGTAACTCTTTTCGGCGCCGACTGGCCCAGGGCGCGAGCGGAAGCTTTTCTAGCAGGGCTCGTCCCTTTTCGCTGAACAGCTTTTTCTTCCAGCAATAGCCTTCGTTCATCGCTACGGCCTGCAGCTGATTCATGATTCGTGTCCGCATCTGCACCAGCCGATGCCGATGCCAAAGCAGTTGCCGCAGATCCCGATTCTCCGAATTCGGTGTCCAGATTCGAGGAAAGCGATTTTCCAGAAGCAACCTCAACAGCAGGCGGCCATCCTCGCGGTCGGTTTTCTGTTTCCGGACCCGCTTGGTCTTAATCTCCGCCGGATCTCCAATCCACAACTCGAAACCCAGCTCTGCCAGTAACCGCTCGAACCAACGCGCATGCCCGGTGGCCTCCATCCCCACGCGTACGTTCGCTCCTCGCTGCTTTAGCTCCCTGTAGAACCGCTCAGCGTCGCCCTCGCTGTGATTTAATTCTCGATCTCCGCACTCACCAGTTTCCTGGTCCATAAAAGAGATTTGCTGAAAGCTCGGGTGATAATCTACGCCTATAATGATCATGTCTGGCTCCTTTCTCCCGAGCCTTGGTCGTCGAACAACCACAGTCTACTCGGGTCGAGGGAGCCAGCATTGTTATGAAATCATTTGAAGTAGCACTTTACTCCTACTCCGGTAAGCGCGTGACTATCGGCGGCCTGTTTGCTATCTAGGTACGAAGGAGCTTGCTAACGCGTGGTTGAAGAAGCCTCGGGTGGAACTCGGGTACAAGTGTGTAGCTGATATTGTTGATATGCGTGACCTATCCCCAGGAATAAGACGGCTAGTGACAGCCCGCTTAGCGAATTGCTGATAAACGCATAGACCACGGTGACGAATGCGCCCACTAAACACAGCGAATCCAACCAAGTTGCTCTCGAGTCCACAAAGCGATAAGTGAGGAACGCCATTAACGCGAAAAGGCCGGTCACCTCTAAAAAGTAAATTCTTGGACCTTCCAGACTCGGCACGGACACGGTTCGCCCGATGGCGCACATGAGAGCGCCCCGCAAAACCATCAGGCAGCAAACTCCAAAGAACCATTGCGCCCAGCGCGGTGTTGTTACGAACGCAAGAACGCAGATAAGAAAAATCACCGCGGCCCCTTCAACCACGCCGATTCGCGTGCCACTACGAACGAGTAGCAATCCTTTGATCAACAGGCCAAGAATGAGTAGTACTCCGACAACGCTAAACGCCAGGCGCAGGCCTGACTTCGTTTGTTCCCACAACTCACGACCGTCTTCCATGACTCTCCACTCTGTTCAAACCTGACCGAGTCCAATTCAGCGAGTAGCTCAATTCCGAACCGGGCTCATGCCGTTAGGACACGCTCTGGGTAGCCTACCGCTTGCGCGCAGACCCGCTTGTATTTCCTTGGTTCGCAGTAACAAAGCGTAAACCTCGTCACACCGCCTGGTAAGTTCCATAAAAGGAGTCAAGGAAAAAACACTTCTCCTCTGGCCGGAGTTTTTCTTGCCGTCCAGCCCGCCCCATGGAGCAGGTTTGTTCTGGCCTTCCGATCCGTGAGCTCGGGACGCGATGCGATTCTTGTCGCGCTTTTGGGTTTCTCTCCCGCTTCTCGGATTCTTTCGCGTCGTGAGTTGACTTCGCGGAGGTCGAAACCAGGATTCCGTAGAGAGCGATTTTGCCCGAGCCATTCTATTTCTTTTCGGTGGCGATTAAGTTGTCTTCCGGATTGCGGTCTATGAGTTTGTTGTAAGGGTCAATGCCGGCGAAGGTGGGGAGTTCGTCTACGGTGATTTCGACGGTCGAGGAATCCTGCGCGAAGTGCTGTTTGGCAAGATACAGCGGCTTGAGGTGTTCCTTGGTGCCACTGAAGACGCCGACGTCGATCAGGTCGTTGATGGGTATGGGCGATTCGTTGCCGGAGCCGTCGGCTTTGCGTTTCTGCGTGCTCACCTCGAGCGTGACTTTGTATTTACCGTCCGCGGTGGGTGCGTAGGTGGCTGATACGGCTTTATCGTCAAACAGGACGATGTTTTCGAACATGTCCGTGATGGTGTATTGCAAATCGGGCGGGGTCACGGCGCGGAGAGCCGCGACGAATCCGCGAGTGTCCGGATAGGGGCCAGCGGCATAACGGTTTTGCATCAGGAAATTGCGCAGGCCGGTGTTGAGCTGGTCTTCGCCGATGTAATCAGCGAGGGCGTACATGACCAAGGCGCCTTTGTTGTACCAAACGTAGCCTTCGCGCTGGACGAGCGCGAGGGGCGGCTCATGGCGGACTTCGCCGGCGCGGCCGCGGAGATACTGGTCCAGCTCGTGGCGAAGTTCTTTCCGCACCATGTCCATGCCGTATTTCTTCTCGAGAACCTTGAACGCGGAATACTGCGCGAGCGTTTCGGACATCATGTTCGAGCCTTGCGTCTGGCTGCCGATGAGCTGGTGCCCCCACCATTGATGCGCCAGTTCGTGGGCGGTGACGAAGTAGAGCAAATCCACATCGCTGGGCTTCTTCATTTTTTCGATGAAGCCGATGGCTTCGGAATAGGGGACGGTATTGGGAAAAGACTGAGCAAATGTGCGGTAGCGAGGAAATTCAAGAACGCGGAATTGCTGGAACTGGTAGGGGCTGAAATTCTTATCGTAATAATTGAGGCCGACCTTCGACGAATCGAGCATGCGATCGAGATTGTATTCGTGGCCGGGCTGGTAATAGATCTCGAGCTTTACCCCGTCGTGCTCATCGCGCCGGACGCTGTAGCGGCCCGAAAGGAAGGAATAGAAATCGTTGATGCGCGTCGAGCCCATGTCGTATTCGAAGTAACGGCGGCCATTTTCGGTCCATTCCTTCTGCAGATAGCCCGGGGCAATGGCGATCTGATCGGCGGAGGTGCTGACAACGCAGTGGAAAGTAATCCACTCGGAGTCGGTGGTGAAGAGATTGATGTTGCGGTAGTACGGATCGCCGGGTGGCGCCATTTCTTCGAGAGTCCCGAGATGTTCTTCGCGGCGGCGGCGCGGATCGTCAAGCTCGAGGCCGCTGTTGTAACCGATGAAGGGAAAATAGTCGCGGTCGAAGAAAGTGCCGTTGTACGCGAGTTCGGGGCGTTCGTGACCGTCGCGGAAACCGCGGGAACTATAGGATGCACGGAAATCCATGCGCATGGATTCGCCCGGCTGCAAAGGCTGATCCAGTTTGTAGATTGTGTAGAAGTGCTTTTTGTCGGACGTCGTGACGTGGAACGGACGATCGAAGCGAATTTCGTCAACCGAATCGCGGCCGTCAGTGATATGGATATCCTGAATGGGCTGACTGGAATGATTCACGAGGGTGTAATGGCCCGAGGCTGAGAAGGAACGGCGGTCGGGGAAGATGTCCACGGCAACGTCCACGGCGGTGATCTTGGGCTGCGGCAAGCGCTCGTATTTTTTGTAGAGTGCTTCGTAAGCGGCGGCGCGATGCCGGTCGTCCTGATCCGTGCGAAATTCATTGAGCGCGTGCGTGTTGTAGTAGAACCAGCCGCCACAGGCCGCGGCCAGGATCAGAAACAGCGCGCCCGCGGGGATGAGACCGTGGAGGCGCGGACGCGCGAGCCGCAAGCGCGCCTCCCACGAAAGGTCGGTGCCGCGCCGGGAAAAGGCCACCGCGATCACCCCAAGGAAAGCACAAACGAACAGCCAGTAAGAAATGGACCAAAGCAGCCCCGGAACGAAGTGGCCGTAGCCGTTCATATCCGAATAGGTATAAGGAGTGATTTCGCCGACCAGATAGAGGCGATTTTCGATGCCGTAACGATAGAGAACCGGAATCAGTATGAAAAAGCCGATCAGGAGCGCGTGGCCGACGAATTTGTTGCTGACCAACGTGTGAACGACGAGTGCCAGGAGCGCAAACGTGAGCATCTGAGGCAGGGCGATGAGGTACATCTCTTTGAGATAGACCGGGATTTCGTAGTGGTAGTAACCGAGGAAAGTTTGCACGGCGATGCCGCAAAAAATGACTACCGAAATCAGCACAAAATTAACGAGCGCGAGAGCGAAGAATTTGCTGAGCCAATCGGTCCAATCTGCGACAGGCAACGAATCGTGGATCTGTTCGAAGTGGACGTCGCGCTCGCGCCAGATCAGTTCGCCGGCGTACATCGTGGTGATGATAAAGAGGAAAAGAAATGAGCCGCCCTGCAAAGCCTGCACCATTAGGTAGGTGACGGGCCAGACATACACTTCATTCATCTCACCGGCGAAATAGGCGTTGATGGAAGCGTTGACGATCATAACGACGACGATGGCCCAGAAGACGACTTCGCGGGAAATGTTCGAGAAGCGCAGTCGTGTGAGTGACCAGAATTGCGCGCGCGTGGTGGCGGAATCGAAGACCTGGGTGACCGCAGGCAGGGTGACGCCGCGCGGGCGCGCCTTCAACTCGGCTTCTTCGCCGGCGCGAACCTCGCGAGCGCGGCGGCTAGTGCGTCGCGCGCCCAGTACCTCGGCGGACATCGGGAAGAAAACATAAGTGACCAGCAGAGCGAGAACGCCGACGCCGATCCACACGAGGCGGTTGATGAGAAAGACGCCCGACCAATGGATCAGCTGGGAGTTGCGTTCGGCAACGGTCCAGTAACGCGTGACTCCGTCCAGGAGCACGATGCCGAGAGGATCGGAAATGGAGGGCCAGGTCCGGTCGAGCTTGTTGGTGGAGACGACGGAGACGAGCAGGATGAGATACAGCGCGAAAAGAACCACGCCCTGGAGATACACCACGATGATGCGGCGCGAGAGAGCCGCGACACAAAAAAACAAGCTTCCGAGAAAAAAGATTTGGACCACGGTGATGGAAAGAAACGGCTGCAGGTGAGTCCATAGGTGGATCGGAGCAATGCGCTCCTTGTCCGCCCAGGGCATGAAGGCGCCCACGATCGCGCCGAAGACCAATCCGGAAAAAACGAGAACCGAGATAACAAAGGAGGCGGCCCAGCGCCCGCCGAGATAATCGAATTTGGAAATGGGCTTGGTGAAAAGCAGCGGATAGGTGTCCTGCTGAAAATCGCGCAAAATCGCGGGGCCGAAGATGGCGGAAATCAGAATGGCGCCAAAAGCGGTGAGCTGGACGAAGGTCAATGAAAGCGCGTAAGGACCGTTGAGATTAACTTTCCCGTTGCCTACGGGACCGAAATCACGCGCGGAAACCGCGAAAAACATCATGAGGAAAGGCATCAGAAAGAAGACATAGGTCGAGATGCTTTTGAATCGCAGCTTCAATTCGAGCAAGAAAAAATCGAGGAACATTCGCGGCGCTCCGAAACTCGAGAGTTAGTTGCGCTGGTAGCGCGCGAGGGTGAGGAAGTACACGTCTTCGAGCTCGGCGTCCACGGGAGAGAAACCTTCGCCGGGGGCGGACTCTGAATAAATGCGCACCTCGTGCTGGCCACCGACGAGATGCGTCGAAACGACTTGCATGGATTTTTCCAAAGCTTCGCGCTCGGAATCGGTGGCCACGATTTTTGTCCAGATGCGGCCTTTCAGGGCTTCGAGCGTTTGCGCCGGCACACCTTCAATGAGCAGCTCTCCGTTGCTGATCATGGCCATGCGCGAGCAGAGCTCGCGAACGTCGTCAACGATGTGCGTGGAGAGGATGACCACAACGTTGCGGCCGATGGAGCTGAGCAGATTGAGGAAACGATTGCGTTCGGCGGGGTCCAGCCCGGCAGTAGGCTCGTCCACGATGATGAGTTTGGGATTCGCGAGCAGCGCCTGGGCGATGCCGAAACGCTGCTTCATGCCGCCGGAATAACCTCCCAGGGCCTTTTTGCGAAAATCCCAGAGGTTGGTCTGCTGCAAGAGGCCTTCGACCAGTTGCCTGCGTTCCCCGCGATTCGTAATGCCTTTCATGATGGCCAGATGATTCAGCAGGTCGGTAGCGGACATTTTGGGATACACACCGAACTCCTGCGGGAGATAGCCGAGCAGGCGGCGCGTGGCGTTCTTGTCGGCGATGAGGTCAAGGGAATCCAAATGTGCCGAGCCGGAGTCCGGCTCGAGAAGCGTGGCGAGAATTTTCATCAGCGTGGATTTGCCGGCGCCGTTGGGGCCGAGCAGGCCGAACATGCCGGGCGGAATCTCCAGATTGATGCCGCGAAGGGCGCGAACGCCCCCGGGGTACGTCTTGGTAAGGTTCTGGATTGAAAGCACGAGATCCCCTCCTGGATATGGCCCGCCACGGCAACAAAGAGCAGATCCAACGTTGCGCACGAGATGGCCGATTGATTGGCGGCGATTGTAGCCGAAATGCGAGTAGGGAGGAAGCAAATGCGCGTCGTAACGGAGGCAGGATTCGCCATTTTCGCGCAGCATGGACCCTCGCACAAGTCGAGAGTGCCACGCCGAAGAATTGTTACTACGCATTCACCGGAGCGAAGTGGAGGGCTCGACCGCTAGCCCTCCGTCGCTTGGTGGACGCCCGACCGATCAGAATAGCAATTTCAGCGCGAACTGAATTTGGCGCGCTGAGCCGAAGTCTCCTACCGGGAAGCGTGTACTCTGGACCTTGCCGAATGCGGCGCTAGTGACCGTGTTGATCGGATCGCCGAAGTTGGGATGGTTGAAAACGTCGAACATCTCGGTGCGAAATTGCAGGTTGAACCTTTCCGTCAGCTTCGTATTTTTGACGATCGAGAAGTCGGTGTTCACGAAGTCCGGGCCGGGGAGTGAATCGCGACCAGCGCTTCCGGGATGACAGCTGCCCGGAACGATCGGATAGGTCTTGCCGCCGGGCGTAGTCGGAATGTCGCTAAAGGTGCAGGGAACCGCAAAGGCGGCATTCGGAGTAATCGCACAGTCCGGAATCGCCGGGGCAGCGCCCGTAGGAGTTCCGTTAAACGGCTCGCACAAGACAGTGTTGCTGTAAAACTGGGCGGATTTCCCGGTGCCGGAGACAGGCAATAGCTGATCCGGTCTCACGGTGAGTGAAGAGCCGGGCGCCGGTCCAATGACCAAGAGTGGCGTAATGGGATTGCCGTTTTGGGCCATGGTGACTACGCCCAGCTGCCATCCGGATACAAGCCGGTTAGCTTTGAATGGGAATTGATAAAAGCCGCTCACGACGATGCGGTTGCGTGTATCGAATTCCGACGAGCCGTAATCGTCGCGGGGGTTGTAAACATTCTGAAGCGGAACGGCGTCTCCTGAACTGACGGAGCTGTAATCGAGCGAATGCGAATAGGTATACGCGGCCAGAAACTCCAGGCCATTCGAGAGATGCTTGTTGAGGGTTACCCACAGCGCGTTGTAGTTCGAATTTCCGGGACTGAATATCCGCGTGATATTGCCGATCGAACAGGGCGGATTGGGAGGAGCACATTGCGCGGGCAGCACCGGACTAGAAACCGGCAGGGTGGTAAACGGCCGCGTGGCATCGTAGAAACCATTCGTTACGAACGGTTGGTTGAAGTTACCCGTCATTTGCAGGTGCGTAGCTTTTAGACCGACGTACGCTACTTCCAGTCCCAACGTTGATGTGAGCTGGCGTTGCACGGTGAGGTTCCAATCCTGTGCATACATATTGTCGAAGTTTGAAGCCACGGCGTTGGGACCCAGGCTAAGGCCGGTGATCGAGGCCGAAGGGTTCTCTAACGTAATAGCGTTCGTCGCCGAGCTAACGTTGATAGGCACAGCAAAGGGCGGGTTGCCGCTCAGCGGACTGACCACATTTGTGGTGGGATCCTGGGTCAAGATGGCATAGGCCGCGCGAACGGAAGTCTTGCCGTCCCTGAAAGGATCCCAGGCGAAACCGATACGCGGCTCGAAGTTCTTGTTATTGGTGTGATATGGGTGCGTCGCTGGAATCAGCGTGCCCGTGGTGAGGTCAAAATTCGTGAAGCGGCCCAGGGCTTCGGATGGCGTCGAGTTCCACTCATAGCGCAGGCCGATATTGATGGTGAAGTTCGGTTTCCATTTGAAGCTGTCCTGCGCAAATAGTGCCCAAGAAGGTTGCAAGATCCGATCGTTCCCGGCTCCGAGCAAGACAGTGAAGTTCGAGGCCTCGTCCGCCAGGAAATCGGCCATCGTGGGAAAGGTAAAACTTCCGACGTTCTCGGCGATGTTGTTGTTGTAAGCGCGGCGAATTTCTCCGCCGAAGGCCATGGAGTGACGGCCCTTCAGCCAGCTCAGGGTGTCATTCAGCACGACGGTCGTATCTCCGCGTCCTTGCGGTTCGTTGATCGGTCCTCCAAACTGCACGTCGCCCAGAACGTCAATATTCGGTATGCCGACTCCAACCGGTGCACCCGGCGGCAGAGTGATGTCAAAATCCGCCGGATTCAAAGCAGTAGGCGTAAAGATGAGGTGAATGCGGTTATAGCCGAGCCGCACGGTATTGGCCAGTGACGGGCTGAAAATGTGGTCTTCGCTGATGGTCATTAGCTGGCGGAATCCGTCGCGAGTGTCGCCAAACCCCGGGATATTCGCGTTTTGAGTTGGCTCTTCCCGCAAGTCCTTTTGCAAGACGTAATAAAAATGCAGGCGATCGTTCTGGCGCAAGTTGACGTCCAAGTCGGCGGAGCCTTGGTTCAAGCTCACATTGGCGAGCGCGGCCCCAGTGAAGCCGTTATAGTTCGCCGGATTGCCGGTGGTGTCAGTGCCGGGAATATTCGCCGGGGGGATCAGCTTCAAAAGGCTCAGAACAGCTGGCGAAGTCACAGTGGCAATCTGGTTCTGACTGGGAACAGTGGTCTCGAGAGTCAATCCCTGATGCTGCTGGATACCTTCGTACGCCGCGAAGAAAAAAATCTTGTCTTTCTTGATGGGGCCGCCGATGTCTCCACCGAATTCATTGTGCTTGAAGGAAGCTTGAGGCGTGGTGGTCGGGTTGAAATAGTTTCGGGCGTCCAGCGCGTTGTTGCGGAAAAATTCGAAGGCCTCACCGTGAAATTCGTTGGTGCCGGAGCGCGTGGCGATGTTGACGATGGCTCCGGCGTTGCGTCCGTACTGCGCCGGGAAGGTAGAGTTGTCCACCTTGAATTCGTCCAGCGTGTCAATCGGTGGCTGGAAGGTGACCTGGTTTTGCACGGGATCATTCAGGTTGATGCCGTTGATGAGCCAGTTGGTCGTATCCTCGCGCTGGCCTGCGGTGTTGATTGCAAATGATCCCTGCCCGCGAAGGGGGGCGGTGAGAAATCCGTTGGCCGGAGGCGTGACGGTGCCAGGTGTCAATAGGTTCAAATCGACGAAGTGCCGGCCATTCAAGGGGATTTCCTGCACGCTTTTGGGGTCGATGACCTGCCCGACGCCGGTCGTGGACGTTTCTATTAAGGGCGCTTCGGTGGTCACTACCACCTGCTGGGAGACCGAGCCGACTGTCAATTGAAGGTCCCTGGTCACGGAGGTGGCCACATCCAGCCTGAGATCCGTAACGACCAGTGTCTGGAAGCCTGCCGCAGTCACGGTAACCCGATAATCGCCGGGCGCGAGCGAGGGAAGGACATACAGTCCGGCGCTATTGGTTTGCGCATTCCATTCCGTGCCAGTGGCCTGATTTCTGGCGACGACTTTGGCACTTGGGACAGCGGCGCCGGTGCTATCGGTTACGCTACCGTCCAATTCCGCGGTGGATTGCGCGTGAAGGGTGAGATTGCAGCAGGAATAAAGGAGGAAAAGTAAGACAAACCGAGCGATCAATGCGGTAAACCGAAAGCCACCTTCGCCCGAACCTTTCATCACGCCTCCAAGGAACACGGCGCCGTGACTGGTGTGGAGGGACCTGCCGATTGGCAGCTCTCTTCCCATGAACGTTCAGCTTGGCTGGGACAAGCAGGAGGTTCCGGAAACGCAGTCCAAGACCGCGTGTTCGAAATTAAACACACCTATATCGCCGGACTTTTGGCAAAACCCGGCACTCACTGGCAGCCTCTTATGCAATTACATAGCCGGAATAGCTTCGAGCGGCGCCTCGGGCCAACTAGCAGAAAATGTTTAATTTACGCTTGGAAATATGAATCAGAGCGAGAGCTATACGGTTGTTACATACAATTTTACGTAACCATTTCCCTTTTTTTGTAGCCAGTTTTCGATGGGCACCTGTGTGCGGGGTCACGCGCACCGACACAACATCGCTGGAGGCATGGTAGAGTGCGCTCGATGGAGGCGAAAATAATGATCCGTCGGACCCTGACTACTTTCTACCTGCTCCTGGCAATCCTCGGATTGGCGTCCGTGCAAACGCGCGCTCAACAATCGGCGCAATTGCCGCCGGGAGTCCCGCAGCCCCAAGAGAGCGATTACATTGCGCACGATTTCCACTTTAAATCGGGCGAGACGCTGGCCGAGCTGCGCATCCATTACCTGACCTTGGGCAAGCCCACCCGCGACGCGAGCGGCCGCGTGACCAACGGTGTGCTAATCCTGCACGGAACGGGCGGCTCGGGACGCCAGTTTCTTGCTCCGCAGTTTGCGGGCGCGCTCTTCGGACCGGGACAATTGCTGGACGTTAGCCGCTATTACGTAATCCTTCCCGATAACATCGGGCACGGAAAATCCAGCAAGCCCAGCGACGGGATGCACGCACAGTTTCCGCAGTACGACTACGACGACATGGTCGGCGCACAGCACGAGCTGGTGGAAAAGGGGCTGGGCGTTAATCACCTGCGTCTGATATTGGGCACTTCGATGGGCTGCATGCACTCCTGGGTGTGGGGAGAAACATATCCCGATTTCATGGACGCGCTGATGCCGCTGGCTTGCCTGCCTGTGCAAATCGCGGGACGCAACCGCGTGTGGCGAAAAATGGTGATCGACGGGATTCGCCAGGACCCGGACTGGAAAAACGGCGACTATACCAGGGAACCGCGCGCGGCACTGCAAATCTCCGCGGATTTTCTGATCATTGCCGGCAGCGCGCCGTTGCAGATGCAGAAAAGCCTGCCCGCGCGAGACGATGCCGATAAATTCCTGGAGCAGACCATGGCCCGAATCACCGCGAACCTCGATGCCAACGACCTCCTGTATGCAGTAAGCGCTTCGCGGAATTACGACCCGTCGTCGCAGCTCGAAAAAATCACGGTGCCGGTAATGTTCGTAAATTCTGCCGACGATTTCATCAATCCTCCGGAATTGGGGATTGCGGAGCGCGAGATCAAAAAAGTGAAAAACGGGAAGTTTGTGCTGATTCCCATCTCCGATCAGACGCACGGCCACGGCACGCACACCTGGGCCGCGGTGTGGCAGCAATATTTGAAGGACCTGCTGGACGCTTCACCACACTAGGAACGCGTTTACCCTGACTCGATACTCGTGCAGGCTCGTTGCCTACGACTCTCTGTGCCGGGCTTTAGGCTGCGACACGCGAATTTCTCTTTCGAGATAATCCTCAAGGTAACGGCAGGCGATGTCCAGCGGTTCATCGGTCCGCTGCAAACGGCTGAGCATCAGGCTCCCTTCGAGCGTGCTGACGATGAGCGTGGCGAGCTTGGTGGAGCTTACCTGGGGGCGGATTTCGCCGCGCTTTTGGCCTTGCTTGGCGATGGCGGCAAGGCGGTCGAGCCATTTATTCAACGCGCGGCGGGCCTGATTTCGCAGCGGGAGATTTCCATCATCGGAATCAATCGCCGTATTCAACAGCGGGCACCCGCCCGTCACCAAACCAGCGCGGCGATCGCGAAAGTTCCGCACGATCTGCTGCAAGCGGTCCACCGAATTCGCTATTTCCTGCGTTCCTTCGAGGCGCGCATTGATGGCCTTGCCCCAGGCGTAGTCGAAAGCCTCGGATGCGAGCTGCTGCTTGCTGTCGAAATGGCGGTAAATGCCGCCCTTTTCGAGGCCGGTGGCCTGCATCAGTTCGGACAAGGCTGCGCCCTCATAGCCGCGCTGATTGAAGATGGGCGCGGCCTTACGAATGATTTCCTGCCTGGTTTGCTCGCCCTTGCGCATAGAAGTACTCCCGCCAGCCGGCCTTGCGACCAACTGGTCTCATAGGCATTATAGCCTATATTATATGAGACCGTTCGGTCTCTTTATGCATCCAAACAGCCGGGATCCATATGAGCGCTATCACCGCTGCCGCTGCCATCCCGAGAAGCGTGGCCGACCGGCCCGCCATCAATCCCTGGATTATCGCCGCCACCGTCACACTCGCGACGTTCATGGAACTGCTCGATACGGCGATTGCGAACGTCGCCCTACCGCACATTGCCGGCGGCCTGGCCGTCAGTTACGACGAGAGCACCTGGGTATTGACGAGTTATCTGGTGTCGAACGCGGTGGTGCTGCCGCTTTCCGCGTGGTTGAGCCGGGCGTTTGGACGCAAATGCTATTACATGCTCTGCGTGCTGCTCTTCACTCTGAGCTCCCTGCTCTGCGGATTGGCGCCGTCGCTTGGGCTGCTGATTTTCTTTCGCGTGCTGCAGGGCGTGGGGGGAGGCGGGCTCGCACCGGTGGAACAGGCGATTCTGGTGGACACGTTTCCGGCGCACAAGCGCGCCGCGGCTTTCGCGCTCTACAGCATGGCAATCGTCACGGCGCCGGCGATCGGGCCGCCGCTCGGCGGATGGATTACCGACCACTGGAGCTGGCGCTGGATTTTTTTTATCAATATTCCGATCGGGATTGTGTCTTTGATCTTGACGAGCCGCGTGGTTTCGGACCCTCCCGAATTCAAGCGTGAGGTGCAAGCAGCGCGCGCGGGCGGCAAGTTGCGCATTGACGGCCTGGGAATTTTTCTGGTGGCGCTGGGATTTGCGTGCCTGGAAGTCGTGCTCGATCGCGGGCAGACGGAAGACTGGTTCGAAAGCCGGTTCATCGTGTTCTTCTTTTCCGTGGCGATGATCGCGTTGGTGGTCGCTATTTTCTGGGAGTGGCGGCATCCCGACCCGGTCGTCGAGATTCGCCTGTTGGCAGACCGCAACTTCGCGATCGCCAATTTTTATTATTTTCTATTTGGCTTCGCTCTGTTTGGTTCGACGGTGCTGATTCCGCAGATGCTGCAGAGCCTTTACGGTTATACGGCGACGGACGCGGGGCTGGCACTGGGACCGGGCGCGCTGGTGATCGTGGCGCTGGCGCCGCTGATCGTAAGAATTTTGCCGAAGGTTGGCATCAAACCGTTAATTTTTGTCGGATACATCATCTTTGCGATGGCTATGTGGCGTTATGCCAGTTTTGATCTGGGCACCGACTATCGGCACATCGCGTTGGCGCGCGCTCTACAGGGGCTGGGAATTGCGCCGCTATTTGTTCCGGTGAGCCAACTGGCGTATTCCTTCCTGCCGAAAGATAAGAACAATAAGGCGTCGAGCCTTACGAATCTGTCTCGGAACCAAGGTGGGAGTGTGGGGATCGCGTTTGTGACTACCGTGCTGGCGCGAAGGACGCAGTTTCACCAGTCCATTCTGGCGGAATACGCAAATCCGACGCACGCGCGCTACCGGCAGTCGTTCGGCGCGATGTGTCGTTATTTTGCGGCGCACGGCTTTTCGCCGGCGGATGCGGCGCTGCACGCAAAAGCGCAAATGGCGCAAATCGTTGGGCAGCAGGCTGCGTTCTTGGGATTCCTGGATTGCTTCTGGCTGCTGGGCTGCGCTTGCCTGATCGGTGCGCCGCTGGTTTTCTTCACGCGAAAATTCAAGACTCACGGGCCCGGCGGAGCCCACTGACGGTATCGGCCGTGACCAGCGTTGCGGAGTGCTCCAGGGCGAGTGCGGCGGCGAAGGATCGGCGTGTCCGCGCACTGGCGCCGGCAGGACCATTTGCCCCTTGGGGGCTGATCGTGGTGGTGAAGCTGTTGGTACGGCTGGGTCGCCTTCTCATGTCTGATCTGGCCATGAAGTAAGACACACTAAAAGGACGGAATGCCAGTGCTGGCTATCAATCAATAGTTCTCGGGCGGTTCGGAAGTGGTAAGATTTTCGGTGAGCCACAAAGCTCGGGAACCGCCGACGGAATCGCCCAGACATGGAGACGTCGATGCTCCGCAAACTTCTGATTGGCACGGCAATTTTTGGATTTGTTCTTGCTGGCGTTGGCGCGAGATCGGCGCAGGCGCAGGATGCCTCCACGCAACCCGAGTCGCCCAGCAAGACCCCGGCTCATGATCATGATCACGCTCAAGCGAGCGGAGCCACGGCCACCGCTGCGAAAGCGAAGGCGGACATTCCCGCGCACCACGCGGAGGCGCCGAAGGGCCCGCTACCGGAGACACTTGACCCGAAACAGTTTCTGGACGCGGAAACGCGCAACGTCTACACGCTAGCCGCTAAGGAAAAGGACGTCCTCTACCAGCAGCCGTGTTACTGCCGGTGCGACAAGGAAGTCGGACACAAGAGCTTGCTCGATTGCTTCACGGATTATCACGGCGCGCACTGCATGCTGTGCAAGAAAGAGGCTATCTTCACTTACACCGAATCGCAGCAAGGAAAGACCGCCGCGCAAATCCGCCAGGAAATCATGGACGGCAAGTGGAAGGATGTAGACCTCACGAAGTACGACGATCCGCTACCCTCGAATTAATTCCGCTGCTGAGCGAAAAGCGTTGGCAGAAAGAGCTGCGGACAGATCTTGCTGTGCGCCGCGAGTGATTCGGCGCTGTTTCCCGTGCGCCCCGCGCTACAAGTCCGCGTCAAACGAAAGATTTTCGATCGTGGTGTTGAGGTCCGATTGTGCCTTATCGCGTTTCGCTTGAAAATCCGCCGACTCGCGCTGGAGCGTCTCGAGCCTGGTCTCCTGATCGGCAAGCTGCTGGGTGTAACGCTGGGTAAGCGCGCGCTCCTCGGCGCTGCCCTTGAGCGCTTTTAAATTTTCGCGCAGCCGCTGCTGATCGTCATAGATTTTCTGGGTTTCTTGCTCGCGGCGGCTGATTTCCGCGTCGAGTGTGGCGATTTGTTCCTTCTGCTCCACGATTTTGTGAAACGCTGCCGCGATTTCAGGATTGATGGACCTCTGTCGGGAAAATAAGGTGATTTGATCGTCGGTCAAGTTGGTCAATTGAAAGCGGCTCTCGAGCGGCTTCGTTTCGCGAATCGTGAATTTCGCGGTGCCTTTGGGCTCGATGTTTTCGCGGAAGCGGTAGGCACTCGAAGTGGTTTCCTCCGGCTTCGAACCACTTTCGGAAATTACCCATCCCGCGCGCAAAGGATGTTCGATGAGGACGGCGCGAGGGGTGGTATCGTCGTCGCGGATCGTGTAACTGGTATCCTGGCGCAGTTCGCTGGTCTGGATCATTACCCCGCGCACAATGCGAACGTGGGTTACCTGCTGCGGCTCGCTTTCGATCTTGGAACCCACACGAACACCCAGATCGGCAGCGTAGGAGAGCAGGCGCTTTTCGCCGGGTTTGATTGCATCGGTGAGGCCCTCGCCGGCGAAGGCTTCATTTTCGAGGACGCTGAAGCTGCCGCCATCGAGTGTCAGTGGGCTGGAATTCGTGAGCCACAACGCGCGCAGAGGCCGCGGCGAATTCAGCGATGCATTCCACAGTGAAACTTTTTCGGTTGCGACGTGGACTTGCACAATCGGAACCAGCGCGGATTCATTCTTGTGTATCGTGACGCGATCCTTGAGCTTGTACTCAAAGAGATCGCCGAGATCCGAGCCTTCCGCCGCAGCCGACATTGCACGGCGGGCTTCTGCTATAGCTGCGCCTCCTGAACTGAAAACTCCGCCGCCCACGCCTCCACCCTCGCCAGGACCGATTCCGCCACCCGAGCCGCTGCCAATTCCACGACCGCTTCCGAGCTCGCCGCCCGATCCGGCGTGTCCCGCTCGCGCAGCTAGCGACGCGCTTTCGGTGTTTAAGGTGGATGCCTCGGCCGTAACGGTGACTGTTTCTGCGGAACTGCCAACTTGCAAGGTTACATTCTGAGTCTTCTCTCGGCCGCCTCCCAGGGACAGGCCCCCGATAACGGTCTTGTTGAAACCGGCCATGCTGAATTCCGCGCGATAGTTGCCAGCCGGCACATCGCCGATTTCATAGCGGCCCTGACTGTCAGTAGACGTTGTCGCCGCTACTTCGCCTGTGGAAGAGAAGACCTGCACACCTGCGCCAGCGATCACTGCTCCGCTCGGATCGAAGACAACTCCAGACAATCCCGCGACGCCTCCCATCATGGCGCTATCGTGCGTTTGCGGCATGAGTTGCGCATTCTGCGGCAGCGGCACAACGGGACGTCTTGCGTAATAGGGCTGCGAGAGCTGCTGAATGAACGATTGCGGGGCTCCCGCAACCAGAGAAAGTTCCACGTTGTTCCAATCCTCGCCAACGGTGTTATCCACAATCGCCCAGCCTTGCAGCAAAGGCTCGTCTTCGCTTTTGGACGGCAGCACAATGCGGTACGTCGTCTTCCAGACAGGCACTTCGCTGATGTAACTCACGTAAAGCTGACGTTCTCCCGATCCGTTGGCGACCAGGGTCATGCGGCGCAGGTCTTCCTGGCGCATGGAGGCCAGCAGCGAGAGATAGCGGCCCACTTCCTGCGTCACGTCACGTTCGGCGAGGCGAACGCTGACGGCCGGAGTAATCTCGACGCTGCGCACGTCGCCCGAATCCGTCACGAGGGTCGCGAGATCCACCTCCAGAGTTGTTCCGCCGCTCACACGGGTCTTGCGTTCGACGCTGAGCAAGCGGCCCTCAGTTATGGCAGCGCCGCTGCGGACTTCCAGGCGAGCGCCCCGCAAAGCGCCATAGAATTTGGAGAGATCGGTCTTCTCCTCCAGCGGCAAACGCAGCATTCCCAACCTTTGGCTGAGCGGCGCCTCCGAGTTGTAATTGACGCCCGCGATCCGTCCGCCATTCAGATCGAGAACGGTCAGCGACTGCAATACGTCGTTGAGCTGACTGCTGGTGAAATCAATCTGAACTTTCTGGTCGCCGCGAACTTGTCCGAGATGTTCAAAATAACCCACGCCCGTTTTGTACAGGATCACGCGGCGCACCGGAAGTTTGGCGGCGAAAGAATCCCCGGAAGGTTCAATCGGAGCCGGGGATGCCGCGCTGGCCGCGGATGCCTTAGCAGGGTGTATTTGTGTCTTGTTTTGCGGAGATGCCGACGCCGGGAAGGCCATCGCTGTAGCGACAAACAGCAACATCCAGTTCATTCGCATTCGCGCCTCCGAAGACCACCGCTGAACGTGATTTGGGCCCCACTGCGAAATAAGCAAATGCGAATAAATTGGGTCGTCAATCTCGCCGAACCTACAACTTCACCGGATGAAACGCAGTGATCGCGTTCCCATGAAGATCTATGAAGTAGAAACGCGCAGGCGGGATGTATACGGGCTTCATGGACACGCCATTACTGATAGGGTTCTAGTTCCTTGAGAGTAATTCCCGTCGCTTCGACGTCAGGCGGTAGTGACTCGTGGTCATTTCTTAACTCCTGCCAAATCAGTAGGTCACGCAAGTTTGCGGAAGGCGAGTCACAAGCCATGGTATGACTAGTCCCGAAGAACTCTGGCAGTGCTGTCCGAATTGGAATGTCTCCTTAGCGTCGAGGGAGGGGCTAGTGCGACGGGTGGGTGGCTGGCCGCGCGGGCCAGTCCTGTGGTGCGAATTCGACGCCCCAGAAATGAGGACTGGGCGAGAGGAATTCGACGCCAACTCGAGTGCCTTTCTCAGACATGTCGCCTAGATAGACGACCCGGCATTCCTGTTCTTCTTCGGTGACGGGATTGATCAGCACGACTTGCGCGCCCAGGTCCAGAGATTCGTGTAAGTAGAGCAGGCCGCCGTGCGCGTTGATCACGATGGTTTGGCTGTTCTCGCGAAATTTCCGCCCGTCGGTGTTTTTGCCGGTGGCGCGCACGGGAATGCGCGTAAACACTCGCGAACTGCGGCGCTGCGCGCTGGTTTGTGATTCGATCATGGCTATCTGGTATCGTGCATCGGGCCCGGACGCGAGTCAACCGCCTGTCGTCTGCAAAGTGTCTAAAAACACAGTCGCAAAAAGTTTGCTGAAAATGCACAAGGTTCCGTAGAATCGCAAACCGCGGTGTGGTAGGGTTTCAAGTCTTGCGTAAGGAGCCAAATTTTTTGCGGGCACCGTAAACGTAAATTCCTGGCGGAGCACGGAATGAATCTCATCGAATCCATAGAAGCGAAGCGGGACGAGCATCTGAACGAGCTGAAGGAATTTTTACGGATACCCAGCGTCAGCACCAAAAGCGAGCACAAACCGGATATCGAGCGCGCCGCAACTTGGGTGGCCGAAAGATTGCGCGCCGCGGGCCTGGAAAATGTGGAAATCACGCCGACGAAAATGCATCCGCTGGTTTACGGCGAGTCGCTGCACGCTCCAGGCAAGCCCACCGTACTTTTTTACGGCCATTACGACGTGCAGCCGGCCGAGCCGCTGGATTTGTGGACTACTCCGGCATTTGAGCCCACCGTGCGTGACGGCAAACTCTTCGGCCGCGGCACGGCGGACGACAAAGGCCAGGTGCACATCCACATCAAAGCGCTCGAAGCGCTGAAGAACCAATCCGGCAAACTGCCTTTGAACGTGAAAGTGATGATCGAGGGCGAGGAAGAAGTTGGCAGCGTCAGCCTGTGGGATTTCGTGCAGCGCAATCGCGAGCGATTGAAGGCCGACGCTCTGGTGGTCTCCGACACGTCCATGCTGGCTAAGGGCGTGCCCTCGATCACCTATGGATTGCGCGGCCTGAACTACTACCAGATCGAACTCACGGGGCCCGCGCAGGACTTGCACTCCGGAGTGTTCGGCGGCGCGGTTCCGAACCCGATTACGATTCTTGGCGAATTAATCGCGAAGCTGCACGACAAGAACCTTCGCGCCACCATGCCGGGCTTTTATGACGACGTCGCCACGGTTTCGCGGCAAGAGCGCAAAGCGCTGAATGCCCTGCCTTGGAAGGAAAAGGAATTTCGCAAGACGGTGGGGGCGCCCGCGCTGGACGGCGAAAAGGGATTCACGATCGTCGAACGGCTGTGGATTCGGCCAACGCTCGAGCTCAACGGCATATGGGGTGGGTATCTGGGCGAAGGCGCGAAAACCGTGATTCCCTCGAAAGCATATGCAAAACTTTCGACGCGGCTGGTGCCGAACCAGGATCCCGCGAAAATCGCGAAGCTCGTGGAGCGGCACATTCGTAAATTGCTGCCGAAATCGGTGACTTGCAAATTCGAGGTGCTCAGCACGGGCAAACCTTGGGTAGCGCCGTACTCGCATCCCATTTTTCAGAAAGCAATTCACGCGCTGGAGTCCGGCTTCGGGAAGAAGGCGGTTTTCATCCGCGAAGGCGGCTCGATTCCTTTCGTTACGCAGATGTACGACACATTCAAAGTTCCCTGCGTGCTGCTGGGCTTCGGCTTGCCGGATGAAAACGCGCACGCGCCCGACGAGCACATCGCGCTGGAAAATTATTTTGGCGGCATCAAATCCGTGGCGCTATTTTACGAACAACTCGCCGCACAATAAATTTCGAGCTCAAAAGGGGAGCGCGAGAGAAAAGCCCGTTTTATCGGGCTTTTTTGAAGGTTTCCCTTGCGTTCGCGCGGCACTGTAGCTATAGTCCCGAAGGCATCCCGAACCCCGGGGCCAAAAAGCATTTACACTGAGGAGGAAAACGTAACTCGATGGCAAATCCGCTGAGCAAGTCCAAGATTATTGCGTACATCACTGAGAAAGTAAGCACCCCGGAGAAGCCCATCTCCAAGAAACAGACCGTGGCTTTCTTCGACGAGCTCTTCAAGCTGGCCGTGAAGGAAGCCAAGAGCTCGGGCAAGTTTGTGATTCCCGGCATCGGCCGCGCCGTCAAGGCGCATCGCAAGGCGCGCATGGGTCGCAATCCGGCCACAGGCGAAGCCATCAAGATCAAGGCCAAGACTGTGGTGCGTTTGCGTGCAGCGAAAGCGTTCAAAGACGCCGTCCTGAAGTAGTCTCTTCGGCGCGGAGATTGAAGACCAACCCCCAGGCATGCCCGCTCTGAAGGACGGAACGGACGCTTGGGGGTTTTGTCTTTTCATCCTTCCCCGACATTCAAATACCCAGCATATTTGCTGATAATAGCGTGGTATTCACAGTACATTCCGCATTCGAGGAGCACCTGACCTGGGCGGTATTGGGATGAAGCTCAAGGCTGCGGCGTAAGAGCAGTTTCGGTGCGAGTTTCCCGAACAGACGCTGAGCGGCAAGACGGTGATCGTTGCCGGCGCCAGCGGCGGCCTGGAGCAGCCACGGTGGCGCTCTTGGCTCGCGAAGGCGGAGAAAACCGGTGCGCCGCGTGCCGGGGCTGCGATATTTCCGGGCGATCCGGCGCGTGTCGCGTTCGCAGACTTGAATCGTGAAACTCTACTGGACTCTCTGGAATCCAATTACGCGAGAGCAATGCTGCTGGCGAAGGAAATCTGCGAAGCTCTGGAGCGAAATGAGCGCGACGGTGGCCTCGTTCTTCTTCGAACGATGCAGGCGGCGGCCGCGTTTCCTTCGAGCCGGAATAACGCCGCGCCGAAGGCGGCGTTGGTCCACGCGGCGCGGATTCTGGCATAGCAGTGGAATCACCTGCGCGTAAATGTCGTGGCGCCGGGCGCGACCATTGCCGGCATGGCCGTGGCGCAGTGGCGCGCTTTGGGCGTCCGGAAGATGTGGCGTGAGTCGTGCGATTTTTTCTTGGGCCAGACCATTACGTTACCGGCCAGGCGCTCGTGGTGGGTGGCGGCTTAACGCTGCGCCGCGATCGCGCCTAGGGCCAGGTGGCCGCAACGCATCCCGAAAACAAAAATGCCAGAACACTCCGGTCTTTTAACCGATCTATACGAGCTAACGATGGCGGCGGGTTATCTGCAAACCCGCTTCGACGCGCGCGCCACGTTCGAGCTCTTCGTCCGCCATCTTCCTCCGCATCGCAATTATTTGGTTGCTGCCGGACTCGACCAGGCCCTCGATTTTCTCGAAAACGTGCATTTCACCGCGAAGGAAATTGACTTTCTCCGCCGGCATCCGGTGTTCCGAAATATTCGCGGCGAATTCTTCGACTATCTCGCGACGTTTCGCTTTACCGGCGACGTGTGGGCCATGCCCGAAGGTTCGCTGGTGTTCCCTGGCGAACCCATGGTGCGCATTGTGGCGCCGATCATCGAAGGGCAGATCATGGAGACGTACCTGCTCTCCACTCTCAGCTACCAGACAATGATTGCGAGCAAAGCTGCTCGCGTGGTCACGGCGGCGCAGGGCCGGCAGGTGGTGGATTTCGGCGCGCGTCGCGCGCACGGCAGCCAAGCGAGTTTGTTCGCGGCGCGTGCGGCGGCGATCGGCGGATGCCAGGGTACATCGAACGTTCTCGCGGGGCAGCAATTCGGCATGGAGACTTATGGCACGCAAGCGCATTCCTGGGTGATGGCGCACGAGGACGAGACGGAGGCGTTCGCGGAATTCCTCGACGTGTTTCCCGAGCACGCTGTCTTGTTGCTCGATACCTACGACGTGCACAACGCCGTGAAGAAAATTATCGCGATGAATCGTAAGCCTGCGGGCGTGCGGCTCGATAGCGGCGACCTGGCGAAGGATAGCCAGTGGGTGCGCCGCGAACTGGATCGCGCCGGATGGCGGGACGTGAAAATTTTCGCGTCGGGCGACCTGGACGAAACGCGCATCGCATCCTTGCTCTCGAAACATGCGGCAATAGACGCCTTTGGTGTAGGGACTGCGCTCGCCACTCCCGGTGATGCGCCGCACCTGAATCTAGTCTACAAGTTGGTGGAAGTGGAACGCGGCGGCAAGATGCGCGAAGCCGCGAAACTCAGCGCAGCGAAAGTCACTTATCCCGGGCGCAAACAGGTGTTCCGTTACTCCGCCCCGTCGGGCGAATACCGCCACGACGAAATCGCGCTGGAAGGCGAGCCGGGCGATGGCGGCGAGCAGATGTTGATCGAAGTGATGCGCGCTGGGCGCCGCACCACTCCGCCGCAGGCCGTGGCCGATTTGCGGGCACGCTGCCTCGCAGGTCTCGCGCGGCTGCCGCGCACGCTGCGCCAGATCAACCGCGCCGCGGTATATCCGGTGCGCTATTCAAAGCGCCTCGAAGGGCTGCTCGAAAAGCTGCGTCGCCGCGTGAGTCGCGCTGCGTTAAAATAGCGGCGTAGCGATGGCGCAAATATGCGCAGTGAAGCATGACGGCGGAGCGGCAAGAACAAGCCTGGGAGCTGTTGCGCGAAGCTTACCGCGCGCAAATGGCTGGCGACTACGACCGCGCCGTGGAACTCTACAAGGCTTCGCTCGCAATTTTCCCCACGGCGGAAGCGCACACCTTCCTGGGCTGGACTTATCATTTTCAGGGGAAAATTGAGGACGCCATCACGGAATGCAAGCGCGCCATCGCAGTGGATCCCGATTTCGGCAATCCCTACAACGACATCGGTTCGTATCTGATCCAACTCGGCAAATTCGACGAAGCGATTCCGTGGCTGGAACGCGCGATCGCTGCGCCGAGGTACGAACCGCGCCACTTCCCGCATTTCAATCTGGGCCGCGCCTATGCCGCCAAGGGCATGCTGGCCCGCGCCGGCGAATGTTTCAAAGAGTCCCTACGCATCGAGCCGCGCTACGCCCTCGCGCGCCAGGCCGTAGAAAATCTGCGCCGCATGGTGAATTAGGCGAGGTTTTCTTGGAGTGCGTCGGCTTGCCGCCGTCTTTTCCGACCTAAGACATGCCGTGGTTAAAGCGGCGAGGAAAGGTTTTGTAGCGGCGGCCTGCAGACCGCCGTCGGTCCGTGCCGCAAGAGCGATCGTGGCGGCTGCAGGGTTGTGCGCCGTTGAGTGCGCCGCTACAAGATCTCTTCCTCCACGCCGCATGGAATTTGCCTGCTGCAATTCTTATGTTCTTCCTGGCTTTAACACGCAATCGTAAATCCACAGCAGCAGAGCCGTCGCTACGCCCACTCCTGTCACGGCCCACCAGATGCGCTGCGGTTGATGCAATTCTTCGCCGAAATGATGGATCAACCATCCGCCGAACCAGCCGCCGATCAGCGAGCCAATCCCAATCGGCAGGAACGCGAAACCCATGTACGTGCCTTGCTGCCCGGGAGGCGCGAGGCGCGAAATATATTCGTAGTAGCGCGGCGATTGCGTGATTTCGCCGAGCGACACAACCACGAGCGTCGTAATCACCATGGGCACTGTGGGATGAATGATCAAGATGATCCAAGCCAGAGCGGAAATTAGCGTGCCGATGGTGACCGCGCGAAACGCGGGGATCTTCTGTGTCAGGAAACTGACGACCATCTGCAGTGAGATCACCACCAGCGGCCCCGTCACCAGCATTAGTTCCGTATCCGTGCGCGGATTGATGTAGTTGTGCACGTACAGCGGGAGAATGATGAACTCCTGCCAGTACACGATCCAATAGCCGGAAAAAATCAGCAGAAACAGCATGAATTTCGGGTTGCGCAGCACGGTGAGGAAATTTCGCGCGGCTTCACCCAGGCTGGCGGCTTGCGCTTCGTTTGATCTGCGCGGCTCCCGAAAGAACAGCAGCACGGCAAAAAACATCGCGAACACGCTGAGCGCGGCCACGCGAAAGACGTTCTCGACGCTCATGTGCTGATGGACGTACGACGCGACGTAAGGCCCCGCAGCGCCGCCGATGTTCACGAGCGTGTAATAGATCGAATAGCCGATCGAGCGGACATTTTCCTTCGACGTTCGCGCCGTGGTGCCGACCACGCACGGTTTCACCAGCGCGATTCCCAGCGCAGGGAGCATCAACACCACGGTTACCAGCGCGACCAGCGGCACCGCTGCGCGCAAAGGCGCGAGCCACGGCGCGCCCAGGGATCCCAGCAGAAAATACGAACAACTCAAAATCAGGTACGCCAGCGAAAGGGAGCGCCGGAATCCCAAGCGATCCGCGAGCGTGCCGCCGAAGGCCGCGAGAAACCAGACCAGCCCGCCGAAAAGTCCGGTGAGGCTGCCGGCTTGCTCCACCGGAAAATTCAACGTCTCGTGCAGGTAACGCGCCAGCGATGCGAAGGCCGCGTAATACGAAAGCCGCTCGAAAAGCTCGCTGACGTTCGCGACCCAGAAGGCTGGCTCGAACCCGGAGCGGATTTCGTCGAAGCGCTGTGAAAAACTCACACTTACCCCCGCGTGAGGTGCGTGATGGCCGCCGCGATTGTAACGGAAGCACCGCCCGCGCGCTCCCGATTTTTGCTTCCCCTGGCCGTGTGCTAAACTTGCGAATTTGGCGGCGTGCCAATTTGCCGCCTGTATACGATGCCCACAGCCACGATGCAGGCCTTGCGTAAGATGCGCCCTCAGCGGGGAGCGCAACTCGAATCCGTTCCTATCCCCACACCAGGTCCCACTCAAGTGCTGGTGCGCGTGCGCGCGGCTTCGATTTGCGGTACCGACCTGCACATTTACGGCTGGGACCGCTGGTCTGCGTCGCGCATCCATCCGCCGATGACTTTCGGCCACGAATTCTGCGGCTACGTGGAAAAAATCGGCTCGGAAGTCACGTCGGTGAAGCCGGGCGATTTTGTCAGCGCCGAGATGCACGTGAATTGCGGGCATTGCCGGCCGTGCCGCATGGGCCAGGCGCACGTCTGCCAAAATGTAAAAATCCTAGGGATTGATGCGGATGGCTGCTTCGCCGAGTTCGTGCTGATTCCGATTCGCAACATCTGGAAAATTGACCCGGCCATTCCTGAACATTACGCGGCGATTCTCGACCCACTCGGCAATGCCGTACACACCGTGCTGGCCGGTGAAATTGCCGCGCAAAATGTGGTCGTCACCGGCGCGGGGCCCATTGGATTGATGGCCATCAATGTGGCGCGCGCGTGCGGCGCGGCGATGATTTTCGCCACTGAGGTGAATCCGCATCGGCGCGAGTTGGCGAAAAAAATGGGCGCGGACGAAGCCCTGGACCCCGCGCAAGGCGATATCGTGGCCCGAGTGCGCGAGGCCACCGAAGGCGCCGGGGCGGACGTGCTGCTCGAAATGAGTGGACATCCCGCCGCGATTCATCAGGGATTCGAAATGCTTCGTCAGGGCGGCCGCGCTTCTTTGCTGGGGATTCCGAAGGACCCAGTGACGTTTGACCTGGTCAACGACGTAATTTTCAAAGGCGCCACGGTGCAGGGGATTTACGGGCGGAAAATGTTCGAGACCTGGGTGCAGATGACCGAGCTCTTGAAACATCGCCGGCTTAATCTTGATCCGCTCTTCCACGAACGCTTGCCGCTGGAGAAATTTACGGACGCCTTTTCGCTGCTGGAATCCGGACAGGCGGGCAAGGTGCTTTTTTACCCTAACGGCTCCCCCCAATAGCCTGTGGGCAGTCTAGTGGCCCGACGCAGGGCCCTGAGAGAACCGACCCTCTTTTCGTTTCTGACGCACGATTCGTGCGAAAACTGCTCTTTCTTGCAATATGGCACGCGGGCTGTTCTACAATGGGGCTTCGCCCCCAACCCTGATAATTAAATCTTCGGAGGACTCATGGCATCCACCGCGCCACAAACAATTCGTCCGCAGCTGCAGTATCTGCACGATGCAATCGAAGACCTGAAAGCCAAGCATCTCTACTTCAAGCTGAAAGTCCTGGAAAGCGAGCAGAAGCCGATCGCCGTATTCGACGGCAAGGAAGTCATCAACCTCAGTTCCAATAATTATCTGGGGCTTACGACTCACCTGAAGCTTCGCCGCGCGGCGATTGAAGCGACACGAAAATTCGGCGTCGGCTCGGGCGCCGTGCGCACCATCGCCGGTACCATGAAAATGCACATGGACCTGGAAGAACAGATCGCGCGCTTCAAGAAAGTGGAGGCCTGTGTCGTTTTCCAGTCGGGATTCACGGCTAACGCCGGCACGGTCTCGGCGATTTTGGGCAAGGAAGACCTGGTGATCTCCGACGAACTGAATCACGCCTCGATCATTGACGGCTGCCGCCTCTCGCGCGCCACGATCAAGGTCTTCAAACACAAAGACAGCGCCGATTGCGAGCGCGTGCTGCAGGAGACCAAGGATTGGAACGGAAAAAAGCTGCTGATCAGCGACGGCGTTTTCTCGATGGATGGAGACATCGCCAACCTGCCCGCGCTCTGCGACCTGGCGGAAAAATATAATTGCATCATGATGGTGGACGACGCGCACGCTTCGGGCGTGCTGGGCAGCCGCGGACGCGGGACGATTGACCATCACAATTGCCACGGACGCGTGGATATCCAAGTGGGCACGCTGAGCAAGGCCATCGGCTCGGTGGGCGGGTACGTCTGCGGATCGCGCGATTTGATCGATTTTCTGCACCAGCGCGGGCGGCCATTCCTTTTTTCCACCTCGCATCCGCCATCGGTGACGGCTACGTGCCAGGCCGCATTCGAATTGCTCGACTCCGAAGCCGGCGACAAGCTCATCAAGAAGCTTTGGGCCAATACAAAGTTTTTTAAACGCAGGCTGAAAAAGCTGGGATTTGATACCGGCAAGAGTGAAACGCCGATCACCCCCATCATGGTCGGCGATGCGGAGAAGGCATTGCAGTTTTCGCGTGAACTATTCGATGAAGGCGTCTTCGCCGGAGCGATTGGTTTTCCGACGGTGCCGGAAGGCAAAGCGCGGCTGCGCACGATCGTCACCGCCACGCACAAACGCGCCGACCTGGAACGCGCCGCGGATACCATCGAACGGGTCGGCAAGAGGCTAGGAGTGGTTTCGTAGCGCCGAGGTTGCGTTTATCGCGCGCGCGCCGTGGCGCTTCTTGGAGTCATCGGGACCGGATCGTTGTGTGCCACAAGATTGATGGCGCACTGAAATGCGCCGCTACAAAGGCCTCGTCAGACCGTGGCAACAGCGGTGGCCAACTGCGGGCGCATGTGTTTATACATCGTCAGGACCATTGCGCCCATGCCCCAAATCACGACCGCAAACGAAATCCAGCCGCCCAAGTAGGGAAGCATCCCCAGCGCGCGTAAAATCAGCAATCCCAGAGCCAGACGCCCCAACGCTGCTCCAGCGCCGACGCCTGGTCCGAGGATTTTCTCTCCCAGCCAAGCGCCGACAAACACTTGCGCGGCGTAGATGGCGATCGCCCAAAACATCAGCGCGGAAATCCCCAATCCCAATCCCACGACCGTAACGCACGCGATGATTGCAGCAATCGGCACGGCAAACAAGAACAGCACGCCGAAGCCGATCGCGGACGCAGTTTTGTTGCAGGAACTGACGGAGTCAAAGAAAAAGACGGGCGCCAGGAACAACAGTACGAGTCCGAACAAGAAGCTCGCGCCCCACTTTAAACACTGGTGCACGTAGTACCTGATGGACGAATAGCTCGGCCCGTACTCGCGCTTTTCGATGGTCACGTCAGGCTGGCTGCCCAATTTCGCTGTTCGCGAAATTTCCGGCTGCTGGCGCAGTTTGGCCTTCGTCTCCCCGGCGATGACCGCGTTCGGTCCAATCGAAAGATGCCCACCGCGAATCAAGGCGTTGCGTCCGAGCGACCCGTTAATATCCAAATCCCCCGTAAACGCCAGCAGATCGCCGGTGAGTACGCCGTTCAAATCGGCATGACCGGATCCCACTGTCATGGTTCCATTTACTTTTGCATTTTGATCCAAATTCACATCGCCGGCCCAAGCCATCACGTTCCGGCCAATCGTGCTTTCCAGCTGCAAGTTCTGCACAAACGCGCGTACGTTGCCATCCACGATGCCGTTTATGCGCAATTCCTGGCTGAACGAAATCACGTCGCCCTTGATGTGGCCATTCACCGTGACGCTGCGCGAGAAGGCGATGAGATCGCCATCCACGTCGCCGTCAATGCGCGTGGAGTCCGCCGAGACGATCAAGTCCGTGTGCACCACTTCCCCGGACGCGAGCGTGTAGTTCGGGTCGCCGTGCTTCAGGTCCGCGGCGCCGGCGGCAGGAGAGAGCGCCAATGCGGCCACAACCGTGGCCACCACCGCGCCCATCACTACGGCGACCGTCATCATGCGGCGCAGGCGACGACGCAGCAGCCAGATGACCACGAGCCCCAAAGTCGCCATAGCCAAGAACTCCGTTAAGCTGCGCATCGCGTCCCATCCTTTCCAGAATGCACCGCTGAAAAAAAGCATTGTCAGAAGATTTCCCTGGGTGAAGCCGGCCTCTGCCGCTTGCGCGCGCCACGGCTCGATGAATCCGCTCCACACCGTGTAGGCGCCGCCGGCGCTCAGCGCCAGCGCAGAGAGCCAGCCCCAGGGCGCTCCGCCATGCTCGGGCGCTTGTACTAAGCGCGCAGGCACCGGTTCGTCGTCCGCTTCCAGCGATGCGCGCAGCCACACGCTTTCGGTCTGCAGTGCGCGCAACAGGCCGCGGCAATCCGCGCAGGAGCCGGAGTGTGCCCGAACCTGCTCGGCGTGATCGCTATCGAGCTGCCCTTCGAGGTACAGCATCCCCGTCATTTCATCGAAGTGGTTCATGGCCTTCCCCCAGCGGTGGCTCCGCGCAACCCGGCGCCTCCGCCCTCTGACAGCACATCGCGCAACTGATGACGCGCGCGCAGCAACAGCACGCCTACGAAAGCGCGGCGCACCCCCAGCGTGTCCGCAATTTCGTCGTAACTCATTTCCGAGTAATAGCGCAGCACCAGCGCCATGCGCGCGCGGTCCGGAAGCTTCGCGAGGCCCGCGCGAACGTGCTTGCTGTCATGGTCCAGTTGCAGCTTTTCGAGTTGGCTCGGGTCGGGATGTTCCAAGGGCAGCGTTTCCAGGTCGCCGGTTTCCAGGTCCTGGCGAATCCGGCGGCGGCGCAGCAAGTCCCAGCAGTGATTGCTGGCCACTTTATACAGCCACGCGGTAAACGGGCGCGTTGCATCGTATGTGCCGAGTTTTTGCCGAACCTTCATGAATATTTCCGTGGTGGCGTCTTCCGCGTCCTCACGCGTATGGAGCGCCCGGCGGCAGAACCGGAAAATAGCCGGGGCGTACAGGCCGTACAGTTCACCCCAGGCCTCCGAATCGCCTTCCCGGACCTGCGTAAGCACATCCGCTAATTCCGCGGCGCTCATGTCTCCAATGTTCTTGCGTCGCTCCATAAGTGGATACGTATATGCTCAGAGAAATATTTCAAGACTGTGACAAATCAGGCCTTTACCGGTGGCAACGCGGCTGGCGCAGGACTCCTGGATGGCGTCTTCGCTTTTTGTTCGCATCGTCTAGGTCAAGACTCACAGGCCCAGCTCTTCCCGGTCGCTTCCGAAGACACCTCAGCCCTAGCAAATAACTGCCAGCTTCCGGAAACTGGCGCAGATGGAAAGCGGCCCTACCGCCCGGAATTTCTAGGCTACCGAGCCGCCGAATGTGCTGCGACTCTAGGCTCGAATCGGTGGTGCCGCACCGCCGGGCCTAGAAAGAGAACTTCGCGGCGAGCTGGATGCCCCGCGGCCCCCCGCCGCCCAAGAATGGGTTGCCGATGCCAACGTCGCCCGTCGCGGAGAGGTTGTAGAACCCGTTGCTCACGCCATTCGTTCCGATGCCCTGCTGCCCCGCATCTGCAATGAACGCGGGAAGGAAGGGGTTTGAAAAGTTCGGGTGGTTCAGGATGTTGAAGAATTCCGCGCGGAGTTGCATCCCCAGCCGTTCAGTAATCTGTGTGTTCTTGTAAATTGCGAAGTCCCACTGCTTAAAGGTGGGGCCACGCAGCGCATCACGCCCTTCGTTACCGAAGTGGCGTGTGCCCGGAACGCAGTTCTGGTCCGGACCGTTCACAGCCGCCGACAGGCTAGAATTGGCCGCAGCCGCCTCCCACGCCGCCAAGGGAGCCCCGCTCAGAGGAGTGCAAGGCGTCGCGAACGCGTCAAGGTTCAAGAACTGAGTGGGATTGCCAAAGTTATATTGAATCGGCCCCACGACATCGGGGCGATCAAAAGCCTCGCCGCTTCCGCTGAAGTCGCCTTCAAAATTGTAGTTCAGCTGAAAAGGCTGGCCGCTTTGAAGCGACACGGTGCTGTTCAAACCCCATCCATTCTTTAATTTTTGCCAATCTCCTCCCATGTGCGGCAAATCGTAGGCAAAAATCCATGTGAAGCGGTTGCGAATGTCAAAGTTCGAGTTGCCATATTCTAGGTTTGGCCTGGTGCTGTCATTCGGTTGGGCTGCGTTCGGCTCGAAATCAAAACTGTCGCTGGCGTTGTCAAGAGAATGCGACCAGACGTAGTTGACGATGGAGGTTACGCCGTGCCATCCATTTACGCGCAGGCTGGTTTGCAGTGAGTTGTAATTGGATCGCGCGTTCGCCTGCAGCTGGTTGATGTAGAAAGCTAAATACGGATTATTGGCATAGACGCGGGGAACGCCCGAATTGTTGAGCCCCGAATTGATGCAACCGGGTCCGCCACCGGGATAGCACGGCGCCCCAAAAACGCTCGTATTCGCCTGAGCATATGCGATGTCAAACGCGTCGATAGCCGTCTGGCCCGGCTGGTTCAAGTCCACATAGCGGAAGAGCCGATGGCCTTGCGAACCGACGTACCCGACCTGCAGCACGACCTTGCTGGAAATCTGTTGCTGCACGTTGAGGTTGTAATTTTCCATGTAGGGTGTAGGCAGATTGCGGTCAATTGCAAAAATGCTGCCACTCGGCGTACTGGAAGGCGTCGTGAATACCGGCACGTTTTGGGCGATTGACCCCACGGTTCCCACCGAGAAAATCGGAGCGGGGCCCGCTGGGTTATAAGCTACGCCTGGACAGAAGCTGCAGTTATACGGCAGCTCGCCGAGAAACACGTCCTGAGAAACGGCATCAAAAAACAAGCCCCACCCGGCGCGGATGATGGTGCGGCCTCTCCCAAACGGGTCCCAAGCCACACTCACGCGTGGCGCGAAATTCTTGTAGTCGGGCTTGTAAACCGACCGCAATCCCGGTTGACCCAGCTGGGTTAAGGTTACGGTCTGCCCTACGGGATCGAAGGACGTGATATTCGTGAAGAGGTTGTCCTTCTCGCCGACGACGCCGTAATAATCCCATCGCAAGCCATAATCGAACGTCAATCGCGAATTCAGCTGGTAAGTGTCCTGAGCGTACAAACCGTGATTGTTCTGGTAAGTGTGCCGAATCGAGTCACCCAAGGACTGACCGCCACCATCCACAGTCCCCGACAGAAAATCGTCCAAGCTACTAAATTCCAGTTTCCCGCGGTAATTCACGCCAAGGAGCTGCTGAATGGTGGTTCGCCGGTACTCATATCCGAATTTCACATCGTGTTTGCCAATCTTCCAAGAAAAATTATCGAGCGCCTGCCAGTTGGAATCCACGCGATGCCGGGGATCCGAATGGTTGGCGCCGAGCTGCGGGTAACCGGTCACGGTAATCACCGGCAATCCCTGGTTTGAGGTTATCGCGCCGGTGCAACCCGCCGTGCTGGTCGCCGCGCAGAGGCCCACGCTGCTCGGTTCGAAGCTCTGGTCCTGTGGAAAGAATCCCTCCGCGAAGCGGTTCCAACCGAGCCGTGCTTCATTG
Source organism: uncultured Acidobacteriota bacterium (assembly GCA_963795005.1). GTDB lineage: Bacteria > Acidobacteriota > Terriglobia > Acidiferrales > UBA7541 > Palsa-295. The sequence goes on along the minus strand of CAWCGE010000007.1, from coordinate 21,606 downwards.
ACTTTGGTCGGTGAAAGCACGCTGACATACGAGATTGAAACAAGCTGGACCCTCGTCGGAGTGTACGTGTTGAATCCCGGTAATATTCCTCCGCCGGTCAGAGCCAATGGAAAGCTCTGCACGCTATCGCCAAAATAATAGCGGCCCGTGAGGATGTTATTTCGATTGATGTTGTGATCCACCTTGGCGATTAGGCTGGTTAATTTGTTAAACGAAGGAGCAACAACCGACGCCGCTTCCGCCGGCGCCGTGCAATTCGTGCTGCCCGGGAGGTTCGGCAGAGGCCACGGATCGTTGTTCGGATAATGCGAGAGCAAACTCTGAATCACAGGGTTCGAAGCCACTAGAGACGACGGGTTGGGCACACACGCAGCGCTTACGGTGCCAACTCTTTCTTGCTGGCCCTCGTAATCCACGTAGTAAAACGTCTTGTCCTTGATAATGGGACCGCCCAGTGCCGCGCCAAACTGGTTGTTGTGGAAAGGCGCCTGCACTGTTCCGACGGGATTGAAATAATTGCGCGCATCCAGCGCATTATTGCGGAAGTAATCGAAAAAATTTCCGTGAATCTGGTTCTGTCCGCTCTTGGTCACGATATTGATTACGGCGCCTGCATTGCGCCCGTATTCCGCCTGGTAGTTGGAAAGCACTTTCAGTTCGCTCACCGCATCGATCGGCAGAATGGTCGCCGGCGTCCCGAACACGCCCGCCTCGTTGATCGCGGGATCATTCCGGTAGCCGTCGTTCATGTCCGTGCCATCCAGCAGGAAGTTGTTGGCCCGGCCGCGAGCGCCGTTCATCGAAAATGTTCCGTACGACCCGGGCGAATCCGAAATCTGGTCAGGCGAGCCCGCGACGCCGGGCGTGAGATAGATCAACTTTGTATAGTCGCGGCCGTTCACAGGCAAGTCTTTTACCGTGTCCTGAGTGAGCGTTTCGCCGAGCGTATCGTTCGTGGTATCTACCTGCGGCAAATCTTCGCCCTCCACCACGATCTGCTGGTTCACTTGGCCGGGTTTCAGCGTGGCGTCAATGCGCTTCTCGGAGGCGACGTCCACCACTACGCTCTTGGTCACAGTTTTTTGAAACCCGTTCATCTCCACGGTAACGTCGTAGGTGCCGATCTGCAGTTCCGGCACCAGGTAGCCGCCATCCACATTCGTTTGGGTGATGCGATCAATTCCGGTCGCGACGTTGTGCACGGTCACCGTCGCGCCCACCACCGCCGCGCCGCTGGTGTCCGTCACCGTTCCTAAGATCGACCCGCGAAAGGTTTGTGCCCAGCCCGGCGCCGCCCCCAGCATCGCCAGAACGAAAGCGCACACGACCGCAATGACTACACCCCGCCTGCAAAATTTCATGGCCTTCTCCTGTGAAGACTTATACGACGCAACAGGCAGGGTTGTCCCATCGAATTCGCGAATACCGGCGATAGCTTTTCCGGACAAACGCCCCCGCCCACCACCCCATCGTTCGAAATGCTGGTATACCTATAAGCTGCAAGGGGATACGGAGTCAAGGGCGAGTTACATCGAGTTGCGAGGTGCTTCGTGAGACCGGAGACTTCGCGTGGGCGACTGCGTCGCGAACGTAGAGGCCTGGGCTGGATGTCAGTTCTGCGCCACTGCGACGGCGTTCTGCACTTCCAACTGGAAGTTCACTTCGACCGTATTAGCTACTTTATTGAAAGGAACATTGTGCGTCATGCCGAATTCGCGCCGGTTGAAAGCAAACGACCCGTCAATTCGGCGATGTCCATTATCGCGCGGGCGGAGGATAACCTCGACGGAAACCGGCTGAGTGATTCCGCGCAGGGTCAGCTCTCCGGTCATCTGGAACTTCGAGGCGTCGCCGTCCGGAGTGATGCTCTTGGATACGAAGCGAATTTTCGGATGCTCGGTCACCGCGAAGAAGTTCTTACCTTTCACTTCTTTGTCCCTGGCCCCGTTTCCGGTGGCCACGCTGGCCGCATCGATTTCCAGAACCAGCGAAGCGTCACTGAATTTGTCCGGAGGCATCTTCAAATCCGCTTCCCAGGAGTGAAACACCCCTACTACTTTGGCAAACGTCGCGCTGGCGTGAAATTCGATGAGGCTGTCCGTCTTGACGACGTAATACGAAGAATCGTCATTGAGCTGAGCGCTCGTCGAGCCGGCCGCGAGCAATATTCGACGCAAGCCCCCAGCGCACGAATTGTGGAAACGCCTCGAAACACGATTTGCCACCTATTTTAAAGTACGTCCGTTATGTGCGAATGGTTACCGGCTCGCAAAATCTCGCGGCACGTCGCCCCTGCTGTTTGCTGCTGATTTGGAGATTCGAGATAATTCCGTGGAACAACACTAGCACAGTGGAAAAAAACGTGCCCTAGACTTTCTCAAGAAGCCGTTCAGCAGGTCGGTAGCGTTGGAGTCTCGCCGAGTCTTTTCGCGAGTGAAAAGTATCACAGGAATCTTACGTTCTAGTGCTGCGTTGGGCCCCTGGCGTCCAGAATCACTTCGAAATATTGCGCGGGACGAGTCCCGACGTTTTGAATCTGATGCTCGTCTTCGGAAGCGGCATAAGCCGCTGAGCCTGGACCGAGCTTGGTGGTCTTCCCGTTGATGGTCACTTCCACTTCCCCCTCACTGATCAAGAACAATTCTTCCTGTTGATGTCGATGCGCGTGATGCGGCGAACTGCCGGGCAGTAGGAAAACTTCATGGACGTCCACGCGCACGCCGCTGCGCGTCAGTCCGTCGAGGATGGGCCGGAACGTCGAGTTTTCCTGTTTCTGCGAGCTGAGGTCCTCGAAGCGATACGTACCCGACTTGAGCGTGCTTTGGCTTGAGCCCGGCTTCGCCGACAACAAGATTAGCGCACACACCAACAGAAGTTTGCGACTCATGGGGGTGAATACCTCCTCTGGAATGAGTCTAGCCGCAGCCCGCACGCCATGCCTAGCTCCGCTCTGGTGCCTGTGCAGTCGTGATTACCCCCGCCGCCATTGCGCGGTGACCCTGAGAAGACGCTGCGCGTAGCGCACGCCATTCGATTTCGCCAGTTGCGCCACGCGAACTTGGCAGCGCGACGGTCTGCTATACTTTATCTTCTGCGCTCAATGCGCCCGACAAACCAGCATGACTCCCACTAACCGAAAGCGCCTGTTTCTGGTTGACGCCATGGGCTATATCTTCCGTGCCTACTTCGCGCCCATGGACCGCCTGCAAACCTCCAGCGGCATTCCCACAAAGGTGCCCTACCTTTTCGCGACCATGATGCGGCGCCTGCTCTCGAACAAAGACCGCCGCCCTGACTATATTGCCGTCGTTTTCGACGTCGCGGCGCCCACATTTCGCGACAAGCTTTTCGCCGATTACAAAGCCCAACGCCCGGCGATGCCCGACGATCTTGGCGTACAACTGCCTTTTGTGCGCCGCTACTGTGAAGCGATGCGCCTGCCGATCCTGGAATATCCAGGTTACGAAGCCGATGACGTGATCGGCACGCTCTCGCGCCTGGCTGCGAAAAAAGATCTCGAAACTTTTATCGTTACCAGCGACAAGGACCTACTGCAGCTCGTCAATAAAGATGTCACGGTCCTCAACCCCGCGAAGGGCGATTTGCTAGTGGACGAAAAAAAGGTGGAGGAGCTGATGGGCGTCCCGCCGTCGCAGGTGGCCGACGTAATGGCCCTGATGGGCGACTCCATCGACAATATTCCCGGCGCGCGCGATCCGAATGACAAGCCTGCGCCCGGTGAGCGACGCAAAGCTGGGATTGGCGAAGTGGGCGCGCGCCAGTTGATTCAGCAATTCGGCAGCGCCGAAGAAGCTTTGAAGCGCGCGAGTGAAGTGAAACGCTCCAGCTACCGCGAAGCGCTGGAGAATTGCGGCAAGTTCGTGATGCTTAGCAAGCAGCTCGCGACGATTCCCACCGATGCGCCGGTGCCTCTCGATTTGCCTGCGCTGAAAATGGGCGAGCCGAACTCCGCGGCGCTCCGCGAGCTTTACGCCGAGCTCGGATTTACTTCCCTGCTTCGCGAACTCGCGCCTCTTGCCGACACGCAAAAGACCGATTACGCGCAACTTGAACTCCCGGCGGAATTGCAGAAGCACCTGCACGAGATTCCGCACGGCCAAGAAGCCGCCGCATGGCTCTCGCTCGACGCGCAAGATTCCGACGAAGAAGGCTTCGGCACGCGCGTTCTTTCCGTCGAAATTTCCTCCAAGCCCGGACAAGCACGCATCGCCGCCAACGACGTGGAAGACAAGACCCTGGCGGCATTGAAAGATTGGCTCGCCGACCCCAAGCAGCCGAAAATCGTGCATGACCCGAAGTTATTTCAGCTGCTGACCATGTCCGATCCGGCTACCGATCGTTCGGACGCGCGCCCAAGCGTCGCCGGGATCCGCCACGCCACGATGCTCTATTCCTTTTTGCTGCGTCCCACGACGGCCAATCATGAATTCGCCGAAGTTGTCCTGCGCCACCTGAATCGCACGCTGTCCGGCGCGCCCGGCGAACGCGCTGATTTTCTTCTGCGCGTCGCGCCCATTCTGCGTGCCGAAGTGGAAAAGCAAGGCTTGCTCGAACTCTACGAAAAAATTGATCTGCCGCTCGCAACCGTTCTTGCCCGCATGGAAGCCGCCGGCGTTCGCGTGGCCCCTGGCGAGCTGGAACGCATCTCCGCGAAGGCGCTCGAGGAGCTCGGCAAGCTCGAAAAAAGCATTTGCGGGATCGCCGGATTCGAATTCAATATCAATTCGCCGCAGCAGCTCGCGGAAGTTCTCTTCGACCGCTTGAATCTGCAACCGCCACGCCGCAGCCGCGCCAAGGCTCGCTCCACCGCCGCCGACGTGTTGGAAGAGCTTGCGCTCGTGCACGAATTGCCAAAACAAATCATCGAATACCGCGAGCTATCGAAGCTCAAGTCCACTTACTCCGACGTTCTCCCGCGGCTGATTCATCCGGTTTCCGGACGCCTGCACACGCGCTTTTCACAGACAGGCGCCGTAACCGGCCGGCTGAGCTCGTCGAATCCGAACTTGCAGAATATTCCAATACGGACGGAGCTCGGGCGCGAAATTCGCGCGGCATTCATTTCCTCTCCGGGCTGTTTGCTGCTTTCGGCCGATTACTCGCAGATCGAACTGCGCATTCTCGCGCATCTGTCGGACGATCCGGTGCTGACCGAAGCGTTTCGCCGGGGAGAAGACATCCACTCACGCACCGCGCAGGAAGTTTTTGACGTCGCGCCGTTCGCGCAGACGCGCGAGCATCGGCGCGTGGCTAAAGTCATCAATTTTGGCGTGATTTACGGTCTTTCAGCGTTCGGACTGGCGCAAGAGCTCGACATTGACCAGAAGGAAGCCGCGAAATTCATCGCCAAGTACTTCGAGCGGTATCGCGGCGTGAAGGATTTCCTGGATCGTCAGATTGCCGAAACGCGCAAGACGGGCGTCACTAAGACATTGTTCGGGCGCATCCGCCAAATTCCGGAAATCAACTCACCGCAACCCAATATGCGCAATTTCGCCGAACGCACCGCCATGAACACGCCCATGCAAGGCGCGGCCGCCGATTTGATCAAGCTCGCGATGATCGAGCTCGACCGTCGCCTCCCCGAAGAAAACTTTAAATCGCGGATGATCCTGCAGGTGCACGACGAATTGCTCTTCGAAGGCCCCGAAAAAGAAATCCCGCGCCTGACCAAGCTGGTGAAAGAAGTAATGGAGGGCGTCCACAAACTCAAAGTGCCCGTGGTCGCTGAAACCAAAGTAGGCCGCAACTGGCGCGACATGAAATAAGCAGCGACCTTCAGCGCTGACGCTTTCTCTTTGCCTCTTTGCCTCTCTGCCTCCTTGCCTCTTTAGGCTTCGCTTCTCTGTGTTCTCTGTCTCTGTTCTCTGTGTTCTCTGCGTTCTCTGCGATAAAGTTCTTCGCCACCCTCTCCGTGCTCTCTGTCTTTCTCCGTGTTCTCTGTGTTATGTTCTCGCTTTGGAAGCGACGTTAGACAAAGGTGAAATCGTGAGCCACCCAAATCATCCCGAAGGTTTCCTGCGGCTGGTAGCTGAAGCCAAGAAGCGCATCAAAGAAGAAGACGTCCACGCGACGAAGAAAAAACTCGACGCCGGCGAGCCCGTGATCCTGGTGGATACCCGCGAGGAAAGCGAATGGGCCCGCGGCCACATTCCCAACGCCATTCACCTCGGTAAAGGCATCATCGAACGCGACATCGAGAAAACCATTCCCGACAAAGGCGCGCCGATCGTGCTCTATTGCGGCGGCGGTTTCCGCTCCGCGCTGGCGGCCGAGAACCTGCAAAAAATGGGCTATACCAACGTGATCTCGATGGACGGCGGCTGGCGCGAGTGGACCCAAGCCGGTTTTCCCGTCATCAAGGACTAATCTTCGCGACAGGCAGAACTTCGCGGCCTGCTCAATCGCAACTTTATTCACTCGCCGGACGCGATTGGGCTGGCTTTCGTGATCGCGTCCTCGATACACACGGTGGCGTGGGCCGAAAACGAAGCGCTGCCTCCGAAATGTACGGATTGCCCGCAGCGATCCGTTATTACCCTCTTGAATCAAATCCAAGACGGAGGTCTTCGGCGAAGAGAGACGTTCCGAAATGGGTGAGACCAAATGAAGATTCGCTTCAACCAAACGCTTCAATGCGGACTCCGTTTGATCGCCCTGATTCCGCACTTGTTGAAATAAATCGGCCTCGTCGCCTTCTTTCAGCGGCGGAATACTGCGAACTTCGCGTAGATAGACGTTCACGGATCGCTGTCGCGCGGATTGGACCTTCTAATCAATCGGCATGAATGAATGGCTGGGGCGGTTGGACTCGAACCAACACCGTCCTCATTAACAGTGAGGTGTCCTACCAATTGGACCACGCCCCAGCCGTGCTCCAATTGTAAACGCTAACCCGAAGAATCCTTGGACGCATTTTTGTATCGAAATGATTTCGCGTTGTGCGCGTACCAATGCGAGTTCGAAGCTCGCCGCTAAGCATGTTCGTCGTTCTGGCGCCTACTGCAGCGCGCCGTCCGCTAGATAGATGAAGCTGAATCAATAACTTGCATCTTGTTCGGGACCTATGAGGCGCTACTGCGGCACAATATTGCGGAGTTTTGGCGTGCATAGATTTTAGGGTGAAAAAGGCTAAAGAGCACTGCGAAGAGGCGGCGAAACTCGGTGAGACGCACCTCCGCTGAGAAGGGGTCGTAGGAAAAGAATGAAATCAGCGGAGAGGCCGAGGGAAGGAAGCCGGCCCAGCCCTCAATCCCCTAAAGGGATCCTCGGCTTTCCCTCCCCCTGACGCATTCCTGCGTCGCACGCCATGAACCAAACTTAACTAACTGAAAACAAAGACTCTTGACCTTCAGCGCCGGGTAAAAAATCCAAGGCCCCTGGTAAAATTTCCGTGCCCTCCCTCATCCGCCGGTCGCGGGTGGCAAATTGCCCTCGCGCTCCTTGACCCCGAACAGCACAACTTGTTATGTTGTGAGTTTACCTTGGACGCATTTTCGCCGGTGTGCGTCCTGTCGGATACGGGGAATACTGTAGACGCATCCTTTTACAAGATGGCATTGAAAAAAATAGTTGTCCGGGGTGCCCGGCAGCACAACCTGAAAAACATCCACCTGGAAATTCCGCGCAATACCCTCGCGGTCATCACCGGGCTTTCAGGTTCCGGCAAATCCTCGCTCGCTTTTGACACTCTCTATGCGGAAGGCCAGCGCCGTTACGTCGAGTCGCTTTCCGCCTACGCCCGCCAGTTTCTCGATCAGATGGAGCGGCCCGAAGTGGACTCCGTCGAAGGCCTTTCGCCCTCCATCGCGATCGAACAAAAAACCACAACGCGTTCGCCGCGTTCGACCGTCGGCACCATCACTGAAATTTACGATTATTTGCGGGTGGTGTACAGCGCGATCGGTTCTCCGCACTGCCCGAATTGCGGCAAGCCCATCACCCGGCAATCCACCGAACAAATTGTGCAGTCCGTGCTGGCGCTGAAACCGGACGATCGCATCATGGTGCTCGCGCCGGTGGTGCGCGGCCGCAAAGGTGAATACAAAAAAGAACTCGAAAAATTCGCGAAGGCCGGCTACGTGCGCGCCCGCGTGGATGGCGACCTGGTTAATCTCGATGAACCGATTCCGCTCGACCGCCGCAAGAATCACACGATCGAAATCGTCGTGGATCGCTTGCTCCTGAAAAATGGTATCGCGCAGCGTCTTGAACAATCCATCGAAACTGCCCTCAAACTCACAGGCGGCCTAGTCACCATCGCCGTGGTCGGTGGCGATGAACACGTCTATTCCGAAAAACTGGCCTGCCCGGATTGCGGAATTTCCGTGCCGCAACTCGAGCCGCGCTCCTTCAGTTTCAATTCGCCCTATGGAGCGTGCCCCGAATGCCACGGTCTTGGCTCGAAATACGATTTCGATCCCGCGAAAGTGATCGTGGACTGGACCAAGCCTCTTTTCGAAGGAGGCCTCGGCCCCGGCTCCGGTTCAGCGTATTTGCAGCGCACCCTGAGGATTGCCGCCGCTGCTTACGGATTCGACTTGGACACTCCGTTCGAAAAGCTCTCGCGCAAAACGCAGAACCTCATCCTCCACGGAAATCCGTCCAACGGCAAAAACACCAAGGAGCTGAATTTTCAGGGCCTGCTCGCACACCTGGAAACGAATCTGGAAGAATCGAAATCGGACAATTACCGCGAATGGCTTACGCAATACATGTCGCCGGTGCCATGCACGGCGTGCAACGAGCGCCGCTTGCGCCCCGAAAGCCTCGCAGTGAGAATTGCCGGGCTCTCGATCGCCGACTTCACCGAATTGCCGCTCACTCAGGCGCGCGCCGCCGTGGACAAAATCCGCACGAAGCTCACCGTGCGCCAAATAAAAATTGCCGGTCGCCCATTGAACGAAATCGCGGAGCGCCTGGATTTTCTGCTGAACGTCGGCCTGGGCTACCTCACGCTCAACCGCTCCGCAGCCACGCTTTCGGGAGGCGAAGCTCAACGCATCCGCCTGGCCACGCAGATCGGCTCGCGACTGCGCGGCGTGCTCTACGTGCTGGACGAGCCGTCCATCGGCCTGCACGCACGCGACAACGGCCGGCTGCTCAGCACTCTGGAAACGTTGCGTGACCTCGGCAATACGGTGCTGGTCGTCGAGCACGACGAAGAAACGATCCGTCGCGCGAACTACGTGGTGGATCTTGGCCCGGGCGCGGGAAAGGCCGGCGGGTATCTCGTCGCGGCGGGTTCGCCTGATGACATCGCTGCGAATCCCGCGTCGCTCACCGGCCAATATCTTTCCGGCCAAATGAAAATTGGCGTGCCGGAGACGCGCCGTAGCCCCAACGGCAAATCCATCGCGATTCTCGGCGCGCACGGGCACAACCTGAAAAATATTGACGTCACGATCCCTCTCGGCCTGATGACCGTGGTCACCGGCGTCTCCGGCTCGGGAAAATCCACGCTCGTGAACGACATTCTCTATCGCGCATTGGCCGCCAAACTTTACCGCTCGATGGAAAAGCCCGGCGCACATCGCGCCATCACCGGAATCGAGCGTATTGATAAAGTCGTGCAGATTGACCAGGCGCCCATCGGCCGCACGCCGCGCTCGAATCCCGCCACGTACACCGGAGTTTTCGCGCCGATCCGCGAGCTTTACGCGATGCTTCCGGAATCGCGCGAACGCGGCTATCGCCCGGGGCGCTTCAGCTTCAACGTAAAAGGCGGACGCTGCGAGGCCTGCCAGGGCGACGGACAGCGCCGCATCGAAATGAATTTTTTGCCGGATGTTTACGTCACCTGCGAAGTCTGCCGCGGCAAGCGCTACAACGCCGAAACCCTGGCGGTGCGTTACAAAGGCCTTTCGATTTCCGACCTTCTCGATCTGCCCATCGAAGAAGCTCTCAAAGTGCTCGAAAACATTCCCGCTATCCAGATCAAGCTGCAGACTTTGGTGGACGTCGGCCTTGGCTACGTGCAACTCGGACAATCCGCCACCACCATTTCCGGCGGCGAAGCGCAGCGCACCAAGCTCGCACGTGAACTTTCCAAGCGGCAAACCGGGCGCACGCTGTATATTTTGGATGAGCCGACGACTGGCTTGCATTTTGACGATGTCAAAAAACTTTTGGACGTCCTCAATCGCCTGGTCACGCTCGGCAATACCGTCCTCATCATCGAGCACAATCTGGACGTGATCAAGCAAGCCGATTGGATCATTGATCTGGGCCCCGAGGGCGGCGAGGAAGGCGGGCGCATCGTCGCGCAAGGCACGCCGGAACAAGTCGCGCGTGCGAAAAAATCCTACACTGGGCAGATCTTGGTGCGCGCGCTCAATCTGAACGGCGCGAATGGAAACGGCGCAAGCAATAAGCGCGCGACTTAGGCGACGTGATGGTGCTGGAACAACCGAATAGATGAACCTAGACGACGACAATCAACTCCACCGAGATTCCGAGAGCTTTCCCGAGCCGCATCCTGAATCCCTACGCGCGGCTGACCCTTCCGGCATAATTGAGCCGCCGGACGCGGATCCTCATCTGGAGCGTCCCTTGTGGCCCGCACGTCGCGGAAATTTCGATCCTGCTCTACCGGAAGATCTCCGTGTGCCGTGGGGCTGGTGGGATTTGCTGCTTCTCGTAATCATTGCCATCGCCGGCACGTTGGTGCTCAGCATGTTTGTCGTCGTCGGCTTCGCGCTTTCCGGCATCAGCTTCCACCAACTGCAAGACTCCATCAGCGACAAGAATCTGCTGCTCATCATCAATCAGGCGCTATTGTCGGTGGTTCTGCTGGTTTTTCTAAGCGCGCAAATGCGATTGCGCTTTGGTGCCCCATTTTGGCGGACGATCGGCTGGCGTCGTCTGCAAACCGGCCAAATGCCGCGTGCCGTCGCGTATTCCGGATTCGTTTTTGGCGGATTTCTGCTCGCTATCCTTGTTTCGCTGGGCTCTTCGGCGTTTCATACCAAAACGCAGCTGCCCATCGAGCAATTTTTTCAGGATCGGCTGAGCGCTGTGCTGTTGATGTCTCTAGGCGTGCTGCTCGCGCCGCTGCTCGAAGAAACAGTTTTTCGCGGCTACATTTATCCGGTGGCGGCGCGCAGCTTTGGCGTCACGGGAGGCGTGCTCTTCACTGGCACGATTTTCGGACTGCTGCACGCATCGCAATTATGGGGCGGGTGGGGGCAGATCGCTCTACTCGTGGTCGTCGGCATCGTCTTCACCTACGCGCGCGCGGCAACGCGCACGGTGCTCGCCAGCTACCTGATGCACGTCAGCTACAATTCGTTCCTGTTTCTGGCACTGGCCATCGGGTCCCACGGCTTCCGCCACTTCCCAGGCAGCGCCGTAATCTTCTAGCCGCTCGCGTCGCTCCTAGCGCGCCCAGAAGGAAGCCCCACGAATCACTCGTTTATCTTGGGCGTTTTCGGCGAAGAATCGCTGCGTTTTTTCAGCTAGAATGGATGATGTCTGAGCGGCGCACGCCGAAAGCGCCAGTGCAGGAGATAACAGGATTGCGCACGATCGAACCCATTCGATGGACGCCTGAGGGTGTGGTTATGCTCGATCAGCTCAAGCTGCCCGGCGAAGTTGTCCATCACACCTACACCGATTACCGCGAAGTTGCCAAAGCAATCACGCACATGGTGATCCGCGGCGCGCCGGCCATAGGAGTGGCCGCCGCCATGGGTATCGCGCTCGGCGTGCAACATTCGAAGGCACAATCGCTGGACGAATTGCGCAAGGAATTTTCGGTCATCTGCCAGGCGCTGGCGCGCACGCGCCCCACCGCCGTGGATCTCTTCTGGGCGATCAAACGTTTTGAGCAACGCTTTGAAGCGCTGGCCGCGGCTGCAGCAAATAATGGTGGAAGCACGGCAAGCCTGGAAAAGATTCGCGCCGCGCTGGTCGAAGAAGCGCTGCTGCTACACGAGGAGCGCCGCGCGGGTGATTTGCGCATCGGGAAATTTGGCGCCGAGCTGATGCCAAAATCCGGACGCGTGATGACTCAATGCAATGCCGGCGCGCTCGCGACCGCTGGAATCGGCACCGCGCTAGGCGTCATTCGCGTGGCCATCGAAGCGGGCCACAAGATTGAAGTCCTCGTGCCCGAAACCCGCCCTTATTTGCAGGGTGCGCGGCTCACCGCTTGGGAGTTGCACGAGGAAGGCATTCCACTCACGCTGATCACCGACAACATGGTCGGTCATTTTCTGCGGACCGGCGCGGTGGGAGCAGTGGTGGTCGGTGCCGACCGCATCGCTGCGAATGGCGACACCGCCAATAAAATCGGCACGTACGGTATGGCCGTCCTGGCCAAGGAAAATAACGTCCCGTTCTACGTCGCCGCGCCGATCTCGACAATTGATCTCTCGCTCGCGACCGGCGATCAAATCCCGATCGAAGAGCGTTCACAGCAAGAAGTGACCCACATTTCGGGAGTGCGCCTGGCTCCCGACGTAACAGCCGCCCACCCAGCCTTCGACGTCACCCCTGCGCGTTACATCAACGCCATAATCACCGAATACGGCTTGGCTCTGCCCCCGTTCAGTGATGCCCTGCGGAATCTAGTCAGCGAATCCAACCACGCAAAATAGGGACATCCCGATCTCTCGAATCGCTCTTTTGATGCTTTAGCCTCAACCGCCCCGCACTAGCCCCGCTCTGCCGTGTTTTCACACACTCCATGCCGTTGCATGACGTTTGCAGTACAATTCTTGGTAGTTTGGATATCCAGACGAAAGGAGAGTTTCATGAGGAAAACAGTTCTTGCCGTTACCGTAATTCTTGCGGCTGTAGCAATCGCCTGGGCCGGCGGCAATCCGTGGAAGACCAAGCCCGTTGACCAATGGACAGATAAAGACATCCAAGAAATTCTAATGACCTCCCCATGGGCCAAAGCAAGCGTTCAGGTCCAAGGCGCGTGGCGTCCCGACGGTACGTCGCCGGCGACCACTAGCGGGGGTACTCCGGGAAGCAGCTCTGACATGTCTCACACTTCGGCAGGCGGAACACCCGACACGCCTGGAGGCTCGGAAAAGGCGGACCAGGCCGCCGCCAGCCAGGCTTCTTATAGCGTCTTCTGGTGGTCGTCCAGGACGATCCGCGCTGCTTCGTATCGCCGGGCCGTACTCAAAGGGACTATGACTGAGGCAGACGCTGAGAAGATGCTCGCGAATACTCCAGATGACTACTTGGTTCTCGTGCAAGGAACCAACATGCAGATTTTCCAGCACCGCGGGGAAGAAGCATTCGAGAAAACCGCCTATCTCCAACTCAAGAAAACGAAACAGAAGGTTTATCCCAGCAAAGTGTCATTTACCAAGGGGAGCGACGGCACGAGTGTGACCGGCGCTGTCTTTTTTTTCCCCAAGAAGGGAGCCAACGGCGAGCCCACGGTCGCCCCTGATGAAAAGGAGATCGACTTCTACCTTCAGATGGGAGACGCCAAGTTGCTGACGTACTTCGACCCAAGGAAGATGGTGGATAGCAAAGGCGAAGATCTATAGTTTGAATCCATTTGCGCGCCTTGCTAGCCCGGACAGAACAGCCTAATCACCTCCGTAAACCAAAAGGGCGCCCCAAAAACTGGGACGCCCTTTTTCGTCGTATCTGACGCCGTTACAACTGTCTGCCGAAGCTGGCAGAGCTAGAAAACAAGCTGGGCCTTGACCTGAATCAACCGCACTGCCGCATCGCCTCCCAGGAACGAACCCAGGATGCTGGTCGGCGGATTCACGCCGGGAGCCTGGAATGTCCCGAACTGCGAGGTATTCGCAATGTTGGACACCGGCAGGCTGAAATTGTAATGGTTGAACAAATTGAAGAACTGCAAACCAAGCTGAAACTCTCCGCGCTCCCAATGCGGGATTTTCGTCTTCTTGGTGAAGCTAAAGTCAGTGTCGAAGTAATCCGGCCCGCGGTACACATTTCGGAACCCTGGGGGAGCGAATGAAGTTTCGGAACCGGCCGTCGGGAAAGAGCCGGTCGCAAAGCAGGGAACCGCCGTGGTGCCGGCGTGCTGTTCGCCCGAGCAGTTTCTGTTCACGGCCGTCAGAGGAACCGGGAAGACCGTGCCGAAATAGCCAAAGCTATTTCCTGTCGCGCTTATAGCAGAGTCAGTGACCGTAAAGGGGAAGCCGGTCCGCCAAAAGATCGTGCCTGAAACCTGCCACCCATCCACCAGGGGCGCCCAACCGTGCCCCATCAGCGCCTTCCGAACGGGAATTTCCCAAACGTAATTGGAGTTGATGACGTGGCGAGCATCGTAGTCAGCGGGACCGTAATTTGCTTGCCGGTCGAACGGATTCTGCAGGCTCAAGATGCTATTTCCCGTGAAGGGATTGAACCCTCCGTTCGATACATCATCGAATGCGTGGCTATAGGTGTAATTCAGCTGGAATACGCCCTGCCCACCCCACCCGGAGAAGCGATGCTGGTAGGAAACCGTCAAGCCGTTGTAATTCGATACTCCGACGCTTTGCTCCTGATCGAGTTCCCCGAATTGTGCGCTCAATGGCGTCGTGGGAAGGGAAGCAATCGGGAACGCCGTGGTCTGATAAGCATTCAACGAATTCACGAAAATCGGTTCGTGAATCCCGTGGTTGCCGTTGTAGCCAATGCTGATCGAATCGTTGGCGCCAAAGCCCTTCTGAATTTCAAAATTCCACTTCTGATACTGTGGCGCCTCGGTTCTTGGTTGTGTGAAAGTTAAATTGATACCAACCGGTAGAGTGGTGCCTCCGGTATTGAAAGCGTTGAGGAACGCTGCATTGGCTGCGTTTGCGCAGGCAAACAAGTTGGAGTTAGGGCCGGTACCTTGATTGGGAGACAAATAACCCGTGCATGTGGCGCCGGGAGTTCCCGAGTTCACGGAAGCGACCGTATACTGGTTAAACAAAGGTGCGTTCTGCGCCAGGTTGTCCGAAATCTGCCCCGGGAAGATATCGTAGAATATGCCGATACCACCGCGGACAACGAAATTTGATTTCAGCCCACTACCCCCCGCACCGAATGGCTGCCAAGCGAAGCTGATGCGTGGCTCCCATTGGAGGTTCTGATAGCCGAAGAGGGCTTGCCTGCGATTGATTGCGATTAACTGGTCGTAAGGCAATGTGTTGCTAATGTCGCCGAACGGGACACCTATGTTAGAGAAGCAAAGTGTGACACAGGTGGGATTCGAAGCGTGCTCCAGCCGCAACCCGGGTGAAATCGTCAGGTTGGACTTAATTCGCCAGTCGTCCTGGATATAACCTGCCACCTCATAAAGCCGGACAGGCTGATTGAGGGAGGTTGCAAAGCTCTTAATGAAAAGACTCCCCACGCTGCCCGCTCCGGCCGGGTCACCGCCGCTCGCAAAGTCGGCCAAAGACAACGGCAATTCGAATCCACTACTAAAGAACTCCGAAGTCATGGTCGCTTACGTAATTCTTGTGGTACTTGGCACCGAATTTCAAAGTATGGTTTCCAATCGACTTGGAGACGTCATCCCCAAGCTGGAACTGGGTCACGTTGCGGCCTTGCGGCCAAACAAAGTCGTCACAAGCAAGCGCCAGCGCGATACCTGAGCAAGATCCGCCCCCTCCCAAGGAGTTATCGGCTATCCCGAGCGTGGTCGGAAACGCTTCCAGAGTTGCGGGGAGATTCGGGGGCCCGAAGATGGCCGAATACCATGTGGCGGAGACCAGGAATTGGTTGGTCAGAGTCGGCCCAAACGTGTGCGTCTCCTGCAACTGGCCTTGGTATTCGGGCTGAAAGCTGATGGCGTTAAACGTCGAGTTTACCGGATCTGTAAACGTGGGCTGATTCCCGTTGTCATGCTGCATGCGAACGTAGATGCGGTCGTTCGGCCCGATGTTCCAGTCAAAGCGGCCGGCAATCTGCCACTCCGGTGCGAAGTTCACTGGAACTTCGAGGATGCTCAACGCACATGGGCCCGTAAGGTTGGCAAATGCGCCACTCTTAGGGACGTTGGAACAGCCATCGCCCAAGCCTGCGGTGCCCGGTGAAAGTGTATCCTTCCCATTCGCTGGGTTGCCCGCCGCGCCGTTATACAGATTGAAGATCCCATTGCCCGCTGCCCGGCACATGCGCTAACTCCCGGGCAAACCCCGGCTATATTCTGGCAATAGTATGGGATCGAGGCCGTGTCGCCGAGATTCTTCAAATTCTGGACCACCGCCGCCTCGAAGCCGGTAGTGGGGACGAAGATCGTGGACGGGACCGGAATCAACACGCGCAGCCCTTCCGTATTCACGTAGAAGAACATCTTGTCCTTCTTGATCGGTCCACCGATGGATGCGGCCCACTGGTTTGCGTTGTCAAAAGGGCGCGGTATGCCGGACTGCTTGTTGAACCAGTCGTTCGCGTTCATGGCCCTGCCGTTCCAGTAGTAAACGGCGTTCCCGTGGAAATCGTTGCCGCCGGACTTCGTAACGTAGTTCACATTGATGCCGGAGAATGTTCCATATGCAGTGGAGAATCCGTTCGTGACCACATCCGCTTCCTGGATTTCGTTCGAGCCCAGCAATAGGTTGGTGGCACCCGAGTTGTTCAGGTTCAAGAACGGGTCGTTGTCATCCATTCCATCGGTCGTAAATAGATTCGAGGTGGCGGGAAGACCGAAGGCTTCGACGTTTCCATATCCACCCTGAGTATTCATGATGGCGCCGGGAGCGAGCTGCGCGATGGCGCTCATGTCGTTGCCGGGATTGGGGACGTTTTGAACCTGCTGCTCGGTCACAGTTCTGGCGGTATCTCCGTTTTCCGTCTGGAGCAGCGGCACACTCTCAGTTACCGTTACGGTCGTGCTGGATGCGCCCACTGAAAGCTGAATATCGAGCGTCGCGATTTGGCCTACTGACACATTCGAGTGGCGTGAGAAGGTCTGGAAGCCAGTAGCCGTCGCCGTCACGGTGTACGGGCCAGGCGACAGCAGGTAGAAGTGATAGACGCCATCCTTGTTTGTTTTCGTTTCCTGCGTGGTGCCTTTCGTCTCGTCCGTTAGGCTTACTTTCGCGTCAGGAACCGTAGCGCCGCTCGGGTCAGTTACCGTGCCCGCGACATCGCCCGTCGTTGACGTCTGCGCTGCCAGCCGTGTCGAACCAATCGACATGGCTATCAGGAGCGCGAATGCCACAACAAAAAAGCGCTTCCAATTCATACAGCCTCCTAGAAATTGTGCTGAGAATTCCGACGAAGTTCGAGCACTCACCCCATGCCCCCACTACCAGAAACCCTTAGTCGCAGATCACATGGCACGTTTGCGTCCATGCAAAAACAAAAATAAAGCACGCTGAATCATCAGCATACAGAAGATACCAAAATCCGTTCGCCAAAAATAATACAGTTTCACATATACGTCCACATAAATCTGTATTTTCGGATAATCGGACGCCGACAGTGTCGTTACCGTCCGTTAGCGGATAGCTTCCCTAGAAAGATACCCACCACGTCTTCGGTCCCAGGCCAGTTTTCAGCAAAGCACGATCTCTCCGAATCAGCATATATACGGTTTCAGCGAAGTTCGAAAACTCGGATAACCCGCATCCTTTTCCGCATAAATACAGTATGTAACATGCTTGTTTTCAGCAAGATGAAATCTTCTTGCAATGGCAGATTCGTTGCATTGCCAATGCGGCGAGTGGATCGGATGTGCCTTCACAAGAGCGTGGCTGGAATCCTGAACCGCTCGAATCCCGCTGCCCATACCAAGTTGAAATAGTTCAGTTTCTAGGAGGATGTATGAACTTGAAGCGATTTCTTGTCACAATCTGTTTGGCTCTGGCAGCTTCTGTGTGTGCGCTCAGTTTCGCAGGACGTGCGCTAGCAGATGACGAGTATGCGAGTATTCGAGGAACCGCTACCGATCAGTCAGGCGCCGCTCTGCCAGGCGTAGCGATAACCGCGACGAATCTCTCGACGGGGATCTCCGTGCGTGCCGTTACGACGAAGGACGGGACGTTTAATATCCTACAAGTTCAAATCGGCGACTATACGCTGAAAGCCGAAAAGACCGGGTTCAGGACGTTCGCCACCACCCAGATCCACCTGGAGATTAATCAAGTTTATGTCGCCGACATAAAGATGGAAATCGGCGAATTCAATCAGGTGATCACGGTCGAGTCGAACGGCGTGCAGGTCGAGACGACTACCCCTCAGCTCGGTTCGGTGGTTGATGCCAACCAGATCGTCAATATGCCTCTGATTGGCCGCAATTGGCTGCAATTACAGCAGCTTGAGCCAGGCGTTCAGGCGGCCTCGGACCGCTTTGGCACCGGAGCGACAGGTGGGAACTTCTCGACGAATGGCGCTCAATCGCAAATGAACAGCTTCCTCGTAGATGGAACAGATAGTAATGACATCGTGCTGAACACACAGACTTTTAACGTCAGCCCTGACGCGATTCA
Organism: uncultured Acidobacteriota bacterium; assembly: GCA_963795005.1. GTDB lineage: Bacteria > Acidobacteriota > Terriglobia > Acidiferrales > UBA7541 > Palsa-295. Next base: position 3,175 of record CAWCGE010000007.1, on the reverse strand, counting down.
GGAATTCCGCGAAGTTACCAGCACGATAAACCCGGAGTACGCCCGGGCTACCGGGTCCGTGGTGAATGCGGTGACGAAGTCCGGAACCAATTCTTTCCACGGCGACGCGTTTGAGTTTTATCGTACGCCCGACCTGAATGGCCGCAACTTCTTCCAAACGCAAAAACAGATTTACCATCAGAACCTTTTCGGCGGTACCATCGGCGGCCCGGTGATCAAAAATCACACGTTTTTCTTCTTTTCCTATCAGGGAAATCGCTTCGCGGCGCCGCAGAACGCACCAAATGAGACTCCCGTTTATGCGTCTAATCCGCTAAACGGAACATTGGTATTTCCAGGGCTCTCCACGTCCGCGAACCTCTCTCCGTTTTCACTGACTGGGGATAACGGAACGGTCTACCCGGCGGGGACTCCGTATTCGACGATTTTTAGCGGGGGAACAATTCCGACCGCCGACATCAATCCGATCTCGAATACATTGGTCACGAAATTTGTTCCATTGCCGAATGCGGTCGCGAATGGTGTGCCGAGTTTTCGATTCAGCCCCTCGGTCGTAGGCTCGCAAGATCAATATCTGGTCCGCATCGATCAAACTTTCAACGCGAAGGATTCGCTCTGGGGATCGTATCTTCAGGATTCTACCCCGGCAACCTCAACCATTCCTTTCGTCGGTACAGGAGCTACCCTGCCGGGCTTTGGGGAGGTTGATTCAGCGCATTTCAAATTCCTAACCTTGGCTTGGAACCATGTGATCAACGATCACATGCTGAACGAACTCCGTGGCGGCTGGGATCGCTTCAACTTCGGCGCCGTCTTTCCTGAAAATCCCACGTCGCCCTCTTCCGTCGGGTTTACCGGTATCATTCCGCAGATCTCGACGGGCGTCGGATTGCCCGTCATCAACGTCGCAGGATTGTTTGATCTGGGTTTCACGCAGGACGGTCCTCAGCCGCGAATCGACCAGAATTTTGAGCTTGCTGACAATTTTTCCTTCACCCACGGCCGGCATAACCTGAAGTTCGGCATCGATTTCCGCCGGTGGTACGTGAAGAACCCCTTCGCGTTCCAGAATGACGGCTTTTACAATTTTGCGGGAACGGGCGCGTTCAGCACCGGCGTTCCCGGCGCAGATTTCCTGCTGGGCATTCCGGATTCTTACTCGCAAGGCAGCGGCACGCGAGATGACGAGCGGGCTCAGCAGTACTACTTCTATGCCCAGGATGAGTTCAAGATCAGATCAAACCTGACCTTGACCTACGGTCTGGGATGGACGATTGACACGCCCATGATTGATATCGCTTTCGACGGACACGCGCAACTGGCGTTCCGACCAGGTGAACAATCAACCGTCTTCCCGAATGCCCCGGCAGGCATTGTTTACGGCGGCGATCCGGGAGCCAATCCCGCCGGCCGAACTCATTACAAAGATTTCGGACCAAGGCTTGGGTTTGCATACAGTCCAGAGTGGGGCGGTCCCTTGGGATGGCTCACGGGAGGGCCCGGGAAGACGAGTGTCCGCGCTGGTTTCGGAATCTACTATTCAAGATCGGAATCGGAGCAGGGGGACCAGGTGCTCGGTATGCCTCCGTTTTCAATCAGTTCGATTGGCGCGACTGCCTCACCGCTTGCTGGAAGCCCGAACTTCGCGAATCCTTTCCTAGATATCGCCGGCCGTGGAAGCGTACCGAATCCTTTTCCGTTCGCCGGTCCGACACCGAACGTTGAATTCACAGCAGCCGCGGGTCTTTTGCCGATTTACACGGCATGCTGCGCAAGCTTGGACGTCGGAATTCGCGATCCGGAAATTTACAACTACAACTTGACGTTCCAGCGGCAGATCAACACCACAACGATCATCACACTCGGGTACGTCGGCTCGCAAGGCCGCCGCGAGAGCGTGGCCCTTCCAGTAAACATCGCGACGAATACGACACCGTGTTCTACCACTCCGGGTTGCGCCGCTTTTAATCAAGCGTCGCTTTTTCCGAATGACTTCCAATTGCCTGCGAATGTTTACGGTCCGATCGATACTATTTTCAGTATCGGAAATTCGAACTACAATTCGTTCCAGGCGAGTGTGAATAAGCATCTGTCGCATGGCCTGCAGTTCACCGCGGCCTATACCTGGGCTCACTCACTTGACGATGCCTCCGGGTTTGAAAATTCGGGCTTCGGCGGCGCCAACTCCGGATTCGGGGGTTTCGGCAACATACGGGCCTCGAACCCCTACTGCTTCCCGCGTTGCGATTATGCAAGTTCCGCGTTCGACGGCAGGCAGCGTCTGGTAATCAGTTACTTCTATCAGATTCCAGGTACCCACGGCTCGGGTTGGGTCTCGCGGGCGACGAATGGATGGACCATAGCCGGAATTACGACGTTCCAGGGAGGCTTCCCGCTGGACGTCGTTGACACCGCAGACCCGTCACTGGGGTGCCAGCAAGGCGGTTCGGACTTCGCATGTTGGGATGTCCCCAATCAGGTGGCAAAAGTGACGAAACTGAATCCGCGCAACAACGGTAACGCGTGGTTCAATGCGAGCGCATTTGCTCCGGTAGTTCTCGCTCCTGGAACTCCAGTGAACAGCGTTGCCGCATACGGTAACGCAGCGCGAAACGTGGTTCCGGGACCGGGCCGCAACAACTGGGATTTCCAGCTTTTCAAAGATACCAAGATCAACGAGCGGATGAGGGTTGAATTGAGAGCCGAGGTTTATAACATTTTCAACCACACTCAATTCAACCCGCAATTCATCATTACTGACATAAACCAGGGCGCATCGTTCGGTCAGGCACAGGGGGCTTACGACGCGCGCGAAACTCAGTTGGCAGCGAAGTTTTACTTCTGAGATGGTGAACGCGAACCTTCAACTAATCGCGGCTTTTTGGCTGACGCTACTTTCCCGTAGAAATGGGAAAGTAGCGCTGGCTTTTGTGAAACAACAAACAAGGCGGCCTGCCGGGCCGCCTTGTTTGTGTAGCTGCGCTTCAGGATCTTGCACCAAGAAAAGATGCAGTCGTGCAGGGCGAGCATTTCGTTGAGTACTGCAGTGTTGCGCCTCTCGCGCAAGCCTCGGCTGGCTGATACGGTCGCGGGTGTAATGCCACCCCATCGAAATGTCGTGCGCGCTCGAGCGCCGCGCGGAGGTCCCGTTGTGCTAGGTGGACTCAGTCCCTAC
>CAWCGE010000006.1:0-177408 GCA_963795005.1 uncultured Acidobacteriota bacterium | reverse complement strand
TCTTTGACTCCTGCGGGGTGAGCCTTTAGACTTGGTGGCTGTGAGATCCTTTTCGCGCGGATACGGCGGCTACCGGTTCGACATCAGTGGTTATTTTCCGCGCGCGATCAAGACGATCTGCATCATCTGCGTTTCGGTTTTCTTCCTGCAGGAAATTTCACAACTGCTATTCGGACAGGCCGGGTGGAATTGGTGGCTGGGGTGGTTCGGACTGCGGCCGTATGCGGTGGTCTTCGGGTTCCGGTTCTGGCAGCCGTTTACTTATATTTTTCTGCACGGCGGAATCCTGCACATTCTTTTCAATCTGCTGTACCTGGCGATGTTTGGCGCGGATTTGGAGCATTCCTGGGGCGCCCGAAAGTTTTACACGTACTTTTTTATTTGCGGCGTTGGCGCGGGCGTCATCGAGATCATCGTGAAGCTGCTGATTGATCCGCACGGGCGCGGCACGGCGCTGATTCCGACGATTGGAGCATCCGGCGCGATTTACGGCGTGCTGCTGGCGGTGGCGGTGATCATGCCGCACCGGCAGGTTTGGGTCTTCCCATTGCCGGTGACGGTGTCTATGCGCGTGTTTGTGATTGTCATGGGCGCGATTGAATTTTTCAGCACGATTGGCGCTACGGGAGACGGAGTAAGCCACGTCTGCCACCTGGGCGGGATGCTGGTGGGCTACATTTATTTGCGGCGTGGGTCGTACGGGTATAGCGTGCGGAATTATTTTTCGGATTGGAAGAAGCAGCGGCTGAAGAAGAAATTCGAAGTGTATGTGCGCGACCATCAGGACAAGCCGCCGTCGAATCCGGATAATTGGGTAAATTAAGGCAGATGTTGGAGGTTTGAGGTTGGATTCGCGGCGACGTGCTGTTTCGAGGGAACTTCAGCGGACTAAAGCCAATTACATTTTCGTCGCTTGCGGCACGGCTAAAGCCGTGCCCTGACCCAAAACAATTCGGTGATTGCTAGCCGCCGATGCGCAGCAGGCGCATGAGGTTTGTGGAGCCTGTGGTTCCGATGGGCGTACCGGCCACTACTCCTACGATATCTCCGCGCTTCACCAGTTTCTCTTCGAGCAAGCGCTCCTCGGCGGCGATTGCGAGCTTGTCAATATCGTGGACGCGGCCCATGCTGCGCGGCAGGACTCCCCAATATAACGCGAGGCGGCGGCGTGTTTCCTGCATCGGCGAAAAGGCGACGATGGGCGCGCGGGGCCGGTATTTCGAGACTAATCCCGCGGACGATCCCGATTCGGTGAATACGGCGACGACCTTCAGATTGAGTTCTTCCGCGGCGTGGCAGATGGCTTCAGCGATGGCTTCATTGATCTGCAGATCGCCCGAGCGCGCGGGGCGAGGCAAGGCCACGACGCTGGCTTCGGCCTCGGTGATGATGCGGTCCATCATCACGACCGATTCCAACGGGTAAAGGCCCGCGGCAGTTTCGCCGGAAAGCATCAGCGCGTCGCTGCCGTCGAAAATGGCGTTGGCGACGTCAGAAGCTTCGGCACGCGTGGGCCGAGGATTTTTCTGCATCGAATCGAGCATTTGCGTCGCGGTGATGACCGGTATGAGCGCGTTGCGAGCTTTGGAGATGATGCGTTTTTGCACGACCGGCACTTTTTCCGGGCTCATCTCGACGCCAAGGTCGCCGCGTGCGACCATCACGCAATCGGCAACGGCGAGAATCTCGTCGAGATTGTCAATCGCTTCGGGCTTTTCCAGTTTGGCGATGACCGGCGTTTCTTTTTTTTGCGCGCGATGGCCTTTTTGGCAGCGCGAACATCGGCGGCGGTGCGCACAAAACTCAACGCAATATAATTTGCGCCGAGAGCGAGCGCCGATACCAAATCGCGGCGATCCTTTGGCGTCATCGAAGGAATGTTGAGCTTGATGCCGGGAAGATTGATGCCTTTGTGTTCGCCAAGCTCGCCGCCATTTTCCACCTGGGTAATTACGTCGGGGCCACGCGTGGCGATGACGCGCAGGGCGATATCGCCGTCGCTGAGCAAAATGCGGTCGCCTTTCTGGACCGATTCCGGTAGCGCGTGAAACGTGGTGCCGACGCCTTCCTCGGTTCCCACGATGTGCCGGGTGGTGATGGTGAACCGCTGGCCAAAACGCAGCCGTACGGGCTTGTGCTGCTCGAGGACGCCGGTGCGAATTTTGGGTCCCTGGAGGTCGGCCAGGATGCCCACGGGTTTCTCGTAGCGAGCGGAGGCGCGGCGCAGCGCCGCGACCATGCGGGCGCGGTCTTCATGAGTGCCGTGCGAAAAATTCAAACGGGCCACGTCCATTCCGGCGTGAACCAGTTTGTCAATCATCTTGTAGGAGGAGCTAACCGGGCCGAGGGTGCAAACTATTTTTGCTCTTCTCGTAGTGGTCACTTTTTATTTGGTCACCGAAAAATCGCTCACGATAACGTAGAGGAATTCGATTCCTTTCTGAAAAGAGTCGAGCGGGATGCGCTCGTTGTCCGCGTGAAAGCGGGAAAAGTCGTCGTCGTTCAAGGGAAAAGGAAGCACGCCATAGGCCTGCACACTGCGCATGCGCAACGGCGCGGAATCCGTGAAGTAGGTGGACATGACCGGAACAACCGGAAGGCCCGGATATTTCTTGCCCGAAGCGTGGATGATGGTGTTGTAGAAGTCGGAAGTAAGCGAAGAGGAGGGGGCCGTTTCGGACAGAGGCAACTCGGGCTCGAACTGGACTGCGGGATCGTTCACAAGCTGTTGCAATTTCGCGAGCAAAGGCGTGAGCTGATTTCCCGGAAGCAGCCGGATATTCACGACACCGCGCGCCTCCGAAGGAATGAAATTGGGACGAATTCCCGCGCGCAGCATGGTAGGTGCGACGGTATCGCGCAACATCGCATTCCAAGCCGGGCTGTCGTTGGAGATGACTTTAGCCGCATGCTCGCCGCGGTCCGCCGTATCGAGCGAACGCATCCACTTCGCGGTTTCGTCATCCTGCAGCGGGGCCAGCGCCTGAAAATAAGCGCGGGTGACGGAATTGAATTGGACGGGAGCTTCGTAGTTGCCAATTTTCTCAATGGCCGCTGCGAGATGGGTGACGGAATCGTCTTTCCTGGGCATGGACGCATGCCCGGACATTCCCTTGGCGATCACGTCCACATTCGCCGGAACCTTCTCGCTCACCTGAATTCCGATGTATTGCGGCTTTCCGTTTTTCAGGAAGACGCCGCCGCCTTCATTGATGGCGTAACCGGCGGCGATTTTGTCCCAGTGCTTGTCCACGGCAAACAACATGCCGTTCGCGCCGTAGGCTTCTTCATCGCCTTCGGCGAGGAAGATCACGTCGCGATTCAGGTGCGCGCTCGAGCGTTTTAGTTGTATGAACACCGCAAGATTCGCGGCCAACATTCCCTTATCGTCGATGGCGCCGCGTCCATAGAGATAGTTCCCCTGAATCACCGCGCCGAAGGGATCCACGGTCCATTTCGATTTGTCCACGCCTACGACATCCAAGTGGGCCATCAACAACAGAGCGCGGGAGGGATCCGGCACGGCACTGGAAGAAAGCCGGGCGACAAGGAACCCGCGGCCGGGCGTGCTCTCGAAGATTTCCGGTTGGATGCCTTCTTTTTGGAGAATGGCGGCTATATATTGGGCGGCGACGAGTTCGTTGCCCGGCGGGTTGGTGGTGTCTATGCGCAGCAGGCCCTGGAGCCAGCCTAGCGCTTCGATTTCGATCTGCGAAAGGGTAGAGCTTGTGGCCGGAGCAGATTGCGAAGCCTGCAGCGAATGCGTCCGCGATTGTGCGCGGCAAGGGAAAATAAAAAGCGAACAACCGATGAAGACAAGAATCGGAGCTAGAATGCGCGAGCGCGCCATCCTGGATTCCCCCCAGAAGTTGAAATTCGTACGCAGAGCGAGTAACTACTCATACTATCATGTCGGGTCAGGCCGTCCGGGGAGCAGGAAGCGCGGCGTTTCTGAATTGCAATCGGGGGCTTTGCGCGTTTTGGTGCTGACCATCCTGGAAGGGTGGTAGGCGCATCTTACTGGACGAAACCAGCCGGGAAGAGGGGAGTACGCGTGTGAATACTCTGAAGACAGGGACTCAGGCAATCTTGCTGGCAATTTTGATCGCGCTGCTGGGCGTGCCGCCCTCGGCGCTGCGGGCGTATGCCAGGCAACAGGAGGGTCCGACAAAACCGCCGCCTAGCCAGCAACCTGGCGCGGCTCCGCCGCAACCGGCGGGACAACAGCAGCCCGCGTCGGCGGGCCAAGCGCAGCAGCAGGCCCCGCAAGTGGCGATCACGGTGCAATCGAATGTCGTCAATATTGACGCGGTGGTGACCGACCAGGACGGGAATCTCATCACCGGATTGAAGAGGGATAACTTTCGCGTTCTCGACGATGACAAGCCGCAGCAAATTTCGAATTTCGGACCGAGCGAAGCGCCCATCACGATTGTGGTGCTGATGGAATTCAGCAGCCGGATGTGGAGCTACTTCGGATACCGTGGGAAATATTGGGCGTATGGCTTCCTGGAACATCTGAATCAGAAGGACTGGGTGGCCTTCAAGACATTCGACTTGAAAACCACGCTGGTCTCGGATTTCACACAGGATAAGAAAGCCGTGGAGCAGGAGATTGCTGGACTCTATTTCCCCGATTTCCACGAATCGAATCTATTCGATGCGGTGCTAGAGACCCTGGACCAATTGCGCGATGTGAAAGGGAAAAAGTCTATTTTAGTTATCGCTTCGGGCTACGACACGTTCAGCAAACACACGCTCGACCAGACGTTCAAGCGCATGAAAGAAACCGATGTCACGATTTTTTGCGTGGGGATGGGCGCGGCTCTGGACGCCATGAACATTCACGAACGCAGCATGACCGGACCGGAATTCGCCACCGTGAATTATTTGCAAGCGGAAAATCAGCTGAAGACGTTCGCGGAAATGACCGGCGGATGGGCGTGGTTCCCGCGTTTTGAAGGGGAAATGAACGATATCTTCAATTCCGTGGCCGTGTTTCTGCGCAATCAGTACACCATCGGATTTACTCCGCTGACCGCACCGGACGGGAGATACCACAAGTTGAAGGTCGAAGTTCTGGATGAAGCCGGAAATCCGCTGACGACGCTGGACAAGAAGGGGCACAAGAAGAAGGTCGTCATCAACGCGCGGCAGGGCTACACTTCGCCGAAACCGACCGCGGGGGATTGAGGAGCGCCAGTTTTTATTGCACCACGAACACTCCGAAGAGAGATTCCCCGCCTCGCTCGGAATGACAAGTGGTGGCGAGCGGCTAACGGTGTTTCCACCACAGCGCCAAACGGATTACGCCGCCGCAGCTGAGTGCCCCCAAGAGAAAGAGTCTCGTTACCGGAAGCGCTTCCCAAAGCAATACGCCCAAACCTAGCGAGAGCACTGCGCCGACCCAGCTTTCCGAAATCCACAGGGTTCCAAACTGCACCTCTGGACGATCGCGATGTCCTTCGTTCATGTTTTCACGCCGCCAGGCACTGTGTAGCGCGCAGGCTGACTGCCGTCAAGATTACCAGAAGCTATTTCCTTATTACCCGGAGGTCGCGGCCGGTCATTTCGCGCGGTTCTTGCACGTCTAGAACGCCGAGTAGCGTGGGGGCGATGTCCCGGAGCGAACCGCCGGGATTTAATTGCGTGCGGCTGTCTTCGGTTACCAGGATGAATGGGACGGGATTTGTGGTGTGATAGGTGTGCGGGCCGCCGCTGAGGGGATCAATCATGGTTTCGGCGTTTCCATGATCGGCGGTGATGATCCAGGCGCCGCCGCGCGGGCGCAACGACTGAAAAATCCTGCCAAGGCAATCGTCCACAGTTTCAACGGCTTTGATTGTTGCTTCGAGCTTTCCGGAATGTCCGACCATATCGGCGTTCGCGAAGTTCATGATGATGGCGTCGAAGTTTCCTTTTTCGATAGCGTGAATCACGGTGTCGGCCACTCCCGCCGCGGACATTTCCGGTTTTAGATCGTAGGTGGGCACTTTCTGCGAGGGCACGACGACGCGTTCTTCCCCGGCGAAGGGTTTTTCGACGCCGCCATTGAAGAAATAGGTGACGTGCGCGTATTTTTCGGTTTCGGCGACGCGCAGATTCTTGTATTCCAGTTCGGCGAAGACGTTGGCGAGGAGGTGTTCGAGTTTTTCGGGCGCGAGCAGGTAGCGCAGCCAGGGCCAGGTTTTTTCGTATTGGGTCATGGCGACGAACGCCAGATTTGTTGGGCGCGCGGGATCGCTGAATTCCTTGAAATTCGGTTCGATGAGGGCGCGGGTGGTTTCGCGGGCACGGTCGGCGCGGAAATTGAAGAAGATCACCGCGTCATCGTCGCGAATCACCGCGCGCGGGACTGCAGGCTTGCCGGGCGCCGCTTCGGTGGTGACGACGGCGGGGACCATGAATTCGTCGGTGACGCCTCTTTCGTAGCTGGCGCGAATCGCGGCGATGGGATCGGTGAATTTCGCGTCCGCCTCGCCGTGAACCATGGCACGGTAGGATTTTTCGATGCGTTCCCAGCGATTGTCGCGGTCCATGGCGTAGTAGCGGCCAATGACGGTGGCAATCTGGCCGACGCCGCAGTCGCGTATTTTCTGTTCGAGCGCGCGCAGGAAATCAATGCCGCTATTGGGCGGAGTGTCGCGCCCATCCATGAAGCAGTGGACGAAGACGCGCGCGACTTTATTTTCGCGGGCCATGCGCAGCAGCGCGTCGAGATGCTCGATGTGCGAATGAACGCCGCCATCGCTGACGAGGCCGAGCAAGTGCAGCTGTCGCGCGCGGCCACGTTCCATGGCTTCGAGCAGCAACGGCTGGCGCGCGAATTCGCCGCTCGAGATGAGCTGGTCAATGCGCGTGATGTCCATGTGCACGATGCGCCCCGCGCCCATATTCAGGTGGCCGACTTCGCTATTGCCCATTTGCCCTACGGGCAAGCCGACATACGGGCCCGAGGTGTGAATCAGCGTGTTGGGAAATTCCTTGAGCAGGCGGTCATAATTCGGCTTGCGCGCGAGGGCGATGGCGTTGCCTTTGGTTTCGGCGCGGTAGCCCCAGCCGTCGAGGACGCTGAGGACGATCGGTTTGGGGCGTTTCGATGATGTGGTCATGTCGCGAGTCAGAATACCTTATCGAAGGCGAGTCTTCCATTTGGCCGTACGAGTTTTCTGTAATTTCCAGGCGACGCGCTGCGTAATTATGAATGGAGGGCGAAATGAAGCGCAGATTTGATTTTGTCCCGGATGCGCGTGACGAAAGAATCGCTGTCGCTTCATCTTCCGCCGAGTGTGATTCGGTGAATGGAAACGCGGAGCGCGCCATGCGGACCAAAGGATACAGGGGCTTGGGAATGGAAGGGCGGGTGGCGAAGTGGTACGCGAAGAACACGCGCAAAGATATGGATGAGTTCAAGGCGCTGGCGATGCGGATGTCCGCGAACTTGCCGGCAGGAGCCAGCGTACTGGAAGTGGCTCCGGGGCCCGGATATTTTTCGATTGAGCTCGCCAAGATGGGAAAGTACCGGATCACTGGGCTCGACATCAGCAAAACGTTTGTGGAACTCGCGCGGAAGAACGCACGGGAAGAGGGCGTGGACGTTGATTTTCGGCAAGGGAATGCTTCCCATATGCCATTTGCGGATGACAGCTTCGATCTGATCGTATGCCGCGCGGCGTTCAAGAACTTTTCGGAACCGGTTGCAGCGCTCAAGGAAATGCGGAGGGTTTTGCGGCCCGGCGGGAAAGCGCTGGTCATTGACCTGCGCAGGGACGCACCGAAGGAGACGATTGACGAGTACGTGGACAAAATGAATATCGGAGCGGTGAACGCGGTAGTGACGAAATTGACGTTTCGTTTGATGCTGTTGAAGCGCGCATACATGCGGGATGAATTCGAGCGATTCATCGCGAAGAGCGGATTTGAGAAAATTGATATTCAGGAAACGCCGATCGGGTTGGAGATAACGCTGTTGAAGTAGGGCATGCGGACGACGCGGCTCATCAGCCGCAGCGCGCCAGCGGATACCGGCCGACAGTCCGGGCAAGTCCAACAACGCCCGTCTGGTTGCGCCAGACCGGCCGCTACGCCTTCAGCTGCCACCGCAAACTCCGGCGCGGACACATTCGCACATTTGTCCGTGCGCGCTCCCTACAAATGCAGCGCCTTGTGACCAGGGAAACGGGCGGCGCTGCCTAGGGCTTCTTCGATGCGCAGGAGCTGGTTGTACTTGGCGATGCGGTCGGTGCGCGAGGCGGAGCCGGTTTTGATTTGGCCTGTGCCCATGGCTACGACGAAATCTGCGAGGAACGTGTCCTCGGTTTCGCCGCTGCGGTGGGAGACGATCGCGGCGTAATTTGCTTTGCGCGCCATTTCGACGGCTTCGATGGTTTCGCTTACCGTGCCGATCTGATTCAGCTTGATCAGGATGGCGTTGCCGATGCCTTCGGAGATGCCGCGCGCGAAAATTTTGGGGTTGGTGACGAAAATATCGTCGCCGACGAGCTGAATGATTCTCTTTCCGACGCCCGGGACTTCGGCGGCTGTATTAATTGTCTGTTTGCGCGTGATCGCGGAACCGCCGTCCAGTTCGATACCCTGCGGCGGCTGATTTAGCTGTTCGCGCCGCCCCAACTCGCGTGTGAGAAGCTTCCAACCGTCCCAATCATCTTCAGCAAGACCGTCTTCGATGGAAACGATGGGGTATTGGCGCACCCAGCCTTCCCAGAACGCGACCATTTGCTCAGACGAGCGCGCGGATTTATCGGACTTCTTGAAAATGTATCTCTTGGAGGCGCGGTCGTAGAACTCGCTCGACGCAGGATCGAGGGCGATGGCGATTTGTTCGCCGGGCTTGTAGCCGGCGGCGGTGATGGCTTGGAGGACGCGTTCGAGAGCTTCTTCGTTGGATTTGAGGTTGGGGGCGAAGCCGCCTTCATCGCCGACGGCGGTGGAGTAGCCGTTTTTCTTGAGCACGGCTTTCAGGTGATGGAAGACTTCCACGCCCCAGCGCAGCGCTTCGCAAAAATTGGGAGCGCCAAGCGGCATGACCATGAATTCCTGCACGTCCACGGAATTATCGGCGTGCGCGCCGCCATTGACGATGTTCATCATCGGGACAGGGAGAATGTTGGCGGACGGATCGGACGAATAGCGAGCGAGATATTCGTAGAGAGGCTCACCGAGCTGCACGGCGGCGGCGCGAGCGGCGGCCATCGAGACGGCGAGGATGGCGTTCGCGCCCAAATTCGATTTGTTGGGTGTGCCATCGGCGTCAATCATTTTGCGGTCGAGCGCTTTTTGGTCGGCGGCGTCGCTGCCGGTGACGGCTTTGGTGATCGCACCATTCACGTGGCTAACGGCTTTGCGCACGCCTTTGCCGAGATAGCGGGATTTGTCGCCGTCGCGCAGCTCGATGGCTTCGTGTTCGCCGGTGGATGCGCCGGAGGGGACCGCTGCGCGGCCGATGGCGCCGCCTGCGACGCGGACTTCGGCCTCGACCGTGGGATTGCCGCGGGAATCTATGATTTCGCGGCCGTGAACGCTGGTGATCTTCGTGGACATTCAGTCTCCTGATATGACTGCTGAGTATTTGGAGCGACAAGCATCGTAAGCTGTTCGGCGGGTGCCGTTCAAGTTGTTGGCAGCGATGGCCGAAGATGAAGAGAGGCTCCGGCCTGCGGCAGGCAAGCCTCCCTTCGGTCGGGATGGCGACGAAACAGCAAGGCGGCGGGCACGGCATGCCGTGCCCTACTATCGCGGGCGTGGAGAAGTGATCTTTCGTTGGCTCAGAAGCTTGCGGCCGCGGGCGCGCATCGCGGCGGTGCCAACGAGGGTCAGCTCTTCGATCAGCGGGATGATTTGCGCTTTGAGTTTCGTGTCGCTGGCGAGGTCCCACATGGCTTGCATGGCGAAAGTTTTCACGATGCTGCTTTTGTCGCGCAGATAGTCGAAGAGAATATCTAGGGCGATGGCACGCTCTTTGCGGGTGAGCGCCAGACGAGGAAGCATCGCCGCGGCATGCCAGCGAACTTCCTGTTGATCGCTGCTGCCTGCGATGGCCAACAATTTGGTCTTGAATGGCCGGAGCAGCTCGGGTCGTTGCGCGGTGATCTTTTCCACAGCGTCGGCCGCACGCATGCGGACGATGGCGTCATCACTTGCGATGCCTTCAAAAACATGCCGAAAATATGCTGGACGAGCGAGCACTTCGGCGACCACCTCATTTGAGCGGCCAATGGAGGCGCGGCTGCCGCCGGACAGTTTTTTCAGGATGGGGTGCATCGGAAGCGCGTGGCGACGCCGGAAAAAAGATAGGATCGCATCATTCCGGTTCTTCAATCATGGACTCGGGGCGCACAACCACTACCACGCCATTTTCTGTGACGGAGTAACGCGCGCGGTCGGTTTCGACGTCGTAGCCGATGACGGTGCCTTCCGGCAGGCTCACATGGCGATCAATGATGGCGCGGCGAATGCGGCAGCTGCGTCCGACGTTCACGTGGTTGAAGATGATGCAGGATTCCACTTCGCTGTAGCTATTGACGCGCACGTCGAGGCCGAGAACTGAATGTACAACACGACCGCCGGAGATGATTGAGCCGGCGCCAACGATAGAATCGAGCGCAACGCCCATGCGCGAAGGATCGGCAAAAACGAATTTGGCCGGAGGATATTGCTGCTGCCAGGTGTGCAGCGGCCAGCTTTTGTCGTACAGGTTGAAGACCGGGGAGACGGAAACCAAATCCATGTTGGCTTCGTGATACGCCTCGACGGTACCGACATCGCGCCAGTACGATTCTTCCTTTTTATTTTCGTCGCGGAAGTTGTAGGCAAAGACGCGGTGCTTTTCGATGATGCGCGGAATGATGTCCTTGCCGAAATCGTGCTTGGAGTTGGGATCTTCGGCGTCGGCGATGAGGATGGGCACGAGGAGCTGCGTGTTAAAAAGATAGACACCCATGGAGGCGTTCACTTTATTGGGGTGTAAGCGCGAGGGTTTGGGATTTGCCGGTTTTTCCTCAAATCCAATAATGCGCCAATCCTTGTCCGTTTCGATGACGCCAAAACTGCCCGCCGCTTGCTGCGTATCCACTTCAAAGGTTGCGACGGTGACGTCCGCGCCGGCTTCCACGTGCTGTTCCAGCATCTTCTGGTAATTCATCTTGTAGATGTGGTCGCCGGAAAGAATGAAGACGTAGTTCGATTGCTCGGAGCCTATGGAATAGATGTTTTGGTACACGGCGTCGGCGGTGCCTTGATACCAGTGCTGCGAAACGCGCATTTGCGGCGTGAGGACTTCGATGTACTCTCCGTGTCCCATCAGCGAGGACCAGCCGCGGCGCACGTGGCGATTCAAGCTGAGCGCCTTGTACTGAGTGAGAACGAAAACGCGGTGGAGTTCGCTATTGAGGCAATTCGAGAGGGTGATGTCAATGATGCGGTAGATTCCGCCGAAGGGCACGGCCGGCTTGGCGCGGTCGCGCGTCAAGGGCCAAAGACGTTCGCCCTGCCCGCCCGCCAACAGCACACCGATCGCGTTGCGCATCAGAGGCATGGGTTCGAGTCTCCTGAAAAGCCAGCAGCCGGCGAAGCGACATTCTAGCAGCAACCGAGGATGCGGGGCACGAGGCAGCGCTAGAAACCCGGGCTTCGCTGCAGTAATCGCAGAGGTACCTCAGCCGCGATTATTTACTGCAGAGTTATTAAGGTGCGTTTTTCTGGGCCGGAGCAATTTAAACCTTGACTTAGGCGGCAGCCGAGGATATTAGAACTTGGCAATTGCCGGTTTGGGTGTGAACCGGCTACACTGATGGTATCCCACCAGTGCAACTCAACAATCAACGGGGAACGGGGGTGAATACGCGTGGCAGAAGTTGTAATCCAAGAGGGTGAATCCCTGGAAAATGCGCTCCGGCGCTTCAAGAGAAAGGTGCAGTCGGAGGACATTATCAAGGAGATTAAAAAGCACAGCTATTACATGAAACCGGGTGAAAAGCGGCGTGCCAAAGAGGCCCTCTCGCGTAAACGTCTCCGGAAAAAGCAACGGCGTGAGCAAGACTAGGCGACCAAGTTGTTCGGGTCCATTCAAACAGTTCGTGCCGGCCGGCATTTGGGCAGCGCAGGTTTTTCTACTGAGTTCCCAAGCACGGCAGGCACGGAATGTTCCGCTGCGACTCCTTTCCCAGCATGGCTTCGGAGCAGCGTATGGAATACCACGATAGGGTCCTGAAGTGCGCCGAATGTTCGGCTGAATTCGTCTTCACCGCCGGCGAGCAAATGTTTTTCGCCGATAAGGGCTTCAAGAACGAGCCCAAGCGGTGCAAGGCGTGCAAAGCGAACCGCTCGGCGGGTAATGGTTCTGGTACAACCCCCAGCGTACAGCGAGTGGAAACCAAGACTGTTTGCTCGCAGTGCGGTAAAGAAACCACGGTCCCCTTCAAGCCCACACAGGGGCGCCCGGTGTATTGCCGCGAATGTTTCCAACAGCGGCGAACGCTGGGGCCGACTGCCGCAACGGCATAGTAAGACGCCGTCGCGAAGGCTTGTAGGGCCGGACGAAGTTCCCAATTCGCAGTGAGCCCGAGCGATTAGCGGGCGACACGGGGGAACTCGCCCGGTAAAGGGAACAGCTATTTTCAAAGGCTCTTCTGGGCGCGCGAGCGCTGGGAAGGGCCTTTTGATTTTTTCGCGGTGTTCTGTTTTATGCTGCCGCTTTCGAGGAGCGGGCGGGCGCGATTTCGCGCAGAACTTCGAGGAATGACTCCGTTTCCTGCTGTGCGCCGATGGTGACGCGCAAGAAATTTGGCATGGAGGCGAAGCGGCGTCCCACGAAGATATTGCGCGCGCGGAATTGGTCAATGAAGGGCTGGGTGTCAGAGCCCATGTCGATCATGACGAAATTAGCTTGCGAAGGGATGAACTCGCGGGAATCCTTGGCGAGTTCGGCGCAAAGCCAGCGTCGGGTGCCGTTGATGCGCGCGCGGCAAGAAGCGACGTGATCGTTGTCGGCCAGGCTGGCCAGTGCGGCGGCCAGTACCGCGGCGTTGCCGTTATCCTGAGTGAGCTGGTTGCGAATCTGTGCGATCGGTTCTTTGGCGCCGACAGCGTAGCCCAGGCGCATTCCGGCCATGCCGTAAATTTTCGAGAAGGTGCGCGCGACGATCACGTTGGGATTCTTCGCGATGAATTCGGTGGCGCTGGAGTAGCCTGGATCGTCGGCGAAATCGTAGTAGGCTTCGTCCACCAGGATGAGCGTGGTGGGCGGCACGGCTGGCACCAGGGCCGCCATTTCGTCGCGCGTCACGATTGTGCCGGTGGGATTATTGGGATTGCAGACGTACACCAGGCCGGTTTTCGACGTGCAGGATGCGGCCATTCGGGGCAGATCGTGGCGATGGTCCAGTGTAAGGGGAATTCTTAGGGGCCGGGCGCGCAAGACGCGCGCGTATTCGAGCACGGCCTCGAAGGTTGGTTCGGCGGCAACGACGTTCTTGCCGGGATCAAGAAAAGCGCAGTCCACGGCGCGCAGGATTTCGGTCGAGCCGCAGCCAAGCGCGATATTGTCGCGGGTCGCATTGAATTTTTGCGCCAGGGTGTCCCTCACTTGAAAATAGCTTTCGTCGGGATAACGATTGGCGATTTGCCCGCAGGCGGCGAGGGCTTCAAGGGCCCGAGGCGACGGGCCGTAGGGGTTCTCGTTGTAGTTAAGGCGAACGGCGCCGCCGGGAACCGGAGCGTGACGCTGCGCATCGAATAGCTTCGGCAGGCGAGGGGTCGCGACAGCGAGCGCAAGCGATTGGCCAAACAGGCGCGAAAAGTCCCGGCGCGAAAAGATGTTGTGGGTCATGGAGGCTCCTGAAGGAATTTCGCTGGGATAGTAACCTTCGCTGCGGGCATAGACAAGGCGCAGGTGAACGGAGGAATGAGGATTTGTTGGCGGCGCTGAGGAGGTCAAGATGGTCAAGGGCAAAAAGGCAAATCGCAAAATAAAGAAGGTGACACAACAGAAACCGAAGATCCGTCCGAACTCCAGCCACAACGAAAAATCCCTACGCGAATATTTGGCTAAGGTGCTGACCTGGGGCGAAGCGCACGCGGATTGGAAGCAAGCACTCTCCGGATTGGATCCGGCGCACCGGGGCATCCGGCCTCCTGGCTCACCCTATTCAGCCTGGGAATTATTGGAGCATGCGCGGATCGCGCAAGAGGACATCCTGGACTTTGCGACGAATCCGAAGTATGTGTCGCGGGAATGGCCCGCGGAGTACTGGCCGAAGTCACTGGCGCCGCCTGACGATGCCACCTGGGAAAAGAGCGTGAAAGAATTTGCCAAGGACACGCAGGCGATGGCGAAACTGTTCCAGGATCCGCGGAGGGATTTGTTCGCCAAGATTCCGCACGGAACGGGACAGACGATTCTGCGCCAGGCATTGCTGCTGGCCGACCACAATGCCTATCATTTGGGGCAATTCGTACTGCTGCGGCGGTTATTGGGAGTATGGGACAAGAGTTAGCGAGCGCTTCTCGCGAGTTCAGGAGCCAGCCGTTATAATAGTTGTGAGGTTTGAGGACATTGATGAGCCGTCAACACCTAGTAGTGGATCCCGCGGCGACGACCGACGCGCAAGAGCGCGTCTGGGACGCCTTCCGCCGGTGGGGATATCTGCAAGCGAATCTCGATCCTTTGGGCGATATGGCGCCGGTGGCCATGCCCGAACTCGAAGTGTCCGGACTCGAAGCGGATGCTGCGCGGCAATTCTATTGCGGCACGATCGGCGTGGAATTCATGCACATTCCCGAGCGCGAAAAGCGGCAATGGATTCAGGAGCGCATGGAAGCGGAGTTTCGGACCCCCGAAGCGGACCGCGAAAGGATTCTGGATTGGCTGGTGCGCGCGGAAATTTTCGAACAGGTCTTGCAGACGCGCTATCTGGGAACAAAGCGCTATTCGCTCGAGGGAGAGTCGGCGCTGCTGCCCTTGCTGGACGCGGTCTTAAATGGCGCTTCCGAGCAAGGAGCGACGCAAGCGGTGCTGGCCATGAGTCACCGCGGGCGGTTGAACGTGATGGTGCACGTGGTGGGCCGCGGGGCAGCGGAAGTTTTTGCGCGATTCGAGGATGTGGACCCGCGTAGCGTACTGGGTGGCGGCGACGTGAAATATCACATGGGTGCGACCGGATCGTTCGAGACGACCAGCGGGAAGAAGGTGGGAATCCATCTGGTTTCGAACCCGAGCCACTTGGAGGCCGTGGATCCGGTGGCAATCGGGCGCACGCGTGCGAAGCAAACGCGCCGCGGCGATGCCGGCTTGCAACAAGTCGTGCCGGTCATCATGCACGGCGATGCTGCATTTGCGGGGCAGGGAATCTGGGCCGAGACGTTGAATATGGCTGGAGTCGAGGGCTTCACGGTGGGCGGCTCCGTGCACATCATCGTGAACAACCTGATCGGCTTCACTACGATTCCGCGGGATTCCCATTCGTCGCGATTTTCGTCGGACCTGGCGAAGCGGCTGCCGATTCCTGTTTTTCACGTGAACGCGGAAGATCCAGAGGCGGTGGCGCGCGTGGGTCGCATGGCGATTGAATATCGCTACAAATTTGGAACGGCCGTTGTGGTGGATCTGATCGGCTATCGCCGGCATGGGCACAGCGAAGTGGACGATCCGACGATCACGCAGCCATTGCGCTACCGCAAAATTGAAAAGCATCCGCCGTTGTGGCAAATCTATGCTGAAAAAATCGGCGTGGATGCGGGGCCGATTGTCGAACGCGTGCGCGCGGAATTGGACGCGGCGCAGAAGAGCGCGCTGGAGCTCGAGAAAAATCCGCCGATGCGGAAGCTGCCGCCGTATTGGGATCCCTATCGCGGCGGGCGTTATGACGCTTCACTGGAAGTGGATACGGGAGTATCGCAGCAGGAATTGGCGGCGGTGGGCGAGGCGCTGACACGCTATCCCGACGGATTTCACATTCATCCGAAAGTGAAAAAGCTGCTGGAGCAGCGCCTGGAAATGGCGCAAGGAAAACGGCCACTCGATTACGGCATGGCCGAAGCGTTGGCGTTCGGCACGCTGCTGAAGCAGCGGGTTCCGGTGCGGCTGAGCGGGCAAGACAGCCGGCGCGGGACGTTCAATCAACGGCACGCGGCGCTGATTGATATCGAAACGGAAGAAGAATACCTGCCGCTGCAGCATGTGGGGCACGGCGAAGCGTGGTTTGAAGCGATCAATTCGACGCTGTCGGAAGCGTCGGTGCTGGGCTTTGAATACGGATTCAGCCGCGACTTCCCCGAAGCGCTGGTGCTGTGGGAAGCGCAATTCGGCGATTTTGCGAATGGCGCGCAGATCATCATTGACCAATTTATTTCGGCGGGTGAGGACAAATGGAATCTGCTCTCCGGCGTAGTGCTTTTGCTGCCGCATGGATACGAAGGGCAGGGGCCGGAACATTCCAGCGCGCGGATCGAGCGATTTTTGCAGCTGGCGGCACGCGACAATATGCAGATTTGCCAGCCTTCGACCGCTGCGCAGTATTTTCATTTGTTGCGGCGGCAGGCGCTGCGCGCATGGCGCAAACCGCTCGTGGTTTTTACGCCCAAGAGCATGCTGCGAAATCCCGCGGCCAGTTCCAGCCTTGCGGATCTGGTCGTGCCACGTTTCCAGAACGTGATTCCCGACGCGGGCGATGGCTCGGCGACGCGCGTCCTGCTTTGCACCGGCAAGATCGGGCACGAATTGACCGCCGAGCGGAAACGCCGCAAGGATTCTTCGACGGCGATTATTTTCCTCGAGCAGCTTTATCCTTTTCCGGAAGCCGAGCTAGCCGCCGAGATGGACCGGCACTCGAACGCGCGGGATTTTGTTTGGGTGCAGGAAGAGCCGGCTAATATGGGCGCGCTGGCGTTCCTGCTGCCGCGCCTGGAGCGGCTGGCGCGCGGGCGCGGGGTGCGTTCCATCAAGCGCTCGGCCAGCGCCAGTCCCGCCACCGGCTCGCACAAGGCCCACGAAATGGAGCAGCACACCTTGCTGACGCTCGCGTTCGGCGGGCCGTAGAAGAGCTGATTCACGGGCGCTTATTTTTTCGAGATTATGAAGCTTTGCGGCCCGGGCGCGCGGTGAATCTCATTCGAATTAAATCCCGCCTGGCGAAACATTTCGTCGTATTCGGCGAAAGTGTAGGCGTCACCGGCGCGCGTGGTGCCCAGCATGATCATGCTAAAAGCGGCGGGCGCGGGCGGGCTGACGCGATCTTCATTGGGCACGAATTCCGCACTGACAGCGCGGCCGCCCGGTTTTAACGCGGCGTGAACCCTGCGCAGTAAAGAAATAATCGTCTGCTGATCGAAGTGGTGCAAGAATCCGGTAAGCAGCACGACGTCGTAGTCCTTTCCGAAGTCCACGTCGAACGCGCTTCCCGGCAGTTCATGAAAGCGCGCGCGCACTCCCGCAGCCTCGGCATTCTCCCCGGCAACTTTCAGAACTTGCGGCCAATCCACGGCGAAAATTTCGGCGTTGGGATTTTGTTTGGCGATGGTGACGCCGTACATGCCGTGGCCCGCGGCGATGTCCAGCACTTTCCATTTCTGTCCTGACCTCGCTTCGAGAAGTCCGGCAAGGGCTTCGGCGGGCATCCGCTGCAAACCGCTCATCGAGCGGGCAAATTCCACCCACTTCGCGCTGTCTGGCTCCGCGGTGCCTTCTTCGCCCTTTATTGAGCCACCCGCGCGAACAATGGCGGGGAGGTCGTAGTAGAGGTTCATCATTTCCGGAAGGGCGAGGAATTTAGCCGCGGCGCCTACATAGGTTGGCGAACGGCGATCGAGAAAAGTTGCGGCGTCCGGAGTCGAGCCGTAGTGACCTTCGTTTTTGGTCAGGAAACCGTTGACGACGAGATAGTCGCAGAGAATGCGCATACCTCGTTCGCTGGCCTGGCAGCGCTTGGCGAGGGCCGCGTGCGTCGTGACGCCCTCCGCGACGGCTGTGAACACGTCCAGCTCGATGGCCGTTTTCAGCGCGGCGGTCTTTTGATACGCGTTCAGCGTCTCAAAAATTCGTTCCGGGTTCGGTCGCACTTGCTCGGTGCGGGCTTGCTCCGTTTGTGGGGCCATTTTTCCGGGAGCCTCCAAAGAATTAGATGCATCAATGAGCGGAAAAATTCTCCGCGAAGCACCAGTGCACGAAATCTTGTTTGTACTTGTCTACCACGTAGGCCGGTACGTCGGATTCGTTGATCTTGTGGAACGCGAAATCAATTTCGCCGCTGGGCTTCGCCGTGCCGAGCAGAAATCCGTACACGTGCGTTTCCGCTGCCGTCGCACCGGCATGGTCAGTCGGCAGGGCGTAACGCACGGCGCCCGCCGACCCTATGATCCAACCGGGCAGGACGCCGCCATTGGCGCGCCAGTAATCCGTATTGAAAATGCCCGCCATGTAAAAGTGCTGATGGCTGCCGATCACATACACGTGTTTGTGCGCCTCGTTCTGTGCTTTCAGCAGGCCGGCATAGACGTGGCGGCCGCTGGCGATGCCGGCGGGCGTCGCGTCCATGGCATGATTCTCGGCGATGCTGTCCGGCAACGGCTCGTGCATGCCGACCACGATCGTGTGAGTTTGCGGGTTGGCAACGTCGAGCTGCAATATTTTTTCGAACCACTTCAACTGTTCTTCGTCGAACTCGCTGTTGACGGCGTTGTCGAGGGTGATGAAATCCACGCCACCTTGAATCCAGTGATAGTAAGTCGTGAGTTTGTGAGCGTTGCCATCGTCGCTGAGCCGCTGCCTCCGCAGGACCGGTGTGTCGAGCCAGTCGGCGAATTGAATCAGGTACATTTCACGGGTGTGCGGCCACACCGTTTCATGGTTTCCAATTCCGAGGAAAACCGGCAACGTACCGAAAGCCGCGAGCTGACTCTGTATGAAATCGTCCCAGACGATCTGTTGATAGCGGCTGATGCTCAGTGGCTTGGCGATGTTGTCGGGCTGGTGCTGAATGTCTTCGTCGAAGTCGGAATTTTTGCGGAAGTCGCCGAGATGCCAGTAGAAGGAAGCGTTGTCCTTCAACACACCCGCGGCGATGGCGGGCATGACCACGTCACCGCAATTGCGGGAGTCGCCGGAGACGGCAAAGGACCAGGTGCCATCGTTGCTCGTTGACCTTTGCGATGGTGGTGAGTTTTGCGCTAGCGCGGCGCTAGGGAACGCACTGAAAATCAGAATTGCCACCAGTAATCCCCGTATCCTGATTCCTTGGGTCATCGGACCGCCTCTCGGTGCGTTCCCCTGCGTCGCCAATGCCTTGAAACATGCGCAAATCATTCTCTTCGAATCAACTGCAAAGTCAAAAGATTTAACGCAGAGGGCGCAGAGTCAGAGCAGAGAACGCAGAGAAAGGCGGAGTCAAAGGATTTAACACAGAGTGCACAGAGTAAAACCGGAGGTCACGGAGAGTCCGAGTGAACTCGGCGATGGATGGCAATTTCGATGATGTCTGGTTGAGGCGCGGAATTCATTTGGGAAAGGGGGCGCATTCGCTTACATTTTTGACGCGTGGTAGCACGGCGGATTTGCCTACTGCCACCTTTAAATTTCGAGGTGAGGTCAATGCAGATAGAGCCGTTTGAGCTGGAGCGCTGGCAGTCGGTGTGGGAAAACAAGGTCGAACTGAATATTTCGGAGAGCGGAGTGCATCCGCTGGCGACAGCGGAACTGGTGCCCGATCCGGAACAACTGCAGAAGATTCTCGACGTGCAGCTGCTCTATCCGCAGACCAACGGCAGCCAGGAGTTGCGTTCGCTGATCGCAAACTTGTATCCCGGAGCGACAGCGGAAAACGTGCTGGTGACGTGCGGCGGCTCGGAAGCGAATTACGTATCCACTTGGGCGCTGATCGAGCCGGGGGAAGAAGTCGTCTTCATGATGCCGAATTACATGCAGATTGCGGGAGTGGCGCGCGCGTTCGGCGCGACGGTGAAGCCCCTGTGGCTGCGCGAATCGCTGGATTGGGGCATCAATGTGGACGATTTGCCGCGCGTGGTGACGGAGAAGACGAAGCTGATCGCCATTTGCAATCCGAGCAATCCAACGGGCGCGGTGCTGCGCGACGACATGTGCGCGGCGGTGGTGGCGGCGGCCGCGAAAGTGGGCGCTTGGGTGCTTTCCGACGAAGTGTACCGGGGCGCGGAATTCGACGGTGAGTTGACAGCGAGTTTCTGGGGCAGCGGCTACGAAAGGATTTTGTGCACGGCCGGCTTGTCGAAGGCATACAGTTTGCCCGGCCTGCGCACGGGATGGGTGGTCGGTCCGGCGAAAATGATCGAGAAGCTGTGGAGTTATCACGATTACACCAGCATCGGCCCGACGATGCTGACGGACCGCCTCGCGTCCGTAGCGCTGGAGCCACAGCGGCGCGGGTGGATTTTGCAGCGCACGCGGGAGATTTTGCGGCGAAATTATCCGCCCTTGCGCGCGTGGCTTGATTCGCATGCAGATATTTTTTCGCATGTTCCGCCGCGAGCAGGCGCCATCGCGTGGGCAGGTCTGCGCGACGGTAGGAATTCGGCACAGATGGGCGAAGAGCTGCGCGTGAAGAAGAGCGTGCTGCTGGTGCCCGGCGAGCAACTGGGGATGCAATCGTTCGTGAGGTTTGGTTTCGGCGGAGACGCGGAGATTTTGCAGAAGGCGCTGGGGCGGATGGATGAGTGGTTGGGGGAGACAGGAGCGGCGAGTGTAAGGTAACCGGTTCGGAGACAATAGTGTGATCGCGCCCTGCAGTTCTTCGGGTCGGCGTGAGAACGGCTGCGGAGGCACTTCAGCGGTCGTGGCGGGTTGGCGCAGGTGATCTAAGAGGACTAATGCTGATAGGAATGCATGTAGGACGCTGCGTGACGTTGTTGCTGATGTCGGCGCTCGTCGTTCCGACGGTTGATGGGCGCGACCCGGTTTACGGCCGCAAAGCGATGGTCGTCGCGCAAGAAGATCTGGCGACCGGCCTCGGCGTGTCCATTTTGCGCGCTGGAGGCAACGCGGTGGATGCCGCCGTGGCGGTGGGTTTCGCGCTGGCCGTGACTCATCCTTATGCGGGAAACCTGGGCGGTGGAGGGTTCATGCTCATCCGCATGGCCGACGGGCGGGCTTCGTTCATTGATTTTCGCGAGAAGGCGCCAGGCCGCGCGAAACCCGACATGTATCTGGACCCGCACGACCATCCGACAAACGACAGTGTGGTGGGATGGCGCTCGGTCGGCGTGCCGGGTACGGTTCGCGGATTCGAACTGGCGCACAAGAAATACGGGCGAAAACCGTGGGCCGACTTGGTGAGTCCCGCCATGGCGCTTGCAGAGAAGGGTTTTCCGGTTTCGCGTTGGCAGATGAACTCCTGGCGGCGCGCGGCGCCGCGGCTTTCGCAATTTCCAGAATCGCAGCGAATTTTTCTGAAGGGAGGCGCGTTTTACGACTGGCAAGAAACCTTCCGCCAACCGGAGTTGGCGCGCACACTCGAGCGCATCGCGCGTCTTGGCGCGCAAGACTTTTACGAAGGTGAGACGGCGCAACTGCTGGCCAACGCGATGGCGAAAAACGGCGGGTTGATTACGCTCGCGGACTTGCACGATTACAAAGCGGTGGAGCGCGCGCCTTTGGAAGGGGATTACAAGGGCTATCGCATCATTACGTCGCCGCCACCGAGTTCCGGCGGAGTCGGATTGCTGCAGATGCTGGCGATGTTGAACACTACCGGCTACGAAAAATATGGAGCGGGCTCCGCGGAGGCTTATCACTACATGGCGGAAGTGATGCGGCGATTCTATGCGGACCGCAGCCAGTATCTGGGCGATCCCGATTTCGTGAAGAATCCGATTTCCGCGCTGCTCGCTCCATCCTACGTGCAAGCGCGGCGCGCGACGATTGATCCCGAGCATGCTACGCCGAGCGATTCGGTGAATCCCGGCCTTCCCGCGGGGAGCGAAGGTGGGAACACGACGCACTACAGCATCGTGGATGAGGAGGGTAACTCCGTCGCGGTGACCTACACCCTGAATGACGCGTATGGCAGCGGAGTCACCGTGCCGGGCGCGGGATTTCTGCTGAACGACGAGATGGATGATTTCGCGGCAAAGCCTGGTGCGCCGAACATGTTCGAATTAGTGCAAGGCGAGGCCAACGCGATAGCGCCGGGGAAGCGGCCGCTTTCGTCCATGGTGCCTACGATTATTGTGAAGGACGGCAAGCCGTTTGTGGTTCTGGGCGCGCCGGGTGGGCCCGTGATCATCACAGCCGTCTTACAAGTGATTCTCAACGTGATTGACTTTGGAATGAACGTGCAGGACGCGGTGGATTTTCCGCGCGTGCATCAACAATGGAAGCCGGACCGGCTGGATGTGGAAAAGGGAGTTTCGCCGGATACGATCGCACTGCTCCAGCGGATGGGCTACGCGGTCCAGGTTGGGAATCCGCAAGTGACGGCGCGGGTGGAAGCGATCGAGATCAGCGACGGCTGGGTGCAGGGTGGGCAGGATGGGCGCGGGCCTGGGAAGGCTGAGGGGTACTGAGGAGTTCGAGTTAACAGTTCAAAGTAAAAAGTTGAAAGAAGAAAAAGGCAAAAGATTTAACACAGCGGGCACAGAGCAACTGCAGAGAACACGGAGAAAATCAGTTCCGCGCTTCGAATTCAGCCCCTATTTGCCGCACCCTTCTATTTCGCAACGCCCTGGCGGCTTTGCTCCGGCAGATTGTTCGAGCGAATGAAGTAATGCGGCTTATCTAAGTCCGCGCGGACGGCTACGTCAAAGAAGCCTACCATCATTTCATCGTAGGTTTGATCGCCCCAGCGGACGGCGGCATCCGGGTCAGGATTGTGCGGATTATTTTTGGAGTTGTCGTACCAGGCGACGGCCTGAAGCACTGTAGCGGCCTGCAACGGGCGCGGCTCCGCGAGGCGGTAACTCAGCTGCCAGTAGAAATCGTAACGCACGCGCAGCAGCGGTTCGACCCTGCCATCGGCGTGCAGGATGTTGTATTCGAAGCGTTTTCCGCGCAGGTGCATGTGCGGGAAAAAGCTGAGCAGCAGCGCGTCGTTCGGCAGCGAGCCGTGCACTTCCACGCGGTAATCGTCCACGCCCGGCGGAATCACGAAGCGATCATTGGTCAATTGCAGTGTCAGGACGCGCTTCGTTGGCGGCTGCTTGGCGAAGATGATGCCGATGGCGGTTCGATCGCTGGCGGGCTGACCGCGCGACATGTAATGCATCTGAAACACCAGATCGGAGCCTGCTGGCACGAATTTGGCCATGCCTTCCGGCCAATTGTCGGGCGAGCTTCCCGGAGCGTAGACGAGCAAGATATCGGCGGTGCTGAAGTGCGTGTCCTCGCGATCCTGCGCGTCGCTCATGTCCGCGCCAGTAAAGGGAACTCCAACCGGCGCGTGGCGCAGCCAATTTGAGCCAGGGGGGCGAACGTAAACCACCGCGTGATGCACATTCGCGCGGCTCGCCGGGCGAATCTCGGACATCTGTACCCATTTGTCTTCGGTGAAGCGGGTGGGAACGATTTCGTAGGTGTAATCAATATCGCCTTGTGCCGGAAGGGCGACGGGTTTCGACATCTGCACGACGACGTCCGGATGCGGAATCATCCAACCTTGTGGCCAGTTTTTTGCTGGAGGTGCGTCTTCGGGATCGCCAGCGGGCGCGGCGTTATTCGCCCAAGATACGATTGCATCTATTTCGCGTTGCGTGAGTGACGGATCGTTTGAGAAGTGGCCGACGTCCGGATCAGCGAACCACGGCGGCATTTCGCGTTTGCTGACGGCTGCGGCGATGGAGCGCGCGAAGGGGCGCGTCTGATCGTAGGAGACGAGCGGCATCGGGCCAATTTCGCCGGAGCGGTGGCAGCTTTGACAATGTTGCTGCAGGATCGGCAGAACGTCGTGATAGAACGTAGAAGACGTGGCGGGTGTTTGGGGCGCCGGTGAATTTTCGTGGGCGAATAGCAGGCCCGCAATCGCAGAAACGAGCAGCGCAGTCAGTGGCAGAGAGATTCTCAAGGCAATCATTATGGATGCAAAGCAGTCGGCCGGGGTTTCGATTTCCGCAGCGCTCTGAGCAGTAAACGCCACACGCAACGGCGAGCGACACCTGCTGATTGCGGAAAAGGGGATTCGCCGATGGGTCGAAGCGCGAACGCTGGCGCGCGGCGTTAGCGTTTTGTCGCTAGCACTCGCGCATCCCGGTAGGAAGAGGGCCGCGGATGGTAACGTGAGCCTAAGCGGCAATCCGGCATGCGTCTCTCATTCTCAAAAACTCCACAGCGTCGAACTAAGGCGAAATGCAAGCCGATTTGTGGCGCGCGGCTTTTGTTGCTGCCGTTCTTTAAGCGATTGCGCTGTTGCCGTGCGGGATAGCGCTGGCGTTCGTGCAAGGAGATGCTCACTGGGACACGCTATCCGCGCGAGCCCAGAATCTGTACTTCCATCAGCAATACGCGGAAGCTCTGGTTGTCGCCAAGGAGTCGCTGCAAGTGGCGGAGCAGAACTTTGGCCCGAAGGACTTGCGGGTCGCCACGAGCTTGCAAGATGTGGCCCTGATTTATTCGGCACAACGTGACTTTGCAGCCGCCGAGCCTCCCGCGCAGCGCGCCCTGAAGATTCTCGAAAGTGCCGCGACGCCGGACCAAGCCCAGATCGACCCGGCGCGGTGCGGCTTCTGGCAAAGCGAGCGTCGCCGCACTCTTTCTAAATTGGCGGACGCCTCGGCTGTGCGATTCGTTGACTTAGGCTCGGCAGCCGCCATAAGATGACGCGAAGCCGGGACCCTGCCCGCGTGCCATGAAAGCGCGTCCACCTGAGAACGAAACGGCGAGACTCGACGCGCTCCAGCGCTACGCAGTCCTTGATACGTTCCCCGAACAAGAATTTGACGATCTATCGCGCCTGGCCGCACTGATCTGCGGGACTCCGATTGCGCTGGTCAGCCTGGTGGATGCCGACCGGCAGTGGTTCAAATCCAAAATTGGGCTGGAAGAGCCCGAAACGCCGCGTGACGTGGCGTTCTGCGCGCACGCCATCCTGCAGCCGGATGTGATGGTGGTCCCGGACGCGCTGGCCGACGAACGGTTTCGCACAAATCCGCTCGTCACCGGAGCGCCGAACGTCCGTTTCTACGCGGGAGCGCCGCTGATCACGCAGGAAGGTTACGCGCTCGGGACGCTGTGCGTGATAGACCACGTGCCGCGCAATTTGTCGCCGGAACAGAAAGATGCTCTGAAAGCGTTGAGCAATCTGGTGGTTACGCAGTTGGAATTGCGCCGCAGCGTCGCGGATTTGTCGAAGGCGATGCGCGAACGCCGCCTCACTGAAGAAGAACTCGATCAACTATTTACGCTGTCGCTGGACATGCTGTGCATCGCTGGCTTCGACGGGTACTTCAAGCGCATCAATCCGGCCTGGGAGAAGGTGCTGGGAATTCCCGTCGAGGAGCTGCTCTCGAAACCGTACGCCGAGTTTGTCCATCCGGACGATCGTGATCGCACCGAAGCGGTGGCGCAGAGAATTGACGAAGGCGAGCAGGCAATTTCCTTTGAGAACCGTTATCGCTGCGCCGACGGCTCCTACCGCTGGTTGTTGTGGAACGCGACTCCCAGCATGGAGCAAAAGCGGGTATTTGCGGTGGCGCGGGATATTACCCGGAGCAAAGAAGCCGAACGCAGGCTCTCGACCGGCTACGCAGTGACGCGGGTGCTGGCGGAAGCGGAATCGCTGGACGCGGCGGTGCCGTACCTATTGATGTCCATCTGCGAAGGGCTTAGCTGGGATCTGGGAGCGCTTTGGCGCGTCGACGACACCGTAAATGTTTTGCGCTGCATGGATTTGTGGCACCCGCCAAATCTGAATTTCCCGACGTTCGTCGAGGCCACACGAAAATCACACTTCAGACGAGGCATGGGTCTTCCGGGGCGCGTCTGGGAATCCTGCCAACCGGCATGGCTTCCGGATATACAGCAGGGGCCCAATTTTCCGCGCGGGGCTTTTGCGATTGCGGAAGGGTTGCACTCGGCATTTGCCTTTCCGATACGGCTGGGAGATCACGTGGCGGGCGTGATCGAATTTTTCACCCGGCAGCGCCGCAAACTGGAGCCGGACCTGATGGAGATGTTCGATTCGATCGGAAGCCAGATCGGACAATTCATCGAGCGGCGGCGCGCGGAGATGGAACTGAAGCTGTATGCCGATTACCTGGAAGCAGCGCGCCACGCGCAGCAGGAGGATGCCCGCCGCCTGGCGCAGTTAGTGAAGGAATTGGAGATCGCCAAAGCGAAGGCGGAGGATGCCACGCGTGCGAAGAGCGAGTTCCTGGCGAATATGAGCCATGAAATCCGCACGCCGATGAACGCCGTCATCGGCATGACGGACCTGGCGCTGGAAACGAAAATGTCTCCCGAGCAGCGGCAATATCTGGAGACAGTCAAGAGCTCGGCGGGTTCGCTGCTGAATCTGATCAACGACATACTCGATTTTTCGAAGGTCGAAGCGGGCAAGGAAGTATTGGAGCACCTGGAATTCCGTCTGCGTGACTCGATTGAAGACGCTTTAAAATCACTGGCTTTGCGCGCGCAAGAGAAGGAAATCGAACTGGCCTCGCATTTTCCGGCGGATGTTCCAGATGCGCTGATCGGCGATCCGGACCGGCTGCGGCGGATTGTGGTGAACCTGGTCGGCAACGCCATCAAGTTTACCGAGAGCGGGGAAGTGGTGCTGCGAGCCAATTTGGAATCGCAAGCGAAAGACGATATCTTGCTGCATTTTTCGGTGACCGACACCGGGATCGGTATCCCGGTGGAAAAACAGCAGCGGATTTTCGAAGCGTTCGCGCAGGCGGACACCTCCACAACCCGGAAGTACGGCGGCACCGGATTGGGCCTGGCGATTTCGGCGCAACTTTGCGAGTTGATGGGCGGAATCATGTGGGTGGAAAGCGAAGTGGGAAGGGGCAGCACGTTCCATTTCACGGCCCACTTCGCCCGCCCGCAAACGTCCACGGAAAAAGTGGAAGAATCGGCGCCCGTGAAACTGCGCGACCTGTCCGTGCTGGTAGTAGATGACAATGCCACCAGCCGCCACATCCTGGAGGAAATGATCGCCAATTGGCGGATGAAACCGGTCACCGCGAAAGATGGGCCGTCGGCGATCGACGCTCTGCACCGCGCGCACCGGGATGGCCATCCTTTCCGTTTGCTGCTACTCGACGCGCACATGCCGGGAATGAACGGTTTTGACGTGGCCGCGCGAGTGAAACAAGATCCGCATTTGCACGGCATCACGGTCATTATCCTCACTTCGGCTGGTCATAGTGAAGATATGGCGCGGGCCAAGAGCTTAGGCGCTGCGGCGTCAGTGACGAAGCCGGCAAAGCAGTCGGAACTATGGGACGCGATTGTTACGGCGTTGCGCGTGGCGGGCCGGCAAAAGGCGCGTCCCTCTAACGCGCCGAGGCGATCCCGCTCGGCTCGCCAACCTTTGCGCATTCTATTGGCCGAGGATAATCCCGTGAATCAGGAAATCGCCGTGCACCTGATCGAGCGGCGTGGACACTCCGTAATTGTGGCTGAAAACGGGCGGCAGGCCCTGGAAGCAATCGAGCGGCATAATTTCGATCTGGTGCTGATGGACGTGCAGATGCCGGAAATGGGCGGCCTGGAGGCCACCCGAATCATCCGTGAAAAGGAGAAAGCCAGCGGACGTCATCTTCCGATCATCGCCATGACGGCGCATGCCATGCAGGGAGACCGCGAGCAGTGCATCGAATCAGGGATGGACGGCTACTTGGCAAAGCCGATTGATCCCAAGACGTTTCTGCAAACCGTGGAGGGAATTTCGGAACACTCCGCGAGGAGCGAACCCGGCGACAACAACGAAACGAAGAGTGCTGAAGGTGCGCTTGACGAAAAAGCGCTGCTCACGCGATTCAGCGGGAACCGGAAACTGCTGCGGAATATCGTGAAAACTTTCCGCGAGGATTGTCCGCGAATGATGAACCGGATTCGCAATGCACTGACGGCGCACGATGCTGTGGCGCTGGCTGATGCGGCCCACGCTCTCAAGGGTTCCATTGGGAACTTCGGCGACTCGGCGGCGCTGGAGACCTCTCGAGAAATGGAAAGAGCCGCGCGGCAGGGTAAACTCGACGGCGCCTGGGAACTCTACGCGACGTTGGAAGACCAGATCGCGCTGCTCTTGCCGGCCTTGCACACAATCGGCGCACAAAAAACGAAATCGCAGCGGCAGCCTCGTTCACATCATTTAACCGGGAGGAAACGATGACGCGCATTCTAGTTGCCGATGATGACCGTACCACGCGCTTGCTTCTTTCCGAGACGCTGCGGGCTCAGAAATTCACCGTGGTGGCGGCGGAAGATGGCGCGACAACTTTGAAAAAGTTGAAGGAAGGCAAATTTGACCTGGCGTTGCTGGACGTGTGGATGCCGAAAATGAACGGCTTGGAAGTGCTGGCCAAACTGCGCAACGCGAAGACGCGGCCGAAAGTGATCGTGATGACCTCGGACGACACGCCGCAGACGCTGCTCAGCGCCCTTCGCGAAGAAGCGTACACCTACGTGGCGAAGCCCATTGATCCGCAAGCCCTGGTGATCCTGGTGAAGGAAACTTTGGCGAAAAAGGCAGGGCAAGGTTCGATCGAGGTGGTTTCCGCCAGCCCCACGTGGGTGGAATTGGTCGTGCCGTGTTCACTCGAAGAAGCGGAAAGAATCGAAGCCTTCATGGCGCATTTGAAGAGCGGGCTTTCGGAGGACGTGCGCCGCTCGGTCGGGCAAGCGTTTCATGAACTCTTGCTGAATGCCGTGGAATGGGGTGGCAAGCTCGATCCCAACCGCAAGGTGCGGATTTCCTATCTGCGCGCGCGACGAATGCTGATGTATCGCATCGCGGATCCCGGACCGGGATTCAAATTCACGGACCTGGAACATGCCGCGATCTCACATGAGGCCGACGAACCCACGAAACACGACCAGATTCGACAGGATAAGGGGCTGCGGCCCGGTGGATTTGGCTTGCTGCTGACGCAGGCCAATGTGGACGAACTGCTTTACAACGAGAAACAGAACGAAGTGGTGTTTGTGAAATACCTCGAGGAATGACGCATCCCGCGCCGGCAGCTGGCGAAACCAATGGAAGATCGGAACGCCCGCAGGCCGCGTTTCATGGTAGCTTGCCCACTGTGGTAGATTCTGGAGTTTGGTCACTGCAATGAGAAAGCTGCTGATCTCCGTCCTGGCAATATGCGTGCTGGCGCTCATTGTCATCCAGATTTTGCCTAGAGCGCAGCGTCAGGAGCCCGTAGCGAAGGCGGCACAGGCCGCAGCGTGGAATTCCGCGTCCGTACACGGCACCTTTACCGGTCTGCAGGTTCACGAGGTGGATCCCTCGCACGTCCAACTGGTCTTTTTCTACGACCTCGATAACAGTGGCGATTCGGACTACCGGCTCACCAAAGGGCCGGGAACCGTGGTCATGACGCGGCTGAAATCCAACGGCAGTTTGAGTTCCGACGATTCGATGGAGCTCGATCATTCCGTGTTTCTGCCGGCGAAAAATCGCACGCGCATCGCGCTGCAGTGCACGCAATCTTTTAGCTGGCCATCCGAGCTGCCGGCCGGGCAAATCGGGCCGGTCAACCAGGACAAATTTCGTGCTCTGGTTGCACAGCAAGTCGGAAGCATTAGTGGATTCGTCCTGTTCGATCAGGCGACGCACATTCAGATCGAACTTCCCGGTGGCTGGCAGGAATTGCAGGTGCCGGTGGCAGCCGCAGCTGTGAATTAGCGCCATGACCCGCCGGCGGAGCTATTTTCCGAGCGTTGAAGCGGGCGGAGCCCCGGGGTAGAATGACGAAAACCGGGCTTACTGCGAACAGCCCTGGATCACAAGCGTCATCCATGACTGAAATTCCAGAACAAAATAGCGGTTCCAGGCCGGCTTCCATCCCGGTTAAGGACCGGCGCCAGCATGTCCGCCAGCGCGTTTCCTCTCTCAGCTATGTGGATTTGGGCGAAAACAACGGCGGCATTGTGCTGAACGTGAGCGAAGGTGGCATCCGGATTCAAGCGGCACAAGGGCTGGAAGAAGGACCTGTTTTGATTCGCCTGCAGCTTCCGGGAAGCAGGAAGCGGTTGGAAGTACGCGCCAAGGTCGTGTGGGTGGGACCAACGCGCAAGGAAGCCGGGCTGCGCTTTGTTGATCTTTCCGAAGATGCGCTGGGGCAAATCCGAAAATGGATCGCGCGCGAGGAATCGCCCGAAGCTTCCGCGGAAGAAGAAGACGGCGAGAGCGTGGCTGAGACTGCAGCGCCAGTTCGGCCCAGCATGGGCGCGCCGGTCCCGGCTGAACCGGTATCGACCGGTGTTCAAAACAAAATCGTGGACGACGAACTCGCATTCCAGAATGAGTTCGTTGCCGAGCATGAGGCCGTTGTCGAGAGCAAGGAAGTAACTGATGAGGTGGTTGTGGAGGAGGCTGACGAGATTGCCGACGAAATAGACGCACCGGTAGCAACGCAAGCCGCCGCGCGAGGATTACCGCCCGAGCGAATCTTGGAAGTTGAGCCGACTGTCGTTGTGCCATTGGTCCCAATGCCCGCAGAGACTGCAGAGCTTCCGGTTTCTACATTCAACGGAATCAGCGGTACGCACGGCGCGCCGAGCATGGGTTTCTCTAACCCTGCACTCGGCCTGTCGAAAACTCCGACCACCACCGCCGACGCGCCGCTTTTCGTCAGACCGCATCGTCCCGCGTACGTCCCTGATGATGATGGCTGGAAAAGCTATCGAGTGAAGCTGCAGAGCGGATGGTTCGTTGCCGCACTCATACTGTTGCTTGCCCTGATTTCATTCGTTGCGGGGATGGCGGTGCGGCGGGGAGCGTTGAACAGCGTGATCGGCCAGACCGACGAGCCTGCGCACCCGCAGAGCGCACCGCAGCCAACGACGGATACTCCGCAAGCCGCTCCGTCAAGCACGGCGTCAACCGGGGATCCTGCTGGAGCTGCCACAAAGCCGCTTGAGATTGAGATCGTGGATGCAATCGGTAAGCGATGGGAGATTCCAGCCGCACCCGGCGCGAACCATTCAGATGCGAGCACGTCGGATCGGTCAGCAGCGCGCGAATCCGCGACGCCAGCTGAAAATCAGGCAAGCTCCGCCTCACCCAATACTTCGATGCCGCAGAGTTCTAGGACCGATGCATCGTCCACGGCTGCGGGCGCGGAAAAAGGCGGAGCTTCGCTGACGTTAACTCTGCCAGAAACACCGATAAGCGCGTCCGATTCGGTGGCGATTCGATCGGGAGGCATGGTTCCGGTGCCGCCTGCCACAGGCCAGTCCGCGCAAGGGGGTCGCAACCTGCAGATCGGCCAGCTCACGAATCTCGTCGAACCGATCTATCCGTCGGAAGCGCGACAACGAGGCATTGAGGGTACGGTGAAATTGCATGCCGTGATCGGGACAGATGGCAAGGTGAGGAGTTTGCAGCCGCTGAGCGGGCCAGAATCGCTCGTGCAAGCCGCCATGACGGCGGTGCGCGAGTGGAAATACAATCCTACGACGTTGAATGGTAAGCCGATCGAAACGCAAGAAGACATCAGCTTCGTGTTCCGCCTGCCCAAGTAAGCTTCTACCACCAATAACTGGAACGAGGTAATCAGTTTTGAGGCGAGTGAGGCTGTCGTCAGCGGCGCGCAAAAAGGCTTCGCGACGGAAATGTGCAGGAGAGGCCTTCGTTGCCAGTAAGACGCGATCGCGGATTCCGCTGATGGCCTCTCCCACGAGTTCCTCGCTACCGCAGCTCTCCGCTGTATCAATGAAAATTGCTCCGAACTCGATGGCTCGGCGAAGTACTGGGGCTCCGCCTTTAATTTGAAGTGCCGAGGGCAATTTCCGGCAGAAAGACGCCGGTCCGTGCCAGTTCCTTTAGCTCCATTCCGAGATGATACCGCGCTTGGCCTGCAAGAATGATTGACGATTGATGCGGGCGGCGTATAGGATGGCTGCGAATACATTCTTACTCGGAGGCAAAAATGGCAAAGAGCAGGCTCACGAAGGTGGCGGAAGGAATTGGGGGCGCAATCGGCCGCGCGGATCGCACGGCGCACAAGGTTGCCAAGGCTGGCGTGGTGGCAAAGAAAGAATTGGACGAGTTGTCGAAGGAAGTCGAAGCACTTAAGAAGAGATTGCAGAAAACCGCCAAGCGGCTACAGCACGCATTGCGCTAAAGATTCTTGTTTGGTCGTG
Organism: uncultured Acidobacteriota bacterium; assembly: GCA_963795005.1. Classification (GTDB taxonomy): domain Bacteria; phylum Acidobacteriota; class Terriglobia; order Acidiferrales; family UBA7541; genus Palsa-295. The sequence continues at coordinate 145,118 of CAWCGE010000006.1, read as the reverse complement.
TTCGGCTTCGCCGCGGGGGCGGCGAAGTTTTTTTTGTTTGCGATTCGAGGTATCGTGGTTACGCGTCCAGCGATCTGTTTCAGAGTTACTTCGCCGACTGATATTTCCGCTTCAGGCCTGCCAGTGCGAAGATCCCAGAGCCCAGCATCAGCAATGACGACGGTTCCGGAGCCGAGATAGGATCGTCGCCGAAGATTCTGGCGGGCCACGTAATCCTTGGCGCTACGCCATCGTGATGCTTGCGCGCTCCGTCGGAAGAATTCGAATCGCCATCACCGGAATGTGCACTTCCCAGGTCAATCCGATCAGATCCCCCACCCGCGAAATTCTGCCCTGCAGGCCCGGCTACCACAGGCGCGCCGCCGTAGAAGGAAAATCCTCCAGCACCATAAAAACTTGCCGCCCACTGCGCAGCTGCTGAGTCATTGATAGCATCGCTGCTGGAGTCGCTGTGGGAATTGGCGTCGAAGGCGCTCGCAACATTCGCGCGCGCGTGTTCCCTGGAAGACCTCGAAGGGCTCGAATCCAAGGACACTGCAACCGGAAGTGCACGCGTGGACATGACCGGTGTTTGAAACGCGTCGGAATCATCATCAATCATGAGCCCCGCCGCGTCGAGCCTGGGTCTGCCGGCGGTCGAGTCCGCGGATTGTTCGGCAGCTTGCGCCGCGGCTGCGAAAGAATCGTCATGGTCGCGGGCTACGAACTTTACGCCGTCTGCCCGAGCGACGCCCGGCGTGGCGATGCACAGCAACAAACCACTCAACGTGACGATCGATGCCAAAAGTACGGATATTGCGTTAAACCGAAGGCCTGTCTGCGGCATGAGTCCCCTTTTAAGGCGGGCACGCTGGCTGCGACCAGGGGAAAATATAGCGCGCGGGACTCGCACCGAGCCATCGGGGGAATCATGTAACACGAACCGGGATCCTACGGAAGAACGGATACAGTGTTCTACTCACGAAGAGTGCGCGAAGATCCAGCGCTGATGCGCAACGAGACGCGGGCGAACGCCGCGAAACTAAGAACTAACGAAGGCCCTCCGCCGAACTGCTACGCGTCGGTGTCGCCGACGCCGACGCGCCGACCCGCGTCAAGGCCTCATCAGTTGTGATGAGCCGCGCGCCCAATGCCGTCAGTTCATCAAGTGTGCGCTTGGATTCCTGCGGATTCAGCGTCTCAATCGCGTCCCGCACCACGGAGACGCGATGCCCGCGGTGCAGTAGGCCTTTTGCGGCGAAACGCACGCAGTACTCCGTCACGACTCCGAACACGATAAATTCCGCGCCGCGCGGCAGACGCGCCAGGAGGGATTCCGCGTGGCGGCTCTGGAAGATGTCGAGAGTTTGTTTTTCCAGGATGATCTGCTGGTATTGCGTAAGGTCGCCCGGCAGTGTCGCCGAGGGTTCGTTGGCGATGGTGATGAACTTTTCGACCAGTGCTTCGGGCATCAGTTTGGCGCCCGCCGAGCCGCGGATGCAATGCGGTGGGAATTGTGCGAATTCCGGGTCGTTTATTTCATGGACGCAGCCGTGCGAAACCAGAAAGACGCGCCCGGCGCGAGCGACGTCCGTGAGCCGACGCAGATTTGGCAGGAGTTTTTCCGCTCCGGGCACGTAGAGTTTTCCGCCCGGCTTCATGAAGTCCTCTTGCGCGTCAACTTCCCAGAGGATCACGTCTTTGGAAACCGCTGGATTGCTCATCAAGTTCATTTTATCACTCGGTTTGCCATTGACGACCATAAGTCGCGGCCGCCTCGCTGCTGCGGGGCGCTGCCAGCTTCCTTTGACTGCTGATTGATGTTAGTTTGCAGGTGAAGCCTGAAAACGTTTTTTCGCGAAGATGATATGCCCGAGCGATTTGTATTCTCCGGACTCCGAGAGCTTTTCGCCAAGGCGAACGAAGAAAAGTCCGGTGATCAACTGGCCGGAATCGCTGCCAGTTCGGAACGCGAGCGGGTCGCCGCCAAGCGCCAGCTCGCCGATCTATCGCTCGATGAAATCGTGCGGCAGCCACTGATTGATCCCGACGACGATGATGTCAGTCGCCTGATTCTCGACTCCTTCCATCAAGGCGCCTTCCAGCCGCTCAAAAGCATGACCGTTGGCCAATTCCGCGAATACATTCTGGAAGACGCGACCAGCCCAGCGGAGCTGGGGCAAATTCAGCGCGCGATCGTTCCGGAAATTGCCGCGGCTGTAGCAAAAATCATGAGCAATAAGGACCTGGTGCTCGCCGCGGCCAAGATTCGCAACGTCACGCGTTGCCGCAACACCATGGGCGAGCGCGGCGTGCTGGGCATTCGCGTACAACCGAATCATCCCGTGGACGATGTGGGTAGCATTCTGTTGGCAGCTCTGGAGGGCTTGTTCTATGGGTGCGGCGACGCGGTGATCGGCGTGAATCCCGCAGCCGATTCCGTCGAGACGGTTGGCGCTGTCCTGCGTGCGCTCGATCGTTTAGTGACTGCCTGCAAGGTGCCAACGCAGACCTGCTGCCTGGCGCATATTTCAACGCAGCTTGCGGCGCTGCGCCGCGGTGCGCCCGTGGATCTGTTGTTCCAATCCGTGGCCGGCACGCAAGCGGCGAATCGCAGCTTCGGCATCACCCTCGCGATGTTGCGAGAAGGCCACAAGCAAGTGATCGAGCATCACCGTGAGCGAAACGACGTGGCGTGGAAAGGAACGAACGTGATGTATTTCGAGACAGGCCAGGGCAGCGCTCTTTCCGCGGAAGCGCATTGCGGCGTGGACCAGCTGACTCTGGAGGCGCGCGCATATGGCGTCGCTCGGGTGTTCGATCCGTTTCTGGTGAATAGCGTCGTGGGCTTTATCGGGCCGGAATATCTTTTTAACGAACGGCAAATCATTCGCGCGGGCCTGGAAGACCACTTTATGGGCAAGCTGCTGGGTCTGCCGATGGGTTGCGACGTTTGTTACACGAATCACGCCGCCGCCGATCAAAATTCAGTGGACACTCTACTCCTGCTGCTGGGCGCTGCAGGATGCAACTACTTCATGGGCGTTCCGTGCGGCGACGACGTGATGCTGAATTATCAGTCCACCAGTTATCACGATGCGATTGGCGTGCGCAGGATTTTCAAATTGCGCCCCGCTCCGGAATTCCTGGCGTGGCTCGAGGAGACTGGAATTTATCGTGATGGGGAGCCGGCAAAATTCGATGCTTCCGTGCGGCGACTACTGATGCAGGGCCTGGAGTCGTCGCTCGAGGGGATCACTTGAATGGCTGAGCGCCGCGACGAATTGGCTGCAAATTCCGGCTGGTCCGACCTGGTGCGCAAGATTCGCGCCCGCACGCCGGCGCGGATACTCGCCGGACGTGCCGGCGCTGCGTATCGCACGGAAACTCAAATGCAATTACGCGAAGACCACGCTGCGGCGCGCGATGCAGTGCGCGCGGAATTCGAGATACGCGCCGTTTTCGGCGCGGAATTCATCGAAAGATGGAAGCTCTTCGAAGTTGGCACGCGCGCATCCACCAAGGACGAATATCTGCTGCATCCTTCCTTAGGACGAGAATTCAGCGATGCGGCGCGAACAGAGATATTGCGCTACTGCCCGCAGGGTGCCGATTTTCAAATTGCGATTGGCGACGGGCTCTCCGTTACGGCAGTTCGCGCGCAGGTTCCGGAGCTGCTGCCGTTACTTGTTGCGGGAGCCGCGGCGGGCGGTTGGAGCGTGGGTCAGACATTTGCCATCAAGTATTGCCGTGTGGGTATTTTGAATGAGATTGGCGAGCTGCTCAAACCGCAGATCGCTGTCCTGGTGATCGGCGAGCGTCCGGGACTGGCTACTGCGGAAAGTGTGTCTGCATACATGGCGTACCAGCCTCGCCCGGCACATTCCGACGCCAACCGCAATCTTATTTCGAATATTCACGCACGAGGATTGAGTGCCGAAGAAGCAGCCGCGCGGATTCTGAAGCTTTGCGCGCAAATGATCAAGCGTGGCGCCAGCGGGTATTTCTTGAAAGAAGATCGCACGATCCTGGAAGGACTCTGAGGAAGACGGCTCCCTGGCTCGCGAAAGAACGCCGGACCCTGGCATTCCGAGGGTTTGCGCCAAAAGCAGATCCCTCGCTGTGCTCGGGATGACCTGAGCTCGAATGGTTGCGAAATTGTGCGAACGGATCAATCGCGTGAGAGCTTGCCCAAGTAGAGCGCCATGCCTACCGCCGCGTGCATTCGCAGCTTTTTGAGCGCGCGGACTTCTTGGTGGCTGCGAATCCCGCCGGCGGCTGTGATCGGCAATTTCGTGAGGCGGCGGAGTTTTCGGAACCATGCGAGATTCGTGCCTTGCATCGTTCCTTCGCGGTCCACGTAGGTGGCAAGAAATTCGGAGCAATACGGTTCAAGCTGCGGAATCACTTGATCGGGGCGCAATGCCAGCCGCTGCCGCCAGCCGCGTACGACGATATGTCCCGCCTCTGTGTCGATTGCGAGAATTACATTCTTGCGCCCCACGCGCTTGCGCAATTGACCGAGAAAGTCGTGCGCCACGTTGCCGTCGCGAAACGCGGAACTCCCCACGATAATTTTTTCCGCGCCCCATTCCAGAAGTTTCTCGGCGCGCGCGACGGTGCGGACTCCGCCGCCTACCCGAAGCTTCATCTTGGCGCGCCGCGAAAGAAGTTTGATCCAGCGACCGTTCGAGCCGGTGCCGATTGCCGCGTCCAGGTCAATTACGTGCAGAATCGGGTATTCACGAAAGCGCTCGAGCAAGCCGAGGACGTCGTCAACCGATAGGGCGCGTTTGCGGCCACGAATCAATTGGACTGCCTTGCCGCCTTGCAGGTCAACGCAGGGGATAATCATCGCGTTATTCGATCATCTCATTGGCTGAGGCGAACCGGTAGTCCCTGAGCGGCAAGAAATTTCTTGAGTTCGCCGATAGATTGCTCTTGGGAATGGAAAATGGAAGCGGCGAGCGCTGCATCCGCCTTGCCCTTGTCGAAGACGTCCAGAAAATCCTCGAACCTGTTGGCGCCGCCGGAAGCAATCACCGGTACTGAGACACGGGCGGCGATCGTGGCCGTCAAATCGCAATCAAATCCGCTGCCGGTGCCGTCGCGGTCGATGGAAGTCAACAAAATCTCTCCCGCTCCGCGTTCGGCGCCTTCTCGCGCCCAGGCCACCGCGTCGCGGCGGGTCGCCTGGCTGCCACCACGAATGAACACGTCCCAACCGGCGGCAGTTTTCCTTGCGTCCATCGAAAGAACGACGGCCTGCGAGCCGAACTGCGCAGCTAGTTCGCAAATTAATTCCGGACGCTCGAGCGCGGCGGTGTTTACGGTCACTTTGTCCGCGCCGGCACGCAGCACGGCGCGACCATCTTCGAGGCTGCGAATGCCGCCACCGGCGGTAAAGGGAATGTTCAGTTGCCGTGCGACGCCGCGAATGGTTTCAAGAAATGTGGCACGCCCATCGCGAGAGGCGGTGATGTCCAGGAGGATCAATTCGTCGGCGCCTTCGTGGTTGTAGCGCGCAGCCAGCCCTTCCGGGTCGCCCATATCCCGCAAATCCTGGAACTCGACGCCTTTCACGACGCGCCCGGCGTTCACGTCAAGGCAGGGAATGATCCGGTGCGCCAAAGTCATTGCACACACTCCACAAAATTGCGAAGAACGGCGGCGCCCGCGGCGCCTGACTTTTCAGGATGAAACTGCACCGCCAGCAAGTTATCGTGTTCGATGACTGCGGCGAAAGGGAAGCCGTGATCGCAGACGGCTGCGGTATGTGGATCGCAAACAGCCGCCGCATAGGAATGGGCGAAGTAAAAATAAGCGTCCTCCGCGATTCCTTTCAGCAAAATTCCCGGCCGCAGTGGCCAGACCTGATTCCAGCCGATATGCGGCGACTTTACGTTTTTCGGCAAGGCCTTCGCTTGCTGGTGGATGAGATCGAGCCCTAATTCTCCTGGGGCTTCTTCGCTGGATGTTAACAACGCTTGCAGTCCGAGGCAAATGCCCAGCACTGGGACGCGCGAATCAACCGCGGCGCGCAGTGCGGCGGTGAGATTCCTTTCGCGCAAGCCCGCGACGAATGCCGAAAAATGCCCAACCCCCGGGAGGACAATCGCTCCGACGCTGCGCAGCTGCTCTGGCGTCGTGACGCGTTCGGTTTCTACGCCCAAATGAGAAAATGCCCGCTCCACGGAAGGCAAATTCCCCGCGCCGTAATCAATAATGGCGATCTTCACAGAAGTCCCTTGGTGCTGGGCAGCACGCGCTGGAGCTGGCGATCGCGCGTCACCGCAAACCGCAGCGCGCGCGCGAAGGCTTTGAACATCACTTCAATCTGATGGTGCGACGAGCGGCCGTACATGAAGCGCAAGTGAACGTTCGCGCCAGCCGCCTGCGCGAACGCCTGAAAGAAATCCTCGAGCAGTTCGGTCTGAAAATCGCCGACGCGCCGGGCCAACGGCCGCCATTTGCAGACGAAATGAGCGCGTCCTGAAAAATCGAGGGCGGCCATTGCCAGCGATTCGTCCATCGGCATCAGGTAGTAGCCGGCGCGCAGAATCCCGCGCTTGGAGCCCAGCGCGTGTTTCACGGCTTCGCCGAGTGCGATGCCGGCGTCTTCGACGATGTGGTGCTGGTCCACGTCCAGGTCGCCGCGAGCGATTAAATCGAGATCGAGTCCGCCGTGGCGTGCGATTTGCTCGAGCATGTGATCGAAAAAACGTATGCCCGTATCAATACGCTCCTTGCCGCGCCCGTCGAGGTTCAGCTTCACACGGATGTCGGTTTCCCTGGTCTTGCGATGCAGCGACGCTTTTCTCATAGGCTCTCTTTTAGTTGTCGTAGCACGCGGCGAGTTTGCGCGAGTGTGCCGATCGTGATGCGCACGTAGCCTTGGCCGGCAAAATCGGACGAGCGATCGCGGATCAGTGTGCCCGCGCACGCGAGCGACGCAACGATTGGTTTGGCGCGATCTCCCAGATTCAGCAGGATAAAATTCGCCGCACTTGGAAAGAATTCAATCCCTAATTTGGCGAGACCACGTTGCAGTTCCGTGCGGCTGCGGCGGAATTCGCGCAAGGTGCGGCGCATATAGCCGCGGTCGCGGATCGTGGCGCGCACTGCCACTAACGCGGCGGTGTTTACAGGGTAGGGCGACTGCGCTTTTCGGAAAATGGCGGCCAGTTCGCGACGTGCGAAGATGCAGCCGAGACGAAGCCCAGCGAGTCCAGCCGCTTTGGAAAATGTGCGGGTGATGACTAGATTATTGTGCTGGCGAATCCACGGAAGAATCGTAATTCCCGAATATTCGAAATAGGCTTCGTCCACGACGACCATCGTCTTTGCGGCCGCTGCGAGAATTCGGCGCAATTCCGCAGGCTCCAGCACATTGCCGGTGGGATTATTCGGATTGGCGAGGAAGAATATTCGCGGCGCGGAACGCTCACGAAGCGCTTGCAGAATGTGGGCCGTTGGAAATTGCAGGTTGGAGGCGTAGCGCAACGCCTGGATGCGCGCGCCCGCCAATTCCGAATAGAAACGGTACATCGCGAACGTGGGTTCGACGAGCAAGACGGAATCATCGGGTTCGAGAAACGTACCCGCGATCAAGTGCAACGCTTCATCGGTGCCGTTGCTGAGGAGCAGTTCACCAGGGTCTACCGCAAAGTAGCGCGCGAACTCGCAGCGCACGGTTTCCTGCTCGGGGTACATCGAAACGTCAGCGAAGCTGAGTTTTCGGAGCGCCTTGAGCACGGCGGGCGAGCAGCCCATCGTGTTTTCGTTGAAATCCAGGCGCAACTTGGAGCTGCGGCCTTCAAGTGGCGGATGATATGAACGAATGTGCTCGACCGCCCTGCGCACCGGAATCGGCAGTTTCATCGGCGCACCTCGACGGAGCGTCCATGCGCGAGCAATCCTTCGGCTTTTGCAAATTGCTCGACTACCGGCGCAAGCCTCGCACAACCGGCTCGCGATACTTTCTGCACACTGATGCATTTTACGAAGTCTGCCGTGGACAAGCCCCCGCGCGAGCGCGCGGCGCTGCCCGTCGGCAACACATGGTTCGTGCCGGTCGCATAATCGCCAAAGGATTGCGCGCTCCAATCGCCGAGAAAAATGCTTCCAGCGTTTGCAAAACGACCCGCGTATTCCGCCGCTGCGCCCGACAAGCTCAAATGTTCCGGTGCGACGCGGTTGATGAACCGTACGCCGTTCGCGAAGCTGCGCGCGATGAGCACGGCGCCGTTTTTCGCGAGAGAGCGCAAGGCTGGATTCGTTTTGGGAAGCGCGGATAGTTGGCGCTTGAGCTCGGACGCCACCTCGTGGCCGAAACGCGCGGAAGTGGTGACGAACAGCGCGATAGCGTCGGGGTCGTGCTCACTTTGCGCGAGCAAATCCGCCGCGATGAAACGCGGATTGCCGCGCTCGGCGAAAACGATCGCTTCTGTTGGACCCGCGAGCAGGTCAATCGCGCAATCTCCGCTCACCAGGCGTTTCGCAGCCGTGACGTAGCGATTCCCCGGACCAAAAAGTTTATCCACGCGCGGAATCGTGGCGGTGCCATAGGCCAGCGCCGCTATGGCTTGCGCGCCGCCTACACGCGCGATGTGCCGGAGCCCGAGCGTGCAGGCGGCGGCAAGCAACTCCTCGCCAGGTTGCGGGCTCGCCACCACAATTTGTGGTACGCCGGCTTCTTGCGCGGGAATAGCGGTCATCAATAGCGTAGATACCAGCGAGAATCGCCCGCCCGGGATGTACAACCCCACCGTTTCGATCGGTTGTACTCGTTGGCTTGCGCGGACGCCGGGTTCCACTTTTATGGTCCATGCTTGAGGTTTCTGACGGCGCGCCACGGCGCGAATATTGTGCGCGGTACGGTTCACCGCCTCCCGAAACGCGCGCGAAACGCGGCGTGATGCGTCACGCATTTCCTGCGTTGAAACCCAAGTATTGCTGGGGCTCAACGCCACGCAATCGAAACGCTTGGTCCAGGAAAAAAGTGCGGAGTCTCCGCGGCGCTGCACGTCGCGGATAATTCGTGAAGCAATTGCTTCCGCGGTGCGATCGCGGCCGCGCCGCTGCGCCAGAATCTGTTCTTCGATTGCGTTCGTGAGCCGAAGTACGCGCATCAGAACACGATCTTGTTGAGCGGGTACTCAACAATCCCTTCGGCGCGCGCCGATTTGAGTTTTGGGATCAGTTGTCGCACGGTTCGTTCCTCGACGATGGTGTTGATCGCCACCCAAGCAGGGTCGCTCAATTCTGCGATGGTGGGATTTCGCAACGCCGGCAGAGCGGAGAGCACGCCCGGAAGATCTTCGCGGCGCACGTTTAGCATCAGGCCCACGCGGCTGTAGGCTTTGATGGCGCCTTCGAGCAGCAGCACCATATTCTCGATTTTTTCCCGCTTCCAATGATCTTGCCAGGATGTGCGGTTGGCGATGAACCACGGCGCGGATTCGAAAAGCGTATCCACAACGCGCAGATGGTTGGCGCGCAACGAAGCGCCCGTCTCCGTGACTTCCACGATGGCATCGGCAAGCTGCGGCACTTTCACCTCTGTGGCGCCCCAGGAAAATTCCACGCGCGCGCGGACTCCGTGGCGTTCCAAGTATCGCTCGGTCAGGTGCACCGCTTCGGTGGCGATCACTCTTCCTTCCAGATCGCGAACGCTCTTCACTGGCGAGTCCTCGGCCACCGCGAGCACCCAGCGCACCCGTCCGAGGCTGCTCTTGGCGTAGACGAGTTCGGCGACTTCGTGCACTGCGCCGCTGGTTTCGAGGATCCAATCCTTGCCGGTGATTCCCGCGTCGAGCGCGCCGCTGCCGACGTAACGCGCCATTTCCTGCGCGCGCACCAGCATGCATTCCACCTCCGGATCATCAATCGCGGGAAAATAGTTGCGCGAATTCACGGAGATGCGCCAGCCGGCGCGCGCGAAGAGTTCCACTGTGGATTCCTGCAGACTGCCTTTGGGGATGCCGAGCTTAAGCGCGCTCATTGTTTCTGGCCCCGGCCATAAAGTTCCGCGGGAGAAAATATGCGTTCGGCGACGACGGCTGCGCTATCGTCGGCTTCAACCCGCCGGAAAAAGCAGCTGCGGTAGCCTTCATGGCATACCGCGCCGCCGGACGGTTCCGCGCGGACCAGCAGCGCATCTTGGTCGCAATCCACGCGCAATTCGCGGAGCAGAAGTTTTTGGCCGCTCCTTTCGCCTTTGGTCCACAATTTTTTCCGTGAGCGGCTGTAGAAGGTCACAAAGCCCGTCTCGCGAGTTTTGGCCAGAGCCTCGCGATTCATAAATCCCAGCATTAGGACTTCGTTGCTCGCGCAGTCCTGAACGATAGCCGGTATCAAGCCATTTTCTTTTTCGAAGTCGAGGTCCATTTCATCTCCCGAAAAACAAAAAGCCCGCTAGCGCGTTTGGCGCCAGCGGGCTGATGAGTCCAGCTAATTTTGCGTCTAGCTAGTCACACCACCGCGGGCACGGTATGGTGTGATGGTGATGGAGAAAGGAATGTACCCGCACGTTCATAACAACTAAACCGTAACCCATGGCCCGGCCCTTGTCAACGAATTTGGCAACGCAAGAAGATCGCTCGCTATTTCCCGCTTCCGAGAGGTACGAAATCTACCATGGTGGGGGAATTGACCTCGATTGATTGGCCGGCCGGAGTCAAGCGGCCCGATTTCGTGTTGATGCGAAACGTGACGATGTTGTTGGAGTCTTGATTCGCGGCGACTAACCATTGGCCCGAGGGATCGATCGCAAAATTGCGCGGGGTCCGTCCTCCCGTCGGAACAAACTCGACCAGAGTGAGTGTGCCTTTCGCGTGGTCCACGGCAAAAACAGCGATGCTGTTGTCGTCGCCGCGATTCGAGGCGTAGAGAAAATTGCCCGAAGGATGGAGCACGACTTCCGCGGCAGTATTCTTCCCGTGGAAGCTGCTCGGAAGCGTGGAAATGTTTTGCACGGAGGCCATGTCCCCGCCGCTCGCATGATAAGAATAAACCGTCAGCGAAGAGCGCATTTCGTTGATCACGTAGACAAACCTGCCGCTGTCGGCCAGTGTGAGATGGCGCGGCCCGACGCCCGGGTCGGTCTTGATCACGCGAGGGGCGCCAAGTGTGCCGTTAGAAGCGTCGAAGGGATAAACGAGCAACTCATCGAGTCCGAGGTCGGCGACGATCGCGAAGCGATTGTCGGGAGACAGCGCGATGGAATGCGCATGCGGCCCTTGCTGGCGTTCAGGATCCACACTTGAGCCCATGTGGCGGAGGAATGCCGTGGAATCGCCAATTTTTCCATCGGGCAAGATGCGATAAACCGCGACGCTGCCCTCATCGTAGTTGGCCACCAAGACGTAACGCGCCGTTTGATCGAGAGTGATGTAGGCGGGGCCTGGAGCGAGCGAAGAAACTTGGTTCAAAAGCGTTAATTTGCCCGTCGCGCGATCGATTGAGAACGCGCTTACGCCTCCGGTGGGCTGGCCGTTGAAGTGATCGGTTTCGTTGATGGTGTAAAGAAACCGGCGGCTGGGCGCAACCGCCAGAAAAGATGGATCCGCCGTCACTGCGGCCAGCTCGGGAGTACTTAGACTCCCGTTCGAAGGATCGAACTGGCAAATATAAATGCCCTGGCTGCCGTGCTCGGTATAAGTTCCGATGTAAACGCGATCTTTTGTCGCGGCAGTCGCCGCGTGAATCGAAACAAGCGCAGCCAGGGCTAGGACCGTAAGAAAAGTCCACTGCGCAACTTTTCTACGGACACGAAACTCCATCTTCATGGGACCTCCAGGCCGCAGAGTGATTTTTGAGGACGATCTCGCTCACATAGGGAAATCATTTCACCCAGGCTCCGGAATTGGTTCGATGCGGCCGAGCAGCAAAACATATCCCGCAATGCCGAGTAGCAAGATCGCCGTGGCCACGACGAATGCCGACGCAAACGCATGTGTGATCTCCGCGACGTAACCCGTGACAATCGGAGCCGAAATCGCTCCGAGTTGGCCGCAGAAATTGACGATTCCGCCGAGTCTGCCGACGCTTTCGCGCGGCGCGATCAGAGACGGAATCGTCCACGCAACTGGAGCGGCCGCCGCCAGCCCACCTAAAGAAATGCTGATCCAGATAAGGGCCGTCACGGGAGAGTGTGCGTGCGCAGCGCCTAAAATTCCAAGTCCAAATCCAGTTCCGACGACCAGCACCGTTTGACGCACACTGCTCGGATCACCGCCACGGCGAATCAAAGCATCCACCAGCCATCCACCCACTAGTAGATCCGTGAACGTGGCAAAGAGCCACGGGACGCCCGTGTACAGCACGGAGTGCAGCAAATCAACGTGCAGCGAAAGCGAAAGGTAGCTGGGAAGCCACGCAAGCAGAAGATAGAAACAATAGTTGTAGGCGCCCCAGCCGACGGCGAGGCCGTAGACCTTCGGTTGTTGCAGCAAGTAGGCGAGCGAAGCGCCGCGCGTCGAGCCCGAAGCTCCCTCCAGCTGCACACGGCCTTGCAACATGAATTGACGCTCTTCATCGGACAGCGCTTTGTCCGCGCTGGGGTTGTAGTACGTCCAGTAGAAGAGCACGAAGTAGAAAAAACTGATCAGCCCGGTAGCGGCGAAACTCCAGCGCCAGCCGAAGCGCAAAAGCAGCAGGCCCAGAAACGGCACGCCGATCGCGGTGGCAAATTTCGCGGCGGCGTCGGTGATGGCGGTGGCCAGACTGCGTTCACTCTCCGGAAACCAGTAGCCTATCGCCTTGGCGTTCGCGGGAAAGGTGGGAGATTCGCCGATGCCGAGCAGAAGGCGCGCTCCCAAGAATCCCACCAGGCCGCTGGAAATGGCCGCGCCAAACGAGGCCACGCTCCATAGCAGCGTGCTAACGCAACCTACCCGTCGCACGCCCCAGCGGTCGAGTAGGACTCCCGCCGGGATTTGCATCAATGCGTAGGTCCAGTTGTAAGCGCTGGAGAGATAACCAAAAGCGATCATGGACAACCCGAACGAAGCGTGCAGGGCGTCCCGGGAGACCGAGAGATTGACCCGATCAAAAAAATTCACCAGGACGCCGAAGGAAAGCAGGAATGCAATTCTCCAGCGCCTGTGCGGCACAAAGGAAGGATTGGGAAGGGGCTGCTCCAGGTTCAAGCCTCGCTCAAAATCAGCAATGAGCTGCAATGTCGAATCAAACGCGCACAGTGTCCCATGAACACAAGTCTGCAGCAACGCTGAGCTGGCGCCGCGCGCATCCGATTATCCGCCGGATCGTCCAGTAGAAAGAGGGGGTGGCGCGGGCACTGCGAAATAACCGAAAGCGGATGGCCGCGGTCGTCTAGAGAGTAGTCGAACGTGGATTTGAACAACCGAGCTCAACCGCCTTAGAACAGGTGACTGCGCCTAACTCCTGGCCTTCCGTCGAGAGACAGGAGCCAAGGTCGATTACCAGGTCGCAGCACCTACTGTATCAACGACGCCCAACTGGCAGCGAGCGATCATCGCTCATCACAGACTGCGGATGGAGGATGGCGACCGCGGGGGCTCGGCGAAAAGGTTAGGATTCACAGATAGGAACACAAAACCATCTTGACTCCGACCGGCCTTCTCATGGAAGGAGTTAATGGCGCATTTTGATTACCGAATTTTCGGCGGCGTGAAGAAATCGACGAGGTTTCCGTCCGGGTCGCGGAAGTAGATGGATCGCGTGCCCCAGGGCTGGTTGTTGGGCGGCTTGACCCAGGATTTCACGACGGGTTGTAGCCTCGAATATTCCTGGTCCACGTCCGCGACCTGAAATTCCATGATGGCACTGCGATTCTTAGCGGCCTCGGCTGAGCCGGGAATGTATTTTTCCTGCGCCTCCGCCGAGAAAATCGCAAGGACGCTTGCTCCGGTGCGAAATTCGGCGTATGTGTCGCCCGTTCGTTTCGCCTTGACCCTGAGGACGGGTTCATAAAATTCGACGAGCCTATTCACGTGGTCCGTGATCAGGCACGTGTTCATCAGCCTCGGAGTTTGAGTCACCTTTGCTGAGGAATGAGGCACCAACCCCAAGACGATTGCACAACCAAGAGAGGCTATTACGAGCGCAAACGTCGCCAATCTCTCGCGAGTCGTCATTGCAGTCGCTCCTTGATCTAGTTGCAGTAAATGATGAAGTGGACCCGCGCGTGGCAAAGATTGATTCTACGACGCAAGGTCGCGTTTAAACGAATAGGGCTCGAAATCGGGTCAGGTTCGGACACGTCAGCGTTGCTCCTTCGGAGGAAGCTCCTGGCTGCGCTTCTTGCTGGCAGAGATCGCTGGGAACAGAACTAGAGGCGTCGCAGTTCGCTTCGCGATTTAGATGTCTCTGGCGGTTTTGAAAACATTCGTTGGTTGGCTATCTCGCATTTGGAAGCAGACCTTTCTCAACTAGAATGGGCGGCCTGCGGTGGCTAGTTACCTGTTCGTATGCGAAGGCCCAACCTATGAGATCTCCATCCTTCCACGGACGCGCCGAGATTTCGAGCCCGAAGGGTAGCCCATCGTCATAGAAACCTCCAGGGACTACAACTGCGGGCACGCCAATATCGTTGACCCAACCAGTGTCGCTATGTGGTCCACCACTGATGGTTCCATCCTGCGGCATGGTTTCGTCAGGAGGGGGCATCTGCGTGGCGGGGTACACGAAGCCGTCGAGATGCATCCTGTCGAGCGTTGCGTTGTATGCATCCAGAGCTTTCCGGCGTGGAGCAATGACATTCATCTCTGCCCGCGGATCGGTTTCGATTGATGCCTGCACCAACGCCGCTGCAGGAGTCGCGGCATCACCAGCGGCGGCGGGGCCGCCGATAATAGCAGCTGGCAACGGCGAACCAACTGCTTTCTGATATTCCGCCGCGGAGTGATATTCGGCTGGACCGTATTGCTTGAGAAAACTCTCCGTTCCCTCACGAATGTAGGGCAGCGTTCTGACTTCGTTTACCATTTTCGCGTAGTTGTCGGGCAGGATTGAATCGTCGAAAACCACCGTAGCACCCGCTGCACGCAGTCCTTCGATTGCATTCATAAACGCCGCGCGGGTTTCTGGCCGCAAGGGAATACGACCAGCGGCTGCATCTATGCCGAGACCGGGAATCCCCTGGAAGGGAGTATCAGTGCCGTTCAGAATGAAAGTAGGCACACCGAAGCGCTTGCCTTTGAGGGAATCCGCCCGGAGATATTGGGTGTAAGGCCCAAGCTGAGCCATGGCGGAGGATCCGGCGGTGCGCGAATCCAGCGGATCTTCCCCGGCCATTACGCCAAGTGTGATCGCGGCGTCGGTCACATTGCGCGCGATGGGACCGGCATTGTCGAGTAGCCAATCGAGCGGTGCGATTCCAGCAATGCTGACAAGGCCTCGTGTTGGAAATACTCCGACCACAGAACTCGTGGCCGAGGGCATGCGAATTGAATTACCGGTATCCGTTCCGGTGCCGACTACCGCGAAGTTAGAAGTAATCGAAGTCACCGTGCCACCGGAAGAGCCGCCCGGACTGAAGCGAACATCATAAGCGTTGCCGGTACGCCCATAGGCAGTGCTGCGAGTGGTGTCGCTATCGGCAAAGTCTGGCATGTTCGTTTGGCCCAAAATCACCGCGCCGGCCGCGCGCAGTTTTGCCACGACGGTTGCGTCCCTCGGCGCGATGAGCTCATGACCGGGAATGCAATATCCTTGCCAGCCGTCGGTAGTGATTAGACCCTTCACGCTGGTATTCGCCTTTATAAGGATCGGAACACCCCACATTGGACCGCGCTGCAGGCGGCTGCCAGTTTTCGCGGCGGCCGCATCTTCGGCCGCCGCCGTTGCCAGAGCGCCGCGCGCATCAAGGGTTTGAACAGCCCGGTAGATACGGTTGTATTTCGCGATGCGGGCTAGATGCCACTGCACCACCTGCGTAACAGTATATTTATGGCTGGCATAGAAATTTTCGAGTCGCGGGATGGTTATTTCCAGTAAATCATCGTCCATTGCTGCCTGTGCGGCTTGCAATGACGCACGGCCGTGTTCTGTCTTTCGAGAAGACGATTCCTCGACGCCTCTCATTGTTTGCGCCATCACGAAACAAGGGAACATCAACCAAGCCGCCACGAAAAGAAACCGTTTCATATGCCGCATGCGATTCTCCATTCAGAAGATTTCCCGTCATGGTTGCTTGCGCTTGAGTTTAGCGAAGAGCATGCATTGTGGCTACGCCAGCGAAGCAACGTAGTTTTTCGATGTAATGGGTGGTTGAACGTCCGAGTCCCGAGATGGATTCTCCCAGGTGAAGACTTATTTCGGTTCACGCTTGTTTGGACATGCGAACCACGGGAAGGAACTCGCCATTCGGAAGGGGGACGCTGAGATTTTCGAGCGCGACGTAGCCCCTGGCGCGGAATAGTCTTACACCGGTCAAGGTGGCACCCATTTCGAACCGCTTGAAACCCGCTGATTTTGCTGCGCTTTCGCAAATTTCGAGAACTAGGCTGCCGATTCCGCGGCGTGCCCACGCCGGATCGATGAAAAAGGCACGAATCTTGGCGGCATCATGCCGCGGATCGAGGAGAGCGTCCTCGCGCCCGGTCCAATGGTCGCTGCCGTACAGTGTCTTACGCCTGCTCCAGCCGCCGCAGCCGACGGTGATCGGCTGAGATCCTGCCGGCCTGGCTTCTGCGACAAAGTACGTTTGGTCCGCAATGAGCTGACTATCAACGCCGAAGACACTCTCTAGCGCGCTCTCGATTTGAGTCGGAGTGTAGTCTTGCGCCTGCAATTGTCGTACAGAGGCATCAATCAGCGCACGTAGAGCGGGAATATCTTCAGGGACAGCATGTCGGACATGAATGCTCGGCAGCATAGAACTGATACGCGGGCGCGAGAAAATTCTAACGCGAAGAGAAATGGAGGCAAGAGACCTTTTGTTTTCAATGCAAGGTGGGTTCGAGCTTAGTGTTGCGTCGACCCATTGAGACCAAGCCCGGCCATCCACAGCAGAACGGCCGTCACGAACGCATGCCTCTCACCTTGAATACCACGACTCCATCGCCGATGCCACGGCAGACCTAGGCAGGCCGGAGGAGATCGGCAGAGTCTTCCGCGGCTTCCAGAAGTATCTCTACCAACCGGCGGCGTAGGTTAGTTGCGGCGCTTTATAGTCGTACCCAGATCACCGCTCCGGAGGGGACAGTGCCCCGCAACCGAGTACATGGCGCGGTAGCTCAGAACTCTCGTTCGGTCAAGTGGGCTGCGCAGCAAGGAAAATTCCAGCCGGGGGAGAAGTGTTTTTTCTTGACTTCGACCTTTATAGAACTAATCGGGAGTTGGCCTGCGCTTGTCAGCGGTGCCGTGTCGTGGACCCGGAAGCCGATGTGTTTGCTGGCCGATGGGATTGCCCTTGGAAATTCAAGCCTCATGTGTTACAACCTGTAACGGTTCACGCCGTGACGGAACATTTCCTCACGCGCTGGCGTTCAGTCTTCAGTGGCGGCATTTCGCGCAACGTTTTGTTGGACTATTCCAAATAGCTCCAGGTCGTGGAGCTTAAGGACTCTGTCATGAATAATCTCTTGCGTGACGTTCGCTTCGGTTTCCGGCTGCTTCGCAAAAATCCCGGTTTTGCCACGGTCGCCGTCCTGGCGCTTGCGCTAGGCATTGGCGCGAATACCGCAATTTACAGCATCGTGTACGCCACCCTGCTCGAGCCCTTGCCTTATGATCACCCCAACGAAATCGTGATGGTTTGGTCGAAAATTCAGGGACAACGCAACGAGGTTGCTGCCGGCGATTACCTCGATTGGAAGCGCGAGAGCACGGTCTTTCAAGGATTGGTGGCGTGGACCGGCACCAGCGTGAATCTCGCCACTGCCAGCCACCCGGAACAGGTGCAAGCATGGCGGGCCGGGCCGGGATTTTACACGGTGATGGGGCAGGCGATCCTGCTGGGCCGCGATTTTCTGCCGGAGGAAGGCGAGGTCGGCAAGGACCACGTCACCATTCTCACTTACCGGTTCTGGTTGGATCGTTTCGGTGGCGATCACTCGATCGTGGGCACGACCATCCGGCTAGATGGCGAGCCGTACACGGTGGTCGGAGTCCTCGGCCCCGGCCCGCTCGATCGCGGGCGACAAAAGCTCGGCATCGCGCTCTCTTTCAAGCCCGAGCAGATCAACCACGATTTTCACTGGCTACTCATCATGGGGCGTGTAAAGCCCGGAGTCACCGTCGCACAGGCCAACGCGGACATGGACAGAGTGACACAGCACATCGCGGAGGTTTATCCAAAATCGGATAAAGGCTGGGGCGCGATCGTCTCGCCGCTGAAGAACGATTTTCTGGATCGTGATGTCATTCGCGCGCTGTGGTTGCTGCTGGGCGCGGTGGGATTTGTGCTGCTCATCGCCTGCGCCAATGTCGCAAACTTGCTGCTGGCGCGCGCGACCAAGCGCCGCAAGGAAGTCGCCGTGCGCGCATCGGTCGGTGCCAGCCGCTGGCAATTATTTCGCCAGTTTCTCGCCGAGAGCCTTGCACTGGCCTCGATCGGAGGGATCTTAGGCATCGCGCTCGCTTGGGTGCTGTTGAAAATTATTTTGCTGATGATGCCGCCTTTCACTCTGCCGTACGAGGCGAATGTCCGCCTGAATCCTCCGGTGCTGCTTTTCACGCTGGCCGCCGCAGCCCTCGCGGGCGTGCTTTTCGGTTGCGCTCCAGCCTGGCAGTCGTCGCACCTGAATCTGAACGACGTGCTGAAGGAAGGCGGCCGCACCTCGTTCGCCGGCGGCCGGCACGGGCTGCGCCGTGCACTCGTGATTGCCGAGTTCGCGCTGGCGCTCAGCTTGCTCGCAGGCGGCGGAATAGCCATTCACAGCTTGTGGAACGTCGAGCACGTGGATCTCGGGTTTCGCACTGACCATCTGCTCACCTTTGACCTCCCGGTTCCGCACGACCAGCTTAGTTCCGCGGAGGAAATTAATACTTTCTATCGCCAACTTCGCGACAGAATCGAGGCTCTACCAGGCGTTTCGGCGGCGTCCATCTCCACGGGCATGCCGCTTCGCGGCACGGGTTTTGGCATGCCTTTTCAAATTGTCGGAAAGACAGTGGACGATCCTTCCAAGCGCCCCGGCGCCGGATTCAATATGGTCACGCCAGAATATTTCCGTACGTTTGGAATCCGCTTGGACCAGGGACGAGAGTTCACGGATCAGGATTTGGCCGGCGGCGCTCCCGTGGCCCTGGTGAACGAAATATTCGTGAAACGCTATTTCGCAGGTGTTAATCCCTTGACGCAGCGCATTGCCGTCGAACAGTTGATTCCCGGCGTCACCAAGCTGGGGCCTTACATCGAGTGGCAGATCGTAGGGGTCTACCACAACGTTCATAACGGCGGCGTCGGAGCGGAGGGATTCCCGGAAATTGACGTGCCGTTCTGGCAGAGCCCCTGGCCGTCGTCGAGCGTGGCGGTGCGCGCCTCAGTCGATCCCGCCACTCTGACCAAAAGCATTTCAGAGATCGTCCTTTCCATGAATCCGAATCTTCCACTCGCGGAGGTCAAGACCATGGATCAAATCAAGGACGAATCAATGGCTGGCGATCGTTTTAGTGCTTTTCTGTTCGGAAGTTTCGCGGGCCTGGCCCTGCTGCTCGCCGTGCTTGGAATTTACGGCGTGATGTCCTTCGCCGTGGCGCAACGCACGCACGAAATCGGATTGCGCATCGCCCTCGGCGCCGGTCAAAACCGCGTAGTGCGACTGATAGTCCGCGAGGGTATGACACTTGCCGGAATCGGTTTGCTGGTTGGGTTGGCTGGCGCCTATTTTGTCGGCCGCGTGATGCACAGCCTGTTCACCGGGGTCGGCGCGCTAGACCCGGTGGCATTCGGCGGCGTTGCGGCTCTGCTGCTGATGTCGGCGTTGCTGGCGTGTTATGTCCCGGCGTTGCGCGCGGCGAAGGTAGATCCAATGCAGGCTCTGCGTGAGGAATAGCGCTATTGTGCTGCGCGTCGTCCTTCGACCATCTGAACCGCAAGCCGTTATCGGCCAATGTCCAGTTAAACTAGCCGAAGTGCATCTGAGTCGGAGGCTGTTCGGCAGCGTGCAGAGAATGATCGTGGCGTTGCTGCTGCCGGACGGTTAGCGAACTAGGGCGAAAGCAAACAAGCGCTCGGAGGCCATTGAGCCGGGAAGTGTGAGTGGCGAGGAAGACTGGGGCGATCAAAACCAGCACGCGGCTTCGCAGAATGATCAAAACGAGCCGCATACCACCCCAAGAGGCGAGCGCGGCCTGCGGTTGACTCGATTGGACAGGAGGGGTAGGCTTCGGGCAAAGGGGGAGCTCAAACGGAAATTCCTGAGAAAATGAGAACGAGCACACGGGTTCGCACTGGGCCTGCCCTCCTTATTTGCCTCGTCGCGCTATGTTCCTTCTCAATTCCGGCAGCAGCCCGAAAGCGGTTTCAGTTGTTGCATAAGCATGTTCGCCCTGCCGTTACCAACGGCCAAGCCGCACGTGTCGGCCCCATGTCAACGAGTCAACGCATGAGGCTTGCAATCATTTTGCCCCTCCGGAATCAAAGCGAACTGACGAACTTATTGAGACGGCTTTATGACCCATCTAGCCCCGATTACCGGCATTTTCTTTCTGTGGCCCAGTTCACACAACAATTTGGCCCCACGAAGCAGGATTACCAGGCTGTAGTGAAGTTGGCCAGATCTAACGGCTTCAGCGTGACCAATGCACCTGCGAATCGCCTGCTGGTGCATATTGATGGCACAGTGGCACAGATCAACAAGGCGTTCCATGTGGCGATGACGACCTATCGCCACCCAACGGAGAACCGTAATTTCTATTCCCCGGACCGTGAGCCGTCGCTCGACCTGAGCGTCCCGGTGGCGCACATTGCGGGGCTGAACAATTTCTCCTTACCACGTCCGAAGTTCAAAAGGGCCCCGGCGAACTTTCGCCGCAGCAGCACCGGCTCGGGGGCAAGTGGTGCGTATCTTGGTAGCGACATGCGTGCAGCCTACTACGGCGGCACCGCTCTCACAGGCAGCGGCCAGACGGTCGGGCTGTTGGAGTTTGACGGCTACGACATGAGCGATGTAACCGCGAGCTTTGCGGGACAGCCCAATAGCGTTCCCATTCAGAACGAGCTGCTCGACGGCGCCAGCCCCGGCTCAGACGGCGATGATGGAGAACAAGTTCTGGATATCGTGCAGGCGGCGTCCATGGCTCCGGGGATGAGCCAAATTCGCGTATATATCGCTCCCGGCACTTCGCAAATCGGTGTCGGCGACGTCGACATATTCAATGATATGGCCACCGAAAATATCGCCAAGCAACTAAGCTGCTCGTGGGGATGGAATCCGGATGATACCGCGCAGCTTGATCCCATATTCGAGGAATTTGCGGCGCAAGGCCAGACTCTTTTCGTGGCATCTGGAGACGCAGGAGCGTACACGGGGTCGAACTCTACAGACAATAGTTATCCGGCGGAATCCGTTTACGTGGTGGCCGTCGGGGGAACGGATTTGACTACGAATGGCGCGGGCGGTCCTTGGCAATCAGAAACGGCTTGGCTCGACAGCGGCGGCGGCCCTGCCGACGATGGCTTCGCGATTCCGAGTTGGCAGGTCGGCGTGGCCAATTCCTCCAACCAAGCTTCGACGACCATACGCAATGTTCCGGACGTGGCTGCGGAAGCAAATACAGACAATTATCTCTGCGACCAAGGATCCTGTACAGGAGACTATGGCGGCACCAGCTTCGCCGCGCCGCGCTGGGCCGGTTTTCTTGCGCTCGTCAACCAACAAGCGGTGGCCGGCGGGAACTCAACTTTGGGGTTCCTTAATCCGGCCATCTACTCGATTGGTAGGGGCGCCAGCTACAACAATGCCTTCCACGATATCACCAGCGGCAGCAACAACAAATATTCGGCAGGGCCGGGCTACGACTTGGTCACTGGCTGGGGCAGTCCGAATGGCACAGGCCTGATCAACGCTCTAGCACCGTAGCCGTCGGGGGCATGAAACATAGGCACACCATTAAGGTAGAAGCACGAATCCAGATTGAAAAGAAATATGGGACCGGGCCCGCGAAGGCTTTCCTGCAGTCCGTTCCGTTGGTTCTGGTGTTCGCAGGGTTGCTTCCAAGCAGCCCTGCAGCCGGTCAGCAGACAATCACACCAGAGAGCCGCCAGGTCACGGCGACGGCGGAACAGGAAACGGGCGCCAAAAGTATTCTGGCTACCATAACCCAATCGCGCTCTACCAACACTCTTGGCTATAGAATTCTTATATACAATGATGGCAGCGCCACAGCGGAAATTGCTGGCGCCAGCTCCCCCCTTCGTACCAAGCCCTCGCGATCGCAAGAGTTTCCTCCTGGAGCGATCGACACAAAGACCCTGCGGCGCCTGCTTACCGAAATTGGAGATGTCAGCAAGATCCCGACTGGAGGCTGCGCGAAATCGGCCTCCTTCGGAACGCGCACTCAGATTACGTATGCGAGCAAGACCAGTGGAGATCTGCAATGCATCCGACCACAAGCATCAGACGGTGATCCGGCGCCACAGCAAGCATCTGAAGACCTAGGCAGATTCGTGAAGACCACATTGGGCCAATTGAAGATTAACGACCGGCGCATCGGCTCGAAGCAGTAGAATCGACGCCGATCAGACTCCCGCTGCCGTTCTTGGAAGGCCTCTGCTAAGCGTAGCCCACCCTATATATCCAGCAAAGCGACTAGCCGAAAGCAAGAGCGCACGATGCCCGCTAATCTGGTGTGAATTGCCTCGCTAGATTGAGGTCCGCTTCGACGGGCCGCCCTTCGTTTTCGAGCTCGTGGTTGCAAACGCGCACGAGACGAGTGCACGTGTCTCGCGACTTGTCGATTCGCATGGGAAGATGTTCTCGGGTGCGTCACCACGTCGGCGCACCCGCACGGACCAAGGAGGACCCGTCGCGCGTCGACCAAAAGGGTGCCATCTCCAAGCGCTCAAAGCATTGGAGACCGGCAAAGAGGTGTAGGGTGTAGCCTGATGTAGAGCCTTTTGAAAGCTTTTCGAGAAGAGTCCTTTCGGGGAGAATTCCGGAAAGCCCTGCACGATCCTGCACCCATACACAATGGCTGGCCGTTCTCGATCGCACGGCCACAGACCGTTAACGGTAATAGGAAGAATCTCAAGACACCTGGCGGTCTCCGAGTTGCCGACAATCGGGAATCGGCCTGTGCTGACCGCAAGCGCGTTACTCGCGGTCTATCCCAGCGAGTGCTACACCACCACAAACTTCCTCGAAGCGGACTTTCTGGCCCGGAATAGTTTTCGGATGCGCCGTGATACGGCCGGAACCTAGAGCAGTTCGGAATTTAGCGGACGACAAGACATGAACCTCGGCGATTGGAGCCTATGGGCACCCAAACGAGATCACAATCTCAGAACTCTAGACGCAGTTGGAACGCGATCATGCGTGGCGTGCTATCACCGCCCAAGCCAACGCCGAGTAGGCCGGTCGGCGGAGAGGTCGTGTACGTAAGCGCTCCAAACCCTGTCTGCGTTGTAGGCTTTCCCGGGATGCCGGCAAGCACCATGCTCGGAAGGGCAAAATTCGGATGATTGAAGACGTTGAAGAACTGTGTGTCGAACCGCAGTTTCACACCCTCGGTCAAGGAAAACGATTTTGTAAGGTAAAAGTCACTCCACGAAAAATTGGGGCCGCGTAGTGCGTTACGCCCGAGATTCCCGAATTGGCAGTTCGTGGGGCTGTCACCTCCCAAGCATGCCCCAGTGCTCGGATCAACGGTCGAGACAAAGGCATCGGGATTGAGCCATTGAACTGTGCCCGGTTGTGTGACGTTTGGAATGGCATTGTGCTCGTAGAGCGGTACACCGGGAACGACGCTTGCGAATTGGGGTCCACTGCCGTTCACGATGCCATTTCCATTTGCCGAATAAGGCGTGCTTAGGACGGAAAACGGAATCCCGCTATGCCAAAACACGGTTCCCGATACCTGCCAGCCGTTCAGTGCATAGCCAAGAAGCCGGTTTTGGACCTTGACCGGCAATTGATAAACATATTGCGCATTGAGATTGCTCCGGACGTCGTAGTCGCAGGGACCGTAGTCGCGCGCCAAATCTCCCGGTAGAGGCGAAAGTATTCCTCCCGCGGAGAACTGTAGGAATCCGCCGTTTGAGACGGTGTCCATGCAACGGCTCCAGGTGTAGTTGATTTGTCCCATCAGACCGTGCCCCATGCGCTTCATCGCGGTCATCTGCAAGCCGTTGTAGTGACTGTTCGCACCGGTGGAAAACTGCGTCACTGCGCCAAATCTGGGATCGGTGGATTGCGCGTAAGGAAACGGTGCAAAGCACCCCTGGCAGACCGTTTGATAGCCGTTTACCTGCGTCAGATACGGTTGGTTTACCGCACGGGTGCCTACATATTGCGCGTGGATACTCCCGGTAGAGCCGAATTGATGTTCCAGGCCAAGACTCCACTCCATAAAATAAGGTACACGGAGTTCGCCACTAGGCATCGCCGTGATGGCGACGGGAGGAAGGCAACTTGCAGGATTCGCTTGTGCGGACGCGCAGGAAATCTGCCCCTGCGGAAATCCCAGGCTGAAGGTCCCATTGGCGGCCACGGCTGCGTCAATCGCACTGTCAGGAACACCCGGCGCGATTGCCGTGCCGCCGACAGTCCCAAGAAGTCCGCCTTGGAAAGATTTGACGTAGGGTGGATTGAAACCAACCGTATCGGCGATGCTGCCGGGCAAAATGTCACTGAATACGCCGAATCCAGCCCGCAGCACCGACTTGGACTCAAACTGCCACGCGATTGCCGTCCTCGGTTGCAGGATCGCGATCGGCGTCGAGGAGAACACGTCGCCGAGACCGCTTTGTATGGCCGCGTTCAAAGGCTGATTCACATCATGCGGGATGGAATCAAAAGCGCCGCCCAGACGGGCGATACGCCGATGCGGATTTAGCGGATTGGAGTTTAGAGCGTCCCGTACTCCGAAAGTCCACGTCAGCTTCTTGGTCACTTTCCATGTGTCTTGCGCATACAGGTCTAGGTTCAAGAAGTTAAAAGGTTGGTTTGCCGACGTGGGGAAAGTCTCTGTGGCCGTGGATGCAACTCCATAGATGTATTGTGGCAGGGTCGTATACGTGACGGTCGGGACCGATCCCTCCCCAAAGTCATAGTCATTCAATCGGAGGATTCGCGTATTGGTTCCGAACCGTAGTTCATGCGTTCCAATGCTCCATGCAAGGTTATCATTGATAAAAAACCGGGATGCGCGTCTACCCTGGACCCAGGTGTTGTCCAATCCGCCGACCGTTGTGAAAGGAGCATTCGTACCGCTGCCTTGCAAAACAATCGGGAACGCGGCGAGCGTTTTCTGAAAATCGCTGGGCCCGAATAGGCTCTCGTACCACGAGAACGCCGGATTGAAATAATTCACGAGATTCTGGGAAAAGACATGCGTGTATCCCGCCGCAAACGAGTACAGGGGCTGGGGGGAAAGAGCATCGAACAATGGGTTGATGGGATCGGTGTAGGCAGCCTGGAGCCCGGTGTCCGCCTGAAAGCGAAACCATGTGGTGTTTTTTTCGTCAATGTTGTAATCGATGCGAGCTGTCTGGACTTGCTCATGATCATCGCTCGAATGCGAGACGCTCTGGCGATTCGCGCAACCGTTTCCATCATTCGCAATGGGGGGCGAACCCCCACCGACATCGAACGGGCAGCCGAGAACGGCGAGCGGCGTTCCGTTCGTATTACCGTAAAGCGAAAACATCTTTTGATAGAACGGCACCGACTGCGGTGATGGCTGATAGACCGACCCCGTGACGGAATCGGTTCCACCCAAGGGGAGTTGCTGCAAAACGTAATTCTGAAATGCCGAAGTTGGAACGGTCGCGGCTGTCACAATCGGAAGCGCAATCCGAACCCACTCGCTATCGAAAAAGAAGAACAACTTTTTGCGAACAATCGGGCCTCCAACGCTTCCCCCGAAGTGGTTGACCGTTGACCGCGGCTTGTGATTCCCCGGTGTCGCATCTGTAAAATAGTCTGCTGCGTTCAATATCGAGCCGTTCCAGATCTCGTAAAGATTTCCGTGAAACTGGTTCGAGCCTGACTTTGTAACGTAGTTGACTTGCGACGCTCCGTACCGCCCCTGGTCCACCGCATAGGAAAGTGTGTTCACAGTTACTTCCGATATCGAGTTCAATCCCAGGACGAGGTTTGTGGAGAGTCCGCTGTTCAGATTCGTCAGCGGGTCATTTGTTTCGAGGCCGTCAACGATATAGCCGTTTGAGAGAGCGGGCAGTCCATTGAACTCGACGTTGCCGTATCCGTTCGTTCCACCGACGAAGTCATTGCCGCTGCCTGCTGTGTTGACGAGCGCGCCTGGGGCAAACTGAAGAGGGTAAGTTAAATCACCGCCTGGATTGGGAAGGTTCTCCAGCGCTGGCGCATTCAGGTTCGTGGATGTGTTTGGGTTTTCTGGGTTGATGAGAGGAGCTGCACTGCTTACCTCAACCGTCTGATTTGATTGAGCCACTTTAAGCGTGAAATTGACCGTCTGCTTTTGTCCCAGACCCGAAACTACATTGTCATTCTGCTGCGGATCAAAGCCTTCTGCCTCCACCTTGACCACATAGGTGCCGGGTTTTAGCTGTGGAAAATTGAACCGACCCTCATCGTCGGTCTTGGCGCTCCGCTGGATGCCGGTCGCCCGATCTGTGATGGCGACCGTAGCGCCCGGAACGGCCGCGCTGCTTGCGTCCGTCACCTGACCAACAATCGCACTGGTGGTTTCTCCCTGCGCCAAGGTCTCTGCTGGAAACAGAAAGAGGCAAAAGGCTGCACAGGTCAGTCCGCAATTCGTGATTCGTGCCATGGTTCGCGTCTCGAATTTCACGCTCCGGAGGTCACAGCAACCGCAAGAATTCTAGGTTTTCCTGCCTGTATTCGTATTCACCGGCAGCGATGAAATATATTAACCATAGTTAAGCACAAAAGTAAACGTCAATAAATATATTCGTATGCGGAAGCCAACTACCAATAACTACCGCCGGTCGTGATGCTTTACGCAGTCGCCTCCGGCATGTGCCAGCGTGGATTCTTGGCGGATGGTCGGCAATTCGGAGACTATCCAGAAATGGGGTTGTCGACTCGTGGGAAGCGATCGCGATGATTCGAACGGCATTCAGAAACTAAAAACACCAACGCCCCGTCAGCATCGCGTCCGCTGACGGGGCGTGCACTAGGCTGGGCCAACTGTGCTACGAGATCGGCAACCGTTCCGTCCGGGCATGGCTTCCGTTCGGATTCGTGTCCGGATACAACATCGCGTTCAGGCCTTCAACGTATACCGCTTCCAGCCTGCGCCCTTCGCTCGACTTCCCCACCAGCAACGCGCTCTGGCTGGCCCATCGATTCGTCAACACTTCGCGCATGTAGATGTGGACGTTCTCCCCGCTTCCGTTGATCGTAACCACTCGGCTGGTTCCCTCGGACTTCACCGAAAGCAAATACTGTCCCGCCTTCAAACTCTTGCCGCCGCACTTCACTGCGTAAGGCAGCGAAACTTTGCCCTCAAAATCAGCCTTGGTTAATTTCGGATTGGCAGCCTGCACGGGCTGCGCACCAGTCGTCTCCGTGGCTGAAAATGCGTACTCGTCAGGGGACATGTCGCTCTGCGCGCGCGCCGTTGCCGGCAGCAAACACGCGAATCCCAGTGCCGCTGTAATCATCGAAGCCTTCACTGCAGTCGTAATTTTCATCTTCTTCTCCTGTAATCTTTGCACTTGAATCTTTCGTTTCGTTCCTCAGTGCACGCGCAGTTTCATCCGAAACCACAATTCATTCAATGCAACGAGAGTCGTTTGTTGGTAAAACGGAGGTAAAGCCGGAACCGCTTGACGCCACGACGCTTATGGCGCTCGGCTCTCTCGGTCGCAGGCCAACTCCCGATGAGTTCCATACCGGCGCAAATTGCCTTCTTGAATTGAGCGTGGCATCATCGCCGTTCCGTCGTCGCAAACGAAGGGCTAAACGTTGAGCGGCGGGAGCTGAAAGCGCCGAAAGGTATGGCGATTCATGGCCAGAGACGATCCAGCAGCAGTCGGTATGCTACGCAAGCGAGCTCAGAAACTGAACTCGCTGATTGACAAGCGGACCGCTCCAATTTCTAATCATCCTATAATGGCCAAATCGCTCCGTGACTTCCGCGAGGATACGACGATGGACAAATTTGAGGAAATCGGCCGGCGTCTGGATGAAGAGCTTACACGGCTCCACCACTACGTCGAGGAAGAAGTGGGTCCGGAAACCGAACGCCGCACGGCGTCTTTTCTCCGGGCTGTGTCGGCGAAGCTCACGGAAGCGGCTGCGAAGCTGGAAGCGCGCATGGCGGCGCGGCGACCCCCATCGGCGCAGAATCCCCAATCATGAGAGGGAACCTGTGAGCGTCCGCGCAGCTTCCCAATAACATAAGGTGCTGTCGACAACATCGGGGCGAACGCCCTAATCGCCGCGGTTCTCCACAGGAGAACCTTCCCTGGACAGCCCGACGCGGCGAAGCAAATCTCGGAAGCGCTCTTCCGAGCGAATCGAATCAAAGACCGGATCCACGGCGAGATACGACATCCAGACAGCACGATCACGATAGGCAGTTTCAAGCCACTTGTACGTCTGCTCTTTATCATTCAGAGTGGCGTAGATCTGCGCCACACCGTAGGGCGAAACGTAACGTTTGCCAGAAATGTCTTGCAGCTCACGAATGGCGCGAAGGGCTTCTTTTTTTTCTCCGGCCAGAGCTAGACTCACTCCGACCTGGGCCATGTAAAGTGGACTATCTCCGGACAGACCGGCGGCTTTCTGCAGCTCATCGAGACCTTCCTTGTGCTTCCCCTGTTGTACGTAGCTTTCGCCGAGGATGAGGTGGGCGGCTGCAAAGTTCGGATCTAAGTCGACTGTGTTCTGGCCTTGTTCGATTGCGCCGTCATATCTGCGCGCGAGGTAGTAGCGTAAACCGACCCAAGTCCCGATCATGAGATTTAGCGGATCGAGTTCGAGTGCCCGTTTGGCCTCAACCAGAGCTTCATCATGCCGCCCCTGGATCGACAAATAATCGCCGTACCAGTGGTGCGCATTGGCGTATTGAGGGTTCAACTCCAATGCGCGCTTGAACTCAACCTCTGCTCCGACCCAATCCCACTTGTGATCAAGAACCAGAGCTACTGAGGCGTGTGCCTCAGCAGATTGCGGGTCGCTTTCAACCGCCTTTTGAGCCGCTGCGTATGCCTTCGGAAGCACCTCCGCCGGGGACATAAACCCGTGCCAGGCCAGTCCACTGTTGCAATCGGCTAATCCCGAGTAGGCGGCGCCGTAGCCCGGGTCTTTACTTATTGCTTGTTCGAAATAAAGCGCCGCTTTGGGCATGCTGTCGCCGGTCCGCTTGTTCCAGTAATAGCGGCCCTTCAAGTAGGCTTCGTACGCTTCCGGGTCTACTGTGCGAGCGGAGCCAAGCCTCGCGTGTTCCTCTCCGGTGATCGTGACCTCGACCTTTCGCGCGATGGATTGCGCCACGTCGCTCTGCAGACTGAGCACGTCGCGCAGCTCGCGATCGTAAGCCTCCGACCAGAAGTGCTCGTCGGTTGCGGCGCGAATCAACTGAGCGTGAACGCGGATGCGGCTGCCGTCACGGATTACGGAGCCTTCTACGATGGCATCAACCTGAAGGGTTCTGGCAATCTCTGGCACCGATAAGTGTGTACCCTTGAAGCGCGTCACGGAGGTGCGCGAGATGACGCGGAGATTATGGATCTCAGAGAGGCGTCCGATGAGAGCCTCAGTCATCCCGTCTGCAAGGTATTCTTGTTTTGGGTCGCCTGAGAGGTTCGTCAGAGGCAATACCGCCAGCGATTTGATGGGTGGCTGCTTTGCGCCCTTGGCACTGCTGCTTCGGTAGAGCACCAAAGCGACAGAGAAGACGGCCAGCGCGGCTACTCCCGCGAGTAGCACTCTCCAGTGTCTGGGGAGGAAAGCTTTTTGAGTCGCCAAAACAGCGGAGTCCGAAGTACTTAAACCCGCGTTCTTCTGCTCAGGGCTTTCCTTCGACTCCTCCGCCAGCAGGGGAACAACCGCCGGCCGGACGTCGGCCAACCGTCCCACGAAGCGGTAGCCGCGTCTCGGAATGGTTTCGATGAAGCGAGGTTTTTCCGCCGAATCTCCCAACGCGTCGCGGATTTTTCGGATAGCCGTATTGAGCCCGTCGTCAAAATCCACGAACGTATCCGCCGGCCACAGAATCTGCTTCAGTTCGTCCCGGGTAACAATCTCGCCCCGCCGCTCCAGCAACACGCTGAGCACTTGGAAGGGCTGGTCTTGGAGCCGGACCCGCTTGCCGCGCACCCTTAACTCGCCCGAGCGCAGGTCAATCTCGAACTCATCGAAACGCAGCCGACGGGAGGGTTGAGCGTTGGCAGCCAACTGTGCCCCCTTTGGTTAGGCAGCACTATATGGCTTAGTGCGGGTCATTGCAATTCCGCTTCGCGGCTTGCCAGAGCACGAAACGGTTCTCCTACGTTATTCTACCGAATCGACTTATCTGTCCGGCAATTGTCCAGCAATAATCCAGCCGCAGTCCATTGACATTACGCCCGACCTATCCAAAATCGCCCTTACCCAAGAGGAGGGATCCCATGAAAAAGTTCTTTCGAATTGCAACGGTCTGCGCCTTACTGCTCAGCAGCATGGCGGCGAAGCCAAGATTAGCCGTAGCTGCCCCGCCTGACCCGGTGTTGGAATGGATCAACATAATGAACAACACGGTGCTTGCAGGTGGCACGAGTCCATTCTTTACAAGTCGCATTGCAGCAATGGTGTCGGCTTCGGTTTTTGACGCCGTCAATGGCATTGACCCGCGCTTTCACCCTCTGCACGTGCCGCCGAATGCTCCGGACAATGCTTCGCAACGCGCTGCTGCGATTCAAGCCGCGTATGTGATCCTTGCTGATGCTTACCCGGCGCAGAGCGCGGCGCTCACCGCCCAGCGTAACGCATCGCTGGGGACACTTGCTCTCAAAGAAAATGCAAAATCCATCGCCGCCGGTGTCGCTTGGGGACAAACCGTCGCCGACGCCATCTGGGCGTGGAGACAAACGGACGGGTTTGCCCCACCGCCTCCTCCCTTTGAAGGCGTCCTCGGCATTGTCGGAACTCCTGCCGCCATCGGCTACTGGCGTCCCACTCCTCCGCCCAATGCGCCAGGAGCCGGTACTCAGTTAGCGACCATGACTCCTTGGGTTCTCGTGCGGGCCTCCCAGTTCCGCCTGCCGCCTCCTTACTCCCTTGACAGCGCCCAGTACGCAGCGGATCTGAATGAAACGAAAACCATGGGTGCCTTTTCCGGCTCTCCGCGGACAGCGGATCAATCCGAACTCGCGCTTTTTTGGCAAAGCAATACGCCGCTCACCTGGAACCGGGTCGCCGCTCAGATTTCCGCGGAGCGCGGTCTCTCATTCCACGAGAATGTCCACCTCTTTGCCTTGTTGAATGTCACCATGGCCGACGCCGTCATCGCCTGCTGGGATTCCAAATACCGCTACAGCTTCTGGCGACCGATTACCGCGATCCGCGAAGGTCTCACCCCAGCCGATGCCGACCCCACCTGGGAGCCTTGGCTCGACTTCTTTCCACCCGGCACTCCTGCCTTTCCGGAGTATCCCTCAGCCCACGCCTCAATTAGCGGCTCCGCGGCGTTCCTCCTCGCCTCCACTTTCGGAGACAACACCTCCTTCACCGTTACCTCCGAATCGCGTCCCGGCACTCGTTCGTTCTCCAGTTTCTCCAGCGCCGTTTCAGAAATCGCTGACGCTCGCGTCTTTGGCGGCATCCATTTCCGCACTTCCTGCGTCCTCGGCAACACGCTGGGAAGCACGGTCGCGGACTATGTCTCGACGCATGCCATACGCCCGCTGCACGATGAATAGGCCGATTATGCACTGCGACTCCTGTACGACGCTTTTGGGCGCGCCTGAGAGGGGGACCAAAGTCTTTTGCTGGTTAAAGCCTTCGAGAAGGGCGAAGACTCTGTTCCGGGACTAGTGTTCCCGTCAGCGGAAGGAGGCCCGCTAGATGGCATCAACGTCTATCATCGTGATTTTCTTCCCAGTGTCGAAGCGGCTGGGTTGCGGCGGATCACTTTTCACGCGTTGAGGCATAGTTACGCGTCGCATTTAATTCCAGCCGGCGCAAGCCTTACGTATGTGAAGGAACAGATGGGGCACAGCTCGATACAGGTGACCGTCGATACTTGCGGACATCTCGTTCCAGGAGCCGATATTGCATGGGTTGATAAGCTGGATTGCCGAAACGAAACCGCAACCTATACGCAACTTGATGAAAGCCCAGGCGACACAGCAATGCCGCAACTCCTTGATGAGCGGCCTGAGACATAGGTAACACATCGTACCGGACACATGGGTGACACTTCCTCCCCTAGGGGAGGAAGCGATGCCTTGGAAGGAGTGTTCGGTGATGGACGAAAGGTTACAGTCGTGACTCGCCGGCTAGCCGGCGAGCCAATGGCGGAACTTTGTAGGGAGTTCGGCATCTCCCGCAAGACCGGCTACAAGATCTTCGATCGTTATCAGGAATGCGGCGTACAGGGGCTGACAGACAGAAGCCGTCGTCCGTATCGGTATGCTCACCAACTTCCCTTTCAGGTGGAGAACTTCATCCTGAACCTGAAGCGTGAACACACTAGCTGGGGCGCTCGTAAAATCCGAGAGCGTTTAACCCGGAGATTCTCCGACATCAAAATTCCCGCCAAGAGCACCATTCATGCGGTGCTCGATCGCCACGGCTTGGTGGAGCGCCGTGGTCGCTTGCGTCGGCGTGCGCAGGGAACACCTCTATCTTGGGGCCAGACTCCCAATGAACTGTGGTGCACCGATTACAAGGGCGAGTTCTTGCTGGGCAATCGTCAGTACTGCTACCCGCTGACCGTCACCGATCACGCCAGCCGTTATCTGCTCACCTGTGAGGCTCTTTCTTGTACCAAAGAACACTACGCTTTTGCCGTGTTTGAGAGGCTTTTTAAGGAGCGCGGCTTGCCCTTCAACATCCGCAGCGATAACGGGGTTCCCTTTGCTTCCGCCCACGCCTTATTCAATTTGAGCAAGCTCGCGGTCTGGTGGCTCCGGCTGGGAATCGGTATCGAGCGCATCCAGCCTGGCCATCCTCAGCAAAATGGCCGCCATGAGCGCATGCACCTCACGCTCAAAAAAGAAACCACCAAGCCTGCCGGCTTAAATTTCCTTCAACAGCAGGCCCGCTTCGACGACTTCATCGAGGTTTTCAACAATGAACGTCCTCACGAAGCCTTAGACATGCAGTGCCCGGCCGAAGTCTATCCGCCCGCGACCCGTACCTACACAGGACTGCCGGACATCGACTATCCCCTCCACGACAGGACCATTGTCGTGACCAATTGCGGCCGGATCTGTCTCGGTCGCAAAAAGATTAACTTCAGCACCGTATTCGCGGGTCAAGCCGTCGGCATCAAAGAAGTTCACGACGACATCTGGCTGGTCAGCTTTATGGATTATGATCTAGGATATTTCGATCTGGAGACTCGCGTGTTGGAGCCGCTGGAAAATCCCTTTGGCCCAAAAGTGTTACCCATGTAGCCGGTACGTTGTGTAACCCATGTCTCCGGGCTGGACCCAAATGAAGTGGCGCGCCCGGAGGGATTCGAACCTTGGACCAACGGATTATGAGGCCCCTCCTCGAATCACTTCCGGCATCGTTCATTTGTTCTTGAGTGCTTCCGACGCGGGTTCCAAAAACTTACCATAGCCAAGTGTTGCCCTCGTCATCCCTCATTCTGTCCCCATTCTCGTCACAGCGGCGTCACAAAGTCTGAGTCGTCGCCCGGCCAGTTTCCGATAATGCGTAAGTCGTTTGTCTCCTGGCACCAGTGACGCGTCAAAGACGCAGTTCGAGCTTCAACTGCTCACAAAGCCGATGGCTAACAGAAGAGCTACTGCGGGAAGCCGATGCGGCGCACGAGCTCTTGGAGGCGAGGATCGGAGCGCAAGGAGTCATATACAGGCTCGTGTGTAATAAACGTTAGCCAGAAGTCGTGCTGCTGATAGCCCTTTTCGAGCCAAGCGAAGGCTTGCTCCTTATCACCTAGACCGATGTAAACCTTCACAAAATTGCTCGGCGCTATATAAACGCCGTTCGACTCGGTCTGTAAATCCTCGAGCACCTTGCGTGCATCCGCACCGCGGCCCATTCGACCATAAATGTAACCCATCGTTGCGAGGGGCTCTGCCGTGAAATTGCCTGCCTTTTTCAATTCTTCGAGGGCTTCAGGAAACTGACCCTGCTCGGCCAGCGTCTTGCCGAGATACACATGCGCGGGCCAAAAGCGCGGTTCGAGATCCAAGGACTTGCGTAATTGGGAAATTGCCTCATCGTAACGCCGAGCCTCATAGAGAGATTGCGACACCATGAAATTTGCTGGTGCGGACACGGGATCGAGTTCAACTCCGCGTCGGCCTTCGCGAATCGATTCTTCAAGTTTTCCTTCTTGACGCAGGAAATGTGCATAGGTGGAATGCGCGAGCGCAGAATTTGGGTTTAACCGTAGCGCCGTTTGATATTCCTTCTCTGCGCCCTTCCAGTCCCAGTCGTAATCAACCAGGCCGCTCGCCAAGCAGATATGGGCTTCCGCAAGACGGTCGTCAAGCTCCAAAGCGCGCCTGGCGGCGGACATCGAGAGCGGAGCAACGTCCGCTGGAGCGACGTTGCTATTGAAGATGAGCGCCCGATAAGAATCCGCCAACGCAGCATAGGCTGCTGCGTAAGACGGATCTTTTTTGATGGCGGATTGAAATAGTTCGATAGCCTGTCGTTCGTCAGGACCGTTGCGCAGGTTTAGGTGGAACAGGCCGCGAAGATAATCTTCGTGAGCTTCGGGATCAACACTGTCGTTATGGGCGAAGTGCGCTTGTTCCTGTGGCGTGAGCTTCAGCTGAATTTCATCCACGATGGCCTGGGCCACTTCGTCCTGCAGTCGCAGCGAATCGCGTAAATCGCGTTCGTAACCCTTGGCCCAAAGATGCGTGTCACTGGGACCCTGAATTAATTGTGCGGTGATGCGCACGCGGTCGCCTTCACGTTCAACCGACCCTTCCACCACGGCATCGACATTCAGCTCCCGAGCAATCTGCGGAACCGACTTCTGCGTTTCCTTATAGCGCATTGCAGACGTGCGCGAGACTACTCGCAAGGAGCTGACCTGCGATAACGCGGTAGTCAATTCTTCGGTCATGCCGTCGGCGAAATATTGCTGTTGTGCATCGCCAGAAAGATTCTCCAGCGGAAGCACGGCAAGCGAATGAATACCCGTAGCCGATGCGCTATGAAAAATTCTGCGTCGCAAAGCGCCTACGTTGGCAGCGAACAGAGCGACGACGATAACAACTAATACAGCCAGCGCGATGATGACTGGAATCCACGGACTTCGCTTCGCGGCGATTGCAGGTACGGCGGCGGATGGAATCGCTGAGGACGGAACTGCCGAGGAGGAGGAAGAAGTGTCCGGCCGCGTCTGAACGGCTTCTAACGCTGCGCAAATCTCGCCGGCCCGCTGATAGCGATGTCCCGGCTCTTTCTCCAGGCAACGTTCGATGACCGTTCGCAGTCCTGCAGGAACTTGTGGTGGAAGCGTCGGGAGGGGCTCGCGAAGTATCCCGGAAGTCACCTCGAATCCCGTATTCCCTCGGAACGGTCGATTGCCTATGCACATTTCGAACAGCGTGACTCCCAGCGACCAGATATCGCTGCGCGTGCTGGCTTGCTCACCGCGGAGAATTTCCGGCGCGATATACGGAAGTGTGCCGACAACTGTGTTGGCATTGGCGGCCGATTCGTTTGAGCGGGTGGCATCCGCGAGTTCCGTGTCGCTGTAAAACCTGGCAAGACCAAAATCCAGAACCTTCACTTGACCGGCGGGTGTGATTACGACGTTGGCCGTCTTAATGTCGCGATGGATAACGCCATGATCGTGAGCATGCGCCAACGCTGCGGCAATCTGCGCTCCATAACGCAAGACCAGCTCTGGCCGCAACCCTCCCGCGGGGACCAGTGAATTGAGCGGCTCGCCCTCGACCAGCTCCATAACGATGAAGTGATCGCCGCCGTCTTCGCCCACTTCGTAGATGGTGCATATATGCGGATCGTTCAAAGCCGAGGCGGACTGCGCTTCGCGAAGAAGGTCCTTCTGCGCGTCGGAACTGGTTTTTGAACCTGGTTGCAGGATCTTCAGCGCGACATCGCGTTTCAATCGCTCATCCCGCGCACGATAGACTTCGCCCATGCCTCCGGCGCCCAGCTTTTCTACGATTCGGTAATGCGAAATGATCCGGCCGATCAGGGGTGAGGAGTCCGGCATTTGCGCTCATCTTAGGTTGGCCTTGAAGCCAAGTCAACGAACGGACCTCAAGTGAATCGCTGCTGGGAACAAAGCCTGTCAGCAGGCAAATGAAGCTAGCGATTGCATAACAATGCCCGATTATCGGAAACTGGCATACTCGCTACATTCCCTTTCAAACAGACGGCTCAAGCCGCGACGTGCTAACTTGTTCCAAGGATCCGGGCAACATGAGAATCCCGGATCATGAAGCGAATCTATGTCGGAGCACAGGAATGTCTTCATCAACAGCAGGGAAACACGCGGGCTCGGGCGCGGCGAGTAACCAACCTGCGGTCGCTGAGCCGACGTTTGCCGAACGAGTGCGTACCTTGGTGTATCTGGGCCGAGTTGGGAGTCTCTCGACACTTTCACGTAAACAACCGGGGTTTCCCTTCGGATCCGTGATGCCCTATGGATTGGACGACCGCGCGAATCCTGTCTTCCTCATCAGCACGATGGCCATGCACACTCAAAATATGCAGGCGGATCCCCGTTCCAGCTTGTTAGTGACTCAGCCTGATACGACCGGCGATCCCTTGGGGGCGTCCAGGGTCACGTTGCTAGGAAATATTCTGCCGGTACCTGCGGTGGAGGTGGCTGAAGCACGGAAACTCTACCTGGCGCGTTATACCAACAGCAAATACTGGGTGGATTTTGAGGACTTTTCCTTTTACCGGATGGATGTGGTGGACGTTTATTATGTGGGTGGCTTCGGGGTGATGGGCTGGGTCTCGGCCTCGGAATATTACAGCGGGCAACCCGACCCGCTGGCTGACACGGCAAACGACATCATCCAGCACATGAATACCGATCACGGGGATGCGCTCGTCCTGCTTGCCAGGGCATTTGCTGGAATCGAGTCTCAGGAAGTGGCGATGACTTCGGTCGACCGTCTCGGCTTTCACTTACGCTTGAAAACCCAAGATGGCACGCGAGGTGCCCGCATCGCATTCTTGCGGGAGGTGAGTAGTGCGGCGGAAGCCAGAACAGTTCTGGTAGAAATGGTAGGGCAAGCGCGGCGAATGTGAGCAACTGTGCGACGCTCTAGACTTCCTTAAGGTAGATAGTTGTTCCAGGTGCGAATCAGTGTCCGTACCAGCTCTGTACACGACGCCCATGCCGCCAGCACCGATCGGCTCAATGATTCGGTAGTGACCAAAGGTGTGACCCGTATATTGGCAAGAGGCAGCCATTGGGGACCATTAACAAAGGACGACGTCAATGTGGCCTACCTTACAAGGTTGATTGGTTGTCCTAAAGGTAAGATTTGAATGCCCGAGTTCGGGGGCCGTCAGAATATCTCTGCAAAACTGTCAGCTAAGATCTTCGTTCAACTGGCAGTTAGACAGCACGCATCGCGGCGGCGCGACGTATCCATCGTTCATGTCACCGACGATCCATCTCCGCTCGTCGCCCCAAAACCAGAAGTAGTACGCCAATATGCGCAGAAGATGCCATCCGCCAAATCGTCCAAAATTTTGTAACGGACCTCGGTTAATTGCGACACATCAGAAGGGACCGCAGCCGGGCTCTGTACATATCCCACTCGCACTGGACCTCGAGCCATGAACGGCCCGGCATATGCTTATACCGGAGTGGACGGCAATGGGTGTGGCCGTTGTGCGTTGTGCACGGGAACATGATCACCTGAGCCGGGGCCGGGAAGACCTCTAGGAAGACGCGCTGCGGTTGTTGCTTCCGGACCTTCGGCTCCGAAAAAACAGTGCACGACCCTACACCCATACACTCTGGCTGACCCCTTTCTACCGCGCGGACCCGGACCGTCAGCTGCCATACGGGGCGCCTTAGGGCGGTGGGATAGTTTTCGAGTTGCCGACCATCCGGCCACAACCCCCGTGCTTCGTTCCTACAGAATGAACACAGACTTAGGACACACGTCGCCCTGTTGCTTTCCCAAAGAAAGTGTGGGACCCTTCCTGTTGGAAACCAAAATGTCCATCTCAAGAGAGAATGCATGAAACAAAAAATGGATGTCATGCAGGGAACGTTGGCGCTGATGATCCTCAAGACTCTCGATGTCCTGGGGCCTCTGCACGGCTACGGGATCGCCCGGCGCATCGAGCAGATCAGCCGGGGCGTTCTCGCGGTGAATCAAGGCACGCTCTATCCCGTTCTGTTGAAGTTGGAGCAGGAAGGCGCAATCGCATCGGAATGGGGCGCCTCGGATAATAACCGCAGGGCCCGCTTCTATCGGCTCACAAAGGACGGACGTAAGCAGTTGCAAGCCGAGACACGCGATTGGGAACAAACCGCAGCGATCATCGGCCGGTTCTTCGAAGTGAAGGCGGAGGATTTGTCATGAGGTCTCTGAGGCGGTTGCTTGCGCGTCTGACGAACTTCGTCGCCCGGCGGCCAAAGGACGAACGGCTGAACGAGGAGATTGAGGAGCACATCGCTCTGCAGACGGCCGAATATCTTCGTGTTGGCTTGCCTCCCGCTGAGGCGCGCCGCCAGGCGGTTCTGAAGTTCGGCGCGGTGGAGGCGATCAAGGAAGATTATCGCGCCGAGCGAGGGCTGTTGTTCATCGACAGCCTGTTTCAGGACCTGCACTACGGACTGCGCATGCTCCGCAAGTCTCCTGGCTTCACCGCCATCGCCGTTCTCACTCTCGCCCTCGGCATCGGCGCGAACACTGCGATTTTTTCATTTGTTTATGGAGTCCTGCTGGCCCCGCTGCCCTATCACGACGCGTCCAGGCTGGTCGTCCTAAATGAAACGACTCCGAGAGTAGGCAACGTCAGCGTCTCGTATCCCAACTTTCTCGACTGGCGCGCGCAAAGCCGCTCGTTCTC
This sequence comes from uncultured Acidobacteriota bacterium, assembly GCA_963795005.1. Taxonomy (GTDB): domain Bacteria; phylum Acidobacteriota; class Terriglobia; order Acidiferrales; family UBA7541; genus Palsa-295. Next base: position 105,825 of record CAWCGE010000006.1, on the reverse strand, counting down.
GCAAATGGCCTACGTCGAGCAAGTGAATTTCAACCTTGCGGGCGCAGGCGTCAGCCAGCCGGAGAACATAGCAGGCGACAGCGTCTCGCCGAATTTTCTCTCGATGATGGGCGTCCGTCCCCTTCTGGGCCGCGATTTCGAGCCAGTCGAGGAAGAGTCCGGAACCCAGCGCGTCTTGCTGCTCAGTTATCAGCTCTGGCAGTCGCACTTCGGCGCTGACCGCAACGTAGTCGGCCGCTCGATCACCCTCGATGGAAACGATTTTGTGATCATCGGTGTGCTGCCGCCCGATTACCGCTCGCTGGACAAGATTGATGTCATGCTGCCCATCGGCGTGTGGGCCACGAACAATCCGAGTGCGACGGGGAGAGGTGAACGTGGCGACAGCACGGTCGTGGCCCGCCTCGCGCAAGGCGCCCCACTCGCGCAGGCCCGCGCCGAAATGGAAGGGATCGCGGCACGCTTGGCGAAGGAGTATCCCGCAGCGAATGACCAGTTCGGCGTCCAGCTGCGCCCGATTCGCGACGCCTACGTCGGCAACCTGCGAACGGAAATTCTTGTCCTTTTCGCCGCAGTCATGTTTGTTCTGCTCATCGCTAGTGCGAACGTGGCAAATCTGTTCCTCGTTCGCGGCGCGGCTCGCAGCAAGGAAATTGCGCTCCGCGTCGCATTCGGCGCCAGCCGGTCGCGCATCATCCGGCAACTGTTGACGGAGAGCTTCGTCCTTGCTGTTCTCGGAGGCACCTTGGGACTTGCTTTCGCATTTGCCGGAATTCGCCTCATTACGCGGCTGATTCCACAGGAAACGCTTGCGGGTGCCAGCATCGGCCTGAATGGCGCTGTGCTCCTGTTTACGGCAGGTGTCGTCGTGCTGGCTGCCTTAGTCTTCGGCATGGTCCCGGCAGCGCACTCGGCAAAGTGGGACGTGCAGGCCGAACTCAAGGAGGGAGGCAGAACGGCCAGCGTCGGCGCGGCGCAGAACCGCCTGCGTGGAATGCTCGCTGTCGCGGAGATTTCGCTCGCCCTGGTTCTTCTGGCTGGCGCGGGCCTGATGCTGAAGAGTCTGTATCGCCTGATCAACGTGAATCCGGGCTTCCAGCCCGATCGCGTCCTGACCATGGAAATGTATTTGAGTTCGCAGCGATACTCCCATGACCCAGCTATTCTCAATTTTTGGCGGCAAGTACTCGACGGTGTGCGCGTTCTCCCGGGCGTGCAAAGCGTCGCGCTGGGAACCAATATTCCGCTGACGGACAGTCATGGCCGCACGGACATCACGATCGAGGGCATGGCGCTGCCAAAGCCGGGAAGCTTCCCCCACCCGGATGTTCACACGGTCAGTCCCGACTATGTTCGCACGCTCGGAATGGTGCTTCAGCGCGGCAGGACATTCACCGATGCCGACAACGAAACCGCTCCGCTCGTCGCCCTGGTGAACGACAAACTCGCGCGGCAGTATTGGCCCAACGAGGATCCCATCGGCAAACGATTCATGTGGGGGCGCTTCAATCTCGCCTCCAAGAACCCGCCCAAGTGGGTCACTGTAGTTGGCGTCGTTGACGACACGAAAATGTACGGATTGGCGAACCCCTCGCGTCTCGAAGTGTATGACCCGCTGCGGCAGGACGTTAAGAATGACATGGATCTGATCGTGAAATCGCGGCTCGATTCGTCCTCACTGACCTCGGAAGTCCGCCGCGTGGTGGCTGCCGTGGACAAGGATCAGCCTATCTTCGCCATCGCCACTATGAACAAGATCCTCAGCGACGGTGTCGCCGCGCCACGGCTCACCTTGGTGCTCCTCGGGCTCTTCAGCGCGCTCGCTGTGATCCTCGCGGCCATCGGAATCTATGGCGTGATTTCGTATTCCGTCGCGCAGCGTACCCACGAAATCGGCGTGCGCATGACGCTCGGAGCGCAGCCCCTCGACGTTCTTCGCATGGTCCTGGGCCAGGGAGGAAAAATCGCGCTCGTTGGAATTGTCATCGGAATCGTGGCTGCCTTCGGACTTACCTGGTTGATGTCCGGCCTTCTGTTTTCCGTCAGCGCCGGCGATCCCGCGACGTTTGCCGCCGTGGCCGGTCTGCTTGTCCTCGTCGCGATCTTCGCCTGTTATATTCCCGCGCGGCGTGCCATGCGCGTCGATCCCATGGTCGCGCTGCGGTACGAATAGCCCAGATCGCGCGCGACTCTTCCTCGGAACAATCTTGCGCAAACATCTGGGGATGGCGACATTCCCGACTTGCTTCGAGAGAATTCCAGATGCGTCACCGCGTTTGCGCGCCTGCACAGACCAAGCAGGACCCGTCCCACCCCGCGTGAAAGGGTCCTATCGCTCGACGCCCAGTAATTCACACCGCTTCAATTGGATGAAAATCGAATGGCGTCACCAATGAATTTTTGCCGCTTCACTTGGACAGGCGGTTAGCCCGCCGCTGATCAAGAACTAGAAATGCTAAGGAGCCGAACCATGCCAACCCTAGACTCATGGTCGAACACAGGGAATTACCAAGCCCACCACTCGCCGCGCGTGGAGTCTAGTTCTTCAAAGCCATGCCACGAAGAAGGCTTTGGAAACGGGGATCAGGACGGAGGTTGTCGAGGCGCAAGTCAGATGTCAGGAATAAGGAAATGTCTAAAGACTTCTGCGAGCCGGCTTTCTCGAGGAACTCGAAAGCTTTGTCATTTTCGCCGAGGCCGGCGTAGATGGTGGCCATCGTATACGGCGGAACAGAGGTCCCTTGTGATTTGCGCTGCAAGTCGCGAAGAATCTTGTTGGCTTCCGCTTTTCTGCCTGCAGCGGAATAAGCATGTGCGAGCGCAACGGCGGCGTTTGGATCATCCCAAATCTTCATGACCTTCTGGTACTCCGAAACCGCTTCCGGAAGTGTGCCGCTCGCTTCGTAACCGACGCCGAGAAGGTAGTGCAGGAACGCATTCTGCGGGTTCAAAAGCAAACCTCTCTTGCTTGCGGTGATCAATTCGGGATAATCCTTCAACTCATAATACGTAATTGCTTCGGCGCCCGCCGAGCTCGAGCTGTAATCCAGTTGGTTGATTTTGGCGATCTCGGCAAGAGCTTCGTCGCGTTGGCCGGTAAATCCGAGAAAGAGAGCGCGGTCCTCATGTGCGCAGCTATAGCTAGGCGCCAGAGCGATAGCGCGGTTGAACTCTCGTTCGGCAGCGTCCCAGTCCCAGTCAAAGCGCCAGCTCAGCACGCCGAGGGTGTCATGAGCTTCGCCGATGGTGTCGTCCAGTTGCACCGCTTTGGCTAGCGCCTCCTTGGCAGACCGATAGGCGGTGTCCCGTGGAAGTACTCCCTCGAAGGCTAGATAGACGTAACTGTCAGCGAGGCCGGCGTAAGCAAGAGCGAAGTTTGGATCTTTCTGGATGGATTCTGCGAAGTTCTGCTGCGCCTTCTTCAGTGAATCAGGATTAGTGAACTCGTTGGTGAAGTAAAGACGCCCCTTGAGATAGGCATCGTATGCCGCAGGGTTCACCACGTGGGTTGAGCGAAGCTGCGCCTGCTGCTGCGGAGTGAGTTGTGCGCGGACTTGCTGTGCGATGGACTCCGCCACGTCACCCTGTAACTCGAGCACATCGCCGCGATCGCGGTCATACGTCTCCGCCCAGAGGTGCTGGTCCGTGGATGCCCGAACCAGCTGGGCAGTGACTCGCACTCGCTCACCCGAACGAATCACCGAACCTTCCACGATGGCGTCCACATTCAATTCTCGAGCAATTTCAGGCAAGGGCTTCTTGGTGCCTTTGTATTGCATGACGGAAGTTCGCGAGATGACCCGTAGCGACTGGACCTTGGCAAGGTCCGTAATCAACTGGTCCGTCATGCCATCCGCGAAGAATTCCTCGGACGGATCGCCGGACAAATTTTCCAGGGGTAGAACGGCTATGGAATTGAAAGGACGAGCAGCGCTTATTGAAGGAGAGCCCGTGCGCGCCAGCCAGACAGCCAAAGATACGACGAGGAAGGTCAGGAAGCCTGCGGCCAGGAAAGCGCGTGGAGCGCGACGAGCTGAGGCGACGGGGACTTCGCGGGGCGGCGCTGACTGTGCAGAATGAGATGGACCCAGTGCCACTTCGCTTACCGCGGGACTTTCCACCGAGCTTTCCACCGGCGCGATAAACCTGTATCCGCGGCGCGGAAGCGTTTCAATGTACCTCGGCGTTTCGGCGGAGTCGCCGAGCACCTCGCGAAGGCGCGCAATCGCATTGTGGAGACTGTGGTCGAAATCTACGAACGTATCGACTGTCCAAATCTCCGCTCGCAGTTCCTCGCGAGTGACCACATCGCCGGCGTGACTCAACAAAGCGGCCAGCACTTGCAACGGTTGGCCGTGCAGGCGCAGCCGTACACCTCGTTTACGCAGTTCACCCGCCCGAACATCCAGTTCGAAATTGTCGAAGCGCAAGGGACGCGCGCGTGGTGCGGAGGTAGGCATATCAACGCCCGCAAGTGTAGCGAAGTCTATCACAACTTCCTGGTTGCCGGACGAAGTGATGGTTAGGTCAGAAACGCCTTGCTCTTTAACAGCTTAGCAATGGAGAAAACTTTGGGGACGTATGGAGGCCGCCAGGATTGCACTCCACGCAGAAAAAAGCGAAAGTGCGCTGGTTTCGCGGGAGCTCACGAAACGAGAGTGCAACATATCGGCAAGCTGTTTGTGAGCAATTTCCCGCCAGAAGTTTAAGGAGAGCGAAAAACATGAAAAAGCTATCGCAACTGTCAGTGCTGTTGGCCGGGTTTCTAACACTTTCCCCTTGTGTCTTGGCTCAACAGACAGACGCAGCGGAACAGGGAAACCAGAGCAAGCTCGTCGAGATTGTACGCAACGCCACCCAGCAGTACCAGGATGTCAACAAGGCCACCGCGGCGGGATACAGCCCCGTCCTCGGCTGCGTAAGCGGCTCCGACCATGGAGCCATGGGCATCCACTACGTCAATACCACTCTGCTGAACGGACCCGTTGACGCCACGAAACCGCAAGCTCTGATCTATGAGCCGACCTCGAACGGTCAATACAAGCTAGTTGGCGTCGAGTTCATTATTCTCGCGAGCGCTCTCCCCGCCGACGCCGCTCCGGAGCTGGAGGGTCACCTGATGCTGTACGTCGACGGTCCTTCTACGTCGAGGCCAAAGGCTCCCCCGAACCGTTACGGCCTACCCGCGTTCTTTGAACTCCACGTTTGGGCATGGCGCGACAACCCCCAAGGCCCGTTCGTGGACTGGAACAACCATGTGAGCTGCGCAGGAGATCCACAGTAGGCCTGGTACGGCGGCGCAATTGCAATTGCTCCTACACTCTTGCAATTGTGTCGCCCGCCGGCGCGTAGAATTTGTCCTGTAAGTCGAAGTGTGGGTAGGGGGCATGGCTGCGGCTGGGGCAGCGGAAGTCAGTAGATCGCGGGAGACGCTTGCCTACGCCGCGCGTTTCCCTGTCTCGGACGCCGAACAACATCACCGATGCGTCGCGAGCGCGCTGCAGGAGTACGTGGAAGCGAGACAGGGAAAGCTTCCCGGAGAAACAACACAAGGCAGTCTCGCCCATTTGATCACAACTCATCAAGCAAGAAAGAAGGAGACGATAAGGGCATCCCCGAATATGTCATGGAGCGCGACATTCCGGGTATTGGAAATGCGCCGGCGCGCTGGACATTTGCATTGGCTCGGAGGTTGTGAATTCGCACAGCCAAGGGCGTCAGTACAGTGCCCGGTTTGTCGGCTATGCGGACGTTCGAGGCAGTAATCGAACAAACCGTCGCGGCACTTGGACGATTAACGCGCTTTCTCTAACGACGCCGGCCATTGCAAGGACTTTTTCTCTTGTTTATCAGTCCATTCGAGCACACCCGTGCGTCGGCGCACGAACCGCGTCTGCCTTTGTTACTGCATTCATCTGCGTCACCCCAACGTGCCCAGCCCGTCTGTCTTCATCAACTCGGTGTTGCCCACCAACCATCTCTTCGATCACTCACGACCATGATGAGTTATGCGAACTCCCCGTAGGGAGGCAGGTAGCCTAATCAACCGGCCGGTGACTCGTCGCACCATAGCGCGTTCCAGGCATCCCTGCACAGGCGGCACCGCTGTTCTGCTGCTTCTGTCCACGACGACAGAACTCGTTGTAGTCAATCTCGTTTCGCAACATGATCCATAGCCGAATCCCAAGCTTGCGAGCCACAGCCATTCTCGCTTTCCCCAGACCTTTCTGGACTAATTTGCGGCGGTAGAAACGCTGCAACTCCGGATCGCGGCGTGCGGCGTGGGCCCCCGCCTCCCCCCAGAGAAACCGCAGCAGCGGGTTGCCTTGTTTACTGAGCCCGCCGAACTTCTGTCGACCTCCGCTGGAGTATTCTCTGGGAATGATCCCCACATAACTGGCCAGCGTTTTGCCGTCTACAAACCGCTTGGGATCACCCAGGAACACGTCGGTCACCAACGCCGCGACCGACCCCACTCCCCGCTCGCTTCTCCACTTGCTGTTTCAGTTTCTCTATCTCCGCTTCGAATTTCACGTACATCGCCTGCAACTCGTTCCGCCGATAAGCGGCATGAGGCGCTAAGGGCAACGATGCGATCGTGTGTTGGCCTGCTTGGCTCCACAGTGCCGAGCCTCGTCGTAAACCATTCGCCAAGGCTATCGACGGCAGCGCATTTTGTATCCGCGTCCGCATGCGTACCCACTGATGACGGTGTCCGCACCAAGGCCCGCAGATCTCAACAGCTCCTTCGAAGGCAGCCAGATGGCCGGAAAGCGGTCTTCCAGCAGCAGTTTCATAATCAAGCCTGCATCTCGCCGGTCATGTTTCTGCTTCCGCGGTTCGGTTGCCCGAATTACTGCCGGATCACCAAACTGGCATTCTATTCCCAGCTCTTCCATCAGGTTCACGAACCACTGCATCGATCCCGCGGCTTCGATGCCCACACGCACCGAGCGTGGAAGTCTGCATAAAACTCCGCACGTAGTTGCCTTCGTGCGTCAGGTTCATCTCTCACCACCTCCCCCGTTTCGGTGTCCAGCATCGCCAACGTTTGCTGGCGAGTGTGAAAGTCACATCCTAAAATGATCACGTCTAGCTCCTTTCTCCCGAGCCTTGTCGTCGAACAACCACAGTCTACTCTGTCGAGAGAGCCAGCATTGTTATGAAATCATATGTAATTTTTCAAGTTTCCGATTATGCGACTATAGTGTGCCACGAGCACGAAAGGAGGAAACGCTGAGTAGTGCGCAACTGCTTGACTGATGAGGGTAGGCCCCTCGGAACCGGCTTACAGGAGCAGGTTTCAAACCACCTTCGGCGGCTGTAGCCAAAAGCTATGGTCGTGAACGCGGAAGGAAAAGGCCTGGCAACGACCAGGTCAGGTGACAGGCAAGAAGAGGACCGCAAGGGAACCACTGCTGAAGTGTCGAAACGTTAAAGATGATGTCAAAACCGCGGGGTGTAGTTACTGCGGGACAAGCTCCGACGGAACCTGTTTACGGGCGGAGCGGCATCCGGCATGAGAGGTGGCCTGAGCTTGCCAAGGAGGCGGTTAAGCGGAACGTGGGAACCTGAACTGCGATGCGAACGGAGAAGCCACAAGTGGAAGAACCACGAGGGCGAGAGTACGGAAGCGTAGTTTCAGGGTCGGACTGCCCCAAAGTAGTGAAGAAGCGGGGTAATTCCCGTGGAGCGAAGGGGGCAGGTCACCCGCGTCCTAACCAATACGGTCAACTGGAAACAGGAGGAACCGAGCGGTTAGGACGGAAGGCAGCCGCCTTCACTGGGTGGCACGAGCCGTGTGACTGGAGACAGTCAAGCACGGTTCTGTGAGAGGCTCGGGGTGAAATTCCCCGGGCCTACTCGGCCAAAGTTACGCTTAACTTAGAGGCGGTTTGACAGTCCGGTCGCAGACTATAACGTCGGTCTGTTAGTTGTCGCCGCGAACCTGCCACCAGTCGAGAGCTGTAAATTGAGCGCGCTTAGCGTCGCCCTTGTCCTTGTACCAACTCCGCCAGACGGCGACAACCACCAAAAGATTTACGTCAGTGATTACCTGCAAAGCCATGAAGAACCAGTTACGCATCTGAGGATACACGTGAGGATCAGAAACCAGATCAATAAGGCTCCAACAAAACGGAAGCGCTACTTACACTCAAAAATTCAAAAAACGTAAATGTAACTTCTTACACGAAAAAAAAAAAAAAAAAAAAAAAAAAAAAAAAAAAAAAAAAAAAAAAAAAAAAAAAAAAAAAAAAAAAAAAAAAAAAAAAAAAAAAAAAAAAAAAAAAAAAAAAAAAAAAAAAAAAAAAAAAAAAAAAAAAAAAAAAAAAAAAAAAAAAAAAAAAAAAAAAAAAAAAAAAAAAAAAAAAAAAAAAAAAAAAAAAAAAAAAAAAAAAAAAAAAAAAAAAAAAAAAAAAAAAAAAAAAAAAAAAAAAAAAAAAAAAAAAAAAAAAAAAAAAAAAAAAAAAAAAAAAAAAAAAAAAAAAAAAAAAAAAAAAAAAAAAAAAAAAAAAAAAAAAAAAAAAAAAAAAAAAAAAAAAAAAAAAAAAAAAAAAAAAAAAAAAAAAAAAAAAAAAAAAAAAAAAAAAAAAAAAAAAAAAAAAAAAAAAAAAAAAAAAAAAAAAAAAAAAAAAAAAAAAAAAAAAAAAAAAAAAAAAAAAAAAAAAAAAAAAAAAAAAAAAAAAAAAAAAAAAAAAAAAAAAAAAAAAAAAAAAAAAAAAAAAAAAAAAAAAAAAAAAAAAAAAAAAAAAAAAAAAAAAAAAAAAAAAAAAAAAAAAAAAAAAAAAAAAAAAAAAAAAAAAAAAAAAAAAAAAAAAAAAAAAAAAAAAAAAAAAAAAAAAAAAAAAAAAAAAAAAAAAAAAAAAAAAAAAAAAAAAAAAAAAAAAAAAAAAAAAAAAAAAAAAAAAAAAAAAAAAAAAAAAAAAAAAAAAAAAAAAAAAAAAAAAAAAAAAAAAAAAAAAAAAAAAAAAAAAAAAAAAAAAAAAAAAAAAAAAAAAAAAAAAAAAAAAAAAAAAAAATTTTTTTTTTTTTTTTTTTTTTTTTTTTTTTTTTTTTTTTTTTTTTTTTTTTTTTTTTTTTTTTTTTTTTTTTTTTTTTTTTTTTTTTTTTTTTTTTTTTTTTTTTTTTTTTTTTTTTTTTTTTTTTTTTTTTTTTTTTTTTTTTTTTTTTTTTTTTTTTTTTTTTTTTTTTTTTTTTTTTTTTTTTTTTTTTTTTTTTTTTTTTTTTTTTTTTTTTTTTTTTTTTTTTTTTTTTTTTTTTTTTTTTTTTTTTTTTTTTTTTTTTTTTTTTTTTTTTTTTTTTTTTTTTTTTTTTTTTTTTTTTTTTTTTTTTTTTTTTTTTTTTTTTTTTTTTTTTTTTTTTTTTTTTTTTTTTTTTTTTTTTTTTTTTTTTTTTTTTTTTTTTTTTTTTTTTTTTTTTTTTTTTTTTTTTTTTTTTTTTTTTTTTTTTTTTTTTTTTTTTTTTTTTTTTTTTTTTTTTTTTTTTTTTTTTTTTTTTTTTTTTTTTTTTTTTTTTTTTTTTTTTTTTTTTTTTTTTTTTTTTTTTTTTTTTTTTTTTTTTTTTTTTTTTTTTTTTTTTTTTTTTTTTTTTTTTTTTTTTTTTTTTTTTTTTTTTTTTTTTTTTTTTTTTTTTTTTTTTTTTTTTTTTTTTTTTTTTTTTTTTTTTTTTTTTTTTTTTTTTTTTTTTTTTTTTTTTTTTTTTTTTTTTTTTTTTTTTTTTTTTTTTTTTTTTTTTTTTTTTTTTTTTTTTTTTTTTTTTTTTTTTTTTTTTTTTTTTTTTTTTTTTTTTTTTTTTTTTTTTTTTTTTTTTTTTTTTTTTTTTTTTTTTTTTTTTTTTTTTTTTTTTTTTTTTTTTTTTTTTTTTTTTTTTTTTTTTTTTTTTTTTTTTTTTTTTTTTTTTTTTTTTTTTTTTTTTTTTTTTTTTTTTTTTTTTTTTTTTTTTTTTTTTTTTTTTTTTTTTTTTTTTTTTTTTTTTTTTTTTTTTTTTTTTTTTTTTTTTTTTTTTTTTTTTTTTTTTTTTTTTTTTTTTTTTTTTTTTTTTTTTTTTTTTTTTTTTTTTTTTTTTTTTTTTTTTTTTTTTTTTTTTTTTTTTTTTTTTTTTTTTTTTTTTTTTTTTTTTTTTTTTTTTTTTTTTTTTTTTTTTTTTTTTTTTTTTTTTTTTTTTTTTTTTTTTTTTTTTTTTTTTTTTTTTTTTTTTTTTTTTTTTTTTTTTTTTTTTTTTTTTTTTTTTTTTTTTTTTTTTTTTTTTTTTTTTTTTTTTTTTTTTTTTTTTTTTTTTTTTTTTTTTTTTTTTTTTTTTTTTTTTTTTTTTTTTTTTTTTTTTTTTTTTTTTTTTTTTTTTTTTTTTTTTTTTTTTTTTTTTTTTTTTTTTTTTTTTTTTTTTTTTTTTTTTTTTTTTTTTTTTTTTTTTTTTTTTTTTTTTTTTTTTTTTTTTTTTTTTTTTTTTTTTTTTTTTTTTTTTTTTTTTTTTTTTTTTTTTTTTTTTTTTTTTTTTTTTTTTTTTTTTTTTTTTTTTTTTTTTTTTTTTTTTTTTTTTTTTTTTTTTTTTTTTTTTTTTTTTTTTTTTTTTTTTTTTTTTTTTTTTTTTTTTTTTTTTTTTTTTTTTTTTTTTTTTTTTTTTTTTTTTTTTTTTTTTTTTTTTTTTTTTTTTTTTTTTTTTTTTTTTTTTTTTTTTTTTTTTTTTTTTTTTTTTTTATTTAATTTCATCTGGGAGGGATTGATTCGAGGGACCAACAAAGGGGTAGAGTCAACATCAATTTTTTTTTTTTTTTTTTTTTTTTTTTTTTTTTTTTTTTTTTTTTTTTTTTTTTTTTTTTTTTTTTTTTTTTTTTTTTTTTTTTTTTTTTTTTTTTTTTTTTTTTTTTTTTTTTTTTTTTTTTTTTTTTTTTTTTTTTTTTTTTTTTTTTTTTTTTTTTTTTTTTTTTTTTTTTTTTTTTTTTTTTTTTTTTTTTTTTTTTTTTTTTTTTTTTTTTTTTTTTTTTTTTTTTTTTTTTTTTTTTTTTTTTTTTTTTTTTTTTTTTTTTTTTTTTTTTTTTTTTTTTTTTTTTTTTTTTTTTTTTTTTTTTTTTTTTTTTTTTTTTTTTTTTTTTTTTTTTTTTTTTTTTTTTTTTTTTTTTTTTTTTTTTTTTTTTTTTTTTTTTTTTTTTTTTTTTTTTTTTTTTTTTTTTTTTTTTTTTTTTTTTTTTTTTTTTTTTTTTTTTTTTTTTTTTTTTTTTTTTTTTTTTTTTTTTTTTTTTTTTTTTTTTTTTTTTTTTTTTTTTTTTTTTTTTTTTTTTTTTTTTTTTTTTTTTTTTTTTTTTTTTTTTTTTTTTTTTTTTTTTTTTTTTTTTTTTTTTTTTTTTTTTTTTTTTTTTTTTTTTTTTTTTTTTTTTTTTTTTTTTTTTTTTTTTTTTTTTTTTTTTTTTTTTTTTTTTTTTTTTTTTTTTTTTTTTTTTTTTTTTTTTTTTTTTTTTTTTTTTTTTTTTTTTTTTTTTTTTTTTTTTTTTTTTTTTTTTTTTTTTTTTTTTTTTTTTTTTTTTTTTTTTTTTTTTTTTTTTTTTTTTTTTTTTTTTTTTTTTTTTTTTTTTTTTTTTTTTTTTTTTTTTTTTTTTTTTTTTTTTTTTTTTTTTTTTTTTTTTTTTTTTTTTTTTTTTTTTTTTTTTTTTTTTTTTTTTTTTTTTTTTTTTTTTTTTTTTTTTTTTTTTTTTTTTTTTTTTTTTTTTTTTTTTTTTTTTTTTTTTTTTTTTTTTTTTTTTTTTTTTTTTTTTTTTTTTTTTTTTTTTTTTTTTTTTTTTTTTTTTTTTTTTTTTTTTTTTTTTTTCTTACTATCTCCGTATATACCTTTCTTTTTTTTTTTTTTTTTTTTTTTTTTTTTTTTTTTTTTTTTTTTTTTTTTTTTTTTTTTTTTTTTTTTTTTTTTTTTTTTTTTTTTTTTTTTTTTTTTTTTTTTTTTTTTTTTTTTTTTTTTTTTTTTTTTTTTTTTTTTTTTTTTTTTTTTTTTTTTTTTTTTTTTTTTTTTTTTTTTTTTTTTTTTTTTTTTTTTTTTTTTTTTTTTTTTTTTTTTTTTTTTTTTTTTTTTTTTTTTTTTTTTTTTTTTTTTTTTTTTTTTTTTTTTTTTTTTTTTTTTTTTTTTTTTTTTTTTTTTTTTTTTTTTTTTTTTTTTTTTTTTTTTTTTTTTTTTTTTTTTTTTTTTTTTTTTTTTTTTTTTTTTTTTTTTTTTTTTTTTTTTTTTTTTTTTTTTTTTTTTTTTTTTTTTTTTTTTTTTTTTTTTTTTTTTTTTTTTTTTTTTTTTTTTTTTTTTTTTTTTTTTTTTTTTTTTTTTTTTTTTTTTTTTTTTTTTTTTTTTTTTTTTTTTTTTTTTTTTTTTTTTTTTTTTTTTTTTTTTTTTTTTTTTTTTTTTTTTTTTTTTTTTTTTTTTTTTTTTTTTTTTTTTTTTTTTTTAGCAGTTCGTTGAAGAATTGAGCTTTTCAGGTTTTCCGTTCTGATTTCTTGAGTGATCGCTGAGTTGGGAAGGAGTGTTTTGGGTTGGTCGATCTAACCAATCCGGCCTGATCAAAGCGCCGTTTCAAGTTCTGGCCATCAGGTTTCGCAATCGGTACAGTTATAGGCAGCTCCGGTGAAGGTGAACAGCCACCCCACCTTGTCGATCCCTCTCAACTTCACTTTTCTTAGCATTCCGACCATCTTCATCCACCCGAACACTTGCTCCACTCGTTTTCGCTTCCGCTGACTCACCTCATACCCCGCATGCCGTGTGGTCCGCTCGTCCACCGCGCTCCTGCGATTGGTATTGTTTTGCGCTACATGCGGCGTGATCTTCATTCCTCGCAGTTCCCCTACGAATTCCTGCGGTGTCGTAATTCTTGTCCCCTCCCAACGTCACTCGCTTTCCCCCCGGGATCGCTTCGGCCATCAACATCGCCGCTTCCCGCTCCGCTCTCCCGTTCGCCTCGGTCACAAAGGTCTGTACCAACAGCCCGTTGCGGTTCTCCATTAATACATGTCCCAGGTAGCCTAGCTTCGCCTCGCTTCCTTTGGACTTCTTGAACAGCCGAGCCTCGGGATCCGTTGCCGATTCATGGGTTTGGTTCTTTCGCTTTTCCCCGTTGAAAGTCCACCTCTCCTCCCTGGCCCCGGTGGCTTTCCCTCCCGTCTTTTCGCCGGAAACTCTTCTGGCTTGCCCACGCCTCGATCAACGTGCCATCCACCGTGAAATGTTCATCTGACATAAACGGCTTCGCTCGTTCCAGCACCCGTCTGAAAAACCACTCCGCGATCTCCTCGTTCAGCAAGCGCTCCCGGTTCTTGCTGTACACCGCGTGATTCCAGACTTTCTCGTCCATCTCCATTCCCACAAACCACCGGAACAGCAGGTTGTACTCGAGTTGCTCGATCAGCATTCTCTCGCTGCGCACTGAATAGAAAATCTGCAACAACAAGGACCGAAACAGCCTCTCCGGCGCAATCGATGGCCGTCCCACCTCCGAGTACAACTTCGCAAACTGCGGTGACATCTCCCTCAGAATCTCATCGACCATCTTGCGCACCGGCCGCAATGGATGATCAGCGGGGACTCGCTTCTCTGGAGAAACGTAGCTGAACATTCGATCCTGCTGGTTATCGTCTCCGCGCATTCACTCGTCTCCTTAACCTTCTTCACTTCAGACGAGTTTTCTGAATTAAAGTTGCAGAAGATTTTTTTTTTTTTTTTTTTTTTTTTTTTTTTTTTTTTTTTTTTTTTTTTTTTTTTTTTTTTTTTTTTTTTTTTTTTTTTTTTTTTTTTTTTTTTTTTTTTTTTTTTTTTTTTTTTTTTTTTTTTTTTTTTTTTTTTTTTTTTTTTTTTTTTTTTTTTTTTGTTCGGAGGCGTAAATGTCTTCTCATTCGCCTTTTCTACTCCTCACTTTCTTCATCTTCTCTTACCTTCTTCTTTCTTCCCTTTTTTACCACCTCTTTTTTTCTTTCTCTCTTTCCTTTTATTTCTACCCTTTCTATTTTTATCTATCTATTTTTTTTTCTTATTCTCATTCTCTTATTTCTTTTTTCTCTTTATATAGCCTTTTCTATATTCACCTTTTTCCTTTTCTTTTCTCTACCTCTATTTTACTCCTTATTTCCTCTTTCTATCTTTTTTTTCATTTTTTCTCCTTACACATTTATTTTTACTTTTTTTACTATTTTTACTTCCTTTCCTTCATCCTTCATCTCTCTTTTTTCCACTTCTATCAGCCGCCTCTTATCTCTTTTATTTCCTTTTTTTTTCTACATACTCTTTTTCAGTCTCTTCTCTCTATCCTATTTTTTCCATCTCTCTCTTTATCTTTATATTTTTTTCTTATCTCTCTTATTTCTCTCTAACTCTTTTATAATCTCTTCTCTCATTTACTTTCATCTATTACCACTCTTACTTCTCCCTTCTTTCTCTTTTCTTACATCCTCTTCTCTTTTATTTCTTTCTATCCTCTTTCTCTATTACCTTCTCTTATCTTTTATCTTCATCATCAAAACCTTAAATTATATCTTTATATTTTTTTCATCTTTTTCTCTTTCATCTTTCTCTATAACTATTACTTTTTTATTATCTTCTTTCTTTTATTTTCCTCTTACTACTTCTCTCTTACCAACTTTATCTTCTCTCTTATCTTTTTTTATATATTATTTTATTTTTCTCTTTTTTTATTTTTTCCCCTTATCTCTTTTTTAATTTTCATCACCTCTTTCCATTTCTCTTATTTCATTCCTACATTCTACTCATCTATCTTAACTTACCTTTTATCTTCTTCATTTTCTTCGGTCAGCATATTGGGTCTTTTAATCCTTTTACCTCTCCCTTTTCGAGCAACCTATTTTTTTCTTTTTATCTTAGCTATTTATATATTTCTCTCTCTTATCTTATCTTTTTTTTTTACATCTATCTTTATTTTTACTTTTATTCCTCTCTTTTATTACCTCTATCTCTCCTTTCCTCTTTTTTTCTCCTCCTTCATCTTCTTTTTTTAATTTATCTCTAATCTCTTCATCTTATTATCATCTATTTTCCTACCCTTCACTTCTTATCTCATCTATCTCTTTTCTTTCTCTTCTTCCACGCCTTGCTACCTATCTAAACTTACATTCTCTACACTCTCTCTTTTCACCTCTCTTCTCCTTCTATTTAAACTCTCTATCTTATCCCCTTATCTCATATTTATTCTTCCTATTTTATCTTACCTTAAATTATCTCTACTTATCTTTCTTTTACAACATTTTACCACCTTATTTTCTATCTTATACATCTATCTTTTTCCATAACTATTTCCTAACCATCTCTATCTATCTCTTCTTACCTATATATATATTACCTTTATCTATCATCTTTCACCAAATCTATTTCTTCTTTTTACCTCTCTACTACACTATCTAAATTATTATCTTCATATATTATAACCTATATCACCTCTATCAAATTTTTTCTATCTCTCATAAATCTCTATCTTTTATCACTCATACTTTATATCTTACTATCATATCTACCTTTTCTATTACCTATATCTCTAACAACCTTTTAAATAATTTTTATCTCATTTTATATCTTTTACTTTATAACCCCTCATCTATAAATCATCTAATCTTTAAATCCTTTTTTTTCTTTTTCAAAACCCTCTTTCTCTTCTCTCTCAAAAACCTTAATTCTCTTTTTTTTCAACTATCTTTTATTCCTCCTATTTCAACTTCTTTCATTTTATCAACCTTTTATAACTATACCCTTTTTTCTTCATTTAGTTTTACACCAATCTCATGCGCGTAAAACCACCTCACATTCCTCTATATTATCTTCAACTCCACTTAATCCTCTATCTATTCCTCTTTTAACTAACCTTTTGACTCGAATAACTTCCGGCTTAGCCCGTAACTCGACCTCGTCGTGAGTGCTATGGCTTGGTTACTCCCTCTACATCTTAATTTCACTTAGCTAACTCTTTTTTAGCTATATCATAATTACTTTTTACCTTTTATCCTATCTCAACCTCCTATCTCCATTAAAAACTCCCTTTCATTTTACCTATCATACTCATTATCCACCTCGTCACAAAGTGTTTCTGCTAGCGCCCAGCTTTCCTAGTCTTCCTTTTTGCGCAGCTACATTGCAGCTGCGTATGTATTCAACTGACTGCAGTCTTCTGCCAAGTAAATATCTATAATCTGTTTGCAGTCTCTTACCTTCTGCAAAACAGTAATAAGCCCAATACGCTAACCCACCTTAGAACCCATCGCACTATGCAAGCACTCCAACTAGAAAAATATTGTCTGTTCGCCCTGCAAAAGCGCTACAGTTAAATA
This sequence comes from uncultured Acidobacteriota bacterium, assembly GCA_963795005.1. Classification (GTDB taxonomy): domain Bacteria; phylum Acidobacteriota; class Terriglobia; order Acidiferrales; family UBA7541; genus Palsa-295. The sequence goes on along the minus strand of CAWCGE010000006.1, from coordinate 89,530 downwards.
CTTTATCTTACCTTTTTCTTCCTACCCCAAGTTAAGAGTCCATCCTTTTGCGCCTCTTATTAAGTCCATCCATGCTACTTAATATCCGCATAGCTTGCAATCTGCGCGCTGTGATCGTCACTCTTATCCAGATCCCCTCACGCGACCGAACAAGCTCGGCGTAGACCGTAAGACCTGTCGGATGTCAGCTGGTCCGCGACATATCAGTGCGCAGCCCTTCGAGCCCTCCTAGGTTCATGCCTTCAACCTGCAAACAAACGCTCATTCCAGGAACTGGCTTGCCGGTGATCGCATCCACTACCTTGGTGAAGATTGGCGGAACTACACGCACAGAACTGAGAACGAAAAGCGCACCGACTAGGAGAATCGAGATCACGAGCAGCAAGCCAAGGTACTTCAGCCAGCGCCTCGTCTCGTTGTGATAAGAGGTCTCTGCCGAGGAAAACATACCCCCACTACACACTCTTCCTTAGCACAGGTCAAGTTTACTGGCAGAGAGGTTCGTGAGGCCTTTTCAGTCGTCGTTGTTGCAAAATCGCGATATTACTCACACTCCTAGAATCAGCTCGTCACCGGTAGTTAGTCTGCAACCCAGAAACAATCCTGAAAATCCCATGAAAGGGAATGTCAAGAGACATAACTCACCGTCAGCTCTGTGCCGACACTTTTTTGTTTCTGCATTCAGCCTAATCGTTGAGACTTGCACTTCTGATCAGCGAGTAGTGTTCCTCAGGAAGTCGTTGCTTCGTTTCGCCGCGCTAAACGTGAGATTCTTCTTCCTAGCTGCGGTTTCATTTGACTGTCTTGACAGCGCCATGTTTCTTGAAACAACCAAGCGTAACGTTATCCGCTCAGATACGCGTAACTCATAGTCCTATCTGAGACTTCCTTGTTTCCCTCAACGTAGCCTGACTTCTCCGTTATACTCTCCCTCAACTAAGTTAAGAACCCGACCAGCTAAGGACTCGACATTGTCCGACCCAGTCTGCTCGTCCTCAAAATTCATCAAAACGGAACGCCTTTCTTCCAGAGGATCAGAGTGATAGCAGCAATCTTCCGCGCCAATTACAGCCATCGTTGGTCGCACCTGTCTTTGGCCAAGTGCTTGTATTTGCGGATCGTCCATGGCAGGTGCTCGCTCTCATGGCCGCACCCTTGAAGATATTTTTGAGATCATGGTTATGGTTGGCATTCAGCCCACGGAGTTGCTGTGGTTTCTTAGAGCGTTGCAGCTGTCCTTGGGCATAGCGGTACTGCGCGCTGTCGTGGGTTTCCAACGCCAGCCCGCTGTAGGTCCACAGTTGCCGCTTGCTACGGAATCGATGGGGTGTCTGCGGCAACGCAACCAATTGAGCCGCCCGCAGCGGGCCGATACCAGGAATCTGGCGTAGCCATTTCGTGGCGCTGTGCTTGCGGCCCTCGGCCAAAAGCTCTTTCCGAGCTTGTTGGTGGAGTGGGCGCAGGGCATCGAGTTGCTGATAGTAAAGTTCTGCCCGCCGGCGCACGCCGGCTTCGGTAATTTTCGCCAGCCATTCGGCGCGATGGCGCGGTGCGTAGACTTGCCTATGCAGACCCGGAGGCCAAATGAAAACAGTGATAGCAGAAAACAACGCAGCTATAGCTGCCCAAAGCAAGTACCAAATACCATTGAGCCCATGTAGACAAGGCTCACCCCTAAACAAAATCCAACAGTCTGGACTGTGAAGAGCACGAGAGAAAACACGATTGCGACGAGGCCTACCGCAACGACGTTTACCCCTATTGAAGTCTGAAGCCAACCGCGTCTCATGCGGGCAATATAGCATTTAAGTTGAATCTCACGCGTTCCGGGTCGAAGCGAGAATTCAGGTTGACTTGCCGAGGGAAGACACCTAGCATGGCGCCAGTTTTTTCCCAAAATCACTAAGGAGACTCTTCATGGCAAAAGTCCTTCGCTGCAACGATCTCATGCCCGGATGTCCGTTCGAGGCGCGTGGCGATTCAGAAGAATCAGTCCTGGCGCAAGCTGCTGAGCACGCCAAGACGGCGCATAACTTGACTGATATCCCGGAAGAAATGATTTCCAAGGTGCGCGGCGCAATCCGCGACGACGAACAGGCCAGCGCACAGACAGCTTGATCGTAGTTTCTCATCAGCTCCTCTCATCCTTTGCTGTCACGATGACTGAGGCTATCCCTGTTCGCTTTTCCATCTGACAAGCCAGGAAATCGCTGTTAAGAGCTAAGCGGCCTAAAGCATTCGGTCAGAACGGGGGGTAGTGCCTTCCATGAGAAGGCCGGTGAGTGTCAAGCGTTTGCTGTTTTTTTCTCTTTTCTTCTTTATTCTTTTTCCAAATTGTTCCCATGGGGCCGAGCCACCTCTGTCGCCACCCTTCCATCCGCACTCTTTGTTGAGCGATGATCGCTCGGTGCAAGTTGGGTGTACTCGATTCAGTAGGTGCTGCTACCTGATAAGCGACCTCTGTTCCCCCGTTTCGAAGGAAACTGGTCCAGGCGCTGTCGCAGTCACCTGATCTCGGCGGTCGAGCTCGGCTGTTTGGATACCCTCTCTGTTCTTTCCTTCTTCTTTGCTCCTTTTTTTCTTTCTTCCTGACTTTCTCAGTTTTTCACAGAAAAATTTCGCGCCAGGATCGCCTAGGAACGACGATTGCCAACTCCCTCGACCCCTAGCATCCTCAGGGGTCACCCAAATCCGGCCATGTAGGGTCAGCTGAAAACCGGCCATAGGAAGGCCCGGGACATTGACTCCGAGAGGAGCCCTTATAGGCTCCTTCGGCATGAGCAATGTCTTGAGCGAAGAAAAGAAGCAACCAGTCATCGCACTGGGGAAGCTCGGATGGCCCTTACGGCGCATCGAGCAAGCCACTGGTGTCCGAAGAGAAACCGCAAGTGCTTACCTAAAGTCAGCCGGGGTGGTGGTGTGCCTGCCTGGGTGGGGACGCCGAGCGCCGGCAAAACCGGCCATACGGGTGACCCCCGACTCTGGGGCAAAACCGGCCATGGTGACCCCCGACTTTGTAGGCTCTTTTTCAGAAGAACAGGGCGCTCCGAGTGACCCTTCTCCTCGTGCTGACTCTCGGCTACAGCCGCAAATCGGTGCGCTCGCTGACGTGGCGTTCGAGTGCGCGCATCTGGGCCGAACTGCATGAGAAAGCGTTTCGTCGCTTAGGTGGTTGCGCCCGAGTGGTGGTCCTGGACAACTTGAAAGAAGGAGTGCTGGTTCCCGACCGATACGATCCCACCGTAATCCAGAAATAGTCAGCCATTGTGAATTGCCCCCGGGGCGAACGCATAGTAGGCTGCCAACTCGCTCTTCCCCCCTCTCCCATGCGATCAAACGTGGACTGCGTGTACAACTTCGCGATGGATCGGCCGACCAAACGACGTGGATAGTAGAGCCTTACGTTTTCCGGAAAGTGACGCTCGAACGGGACGCGATCCGACTGGGTGTAGTGAAACGTGACAGCGGGGAGAAAACAGGTTGCGCGGCTCTTTCAGCGCACTCGATGATCTCGCGCATGGCAAAGTCAACCGTCCAGCAGATTAAGAGTTTGGCACGTTCTGTGATAGCGCGGAACCCCGGAGGCATTCGATACGCTGCTCTCGTTGACATGATCTCTGAGCAGAGTCCTGAAACACCTAAGAGCCGATTCATGGATCCGTTTGGAACCTGGACGCTCTTTTCCCGAACGAGATCGCTAAGCCGAGCCGAGGTCTCCCCCAATATGTTTTATGTGAATGGATTTGCTGATCGGCTCAAGCATCATGATGCCGAGATCTTTGAGGAATTGTCTGGCTGAAAACCGGCTTGGCTTTATTAGTTTGCCAGCGCCCCAATAATAGGGACGATCTCATTTGACTACGAACGTACTTGAGTGAGTCTTTGGCCCCGATCGGCATCGTCACCCGCGTGTCACAAGCCGGCTTCACACGGCGCGACAGAAATGTTGGTCTGTCCGCGCACGAAGTCTTTGAAAACGCGCTCGCATAGCGGCCGTAGATGCGCGAAAGCCTTTTCCGGCGCGGTCTTGCGGACGCGACCTTGAAAAGTGGCGCGCTCGATCGAGCTTGTGTTGATGGGCCCGCTAGGATTCGAACCTAGGACCAACGGATTATGAGTCCGCTGCTCTAACCAGCTGAGCTACGGGCCCCACGATTGTAACTGCTTGATTTTATATTATTTGTGCAAATCGCGCCGAACATTCGGAGCGCCCAAAAAGCTGCATGTAGTAAATATGTAGTACTTTTCCAAAAGTTCTCGTCGGTTTTCGCCGAGGAAAGCTCAAAAACACCATACAGAATGGGGCCGCCGCTTCGAGGTCGTTGCAATTGCACCGGTGGTGAACTGTAGTACTTTCTCGTTCGACTGTAACGTAGTTTCCGGTTACGCGACGGGAGTTGACACTGATCCGTGGGCCCTACTCTCTCGGACACAGCCAGGCGGGCGGAAAGCCGCCCGTCGCTCATTCCTTGGTAGCATGGAAGAAATACGGGGTAGCTAGCGCGAAGGCCCATTCTCGATTCTGCAGGATGCGAAAAGGGCGACAGATTGCAACCGACCACCAAAATTCGAGCCATGATGGTTGGTTTTATTTTGCCGTACTTCGCAGTGGTGCTGTACTTTAACCTATGCACGGATTTTGTGGCGAGGCTGAAAGTCTGAGGAGAGAAACATTTGGGGACCCTGAGAATCCCGGTGTAAAACCAGTGAGGTCGTGAAGTATCCGCTTCACGACCCAATTCTCAGGAGGTCACCCAAATGGTGTTTAGCGCCAACGAGCGTAGCTCGAAAAAGCCCGCCAAACAAGGGATCGCAGAGGATACCCCCAAGCCTATAAAAATCAACGGATCCACACACTATGACTTCGAGGCCAGGAATCTAACGGCTTACGGTGGCCTGTTACCGGTGGCGGCCATGCTGGAGAAGCTGAAGTTTCAACAACTGGTCGAGGAGACCCTCACGGTGAAGCGCGGAACCCGAGCGATGCCCTGGTATCAATTCGTGCTGAGCATGGTGCTGGCTCTGTACGTCGGATTTTCTCGGCTCCATCATCTGCGATTTCTGGCTCGCGAGCCGATGTTGACAGGAATCTTAAAGGTGCTGGAGTTGCCGCCGCAGTGTACGTTCTGGCGATTCTTGGCCTCGCTGCATTTGACGGTTGCGCAGCAGTTGCTGGAAGTGCAGCGACAGATGCGACAGAGAGTATGGGAAGCGGCCCATGTCCGACTGACGTCGGTGACTTTGGATACGGATACGACCGTGCATACGGTCTATGGAAAGCAGATGGGAGCCAGGAGGGGTTACAACCCGAAGAACAAAGGGAAGAAAAGTTTTCAACCTATTCTGACTTTTCTGGCGGAGACCAGAGAGTTCGTAGGCGGAGAGTTGCACAACGGAGATCGTCCCAGCGGGATGCAGATCGCCAAGCATTTGGAATACGTGATGACCACTGTGCCGAACGGCGTGCAGGTGATTTACGGGCGAGCCGACTGTGGTTTTTATTGCTGGGAAGCGATACAGGCTTACCAGACATACGGCTGCCAGTTCATCGTGGTCGCGCAAAAAACACCGCGATTATTGGAAGAGCTGAAAGCGGCGCGCTGGAAGCGGTCTCCGCGCACCGATGCCGACCAGCAGTGCGAATTCTGGTATAAGCCGCAAGGGTGGGGCCGGGCGTATCGCTTCATCGCCCTGCGCTATGAGAAGAAACCAGACCCCCAAAAGAAGGAAGAGGAGCAATACCAGTTGTTCGAGACCTCGGAATACACCTATCGGGTCTTTGTGACCTGCATGGACGATCCCATCGACGTATTGGTATGGTTTTACCGTCAGCGAGCCACCGCGGAGAACCTGATCAAGGAGGCCAACAACGATGCGGGGTTGGCCGCGCATCCCTCCAGTCGCTGGGCCATGAACTGCGTGCACTTTCAACTGGCCATGTTGGCCTACAACCTGAACTGCTGGTTGCTGCTCTTCAATCGGGAAAAGACGGCCGACGCAGCCGCAATGAAACACGTACAACTGTCGACGACGCGACTGCGTTTTCTATTTCTGGCCGCCAAGATCTGGTGCCATGCCGGCCGAATAGGTGTCAGCTACAGTGACCATTATGAGGAGAAAGGAATCTTTCAGCGGCTGATGGATCGCTTACGGTCCATCACCGAGGGTGCCAACGGATTCGCACCTGTGGTACCCACAGCTCTTCGTTGCTGACGGAACATCGTGCATAGTTTTTTATGCACAGCAAACGAAGCAGCTCTAACAACTTACAACATCGGAAGAACGCTGACGGCGACCATCAAGGGGAAACTAAAAAACGATTTGTGGCAGCCGAAGCTCACTGCACCGCCACAAAGCCGATTTGTGTGCATTATTTAGGTACTTTGTCCTTCGCATTCAGAAACACCCGGTGCCAACTTGGTTCCCCTACTTCTGCCTTACTTACCTTCTGGGAAGCATTGTTTCGGTCGTCACATTTAGTCGAAAAATCTCTCACGGTGCACAACCCCATATCGCGCAGAAATTCGAGCCCGAGCGGCGGAAGACACTGAGGGTATACGCGGGATATCTGATTGTAATTTGGAGCGGCGCCTTTCTTTGGGGCGCATACGAAACGATCAGAGGCAATTTAGAATGGCAGCGGGCGTTGCCCGCTGGGGCATTTCTCCTAGCATTCATCGGACTCTTCGCGCGATTGCTCTACACCGACATAAAACCCACGAACTAGCCCCTAACGCCAGCGCAGCCTAAGACCACCTGCAGCAGGGCGTGAGCTGAGCCCTTTTTGTACTTTGGCGCCAGCCGAAAATGGGAATCTCAGAAGTGTGACGAGCGTGGGGAAACTGGGTTGCCGAATCTCCAAGTCGGCGAGGCCGGGGGTCTCGGCCTGATACTCCACATCGTAGGTCTCACCGACTGTGATTCCCATATCAGCCGTAGACGACCGCAACTGGGCCGGCGGCAAGTCCGCACCGTCCTTCGCGATCACCTTCCACTGGACCGGCTCACCTTTCTTGGTAAGGCGCACCCGCAGGTCTGAACCGTTGTCGGTGATATTGATGAAGCACAGACGATAGCGGGTTGATCAAGGTGGACGCCCTGCCGCGCCGGGCGTCTTGCAATACCAATGACTTTCCAAACATACTTTTGACCTCTGAATGCCACTCGTGAGAAAGCCCGCTGCTCCGATTAGGAGCAAGCTTGCAGGCTCGCATGATGTTCAAATCTATAGATGGCTATCACACATAGGGCGAAAGAGGAAATCTTGCGCCAGAACGGCTCCGTTGCGCGTGAGGGGCTTTCCTTGTACCGCCCGCGATATTTGTAACCCCAGTGCTCGGTTTTTCGGGTGTCAGTTCTGCTGTCAGTTGATTCTGCTATTTGGTGCGCGCTGAGGCGCAGCGCTGCGGGCAACGGAACTTACGGAAGCCTCATAAACATTGATGATTTTCGCCTTCCTGCTTCGCGGTGCATAAGCGTGCGGAATCGCTTCGTGCGCATTATGAGTCCGCTGTTCTAACCAGCTGAGCTACGGGCCCCTGCGAGAGTGCCGATTGCTGAGGTGCCGGACGACGGCCGCCGCTGACCTGGTCCGTCGTTGGGGGACTATCTTCAGTATAATGTTCGCTGCAACTGCATCTCGCTGGATCATCCTTTGCATGGCGGCTTTCTCAATCTGCACGGCTAACACATGGATCTGAAACTCAGAGATAAAGTTATCGTGGTAACCGGCGGCGCCAAGGGCATCGGCGAAGCCATCGTGCGTGGCGCCGCGGCGGAAGGCGCGATACCTGTAATCATTGACCGCGACAGCGAAGCCGCTGCGCGGTTGCAAACCACATTGATTACCGGCGGTGCCCAAAACGAAGTAATCGTTGCGGACGTTTCCGCACCAGAAGCCTGCGCCAACGCTGTGGAGCAGACGCTCGGGAAATTCGGCCGGATTGACGCGCTGGTGAACAACGTAGGCTTCAACGACAAAGTCGGTCTGGAGCATGGCAGCGCCGAGGAATTTGTCGCATCACTCTCGCGCAACCTGATTCACTTCTATGCGTTCGCCCATTATGCGTTGCCTGCGCTGAAGAAGGCGCGCGGTTCCATCGTCAACATCAGTTCGAAGACGGCCGTCACCGGACAGGGCGGGACTTCGGGATATGTAGCCTCAAAGGGAGCCATCCTGGCGCTCACGCGCGAATGGGCCGCGGAGCTGCTTCCTTACGGCGTTCGCGTGAATGCCATGGTTCCTGCCGAAGTCGATACGCCTCTCTACCACCAATGGCTGTCCACATTTCCTGAGCCGGAGAAGAAGCTGGCGCAGATCGTGTCGAAAATACCGCTCGGAAAGCGCATGACCACCACCACAGAGATTGCGGCGATGGTCCTGTTTCTTATTTCGGAGCAAGCGAGTCACATCACGGGCCAGCACGTCTTCGTTGATGGCGGATACACTCATCTGGACCGCGCGCTGACGTAGCTGCAACTCCGTGCCCTTCAAGCTCAGCCCCTCAGACAGATTCGTACAGGAAAGCCTGAAAGACTCAGCGAAGGTACGTAGTAAAGTAATACGCCGCAAGACGCAAAGCGGCCGGGTAAATTGAGTTTTGAAAGGTCATTGATGGCAATCCTGGTTACGGGCGGTGCGGGATATATCGGCAGCGTCACAGTTGAGCTTTTGCGGGCGGAGGGGGAAGACGTCGTCGTGCTCGACGATCTGGCGCGCGGCCACCGCCAGGCGATTCCCGCGGACGTTCCATTCTACGAGGGTCGCGTAGGAGACCGCGCCTTGCTGACTCGCATCGCACGAGAGCACGAACTCGAATCATGCGTTCATTTCGCTGCGCTGGCATATGTCGGCGAGTCCGTGCGAAGCCCCGCCAAATATTTTGAGAATAACGTCGAACAAGGCATCGCTTTCGTAGGCTCACTGCTGCAAGCGGGCGTGCGCAGCGTGGTGTTTTCATCCACCTGCGCCACATACGGAGAATCGGATCAGCCGACAATTTCGGAGCGCACCGCGCAGTGGCCCGTAAATCCGTACGGCTGGTCAAAACTTGTAATGGAGCAGTTGCTGGCTTCCTATGACGCCGCCTACGGCCTGAACTTTATGTCCTTGCGCTACTTCAATGCCGCCGGCGCAACGGAAAAATGCGGAGAACACCACGAGCCGGAATCGCACTTGATCCCGAATGTGCTGGCGGCCGCGCAAGGGGACACGCCCGAAGTGCCCGTGTTCGGCAAGAACTATCCCACGCCGGATGGCACCGCGATTCGCGATTATGTGCATGTGGCCGACCTGGCTGACGCGCACAGTCGCGCGCTCGGGCATCTGCGCCGCGGCGGCCAATCGGATTTTCTGAACCTCGGCACGGGGCACGGCTATTCTGTGCTGGAAGTCATCGAAACCGCGCGGGAAGTGACCCGGCGCGACATTCGCATTCGCTTTGAGCCTCCGCGCCCGGGCGACCCGCCGCGACTAGTCGCCGATGCCGCAAAAGCGAAAGCGGTTCTCGACTGGACACCCAACAAATCCGATTTGCGTTCGATCATTGCGTCTGCGTGGCGGTGGCGGCAAAAGCATCCGCACGGTTATGCCTCGTAGCCATCGGGAAGTTTGAATTCATGGCTAAGAAACTTCTGGGAATAGACGTCGGCACCGGCGGCACGCGCGCAGTGCTCGTGGATGAGACTGGCCGCGTGCTGAATTCGGCCACCGCCGAACACGCCCCGATGCATTCTCCGCAAATTGGCTGGGCCGAGCAGGGTCCGCATGACTGGTGGCGCGCTGGTTGCCTTGCTATTAAAACTTGCCTTGCAAAGAGCGAAACGTCCCCTGGTGAAATTGTTGCCGTGGGCCTCAGTGGCCAGATGCACGGCCTGGTGCTGCTCGGCGCGGCGGGTGAAGTTCTGCGTCCTGCGATCATCTGGTGCGACCAGCGCACCGGCGAGCAGTGCAAGCAAATTACGGAGCGGATCGGCGCCAAACGCCTGATCGAATTGACCGCAAATCCTGCACTCACCAATTTCACGCTGCCGAAAATATGGTGGGTGCAACAGCACGAGTCCGAAATTTGGTCGCGTGCTCGCACCATTCTGCTGCCGAAGGACTATTTTCGATTCCGGCTGACGGGCGCGCGCGCGATGGACGTCGCCGAAGCGTCGGGCACTCTCTTCTTCGACGTCTCGCAACGAAAATGGTCGCAGCCAATACTGGAAGCTTCGGGCATGAGTGAAACCTTGCTTCCGGCGCTGCACGAATCTCCCGAGATCAGCGGAACGGTCTCGACGGAAGGCGCTGCCGCAACCGGATTGTTGACCGGCACGCCGGTCGTTGCCGGCGCAGGCGACCAAGCCGCCGGCGCCGTGGGCATAGGAATCGTGCGGCCTGGCGCGGTGAGCGCCACGATCGGAACTTCGGGAGTTGTGTTTGCGGCGACCAGCCGTCCAGTGCTTGATCCCCACGGCCGAATCCACACATTCTGCCACGCAGTCCCGAGGCGGTGGCACGTGATGGGCGTCACGCAAGCAGCCGGACTTTCGCTGCGATGGTTTCGGGACGAATTTGGCGCGGGAAATAGTGGCGCGGGCGAACGCTCTTCCATCGCGGACCCCTATGAGCGATTGACGTCGGAAGCCGCCAAGACGCCGCCGGGCGCGGATGGCTTGCTCTGGGCTCCTTACCTGATGGGTGAACGCACTCCCCATCTCGATCCAGATGCTCGCGGCGCGCTCATCGGAATCACCGCGCAACATCACCGCGGCCACGTTATCCGCGCCATTCTCGAAGGAGTTGCTTTCAGTCTCCGCGACTCATTGGAGATTTTCCGCGAACTGAAAATTCCTGCGGAGTCGATTCGTCTCGGGGGAGGCGGCGCGCGCAGCGATTTGTGGCGGCAAATTCAGGCCGATATTTACGGCATGAGCGTCGCGATTGTCGAAGCCGAAGAAGGGCCGGCCTTCGGAGCGGCGTTGCTTGCTGGAGTGGGCTCCGGTGCGTGGCCGTCGGTGGAAGATGCGTGCGAAAAGTCCGTGCGTGTCGTGCGTCGCGTGTCACCCGACGCCAGCAACGCCAGCCGCATGAATCTTCGCTATGCTGTGTACCGGCGAATTTACCCAGCGCTGCGCGGCATTTTTCACGAGGTGCAAAATCCCTGACGTCGCGCTCGTCTACGCCACCGTGCCAAATATCGAGGTGCACCATGTCTACCGAAAAATTTCAACCAAAGCCCGAGCATAAATTTTCTTTCGGCCTGTGGACCGTGGGCAATCCCGGACGCGATCCCTTCGGCGAACCGGTCCGCCAGATTCTTCCGCCGGTGCAATTGGCGAAACTCTTAGGTGAGGTCGGCGCGTGGGGAGTGAACTTTCACGACAATGATTTGGTACCGATCGACGCGACGGCCGCCGAACGCGACCGGATTGTGCGCGATTTCAAAAAAACTCTATCGTTGCATGGCCTGTGCGTGCCGATGGCCACCGTGAACCTTTTCACCAGTCCCGTTTTCCGCGATGGAGCATTCACCTCGAACGATCCCGCGGTGCGCGCCTATGCCGTGCAGAAAACCATGCGAGCGATGGACCTGGGCGCGGAATTCGGTGCCAGAATTTTTGTGCTTTGGGGAGGCCGCGAGGGCGTCGAGACTGATGCCTGCCGCCGTCCCGACGAGGCCATCAAGCGCCTGCGCGAGGCGGTGAACTATCTTTGCGAATATTCCGCCGCGCAGAAATACGGCTACCGCTTCGCGCTGGAGGCCAAACCCAATGAGCCACGCGGCGATCTGTATTTTTCGACGACCGGCGCTTACCTGGCATTCATTGCCACGCTGGATCATCCGGAAGTCGTCGGCGTAAATCCGGAAGTGGCGCACGAGATGATGTCCGGCCTGAATTTCCTGCACGCCGTAGCGCAGGCGTGGGAATCGCGCAAGCTCTTTCACATTGATTTGAACGATCAGGTCATCGGCCGTTACGACCAGGATTTTCGTTTCGGTTCCGCGAATCCGAAGCTGGCGTTTTTCCTGGTGCGTTTCCTCGAAGATTCCGGCTACGACGGCTCGCGGCATTTCGACGCGCACGCCTACCGCACCGAAAACTACGAGGGCGTGAAAGATTTTGCGCGTGGTTGCATGCGCACCTATTTGATCCTCAAAGAAAAAGCCGCGCGATTCAACGCCGACTGCGAAATTCAGGCCATCCTGAAGGAAATCAACGAGCCTGACAAGAATGTCCCGGGCGTGGGAACGTATTCGAAAAAAGGCGCCAAGGAACTTCTCGGATACTCGTTCGATCGCCCGGCGCTAGCGTCCAAGAGGCTGCCCTACGAGCGGCTCGATCAATTAACGATGGAGATTCTGTTCGGGGTGCGCTGAAGGTAGGCTTAGGCGGTCTTCAGTCCCTCAGGAACCAGTGGCATGGACCGCAGACGCACGCCGCTGGCGTCGAAAATCGCGTTGCCGATCGCGGGAGCGATGCCCTCAATCGGCGATTCCCCGGCGCCGGCCGACGGAAGGTCTTTGCGGTCCAGCAAAACCACATCTATTTTTGGGACATCGCTGAACCGCGGCAAGCGATACTTTGAGAAACGCCCGTTCAGAATCCGGCCATTTTCGAACTCGATCGCTTCGAAGAGCGCTCCGCCCAGACCCATGATGTTCGCTCCCACCACTTGATTGCACAGGCCGTCGGGATTGACGATCGCTCCACATTCAAACGACGTGACCACTCGCAGCACCTTCACATCGCCAGACGTCTTGTCCGCGGAAACTTCCGCGCACGTCGCAAAATAACCGCCTTTATCGCAGCCACCCGCGATTCCGAATCCCTGTCCCGCGCCTGATTTTGCGCCCCCCCAGCCGAATTTTTCCGCGGAAGCCTTGAAAACTGCTTTCAATCGCTCGTCTTTCAAATTTTTCAGTCGAAATTCCAAGGGGTCTGCGCCGGCCATGTGCGCCAGTTCGTCCATGTGCGACTCGCGCGCGAAGTGATTCGCCGTCGCGGCAAGCCCGCGATAGGAACCCTGCCGCAAGGGAGATTTCGTGGCATGAAACTCGATCTTCTGATTCACGATGTCGTAGTACGTACGAATGCCAGCTTCGCCGGAATTGTAGTTGTGAAATTCCCACGCAGTGACCGTGCCGTCCTTACGCATGCCACTGGTGATTTCGATCACTCCCGCGGGACGAAAATAAGCCCACGTAAATTCTTCTTCGCGGGTCCACGTAACTTTCACCGGCCGCCTCACGGCCCGCGCCAGCCGCGCCGCCTCGATCGCCGTCTCGCCCGTATGTTTTCCACCGTAGCCCGAGCCCATGTCCGGCATCAGGACGCGCACGTGGTCCTCCGGAATGTGCAAGGCGGTGGCCAGCTCGCTGCGCACGCCGAAGGGACGCTGTGTCCCAGTCCAAACCGTCAAGCGTTCGCCGTCCCACTGCGCCAGCGCCGCGCGAGGTTCCAGCGGCGCGTGCGCGATGTAAGCCACCGTGTAGGTCTGTTGCAGACGATGCTCCGCCGAAGCCAGAGCCGTGTGCACCGAACCGGTTTCGTGCGGCGGTGAGTCATCAGGATCGCGCGGCAAGGTGTTCTTCTTCAGATAGTCGAATAGTTCCTTACTTGAGGGTTGCGGATCGGATTTCCATTCGGCGCGTATCGCGGCAGCGGCCGCACGCGCACTTGTTTCACTGGGCGCCGCAACGCCGACAAAATTTCCATCATGGACTACCCTCACCTCTGGCGTCTGTTCTGCCGCGCGCGTGTCCACGAAAACCAGCGTCGCGCCGAATGCGCTGGGCCGCACGATCTTTCCGTAAAGCATGTCCGCCAGTTTCTGGTCGCTGGGATATTGATGTTTTCCGGTTACGAAATCGCGCCCGTCCACCTTGGGCAACGATTGCCCCGCGATTGTCCATTCTGCAGCGGGCGCCAGGGGGTCTTCCGCCGGAAGACTTTCGGTCAGTTGCTGTCCCCTCACCAGCGCCGCATATTCCACGGATTTCTTCGTAGCCGTATCCGTGATGCGCCCATCGGCGGCGACGAGCCGTGTTCGCTCCACTTGCCACTGCGCCGCCGCGAGATTGATCAAAACGTCGCGCGCCGCCGCTGCCGCTCGTCGCAGCTGCAAATTCATCACGGGAGTGGAAAGGCTGCCGAACGTGCCCCGGTCGTAGGGCGTCAATTGCGTATCGCCCATTACCATTTGAATCTTGTCCACCGCGACGTGAAGCTCTTCGGCCACCGCTTGGCTCAACGAGGTGCGAATGTTCTGCCCCACCTCCACCTTGCCGGTAAACACACTCACCGAGCTATCATCTCCCACGTGCAGCCACGCGCTAATTTCCTGTGGAAGCGCTTCGCCGGAATGGCGCCGCCCGCCGCCCGATTCTTGCGCGCCGCAGGCCGCCTTTGCCGCGCAGAGAATCAAAACACCCGCGCCGAGATATTTGAAAAATTCGCGGCGGTCAGTCTCGAAACGATAAGGCGGCGCCTCTTGCAGTTCGTAACGTTCGGCTTCGATAGGCATTTCGAAATTGGGGTTCGCTGCGCTCATTGGCCTGCACCCTTCTGCGTCTTTGCGGCCTTCTGAATCGCAGCCACAATGCGCGGCTGCGTGCCGCAGCGGCAGACGCTGCCTTCCATGAAAACCAAAATCTCGCTCTCGGAAGGGTTGGCATTTGCGTTCAGCAGCGAAGCGGCAGACATGATCATGCCGGACGTGCAATACGCGCATTGCATCGCGCCCTCGTCAAGAAAAGCTTGCTGTAGCGGATGCAGCCGGTCTCCGGTCGCGAGCCCTTCAATCGTTGTTATTTGCTTGTCGCTGACAGTGCCCACGCGGGTGATACACGACCGTCGTGCTGTCCCGTCGATCAGCACCGTGCAGGCTCCGCACTGGCCCTCGCCGCATCCGTACTTGCTGCCCGTCAAGCCCAGGTGATCCCGCAAAACGATCAACAGGCTTTCTTGGGAATCAACGCTGAGAGCTCGACTCGTTCCGTTTACGTTTAGTTGAGTGATGGTCGCCATCCGAACACCTCGCCATCGGAAACAGAATGGACATCCTGTACACTGAGGAATTACAGCTTACATCACGGCCAGCAAGCATGTCTAATTGCCCATGTCGGGGGATGCACGGCCAAGCGCCTATTCGCCATTCGCGCACACCTTACATCTCGATTCTTGCTTTGTGAATCCTAATAACCGTAAGATGAAGGAGTAAGGAGAAGTGCCACTGCGAAGTGAGGTATCTCGGTTCGGGATTTTCCCGGTCTTTTGTGCCCGTACATGAACAACGAGCCACAACACCATAGCCTTGGTGGACGAATCGCATCGGATCGGCGGCTTAGCCTGAAGGTCGGCGTACTTCTTTTGCTGTTTGCCATCGCCGGATTTTCCACGCTGGCGAAAAATAGCCAGTACCTTTCGAAATCGAATCCGGCTCACTACATCAATATTTCCAGCAAGATGAAGGCAACGGCGTCGCCGGCGGTAATTGACCGCACCCCCCTGCGCCACGACGCTCGATTTACTGCGCCGCAACCGGAAAGCCGCGTCCACAGGGTGGTGCGGCTGGAAACTCCGCCGTTACCCTCGATTGCTGTCACTGTTTCTCTGCAACACCGGTCTCCCCCTATTTTTCTCACGTAACGAATCGCTCGTTTTCTTAATCTATAATTCCCAGCCTTAAGAGTTGGAATCGGGCCCGTTTTCTGAATTGTCCACGGACATGATCCGGGACAGGAGCCTTCACGAATATGGAACCATTGCCCCCCGCGTGTCTCGAGCAATTCCGCGCGCTGAGCACTTGCATTGTGGCCAGCGCCATAGAGACTTTCGCAGTGCGCCTTCGCAATAAAGGCTTTACCGATTCACGATTGCATTGCATCTTCAAGCATGTTCCTCCGATCGTGGGATATGCGGCTACCGCTCGCATCCGCAGCTCCGACCCGCCGATGGAGAGCGGCACCAGTTACTACGAACGGGGAGAATGGTGGAACTCCTTGCTGAAGATTCCGTCTCCGCGCGTTGTGGTCATTGAAGACCTGGATAAACCGCCTGGGCTTGGCGCGTTCGTCGGAGAAGTTCACGCCAATATTTTGCGCGCACTGGAATGCGTCGCCTTCGTGACCAACGGCGCCGTCCGCGATCTTCCGGAAGTCCAGCAAACCGGCTTTCAGATGTTTGCGGGAAACGTGTCCGTATCCCACGCGTACAGTCACGTATTCGACTTTGGCGGCACCGTCGAGATTGCAGGGCTGACGGTGCGCCCCGGCGATCTGATCCATGGAGATCAGCACGGAGTGCAGACGATTCCGCGTGAGATCGCGGAGCGCGTTCCGGCTCGAGCGCTGC
Organism: uncultured Acidobacteriota bacterium; assembly: GCA_963795005.1. Classification (GTDB taxonomy): domain Bacteria; phylum Acidobacteriota; class Terriglobia; order Acidiferrales; family UBA7541; genus Palsa-295. Next base: position 73,189 of record CAWCGE010000006.1, on the reverse strand, counting down.
AAATTCTGCAGCAAAGAAAAAAGCTAACCTCGTTCTGCCGCTCGGATGAATTTTCACTGCAGAACCTTCATCGCCAGGTTCGGGAGTTGAAATCGTGATCCGTAAACCAGCCAACGTTCTTTCCTTCTTCACCTTCGCGCTTTTGGCAGCGCTTGTAACCGGCTGCGGCAGCTCGCACGATACCGCGGCCGAGGACGCCGCCAATGCGCCGCATGTTGCCGTGGTCAAAGTGCAGCGGCGCAATCTCGCCGACACTCTCGAGATCGCTTCAGAGTTCCTGCCCTATCAAGAGGTGGATGTTTACGCCAAGGTTTCCGGCTACATCCAGAAGCTTTACGTGGACTGGGGCACGCACGTAAAGCAGGGCCAGCTACTCGCCGTGCTGGAAATTCCCGAGCTGCAACAGCAACTTCAGCAAGATGAAGCCTCCGTGCGCCGCAGCGAGCAGGACGTCGCCCGCGCGCGGGAAGAGCAGAGCCGCGCCGAATCCGCCTACAGCGTCGCGCATGTCACCTATACGCGCCTGGCCGACGTGCAAAAATCGCGGCCCGAACTGGTTGCACAAGAAGAGATAGACGTGGCGCAAGGGAAGGATCTGGAGGCCAGCGCCGGCGTGTCGTCCGCCAAAGACGCCTTGGCCGCCGCGGAACAGGCCTTACTTGCTTCCAGAGCCTCGCTAGCAAAAGACCAGGCGCTGTTTGCATATGCGCGCATGACTGCGCCGTTTGACGCTGTGGTGACGCGAATTTACGCGTACACGGGCGCCCTTCTGCCGGCCGGAACCTCTTCGAACAAGGGCGATTCCGCGCTTTGTCACCTCTCCCAGAATAATCTCCTCCGTCTTGTTATCCCCGTTCCAGAAAGAGCCGTGCCGGATATTCACGATGGCCAGACGCTGGAAGTGGACGTTTCCGCGCTCAAGAAGACCTTCACCGGCAAAATCGTTCGCTATTCGGACCAAATCGATCCCTCCACGCGCACTATGCATACCGAAGTGAACGTGCCCAACGCGAACTACGAGCTGGTCCCCGGAATGTATGCGTCGGTGAAAATCCGGCTGCAATCCGCGCCCAACGTCCTCGCGGTTCCGGTACAAGCAATCGCGTCTACCGAAACCAATCAGGGTACGGTGATGGTTGTGAACTCCACCAATCACCTCGAAAGACGAGAAGTGAAACTGGGATTGCAAAGCGCTACCGACGTCGAGGTCCTCTCCGGCCTCAAGGAAAACGAAATGGTCGTGTTTGGCGAGCAGAATCAGCTAAAGGACGGCCAGCTTGTATCTCCCCAGATCGTCGCCGCCCCGGAGCCCGAGTAAAAACCATGCCAACATTTTCAATACGACATCCGTATTTCATCATCGTGGTTTGCCTTTTTATATGCGTCCTCGGGATCACCAGTCTTGCGCAAATGCCCGTGGACATGTTTCCTCCGATCAACATTCCGGTCGTGCTCGTCGCCACTTTTTACAACGGCATGCCACCCGAACAGATCGAGGCTGACATAACCGACACATTCGAGCGCTTCTTCACCCTGGGCAGCGGCATTGATCACATGGAATCGCGTTCGATGGCGGGCGTCAGCCTGATCAAGATTTTCTTTCAGCCGGGAACGGACGCGAATGCCGACGTCACTAACATTTCCAACCTCGCCATGGCGGATTTGCGCCGTCTCCCTGAAGGCACTCTCCCTCCGGTCGTGCTGAAAGTGGATGCTTCGAGTCTCCCGGTGTGCTTGCTCACGGTCGAGGGCCAAGGGCTCAACGAAACGCAGCTTCACGATTATTTGCAGTATCAAATCCGCAACCAGATTGCGGGCGTTCCCGGCGCCACGGTGCCTCCTCCTTACGGGGGCAAGTATCGCCAGATCATGATTTATGTGGATCCGCTGAAGTTGCAAGCGCACGAACTGAGCCCCATGGATGTGGTGCGCTCCATCAACGAATCGAACCTGATTCTTCCCGCCGGTGATGTGCGCATCGGTCCGATGGATTACAACATCTACACCAACGCCCAGGTTCCCAACGCCGCCGCGTTGAACCAAGTGCCGCTGAAAACCGAAGGCGAGAAATCAGTTTTCATTTCCGATGTGGGCAAGGCCGTGGACGGCTCCTATCTGCAGTACAACATCGTTCGTGTGAACGGCCAGAAATCCGTGTACGCGCCGATTCTCAAACAGGGCGGCGACACCAATACCATCCTGGTTGTCAACGGAATCAAGAAAGCGATCACGACGCTCCGGGATATTCCGGCGCAGTTGCACGCTCACGTGGTTTTCGATCAATCGCTTTTCGTCAAACAGGCGATTTCCACGGTACTGCGCGAAGGTGGCATTGGCCTGTTCCTCACCGCCGTCATGATCCTGTTGTTCCTGGGAAGCATGCGCGCTACGGCGGCGGTTTTTCTTTCCATTCCTCTTTCCGTGATGATTACGTTTTTCGTGCTGCACTCAGCCGATAAGACCATCAACAGCATGGTTCTCAGCGGCCTCGCGCTGGCATTTTCTCGGCTAATCGACGACTCGGTCGTCGTAATCGAAAATATCTACCGCCACATCGAACTGGGCGAAGATCCCAAAGTCGCTGCGGTAAAAGGCGCGAACGAAGTGGCGCTGGCCGTCCTGGCCATCATGCTCGTTGCCGTGGTCGTTTTCTTTCCGGTTACGCTGCTGTTCGGCGTCAGCAAGTATTTGTTTTCGGCGCTGGCGCTCGGCGTCGTCCTGGCGCTTTTCGCTTCTTACTTCGACGCCGTCACCGTCGTCCCGCTCTTCTGCGCATATTTCCTGAAGCCGGCCCACGAACACGCCGAAGGCGCCGCGGAATCAAAAAAGTCCTGGGGCACCCGATTCCACGCGAATTTCAACGCCAAATTCGAAAAGATGCTCAACGTATACGAGAAGTACGTAAATAAGACGCTCGATCGCCCGCGCGAGGCGCTGTTCTTGTTTGGCGGAATCTTTCTGCTCAGTTTTGTTCTGATTCCCTTCGTCGGCGTGTCATTCTTCCCGCGCTCCGATGCCGGTCAATTCGTCATCAACGTGAAAGCTCCCACCGGCACGCGCATCGAAGTCACCAATGACTACGTCAAGCAGGTGGAAGGCATCGTGCATCAGGTGGTCAGGCCGGATGATTTGAACACCGTGGTCTCTAACATCGGCGTCATGGCCGATTTGTCCGCGCTCTTCACGCCTAATTCCGGAATGCACACGGCGGTCGTCCAAGTGGGCCTCAAGGAGGATCACAAAGTCAGCAGTTTTGTTTACATGGACGAAGTCCGCCGCCGCATCGCCTCGCAGCTCCCACAGTTGCGCACTTATTTTCAGTCCGGCGGCCTGGTGGACGCGGTCCTGAATCAGGGCATGCCTGCACCGATTGACGTCCAGGTGAGCGGCATGGATCTGAAAACGGACGACCGCATCGCGCAGGACCTCGCGCGCCAGATCAAAACCTCGCCGGGAGTTTCCGACGTTTATATCCCGCAGGACATGGACTATCCCGCCTTGGAAGTGAACGTGAATCGCGAACGCGCAGCCGAGCTCGGCCTCAGCCCCAAGGAAGTGATTGACAACATTATTACAGCGCTCACTTCAGACGTGATGATCGCTCCCAGCTATTGGGTGGATCCCAAAAATGGCAACAATTACTTCGTCACCGTGCAATATCCGGAGAACCAGGTGAAATCCATCGAGGATTTGAAAGCCATGCCGCTGCACTCCCCCGACCTGAAAATGCCTACGTACCTCAATCAGGTTGCGGACGTGGTGCCTCTTCAAACGCCCACTGAAGTGGATCATTACCAGTTGCAGCGGGCCATTGACGTTTACGTTGCGCCGACGGGAGAAGACATCGGCGGACCGCAGCGGGAAATTTCGCGGATCATTAGCCACACACAATTGCCGCCCAACACGCGGGTTGATATTCGTGGCCTCGTGCTGACGATGCAATCGTCCTTCAAGAGTTTTGGTTTGGGGCTCTTCCTCGCCGTCCTGCTCGTCTATCTGATCCTCGTCGCGCAGTTCTCGTCCTTTGTGGACCCATTCTTGATCGTACTCGCGGTCCCCACGGGCCTTATCGGCGTGATCCTCACTCTCGCGCTTACGGGCACCACGCTGAACATCCAGTCGCTCATGGGCATGGTCATGCTGCAAGGCATGGTGGTCTCGAATAGCATCCTGATCGTTGATTTCGCCAACGTGCTGCGCGGCGAAGGGCACAATTTGCGCGAAGCCGTTGTGCACGCCTGCCGCATCCGCCTGCGGCCGATTTTGATGACGTCGCTGGCCACCGTCGTCGGACTCTTGCCCATGGCTTTTAAACTGGAAACCGGCAGCGAAGCCTATGCGCCGCTCGCCCGCGTGATTATCGGCGGGCTGCTCACCTCGATCGTGCTCACCATTTTTGTTGTGCCGGCGGCCTATCTATTGATGTACCGCCGCCGCGCCGAAGCGGCCGGGTCGCTCATCGCCGAGGAGGCTCACTAATGCGTTGCGCAAAAATTTCGACGTTCCTGCTGCTGTTCTTCGCGGCGCTCGCCGCCCTGCCGGCTTCGGCGCAAATGCAAGTCGCCGCGCAGATGCGATCTCCGCAGCCAGCATCGCCGATGGCTCCGCAAAGCCTGACACTGCAGGAAGCGGAGAAAATTGCCATTCAGAATCATCCGCAGATTCAAGCTGCGTCTTATCTCGCCACAGCGGCGAAAGCGCAGGTCACTGAAGCTCGCTCCGACTACTACCCCCACGCATACGGCAGCGTGACGGGCGCGAAATCGGAAACCAACAGCCGCATCACCGCCGGCGCGCTGAATAATTCCATTGTTTACGATCGCTTTGCGGATGGCGTGACAGTCGAGCAACTCGTCACGGATTTTGGCCGCACGCACGAGCTGGTGAAAAGCTCGGAACTTCACGCCAAAGCGCAGGAGGAAAACGTCACCACCACGCGGGCCGACGTCCTGTTGCAAGTGGATGGGGCCTACTACGGCGTACTGAAAGCGCAGGCTGTGCTGCAGGTCGCCCAGGAAACCGTCAAAGATCGCCAGCTCGTTTCCGATCAAATCACCGAGCTCGAAAAAAATAAATTAAAGTCCGGTCTCGATGTCAGTTTCGCCAACGTGGACTTGGCGCAAGCGCAGCTCTTGCTCGTGCAAGCCCAAAATGACTTGCAAGCGTCCTACGCGCAGCTTTCCGACGCGCTGGGATTTCCGGACCCGAAAACGTACCAGCTCTCCGAGCAGCCGCTTCCGCCCGCGCCTCCACCGGATCTTGCCACTTTGATCGCGCAGGCCATGCAGAAGCGGCCTGAACTCATCAGCCAGAGGTTTGATGTCGGTTCCGCGCAGAGTTACGCGACTGCCGAACGCGACCTGTGGTTTCCCACGATCAGCGGGATCGGAGTGGCGGGCCTCACTCCTGTCCGCGAGGAACCGCTTGCGTCGCGTTACGCCGCCGCGGGATTCAACGTGAACATTCCCATCTTCAACGGCCGGCAGTTCAACGCACTCCACGCCGAAGCCAAAGCGCAAGCCGGTGCGCAGCAGCAATATCTTCGTGATTTACAGAACAGCATCGTGCGCGACGTGCGCAAGGCCTGGCTCAACGCGAATTCCGGCTACCAGCGTCTGGCTCTCACCGATCAGCTTCTGAATGAGGCGAACCAAGCTCTCAATCTCGCGCAAGCCCGCTACAAACTCGGCTTAAGTTCGATCATCGAGCTGAGCCAATCGCAATTGAATGAAACGCAAGCGGAAATCGTACAGGCCAGCGCGAAATACGATTACCAGGCAGAATTGTCAGCGTTGAACTATCAAATCGGCGTGTTGCAGTAATGTAGCGCGCAACGCGAAATGGTGGCCGCGGCGGGCAGTGGTTAGACGAATGCCGAGCTTAATTGTTTTTTGCGGCTTCCGTGTTTTCGAGAACCAACTGCGCCTCGTCGCTCGATTTCATATCGCCAAAAAATGAGCGCAGCGCCGGGTAGGAGTCTCTCTGGAAGTGGATGTCACTTAAAACGAAGTGGCGTTTCACTTCCACCACATCTCCTTGGGGAGACGCGGAAATTTGATAGGACATGGACGTCCCAGAATTAATCACTTTGCTCGCTGGAGTGGTTTCAATCTTGAATCCCGCCGGACAGTGAATCTTGATGTCATCTACCGCTTCCGACCGGAAGCTGAAATAAATCGAATTGACGCGCTGCTCGGGAGCGAATGTTTGCGCATAACTTGAACGGAACAGCGCGATAGGTGCCAGTATCCGGTGCCCAACCGGCGAGCCTAGTTCGGGAACCTTTATGTTTCCTTCGACGTGCAACGGTTGCGCCGCGTCGTCCCAGTTACTGAGGTTGCTGATTTCGAAAGTCGAACCCGACGGCAACCACCTGCGGATCTCGTTTTCCAGCGACTTCCGTCGCCCCGTTTCATCGGCTCTGCGGAGCGATGTCCGGTGGACTGCCGCATTTTGCCCAGAAAAATCTATCCGAACCTTCCCAGTGGCGCCCCCGTCGTCTTTCAGTTCCAATTCGACGGTCCGCACGAGCGTGGACGTCGAACTGGCGGCCGCGGGGCTTTCGACAAACTCGGCGCCCCGCTTGGTGACGCGCAGGCCTTTCGCTTCCGTCTCGTACCACGGAAGCAAGGCGAAGGGATAACAGAGCGCGGCCGGATCCAGCCAATATTCTTTGCCATCGGCGCGCACCCACACAATGTCTGCAGTGAGCGGCGAGGTATCCTGCCCCGAGGGTACGAATATGTCCCGATTGCGAGGTACCAGGTAAACTTCCGAGGCCTCGAATCCGGCCGTCCGCGCCAAACCGATGAATAACCAGTTGATCTGACGTCCGGTGGCGTAGCCGCGTTTGATTATGTCTTCCGCGTTTTCGTCGCGCTTGATTTCCTCTGCTTTCTTCTCGGTGGTCGTCTTGGTTGGTTCGTAGCTCAAATCGCGCACCTTCTGCACTCTCGCATATATCTTTTGGAGTTTAACCTCCGCCGCATCGCTGCCGGCGACTGTCTGTGACAGATCCTGTTCGAGCACGCTCTTCTGGTTCAGAAACTTGTCCAGGTCATCGCTCCACTGTTTTGCCTTGCGATTCCAAAACTGCTCCGTTGTCTCGCCGACAGGCTGGCCCGCGTCGCGATAGAAAAACTCGACGCGCGCCTGCAAAGTGCGCGCCGGCGGCATCAACGGTTCCTCCATCACGCCGGGGATATTGTGGATCTCCATCGCATACGATCCATTTCCTTGCCGCTGGGGGAGGGTACCCTGTAGCAAACTCGTGGTTCGAAAAAAAAGGGTCGGAGCGAGGTTGCTTCTGGACGCGTACGGGACAATTGAGAAGATGGCGTCGCGCGTGAACAGGCGGCCTGAAACGATCCAATGTTCGGCATAAAGATAATGCGGCACGAATATTTGGCGGTATTTATATTCAACGATGCTGCCCGGCTGAACATCCGGGAGGGCGAACGTTTTCGCCAAATATGCATTCTCACCGGTTTTCTCGATTGTTTTTTCGTAAACTTGGCCATCAAACTTGACCACGGTGCCGTCCGCGTGGATCGTTCGCGCGCGAATGTCCCGTATGTCGGATTCTTCCTTGGAAAACCGGATCTCCTGGTTGGCCTCTTCTTTGGCGCCTTCTTGCGTGAAGATCTTGATGCGGAAATATTCCTCGTGCGAGTCTCCGTCAATATTTGCGCGTGTAGCATCCACGTGGCTGCGGCGGTAAAGGATCATCGCGTTTGATCCGGGGTTTGCCGGATTGTCCTTGAGAGCGAGGTCCTCGGGGGAAACCGGCAGCCAGTCGTCTCCGGCAGACATGACCTCGGCGAAGCCGAGCCAAAGCATAGTTGCGACGCAAAACAAGCTAAGGGCGAGCTTGACCATCCGATTCATGGACGTCCATCCTCGGACCACCATCTGGTTTCAGTTCCCAATTGATGAAGTGGTGTCAACGCTACATGTGCTGCGGCTTGACTGTCAACCTTCCGGGTGAGTGCTTTCTGCCGGCCGTTCCAATCGTTCAACACCAGAAGTCGGCTCGCTTAAATGATTCAAAATGAGCGCGGAGGGTATAATCCCCCGATGGCTTTTGAGCCCCTGGAACGTGCATCCCGCGAAAAACGGTTAGCGGCGCTGGCTTCGGTGGGCTCCGCGGTTCTGTTGGTATCGCTGAAAGTGTTCTTGGTGTTGCGCACCGGCAGCCTGGGCATACTGTCCGAGGCTTTGCATTCCGCGCTGGATTTTGTGGCTGCGGTCATCACCTACCTTTCCGTGCGCGTTGCCGATAAGCCCGCCGACGCCGACCATTTGTACGGCCATGGAAAAGTCGAAAACTTTTCCGCGTTCGTGGAGACGACGCTTCTGCTGCTCACCGCGGTGTACATCATCTGGGAAGCCTTTCAACGCCTGGTGTTTCACACCATGCACATGCGCCCCAGCCTGATCGCGATTCTGGTGCTGGCGTTGTGTATGGGAATTGACGTGGGGCGCTCGCAGGCTTTGAATCGCGTGCTGGCAAAATACCCCAGCGACGCTTTGGAAGCCGACGCGCTGCATTTTTCCACCGATGTGTGGAGCACGTTCGTCGTCATCCTGGGCATCAGCGGCGCGTGGCTCGGTATGCACTTCGGAATCGCGTGGCTGGGTCGGCTGGACGCCGTCGCGGCGCTGGCCGTCGCGGGCGTGATCATCTGGATCGGTTCGCGACTGGGGAAACGTACGGCGGACGCGCTGCTGGACGTCGCGCCGCAGGGATTGCGCGAGCGCATCGAATCCGCCGTGGGCAAGACGGAAGGCGTCTTGCAGTCCGAGCGCGTGCGCGTACGCCGCGCGGGCCAGCGCTATTTTGTGGATGTGACGCTTAGCGTTCCGCGTACCGCGAGTCTGGAGGAGGCCCACGCCGCGAGCGAAGCGGTGGAAAAAAAGATTGCGCAAATCGTGCCGGCGGACGTGGTGGTGCACATGGAGCCCCGCGCCAAGAGGGATGAAAATGTTTTCGAAGCGATTCGCGCGATCGCCCAAAGAAGAGGCATGTCGGTTCACGAACTTTCGGCGCACCAGTTCGATAACCGGCTTTTCATCGAGCTGCACCTGGAAGTGGACGAAGATGCGAGCCTGCGCGAAGCGCACCGCCGCGCCACCGAGCTCGAGCAGGACATCCTGAAGGAAACCGATCCGCGCGCGCTGGTGAATATTCACATCGAGCCGCTGGGAGTGAAGATCGGTGGCGCCGAAGAAATGAAGGAACTGGCGCGCACGGTGCAGAATTTCCTGAATTCATTGCAGTCGGAGTATCACGAGCTGACGAATTGCCACGAGGTACACGTGCGCAGCGTGGATCACAAGATTCTCGTATCGTGCCACTGCGCCATGGATGGGAATTTACCCATCACCGAAGTGCATGACATCACCGCCGCGCTCGAAGACCGCGTGAAAGAGCGCTTCCCCCAAATCTTTCGTCTGACCATTCATCCCGAGCCGGTGGAGGAAAGTTAGCGCAGCGATAATTCTGTCACCTCTGGTGACGAATCGGCTCGAGCACGTCTCACGCAAACTAGGCCAATCACACACGAGGATGCCCATAGGGCTTCGATAGTCCCAACAGTCATCCCCCCGGGTTGCAAAGCCACAAACGCTCCGAGAAGGCCCCATACGCCGGATAAATCTCGATGAGATACTGTCCCGAAATGAGCGCAGGCCCCACGGCGACGATTGCGGGCAAATCCATTGCCGTCAGGAATTCCATGGTCAATGGAGGGGACGCATAGTCAACCAAGCTTGTTCCCAACCGACCGCGCCCCTTTCGCTGTGGATTGTTGGTTGCCAGTTGGCCAGAAATATAACGCAGTGAGCGCAAAACTGACGCCAGGGAAATGTATCGGAACAGGATTCGTCTCATTGCAGACCGCTCTAATCTCGACGGTATTAGACACCGAAGCAGCAGTTGTAGTTTTCTGAGCTGTGGCTAGGTACTGGTTAACCGCGGATTGCGCGACCAAACCTGAGCGCCGAGCGCAATGAGGCCGGGAAAACATTCCAGCACGTAGCGGGGTTCCGGCGTTTCGACGAATCCCGCGAAGAATAAAGTGCGCACAACGCAGTAAACGATGAGCAGCGCCACACCCGGACGCTTCCGCGCCAGCCACGCCCCAACCAGTGCGAGTGCGATATAAATTCCATTCACGATGGTTAGGCTCAAAGTGACCAGAAAATCCGCCCGGTCATCTTGCCATTCTTCGCGAATCGGCCAAAGATGCCCCGAAGAGGGAAGCAGCTCGACGCGCGGCGTGAACCACAGCGTGAGCGTGCGCAGCAACGGGACTTTCACATACGTGCGCAACGGGTGGCGTTCGGTGCGTTCGCGCGCGATCTCGAGGAATCCCTGATCGAGGGTGGGATCAATCGTAAGCGCCTCGTTGTATTCGTCGAGCAGGTCCGCGACGCGCTCTTTCTCGTCCAGCGAATCGAACGCGTAGGTCGGAAGCTGGTCAATCGCAATCTCTTCCTCGTTCACTTTCCATTGCGTGAGGTACACATCGCGAAAGCGCCACATCCATGTGTTGGTCCACGCCGTGAAACCGAGCGGCGTGTATTCGCCAGGCAGCTCGCTGTAGCGCGGCGCGAGGAATTGCACGTCATGCAGCGTGTGCCAATTGCGCGCAGCCCACGGCACCAGAGGCAACAGCAATCCCAGGCCCATCAGCAATCCGGCGCGCATCAGCTTCATCCAATCCGCCGGGTGCCACCATTTCACGACGAGCACGAGGCCTGCGGCAAGCAGCAGCAATGGCGTTTCCGGCCGAACCAATGTGCCGAAGCCAACGACGATCCCGGCAAGCAGCCATGGATTGGTCAGGAACGACATGGCGCGGCTGTGTTTTGCACCAACGGTCTGCGCCCCGCCGACATCCGTTTGCAACAGGACTAGCATCCCGAGTGCTGTCAGAAAAATCACGAGCGTTTCGGTGAGCACCACCGCCGTGTAGTTTGCCGTGAATGGGCAGAGCGCCGCGAGCGACAATCCCGCGAGGGCCACGCGTCGCCGCGATGGCTCCGGCGCAAGCCGCGCTGCGATGAGCGCAATCACAAAACAAGTCGCCAGGTCCTCCACCACCTGCGCCAGCATCGCCGCCCGCGTGGATTGCCCGGCGAAGGCAAACACCGCAGCCAGAAACGCCGGGTACCCTGGAACGCGCATGTCCACGGGCGTCAGCCGGCCGTTCACGGTGAAACCGTACACGCCGTTCTTCAGCCAATTCCAGGCCAACTCAATGTAAAATGGAGCATCGCCGGTGTCCGTCACTGGAAATTTCAGGACGAGATACACACGTAGCGCCAGCCCAACCGATACAGCGGCGACGACATTTGCGCGCATCTTATTACCTGGGGTCATTGACACCGCCTCATCGGACGGCTAGCTTGGATTGCCTGAATGCCTGAACGCAAGCCTATTTTCTATGATCAGGAACGCCGGCGTTGGCGTCGCACACGCCGCGTACTGGAAATTACCGGCGGACTTTTCACGCTGGTGCTCGTGGTTTTTCTGGTCAACGTGTTCCGCAAGCCAGAACTGCCGGATATTTTGCAGGCGGCTACGCATTGGGGACTCCATGCGGTGCCCACGAAGAGTAAACCCAAGACGGCGCCGCGCGGACGGAAACGCAAGGTCGCGGCGCTGGGCAAAATCCCGCAGAATTACGACCCGCTGCGCGCGGCGTTTTACGTAGGTGACGATCCCACCAGCTTTGCTTCGCTGAAGCTGCACTACCACGATATTGACTTGTTGATTCCCGAAGCGCTGCACGCCTCTTCGCCGGACGGCCGCCTGGATGTGGACCAGGATCCGAAGCTCACGTCGTGGATACAAAGCAATGGTATCGAGTTGCCGGTCATGTCCATGGTCAACAACTATGACGGCAAGGAATGGGTCACCACGCAAATGGCGGAAATGCTCGCGAGCCCGGCCGCGCGTGAACACTTATCGAAATCGTTGGCCGATTTTGCGACGTCGCAGCACCAATCCGGCATCGTGGTTGATTTCGAGCTGATGCCGCAGAGCAGCCAGCCGGATTTCTCGCGCTTCATTCATGATCTCGCCATCGCGATGCACACCGCAAACCTCAAGCTCATGGTCGCGGTTCCTGCCGCGGATTGGAGTTACGACTACAAGTATTTAGCGGAGCAGGCCGATGCGCTGATCTTGATGAATTACGACCTGCACTATCCCACGTCCGACCCCGGGCCTATCGCGCCGCAAGACTGGTTTGAACGCGACATTCAGAACATCGTGAAAATCGTTCCGCCGGGAAAGATTGTGATGGGTATTGCAAACTACGGCTATGACTGGCCGGCAAAAACCAAGGCGAATCCGCATCCCGTCGCGCAAGCCCTTACGTTCCAGCAGGGAATTATCACCGCCGTGGAATCCGGATCGGACGTGACCTTCGATCCCGATACGTTGAACCCGCATTATTCCTACGAAGACGAAAACAATCAGGTTCACCAGGTCTGGATGCTGGACGGCGTAACCGCCTACAACCAACTCCGCGCGGCCGAACGCGCCGGCGTGCGCGGCACTGCGCTCTGGCGGTTGGGCATGGAAGACCCATCGATCTGGTCTATTTGGGACGCGACGCACGCGGACGACGCCACTCGCGCGAAAATTGAGGAAGTTCCTCCCGGCTACGACATCATTTTGGAAGGTGACGGCGACATCTGGCGCATCACGGCGACGCCCCAGAGCGGCCGGCGCACGTTTGATTACGATGCAACCAGCGACGTTTTCGACGACGAGTCTTACCAAAGCTATCCGCTTTCCTGGCGCATCGAGCAGATGGGAGCAGCCCCGCACAAAGTGGCGCTCACCTTTGACGATGGCCCCGACGCGGACTGGACGCCGAAGATTTTGCAGATACTGAAGGAAAAGCAGGCGCCCGCGACGTTTTTTGTGATCGGTGAATCCGCCAACCAGTATTCCGGCATCGTGAAACGGGAATACGTGCAGGGAAACGAAATCGGAAATCATACCTTCACGCATCCGGACTTTGAGACCATCTCGAAATCACAGCTGCAAATTGAACTGAACCTGACGGAACTCCTGCTAGAAAGCGACCTGGGAGTGAAGACGCTGCTCTTCCGGCCGCCCTATGGCATAGATCACCAGCCGGAAACGGCCAGCGAAATTCAGATGCTGCCGATTCCCCAGTCCATGGGTTACATCATCATCGGCGCGCAGGTGGACCCGCACGATTGGGGCGAGGTAAATGGCGGCGCGCCGCCCCCAGCGGCAACGATTGTGCAGCGCGTTCTGCATGATGCGACTCTCGGCAAAGGCAACATCATTCTGATGCATGATGGCGGCGGCGACCGCGCCAATACCGTTGCGGCGCTTCCGCAAATTATTGACGGCCTGCGCGCCAAAGGTTACGAATTCGTTTCGGTTTCGGACCTGTTGCACCAGAACCGCACGCAGGTGATGCAACCGCTCTCGCAGGAGGAATGGCTGCTGGTCCGCGCCGACGCTTTCATCTTTGAAGTTTTCCGCTGGTTCCGCGCGGGAATCGCATTCATCTTTGTGGCCGGAATTTTACTCGTGAGCGGGCGCGCGCTCATCATCGGTTTGCTGGCACTCGTGGAAAAGCTGCGTCCCGCTCCGCTCGATCATCCGGAGTACAGGCCGCGAGTCACCGTCTTGATTCCCGCATACAACGAAGAGGCGGCGATTGCGGAGACGGTTAGCGCAGCGCTTTCCTGCGATTACCCCAAGCTCGAAGTTTTGGTAGTAAATGACGGCTCCACGGATCGCACCGCCGAACTGGTGCGCAAGAATTTCGGCGCGGACCCCCGAGTGCGGCTGCTCAACCAGGCCAATCACGGCAAGCCGGCCGCGCTGAATCACGGCCTGGCGGAAGCTACCGGGGAAATCATCGTCTCGATTGACGGAGACACCATCGTTGATGGCGAGGCGATTCCGCGGCTGGTCCGGCATTTTGCGGATCCCAAAGTGGGCGCGGTTGCGGGCAACGTAAAAGTGATGAACCGCAACCGCTGGCTCACTCGCTGGCAGGCGCTTGAATACATCACCAGCCAGAACCTGGAAAAGCGCGCATTCGATTTATTGAATTGCATTCCCGTCGTTCCAGGCGCGGTGGGCGCCTGGCGCACGGATTTGCTGCGCGCGAATCATGGATTCTCCGGCGACACTGTGGCGGAAGATACCGACTTGACGCTAACCATCCGCCGCAACGGCTGGAAGATCCTTTACGACGAGGACGCCATCGGCCGTACCGAGGTCCCCGAAACGGTAGAAACGCTGATCCGCCAGCGCTTCCGCTGGACTTTCGGAACTTTGCAGGCTGTGTGGAAGCACCGCGACGCGGTGGGCAAGCCGCGCTACGGCACTCTCGGCTGGGTAGCCATTCCCAACATTTTTCTATTTCAGATTGTTTTGCCGCTGGTTTCCCCGATCATCGATCTGCTGTTCGTGCTTTCGATCGCTCTGTGGGGCCTGGCGCAGCTGCGCATCGCGCGGCTGCCACAATTGTGGACGCTGCAAGATGTCGAGCGATCGCTGATTTTCTTTGCCATCTTCATGATGATTGACCTCTTTACCTGCATTGTGGCGTTCATTCTGGAACGGCACGAGGATTGGACTTTGCTCGCACCGCTGATTCTGCAACGTTTCTATTACCGGCAAATGATGTACGTCGTGCTGTTCCGCGCGCTGAAAGAAGCAGTGCAAGGACGGCCCGTCGGCTGGCGCGGCGTGGAACCGCAAATGCCCGCTCCGGTCGGGCAGGCATCCGACTAGATCGAGCTAAGATCGTAGTTTTTCCTACAGCGTTAGCCCCCATCCTCTCAAGCGAATACCTGATTTGGGTAACTGGACCCGTGGTGTAGCGTGCTACATAGCCTAGGGATTTCCAGCGTGTCGTGAAGCGAAATCGAACTCGCAATTTCAAACGTTTTCAACGTTGCAACTCGGATTCATAGGAGGAAATGGTGCCGATGCAAAAGCGTTCGAACATTTTCAATGCAAGGAAAGCGGTTGTTGGCTTTGCGGTACTCGCGGGATTGTTTGCGTTCACTGCGCCGCGAGTGCGCGCAGATGACGATTGCCAGCGCGAGACCGCCAAAATTGACCACAAGTTGCACGAAGCCATTAAGCATGATGGCCCGGACAGCAAAGACGCCGAGCACTGGCGCCATGAACTCGCTGAACAGCGTCAGCGCTGCTGGGACAAAGAGCACAAGTGGTGGGACGAAGACTCGCATCGCTGGCGCACGGATCATGATTGGGACGATCACGACCACGATCACTAATGCCGCTGCTCGCGTGGCGATTTAACGGTTTGGCTGCGTCGCTTTCTGCGGAGGGCGGCGCAGCCGTTTTGGCGTGTAGCGTTTTGCTGTAGTGCCGACCTGACGCCGTCCCGGCTGGAATCTTTTGCAGATGCTCCGGCTCTTCTGGTAGCATCGAAGAATGTGATGGGCTGTATCCCGATTTCTGGGAGCGGCACCGGAGGGTAAAATGAGTGTTGCACCGCGTGCAGGCAACGGTAAAGTCACCGTGCCTGACATTCTTTCCCGCAAGACGCGTTCCCTCGCCGGCCATTTCGAAACCAAGCAAAAAATCATGTGTCTCACGGCCTACGATTATCCCACTGCGCGTCTGCTCGATGAGGCGGGCGTGGATATCCTGCTGGTAGGCGATTCGCTGGGAATGGTAGTGCTCGGTTACGACAGCACCTTGCCCGTGACCGTGGATGAAATTCTGCATCACACGCGCGCGGTGCGCCGCGGCACGCAGCGAGCCTTGCTGGTCGCCGACATGCCTTATGGAAGCTTCCACGTTTCGCTCGAAGAATCGGTGCGCAACGCCGTGCGTTTGGTGAAGGAAGGTGGCGCCGAAGCCGTAAAAGTAGAAGGCGGCGAGCGCCGCATCGAATTGATTGCGCGCCTTGTGGAATCGGAGATCCCCGTGATGGGACATGTCGGTCTGACGCCGCAATCCATCCACGCGCTCGGCGGCTTTCACGTGCAGGGCAAGACAGCCGAGGCCGCGCGCCAACTCGAGCGCGACGCGCGCGCGGTGGAAGCGGCCGGAGCTTTCGCGGTGGTGCTGGAATCGGTGCCGCGCGAAATTGTCGCTCGCATCACCGAGAAACTCCGGATTCCTACCATCGGCATTGGCGCCGGGCCCGATTGCGATGGCCAAGTGCTGGTGTTTCATGATCTCGTGGGCCTCACGCAAAGTCACAAGCCGAAATTCGCGCGGCAGTACGCCAATCTCGCCGAGGAAATTTCGCGCGCGGTCGCAAGCTACTGCGACGACGTGCGCCGCGGCGATTTCCCGTCCGATGCCGAGTCCTTTCACTCGCCCGCGCAATCTCGCGAGCAATTACTGGCGCGCCAGCGAAGCTGATTCAAAAAGCGCACCGCGCCACGGCCAAATCAATTGAACCGGAGTAATTTCGATGAACGTGGAAGATTTTCGCCTGCTCTATGATTACAACGCCTGGGCCGACCATCGCACGCTGGATGCCTGCGCAGCGCTAAGTCCGGAACAATTCACGCGCGATCTGGGCTCCAGTTTCCGCTCGGTGCGTGACACGCTGGTGCACATCATGCAGGTGGAGTGGCTGTGGCTGGAGCGTTGGCACGGCCGCTCGCCAACTTCTTTCGCTGCGAACGGCGAATATTCCAATGTGGAGTCCATCCGCGGCCGCTGGCTGGAAATTGAACGCGACCTGCTTGATTACGTGGCCTCGCTCACGCCCGAAGAAGTGCAGCGCGTGGTGCAGCACAAGACCACCGCCGGTGTGCCGCAGGCGCAGCCGCTGTGGCAAATGTTGCAGCACCTCGCCAACCATGGTACCTACCATCGCGGTCAGGTGGCCACGATGCTGCGCCAATTGGGCGCCAAACCCATCGCGACGGACTTGATCTTTTTTTATCGGGAGCGCGCCGCCCAGGCGAAGGCATGACGCGCGTTAGCCGCGGCGGAAGCGCCAGCAAATTTCTGCACTCAAGCCTCGCCTCGTCACAAGCGGAAGCAAGCTTCCGCACTCCCAGCAACTGCGTGGAGCCGCGCCTGAGTCTCGCCGTAACTTCATGGAAACAATCCACACAATTGAATGGATGAAGCAGGTTGCGCGCGCGGGACGCGTGTCGGATAACGCCCTCGGCCTGGTGCCGACGATGGGCGCCCTGCACGAGGGCCATTTTTCGCTGATCCGCGCAGCGCAGCGCGAGTGCTCGCCGGTGGTGGTCTCGATTTTCGTCAATCCCACGCAATTCGGTCCGTCAGAAGACTTCAGCAAGTATCCGCGGCGGATGGAAGAAGACCGCGCGGCACTCGAGAAGCTCCGTGTTGATTATCTGTTTGCGCCCACGGCTCAGGAAATGTATCCGCGGGGTTTTCGGACAGCGGTCCTGGTGGAAGGGTTGAGCGACCGGCTCGACGGCCGCTCGCGTCCCGGCCACTTTCGTGGCGTTACCACCGTGGTCCTGAAGCTTTTCGAAATTGTGCAGCCGCGTCGGGCCTATTTCGGGCGCAAGGACGCACAGCAGGCGCGCATCATCCGTCAAATGGCCGCGGACTTGAACCTGGACACGGAAGTAATCGTGCGGCCGATTCTGCGGGAAAGCGACGGGCTGGCGCTTTCTTCAAGGAATGTGTACCTGCGAGGAGACGACCGCCGCGCGGCCACGGCGCTGTCACGGTCTTTGGAGGCCGTGCGCGATGAAATCATAAAGGGCGAAAGCGATGCCGCGCGATTGCTTTCCGTCTTGCGCCGAGTGCTTGGCGGGGAAACACGCGTGGCTCTCGACTACGCGGAAATTGTGGACGCCGAAACGCTTGAGCCGGTCATGAGCCTGCGCGGCGCGTGCTACGTGCTAATCGCCGCCAGGGTGGGAGGAACCCGGCTCATTGATAATGCGTTGATCGAACAGGAAGGCCAAGACTTTCGAGTATCCGTGTAGCGCGAGCTCGCCGCGGCCCTAGACGCGCGCCCAGCCTTAATTTTTTCCCTGGATTTCCGCCAACACTTCGGCGGCATGCCCCTTCGGCGTAACTTTATCCCAAATTTTGCGAATCTTGCCGTCCGGCCCGATCCAGTATGTCATGCGCACGATTCCCAAGAACGATTTTCCCAGGAAACTTTTCATGCGCCGCGCGCCGTAGGCTTCGACGACTTCAAATTCCGTGTCCGCCAGCAGCGGAAACGTGAGCTTGTGCTTGGCCTTGAATTTTGCCTGGGCTTCCACGGAATCGCCGCTGGCGCCGACGATGGCCGTGTTCAGCTCTGCAAACTGCTTGAGGGCGTCACGAAACTCGGACGCTTCGTTCGTTCAACCGGGTGTGTTCGCCTTCGGATAAAAATAAAGTATCAGGTTCTTGCCGTGAAAGTCCTTCAGCGAAACGGTTGTGCCGCTGTCGTCGATAACGCGAAAGTTCGGTGCTTTATCGCCTTCTTTGAGCAAAATTATCTCCATGAGGACCGGGCTAAGATTCCGCGAGCACGCGTTTTAGAATTTCGTTGACGATTTGTGGATTGGCCTGGCCGCGCGTTTCGCGCATCACCTGACCGACGAAGAATTTGAATACGCCTTCACGGCCGGAGCGATACTTTGCCACGTTGTCGGGGCTCTTCGCAACCACGGCGCGCGCAATCGCCTCAATTGCACCGGTATGCGAAATCTGCGACATTCCTTCTGCCGCAATAATTTCCGCCGCTTTCTTGCCGTTGTCGAACATCGTGGCAAACACTTTCTTGCCGCTCGCTGCAGTGATTTCGCCACGCTCGACGATTGCCAGCAGTTCCGCCAGCGCGGCGGGCGCGACCGGGCAATCCTCGATCACTTTTCCGGTGTCCTTCAAACGCCGCAGCAATTCCACCGAAATCCAGCTGGCTGCCGCCTTCGCCGGGGCACCCGCGCGCACGACCACCTCGAAGTAGTCAGCCAGGGCGCGGGTGGCAGTTAGCACCCCGGCGTCGTACGTGGCGATGCCATACTCGCTCACAAATCGCGCGCGCTTGGCGTCCGGAAGTTCCGGCATTTCGCGCCGGATTTCCTCCACCAGTGCTTCGGAAGAAATTAGCGGCAGCAAATCGGGATCGGGAAAATAACGGTAGTCGTGCGCGAATTCCTTCGAGCGCATCAGCTCGGTGCGCCCGGCTGCCACGTTCCACAGCCGCGTTTCCTGCACAATCGTCCCGCCCGCCTCGAGCACGCCTATCTGCCGCTCGATTTCGTATTCCAGCGCATGCGCCAGGTAGCGGAACGAATTCAGGTTCTTGACTTCCACTTTCGTTCCGAATTTCGGTGCGCCGCGCAACCGCACGCTCACGTTGGCGTCGCACCGCAAAGAGCCTTCTTCCATGTTGCAGTCGCTCACTTCCGTGTATTCCAGCACCTGCTTCAAGGTCGTCAAATGTGAATACGCTTCGGCGGTCGTCCGTATATCAGGCTCGGAAACAATTTCTATCAGCGGTACGCCGCAGCGGTTGTAGTCAATGTAGCTCCACCGGTCGGAATCTACGAAGCCCTCATGCAGATTTTTCGCCGCATCCTCCTCCATATGGACGCGCGTGATGCCGATGCGCTTCGTCGCGCCGCCGGCCTCCACTTCCAGCCAGCCTTGGATCGCCAACGGAAGCTCATACTGTGAAATTTGGTAGCCCTTCGGCAGGTCCGGATAAAAATAATTCTTGCGCGCAAAAATGGACCGCTCTTGCACGTCGCAATGCAATGCCAGCGCCGCACGAATGGCCAGCTCGCGCGCCTTGCGATTCAGCACGGGCAGCGCGCCCGGCAAACCCAGGCACACCGGGCAAGTATTGCTATTTGGCGTGTCGCCAAAGCGCGTCGAACAGCCGCAAAACGCCTTCGTCAGCGTCTTCAGCTGCGCGTGTACTTCGAGGCCAATCACGGCCTCGTACCTCGCCATGATCTCGGGCGTGGGGATGGCAGTAACTGGAGGCGTGGGACTCATGCGAACAAGGAATTATAGCATCCGCATCCGCGAATGTTGAGAAACGCGCCAGCCGGCGGCGGGAAGGAGGAGCGAACGACCAGGCACACCGCGCGACGCGACGGGCCTGGCCAGCCGAACCCTCCTGGTTTGCTATTTATTCCGCGTGCCGACCGCCTGAAGGCAGGTCCACCTTGAATCCGGCCATGAAATTCAAGCGCAAGGACGGAAAGCCAAAGGCCTCCTCGTATCTTTGGTTCAGGAAGTTATTGAGGCGCCCGTAGATTTCGATGCCCTTGGGCAGATGGTAGGCGAAGCCCGCGTTCATCAGTTCATATCCGTGATTTCGGAACAGGCACGGCAACATCAACTCGCAAGCAAAAGTTCCATCATTCGGCTCGACATCGAGCACCGCGCCGCGAATCGTTCCATTCATGTTGAGCATCAACCGCTTCTTGGTCCAAGTCGCGTTGAATCCAGCGGCGTTGTGCGGACGGCGAAGCAATGGTTCTCCGACGGTGAAGGGATCCACGGGCTCCGTAAAGCCGTTCAGCGCCAGGATCGCGGTATTCATCCAGGTGTACGAACCTGAAAATTCGAACGATCGAAAGGGATGGATGCGAACGCTCGTTTCCAGGCCGTCGGCTCGCGACTTTCCGATGTTCTCGGAATCAAAGTTGGTGGGAAGGTCGCCGGTCGTCACAATCTGATCCTTGAATTTGTTATAGAAGTAAGTGACGTCCAGAATCGCGCGGTCTTGCGCTATCCGTTGCTCGATACCCGCGTCGTAGCTGATGCTTACCTCGGGCTGGAGCGCCGGATTATTCGTAAACGCGAGTTCGAATCCATCCGGCGCGCGGAAGCCGGTTCCAAAACTGGCGTGCAGGCGGGTTCCGCCGAAAAAGCCGTCGCCATCTCCTTGCCGCGCCACATACGCGGCGGAAATCCGCGGGGTGACCTTGGCGATGGTATTGGCGGGAATCCCGGGCTGGCCTGTGTCGTTGTTGACCGGAACGGAATCGGTGTGAAGGTCGTCCACGCGCACTCCCACGTTGATGAACCAGCGATCGGCGGGATTCCAGCGGTTTTCCGCGAAGAACGCGTAGCTATTGCGCCCCAGCAGAAACGGCAAGTCGCTGGACCCTTCAACAAAGGAATTCTTGAACTGGTCGCGGTCATATTCGAATCCCGCCACTAGCGTGTCCCTGGAAGCAACCGCGATCTCGCTCCTGGTATTGGCCACCACGCGCAGATTGTTGGTGAACGAATTGCCTTCCAACGGCGAAATGAATGTGATGCGGTCCGTGGAAACACTCACCGTGGTGACCTGCTGGAAGCGCGAAGAGACCTGTTCGACCTCCTGCGCCTGGTAGCCGAAAAGATTCTGATTCTGGTGAGTGGAGGGATCGCGCCCGGGAAATAGATCGTCTGGGTCCGAGCCCCAGGGGCCCGGGAGCCCCACCACCCCGTTGTAGCCGAAGAAATTCACGTTGAATTTCCGGCGGGGCGAACGCGAATAGCCCAGGCTCACGGTGGAAGTCTGATCGCGGTAACCGTCGTTCTGAATTTGTCCTCTGGTTTGCAAACGCGACAGGCTGTAGGCCCAACTGAATCCCTGGTTCAATCCCGCTCCGGTAGTGGCCACCCGCCAGGTGTACAAGCTACCGGCTTCGCCCAAAAACGAAAAATGCGGCGGACCATCACCTTGAATCGTTTCGATGTTGATCACGCCTGAGACCGCATTCGCTCCGTAGAGCGCGCTCTCCGGGCCGCGAATCACTTCCACTTGCTGGACGCCTTCGGCAGGCAGTGGCGACAGATCGAATCCGCCCCCGAAATCGTTCAGTTCAATTCCGTCCAGCATCACCAGGTTGTAATTCGAATTTCCTCCCCGAATGAAGGCGCTCGTAACCGTTCCGCGGCCTCCTGACTCATTGATCTCAGTGCCGGGCAGGCCCCGCAGCACGTCCACAGCTGTTTGCGCGGCCCGGTCGTCAATTTCTTCCGCGGTGACGACGCTGACGGAAGAGGCGATCTGTGACGTCAGTGCACCGCCTGGCGCAGCGGAGACCACCACGCGATCGAGCAGCGCGCTCAATCTTAGATGGAGGTCCAGGGTATGGTTTTCGTCGGGTTGCAGAACTACTTCGATAGGGAGCTGGTCAAAACCCGCAGCCGTACACACGACTTGATAGGTCCCGGCCAACAAGCCGTCAAATTGGAATTTGCCTTCTGAGTTTGTTTCGCGTTCTTCCAGTTGCGCCATCGCGTGGAGCACAGTGACTCGTGCGCCCGCCACCACACGGCCGTCGGGATCAAAAACAGTTCCGGCAATTGCTGCCGCGTTTTGATCGCGTGACGCGCTGGTGCTTGACGCTGAAGTATGGGAGGTCTGGGCCGGGGTGGCAACAGCAAAAAACAGGAAGAGCGAAGCTAAAGGCAGAAAAATCGTGCGCAGTCTCATTTTTTCCTCCTCTCCCTCTCGCGCGGGAGTTGAAGGTGGTCCGGACAATGCCGCGTCGCTACAGCGCGTGCATATCCGGATTGAGACTCCGCCGGTCTCCTGGCTTGGCGGCTTGCCGCGATCTCATCGCGAAATATTGCGATTGAAACTGGGCATCAGCGCGGCCTTCCCATCCTGCACCGAATCGTCAGCATAGCTTGCGATGCTGTGATTCGTCGCTTCGGACAGTGGTACGCGCCGAAAAATTCTCCGCCTTACAGTCGCGCGGCGGCGACGGCTTTTCACCGTCTTCCCGTGCGCGGAGTCTTCTGTGATTGTGGACGGCGCCGCCAGACAGCAGCGAACGCCGCTACTAAGCAAAGGACTAATGGTTCGCGCTCAAAATCACCCTCGGGCGGCCGCTTGGCCGAATCTCCACTTCCAGCGGCGCCTCGAATACTTCTTCCAACACTTCGCGTTGATACACTTCCGCGGGCGAACCCATCCGCAAGGACTTGCCTTTGTGCATCAGCGCGATGCGGTCGGAAAATTCCGCCGCCAAATTCAATTCGTGCGTCACCACCACCACGGTGTAACGGTTCTCATCAGCCAGCCGGCGCAAACGCCGCAGCAATTCCACTTTGCCGCCGATGTCCAGGTGCTGCGTCGGCTCATCGAGCAGCAGCAGCCCGGGCCGCTGCGCCAGCGCGCGCGCCAGAATCACGCGTTGTTTCTCGCCGCCGGAAAGCTGATCCATCCACCGGTCGCGCAGCGCGTCGGCGCCCACCTGCGCGAGCGCATTTCCCGCCATCAGGCAATCTTCATCGGATTCGAAGCGCAATCTTTTGCCGTAGGGATAGCGTCCTTGCAGCACGTACTCCCACACGCGCAATGAAAAAAGCAGCTCACTCTCCTGCGACACCAAAGCGACTTGCTGTGCGCGCGCCCGCGGCTCCAGTTCGCTTACTTCCTTGCCGTCCACTTCCACGCGCCCGGACAATGGTTTCAGCAAACCCGCCAGCAATTTCAGCAGCGTGGATTTTCCGCTGGCGTTCGGCCCCAGAATCGCCACCAATTCGCGCTGCTGCGCCTCAAGACTCACCGGCCCGAGCGTGAATTTCGGAGCGGAGCGGTCCGTCGCCGAATACGCATAACTGGCCTGTTCGACTTTCAGGCGCACCTGGGCCGCAGCCGCGAACGGAATCGGCTGCGGCGCGAGCGAAGCTCCTTTTCCCGCGCCGGGACTCATCGCATTCTCCTGCGCATCAAGTAGATAAATACGGGCGCGCCCGCCAGCGCCGTCATCGCGCCCACCGGCAATTGCGTGGGAGCCACCACCGTGCGCGCGAGCGTATCGGCTAGCACGATGACGATCGCCCCCCCGATCGCGGAGGTTGGAAGGAGTAAGCGGTAATCCGTGCCGAAAAGCATCCTCATCACGTGCGGCACCAGCAGGCCGATATACCCGATTGCGCCGCTGACCGAAACGGCGAGCCCCGTCAGCGCGGAAGCGGCGATGTAAACGACCATCTTCACGCGATTGACGTTGACGCCCAGGTGCCGTGCTTCCTGCTCCCCGGTGAGGATCAGGTTCAAATCGGAAGACGTCGTGTACATCGCCCCGGCGGCAATCACAAAAATCAAAGAGAGAAATCCGAACCAGCCCAGCACATTCGTGGTCGGAGGGGGGGCCGTGAGGTCGCCCATCAGCCAGAACGTCATGCTGCGCAGTTCCGTGCCGGTAACCATGGTCAGCAGGAAAATAATGATCGCTGACAGAAAGGACGCCGCCACGATACCCGCAAGCAGCAGCGTCGCGCTATCGAGTTGCCCACCGCGCCGGCCGAGAAAATAAACCGCCGCAATCGTCGCCGCCGCGCCCAGAAATGCCGCAAACTGAATTGCTCCCACGGTGTGCGGCGCGACGATCAAGCTCAGCATCGCGCCCAGCGCAGCGCCGCTCGAAACGCCTAGCACGTAGGGATCGGCCAACGGATTCCGCAGCAGCGCCTGAAATCCCGCTCCGGCTGTCGAGAGCGCCGCGCCCACCAGAATCCCCAGCGCGATGCGCGGCAATCGCAGTCCGAACACTACCAGCTTGAACTCCGACGGAATTTCGTCCCACCGCCCGCGCACGCCGTGATATAGCGTCGCGACAATATCCCGCACGCCGATGGGGTAGTCACCCATGCGCAGCGAAATCACCACTTCGATCAGCAGCAGTGCGCCGAGCCCAGCGCAAATTCCCAGGATGCGCTTCGGCGTCAGCGGGCGCACGCGCTGCGCTCCATTGTCAAATTGGCGATGGCCGCAAAATAAGGCCCCTTTGCTCTTTGCACCGTTCCATTTTCCCGCGAATTTACGCCGAAGACTTCCGGATGAAAATCATGCGCCAGCTGTTCGATGGCCGGGATTAATCCGGGAGAAGGCCTGTCCATTTCATCGCTGGCGACCACAACGTGCCCTAATTTCACCGCTTGCAGATCGCGCCACAAGGGGCGCGTGCGCAGATCGCTGCTCTGCATGGCATCCTCTGCTTTCAAATGATCGGGCGTTCGCACGATGTAATCCGGCTGTAAGCGCACCACTTCCTCCATGCTCACCTGCGGCCAGTTCTGGTCGGACGTGATCACGGACTCCGCCCCAGCCCAGCGTAGCGCATCGGCGATAAAAGTATTCTGTCCGATCGAAATCAGCGGCTCCTCCCACACCACAAAAAGCACATGGACCATCGGCCGCTGCTGCAAAGCTGCATGCAGCGCGTCGAGCCGTGTCTGCAAATCCGCCACCAGCTTCGCGCCTTGCTCCTTCACGCCCATCAAATCCGCGAGGGCTGCCGTGGAATTGAGCATCCCGAGCACCGTGTGCGGATCGCTGGTATACACGGGAATTCCCAGCTTCAAAAGCGCGTCCGCCGTGATCGGTCGGTTGATCGAAGTAGACGCTAGCACCAGATCCGGATGCATGGCCACAATCGCCTCGAGGCTCGGACTCTGCGGCGCGCCGACGTGCGGCTTGTCTCTTGCGGCGGGCGGCGTGTCGCAATATGTCGTATCGCCCACCAGCTTGTCTTCCAGGTCCAATGCGTAAATTGTTTCGGTCAAGTTCGGCGCGAGAGTCACCACACGACGGACGTTCACGGGGATTTCCATGTGTCGCCCGGTTTCATCCGTGATCAGTCGGACCGCGGGCTTGCCCGCCTCTGCAGATGCTGCGGACATCGCCTGGCCAGCTGCCGCTGAATTCTGCTGAGGCGACAAGGACGCTCCGGAAGCCGCGGGCTCTGCGCCACACGCGAAACCGGCGCTCGCGATAGTCAGCATCGCAGCCAGAAATCGCCGAGTTGTTCTCCCCCAGGTCAAAATGCTCTCCCGCGCAATAAAAAAGCCTCGCGAATAGAGCGAGGCGTCTCGCCACACTCTTTCTCGCGAAGAGTGTCAGCTTCGACTAGTTCAGGTAGGTTTCCTGACTTTCGGCCCATCCCCGGCTCGCCTGCAACAAGCAGCGCGCAATCCAGTGACAGCCGATTACAGTGGCGGGACCGTGGCCGATTTTCACGGCCTTCCCCAAAATCGGAAGTAGCTTGCGCTGTCTCCCAATTTTTCTCTGGGAGCGCATCTTCCGCGCTCGCAGAGCTACTCGAGCCAGCTAAGTTGTCCACGCCGAGTGTAAGCGCCCCCAGTTTTGCTGTCAATGCAATGGCTGAATCAGCGAGCCGATTCGCAAATCCCGATCCTCTTCGCGGCAAGCCGTCACGAGTCAACGCTTGCCACTTAGGAAAACTTGCCACACGACTAGCCCCAAATAACTCGCCGCCAAGGCGCAGAACAAGCAAGTCAGTAGAGCGTGTCCAATGACAAACTGTTTTCCCCTGGGCCAATCCGCATGCGAGAAGTAAAGCGCATCCACTAGGACCCGCGCTGTCCAGTACACCCCGATAAAACATGCAATTCCGAGCGCAGCCCGATTGCCCATAAGCAGTTCTGTGTGCAAGACAAGCGTGAGCGTCCCAAAGGCGATGATCGTAAACACCGTAAATCCGCCCTGCACCCAGAGGAGTTTGCGGTTAAAAGGCATCAAGTTTTCCAGATCTTGCTTCCAGCGCAATCGAAAGGGAACTTGAAAGCTGGCTATCAAGATCACGAAGTGCCCGGCGCCCGCCAGCCACAGCACGACGTCAAAAATCCGACCTGCAAGTGAATTGGTCATAGCGCGTGGATCGCCTCCATAAAAGGGAGCATTACACGCAGAACAAAGGGCGGGTGGAAAAGCAAGAAAGCAGGAACCGCAGTGAAGACCGCCATGAAAAGCCAGCCGCGCGCACCTGCTCGGAGGCTAGAGTGTCTTCCGAACGCGGAACGTTCGATGGCAACGCCTAATCCCTGAAGCACGAAATAGATTGTAGGGAGCCCGTAGCCTCCTCGGGCGGGCACCGAGATCACCAAATCGTGAATCAGGCCGGACGCAATAAATACCAGGAAGCCGGCAATCGCCGCCCCCAACTTTCGATGCAGAGGACGAAAGATCAAATCGTACGAAAGCTGGCGAAAACCAAGGTTCCAACGCTTGCCCCAGAATTCGCTTAGGGAATTGGAACGCAACGGCGCGGACATTATGGGTTGCGCATTGACGCCGAGGCGCTGCCAAAGAAGCGCGATAATTTCAAAACTGCCAAAATGAAGCAACAAGATCAATCCAAGCATTCCCACCCAGCCCCGCAGCAGCGGTTCCTTATCTGGTACGGCGCGTGCAACAGCCCAGAGAAGAGTTATGCCAAGAGCGGTCTTAAGGAACGCCCAAGACCAACGCCGCAGGGGCGGTGAGGGGACGCACTGGTTGGAGTCAAGGAAAGACTCTGCATCCATTCCGGGCCAAGCCAGGAGGTAAGCAACGGACCGCCAAGCGGTATGAGTGATCCGGCTTCGAGCCCTCCACCAACTCACCCATTTGAGGCCGAGGTAGATGGCAAAGGCTAAAATCCACATGAACTCCCAAGGCGGCAGGATGTTGCGACACGCCAACGCACCCAGGGAAAGGACAAGCAAGGGAGACCATTCGATCCAGCCTCGAGTGTCGCTTGGCTCACCCGGGTCTTCGATCGTGATGGAGGATGTATTCATGACGCGCTGCCCTTCAGCGCGCGCTCGATCGCCAACTGCAAGCCGGGTAGTTCCTCATCAATCCATGGCGCCTTTCGTCCTTCTTGCACTTTGGCCCACACGCGACGCTCTCGCGCGAACAAGGTCAACTCCAGCGTTCCTTTTTGATTTTCTCGCTGGTAATGCCAGTGCACGCATCCCGGATAAGAGGAAAGCGAGCCCTTCATCGCCAGGACGAGTCCATGTCGCGCGCAAATTTCTTCAATCGATCGTTCGGCTCGAACCAGATCGGCATTGCGCGGCACTGCAAATTCGACTTCTCGCATGGTTCGTTTTTAGGGGCAGCTCAGCCAAAAAGGAACGCTAGCTCTTGTCGTCATCAGTCCCTCTGTTCGAGCTGTACCGCCAAACCAGCCATAGAGACCGCAAACCCTATCACTAGCGTAGCAGGATAGAAGATTGCGACCTCTCCTCGAGGCGGAAAGCTATGATGGGCGCTGGCGTACCAGCCGACCCAAAGAACGTAGGGTAGCCCCATCAACATCGAGAGGGAGACCAGAACAATGACCATTCGTCGCTGGTTGGATGTCCGAATTTGCTTTGGTATCAAGCTCACTCCGCTTCCACGCGGCGAAACGAGGTGTGTTTCTTTGTTTTGAACGGCCGGCACAACGGGCTTACGGGAAACCACTTACTGCAGCAATTTTTGGCCAACTAGCGGTTCTTCCACTTCGGCGCGCGTTTTTCCACCAGCGCGCGCAAGCCTTCTTGCGAATCTTCCAGGTCGGCAAGCTCGTTCAGGAAGACTTTCATCGAATTGCGCACGCCCTCGCGCAAGGGCAATCCCAGGCTACCCAGAATCGCTTTCTTCGCCATCGTCAGCACCGGACCCGACTGCGCGGTCACGCGCGCTACGACCTCATCCACTTTCTCGACTAATTTATCTTCAGGCACGAGCCAGTTCACCAAGCCAACTTCCCGCGCGCGCTCAGCGGACATCGCTTCGCCGGTAAGCACCAATTCCAGCGCGAGTTTTGGCCCCAGAATATAGGGCAGTACCGCGGCCGCCAGGGGAGGGAACGCTCCCAGCTTGATTTCAGGCTGCGCAAACTTTGCGTTCGGCGTCGCAATCACCAGATCGCCGAGCGCCGCGAGTTCCGCGCCGCCGCCAAACGCGGGGCCATTCACCACCACGAGCACCGGCTTCGAAGTATCCAGCATCGCCGCAAAAGCGTTGTGAAAAGCGTCCAGCAATTGAAAGACGCGCCGCTGGGTGTACTCGCCCAGTTCGATGCCGCCCGAAAAAGTCGCGCCCTCGGAATCGAGCAGAATCAATTTGATCTGATGCTTCTCGCTCACCGAGTTGATACCCGCCGCCACTTCCATCAGCATGCGTTCGTTCAGCAGATTCTGTTGCGGGCGATCCAGTCGCAAGTGCGCCACTTCGCCTTCCAGGCGGAATTTTACGAACTGGAAATCCTCGAGCCGCGGAGGGCGCGTCGCCAGCGTTCCCAGCATTTCCGGCACCCGCACATCCACGGCACGCCCGCGCGCTTCCCTGGTTAATGCCATCGGTTTGGTCCTTGGTGTTTCATCAATCTCGCGCGGCGACGGCCTGCCCGCCGGCAGTCGCACCGCGGCTCATTCGTTACCCACGTCCGGCTCGTCTAATTGCGGCGGCATCATGCCCGCGGCCTTCATCCACATACGCGCGCGCTCCATCAGGATGTGCGTGTAGGCGCCTTCCAGCACGAATCTCACGAAATTGGCATAGAACAGGAATCCCATTTCCGTTTCTCGCGCGCCCTCTGCACGGGTTGCGGACCTGCGGTCACGTGGAAATCGCATGACGAAAGCGCCGTTAGCGCGCGTAGGCCGACTGTAAGAGCCTAGACCAACTCCGCTGTTGCCGCCACGACGGACCGGCGGGTGTGCGTACAATCCGCCACGTGTCCGCCGGACAACCCCAACCTGTACAAACGTACAGGTGCAGCCGCTGTTCAGAGGCCGCCAGCGCAAGGAACGTTTCTGTGTTACGTTTTTTGCTGTCATCGCAGAGGGTACACCCCGAATGAAACTGATCCTGGCCTCTAGTTCCCCACGCCGCGCGGAAGTTCTGCGCAACGCTGGATTTCTATTCCAGGTTCGCCCGGCCGCCGTGGATGAAACTCGCCTGGCGCACGAATCAGCCGAGGAATATGTACGGCGGGTCGCGCAAGCGAAGGCGCAAGCGGCTGCCGAGCAAGCGCGTCAAGCGGGTGAACGCGCCATCGTGATCGCCGCGGACACCACGGTTCTGGTGGCAGGGCAAATTCTCGAGAAGCCCGCAGACGCCGCCGACGCTCGCCGCATGTTGCGTCTGCTGAGCGGCAGAAGTCACGAAGTCCTCACGGCTTTAGCCGTGGTCAACATCTCCACCGGGCAGGAATCTCTGCATGTGGAAAAAACGTGTGTGGAAATTGTGAAATTATCGAACGACGAAATCGACGATTACATCGCGACCGGCGAGCCGTTCGACAAAGCCGGCGCGTACGGAATCCAGGGCATTGCGGGAAGATTTGCGGCGCGAATCAACGGCTGCTACTTCAATGTGCTGGGCATGCCGCTCTCGCGTCTGTGGAGCACGCTGCACGAACTGCACTGGAAAGAATCCGGATCCGTCGGGGCCTGACGCACGCGCCACAAAAGAAAACGGCAGCCACCCGGCCGCCGTCGGAATCCTTCCAAGCTCGAATTTCTTGAATTCCAAACTTCGGGCTACTTCTTTTCTTCCGTCGCAGCAGGAGGCGGTGCAGGTGTAGCGGCCGGCGGATTCGCTGGCGGGGTCGCCGCAGGCGTATTGGGATGGCTGCTCATTCCTTCCTTGAAGTTGCGGATGCCTTCGCCAAGCCCGCGCATCACTTCGGGAATTTTCTTGCCCCCGAAGAGCAGCACGATTACGGCCAGAATAATAATCAGATGGAACGGACTCAACGCTTCCATGACTCACCTGCCTTCAAAACGCTTCGCAACTTCAGGGCAGCCCGCGACCTCAGGTCCCTAATCAGCCAAGTATAACACGCTCATCCCCCACCCGGCGTGTCACGCGCTCGCGATCGAGGTGCTCCAACAGAGGAATCGCATACTTCCGCGTGACGCCCGTAAGTTCCTTGAATGCAGTGATTGGCAGGCGTTCGCCGCGCTCCTTTCGGTACTTTGCGAGCATTTCCCGCAATCGAGTGAGCGCGCTCGAATGAAACACCAGGTCGTTGGCAATCTTAACCAGCACTTTTTCGCGCAGCAGCATTTGCAAAATCTTCTGGGCGCGTGGCCCGTCCACCGGCAATTTTGCCAGCACGCTGGCGAGCTCCGGCACCGTGAGCCCGGCATGCGCGAATTCGCGCTCGATCAATTCCTTCGCGCGCGCTTCTTCCGAGGAAAGTTCGATTTCGCGGCCGGCCTGTCGCACTAGGTCGCCGGAGATCGCTAGCGCCCGCGCTTTCACCAGATCATCCAAGGCTGCTTCGAATATTTCGACGCGAGCGTCGCCCGCCCGCGCACGCAATTCCTGTTTCGGAATTCCCGGCAGCAGCGGATTCGCGCGATGGAACGCTTCCACCGTCTTGCGCATCGCCGCCGCGCAATTGGTTGCGGCCTGCTCCGAAACTACGAGCACTGGTTCCGTCGCCAGGATTCTCAAGCGTTTTTCCTCCGCAAGTTCATGCGCGGCCACGCGCGCCTCCGCGCCTGTCCATCCCGTCCGCGCCACGATTTCCGCAAACGTTATCCCGCGAGGCGTAGCCTCTATCAGCGCGCCAAGAATCTCTGTAGGTTGCCCGCGCTCCCATGTTTCCAGAAACGGCATGACGGCCGCGTCCTTGCGCTTATGCCGCGCCGCGCGCGCATCCAGGACCGTGCCGCCGCCGATCGTCACCACCGGCGAAAACTGCCGCAGAATAAAACGGTCGCCGGAAAGCACCAGCAGCGGCTTATCAAACCTCAATTGTGCGAACGCCGATTCCCCTGCGGATATTTGACTTGCGCCATTCAGCAAGATTACTTGGGCAATCGCTTCCGCCGTGCCCTGATGAAAATGCACGTGCGCGCGATTCTTGAGCGGCTTGGCGGAACGAAGCAGTGTAACTCGCGCGTCCAACCGACTGCTCGCATCGAAAAGTCCAGCAGGCGCAAGAACCATGCCGCGCTCGATTTCCTCGCGCTCGACTCCCGCCAGGTTCAAAGCCGTGCGCTGACCGGCCACCGCGCGCTCGATCCGCTGTCCACTGGAATGCAGGCCTCGCACACGCAGCACCTTGTGCGACGGGAGCAGCTCCACTTCGTCCTCGGCCTTCACTGCGCCGGAAATCAGCGTCCCGGTGACCACCGTGCCAAATCCTTTCATCGCAAACGCACGATCAATCGGCAGCCGGAAATGCCGCGTCGCATCTTTTGCCGCTACGGACTTCCCCAAGCGCACCAGTTGCTGCCTCAACTGATCGAGTCCCGCGCCCGTGCGCGCGCTCACCGCCACAATCGGCGCCGCTTCCAAAAACGATCCGCGTACGAATTCTTCGATTTCGAGGCGTACCAATCCCAGCATATCGGAATCAACCAGATCGGATTTCGTAATCGCGATAATTCCGCGCGGAATCGCGAGCAAGCGGCAAATATCGAAGTGCTCGCGCGTCTGCGGCTTGATGGATTCATCCGCCGCGATGACCAGCAGCACCAGGTCAATCCCGCCCACGCCGGCCAGCATATTGCGCACGAACCGCTCGTGCCCAGGCACGTCCACCAGCCCCAGCTGCACGCCTTCTAGTTGCAAACACCCAAATCCCAGGTCTATCGTAATCCCGCGCCGCTTCTCTTCTTCCAGCCGGTCGGGATTCGTGCCGGTGAGCGCCTCGACCAGCGCTGACTTCCCGTGGTCAATGTGCCCGGCGGTCCCGACGATGATGTGCTTGATGATTTCCATGGAGAGAAGGCGCGCATACGATGCTAGCGGAGATAGCAACCAACGGTCAAATCAGGACTTACGCGCGCGGCTGCAGCAAAGAAGAAAACCAACGCTGGTCTTTAATAAACACCTTGAGCTTCCCCGTACGTCCAAGATATGGTCTTGAACTGCGCTGAATGCTTCATCCACCACCCGGAAAGGACGTATCGAATGCGACGAATGTTTGGTGCTCTGCTGCCCGCTCTGCTGTTACTCCCGCTTCTGGCCGCAGCTCAATCGGAACTGCCGAAAACTCCGGTGCACGACGTGACCGAGGCATATTTCGGCGTCAAAGTGGTGGATCCTTATCGGTGGCTGGAAAACACCTCGGACGCCGAAGTGATGGCCTGGATGAAGGCGCAGAATGACTACACGCGGGAGGCGCTCGCGCGCATTCCGGGCCGCGACGAGTTGCTCGCCCGCATTACGGCCCTCGATAACGCCAGCAGCGTCGTCTCCGGCTTGCAGGTATGGGGCGGCCATTATTTCTATTACAAGACGGACCCTGGCGC
Source organism: uncultured Acidobacteriota bacterium (assembly GCA_963795005.1). Classification (GTDB taxonomy): domain Bacteria; phylum Acidobacteriota; class Terriglobia; order Acidiferrales; family UBA7541; genus Palsa-295. The sequence goes on along the minus strand of CAWCGE010000006.1, from coordinate 40,188 downwards.
GGATAACCGTAAGCTTTACGTCCGCGACAGTCTCACCGCGCCCGAGCGCCTGTTGGTGGATCCCGAGAAGATGACCACCGCTGCAGGCGTGCACTACTCGATAGATTATTATCAGCCTTCAATTGATGGAGTCTACGTCGCTTACGGCGTTTCACCCGGAGGTTCGGAGGAGAGCGTCCTGCACGTGGTGGAGAGCGCCACCGGGAAAGTCTTGAGCGATAGCATTGACCGCGCCGAGTTTGCCTCGCCGGCTTGGCTGCCGGACGGCAGGAGTTTCTTTTACACGCGCGCGCAAAAGCTGGGTCCCGATGCGGCCGCGACGGCGAAGTATCAGAAGCTGAAAGTATATCGTCACATTCTGGGAGGCGATCCGGACACCGAGCCCCTCATCTTCGGCTATGAAGCAAATCCCAGCGTGAAAGTTGACCAAGACGACTTCGCGGTCGTGAGTTACTCGCCGAGCGCACCAAAATATTTGGTCGGGCTGGTGATCCACGGCGTAAAGAGGGAAATCGATATTTACACCGTATCGTTCGATGGCAATGTCAGCGCGAAGACGGTGTGGAAGAAAGTCGCGGACCAGCAGGATGACGTTACCGGCCTCGATGTCCACGCCGACCAGATTTATCTGCTTTCCCACAAGGACGCTTCCCGCTTCAAGGTCCTGCGCACCGGCCTCAGCGCTCCTGACTTGGCTCACGCGCAAGTTGTCGTACCGCCCAGTGAAGTAGTGGTCACTGGGATCTCCGCCGCTCCTGACGCGCTCTACATCCAGGATCTGGACGGCGGCATCGGGCGCCTGCGACGGCTGCCTTACAGTAACGGCGCCATTCAATCGGTGAAACTGCCGTTCGACGGTGCGATTCAATCGCTGGTCACGAGCGCAACCGATCCGGGCGCCTGGCTGGAACTCACTTCGTGGACGAAATCCCCGCTGTGGTATGCGCTGGATCCGCAGACCGGCAAGCTCATCGATACTGCGCTGGTTCCTCCTTCTCCGGTTGATTTCTCGCAAATCGAATCCGAAGAGGTGAAGTGCAAGAGCGCCGATGGCACGATGGTGCCGCTTTCGATCATTCACAAGCGAGGAATTGTTCTCGACGGTTCGCATCCCGTCTGGCTTTCGGGTTACGGAGCTTACGGCATCACCTTCGATCCTTCGTTTCAGCCCACTTGGCTCGCATTTCTGGAGCGCGGGGGAATTTACGCCGTGGCGCACGTGCGCGGAGGCGGCGAGTACGGAGAAGACTGGCACCTCGCCGGCCAGAAGCTCACCAAACAGCATACGATCGATGACTTTCTTGCCGGTGCGGAATATCTCATCGAGCACAAATACACCTCTCCGGCGCATCTTGCCGGAGAGGGAACCAGCGCCGGAGGAATCACGATCGGTGGCGCCATCACACAACGCCCCGATTTGTTCGGCGCAGCATTAATTCGGGTCGGCGATTCGGATTCGTTGCGCTCGGAAACCATGGCCAGCGGCCCGGCGAATATTCCAGAATTCGGCACAGTGAAAGACGCCGATGGTTTCAAAGCGCTCTACGCCATGGACGCCTACCAGCACGTCAAAGCGGATACGCCGTATCCAGCGGTTCTGTTGTCCACGGGCGTAAATGATCCGCGCGTCGCTCCCTGGCAGGCCGCCAAGATGACCGCTCGCCTACAAGCCTCAACAAGTAGCGGCAAGCCCATACTCCTGCGCGTGGACTACGACGCAGGACATGGTATTGGTTCCACTAAGTCCCAGCGCGATTCCGAACGCGCCGATGACATTGCCTTTCTGTTGTGGCAACTGGGAATCTCCGGCTACGCGCCAACCGTCGAAGCAAAGTAAGTCGCGGAGCAAAGAACGGGAGGTAGGGGCGGGTATAAGACCCGCCCGGAGATGCATTGCGCTGAGGGAAATGTCCCACTCACTAAAACGGGCTTGCGGCGGCCGTCCCTTGTTCGCGCAGCGGCGGTGCCGTCGTTGACCCTTGGAATTTCGGCTTGCCGAGTTTCACAATCCAAATCCCGCTGTTGATGTCGTTGAAGAAAATCAACCCATTCGCGGGCTGTGCGCCCCAAGTGAACGGCAGGTTCGCGCGATATCCCGCCGGATCGCCCGTCCAGAAGTTCGCAATCTCGCGGCCCTGCTGATACAAATTGCCGCGCAGTTCGCCGGAAATATCCAGCACGCGCCCGCCGCCGGCATAATCGCCGAGATACAAAATATCGTTGTCGGCCCACACGTTGTGCATCCCGCCTTCCGGCACTTCGTAATTAGCCACTTCGCGCGGATGCTCGATGTCGGATACATCCACAACGTGCAGAATCCCGCGCACCGGGATTCGTTCCTTGCTGCTGATATCGAAATAGCCCGGAAAAACTTCGTCGCCTACGTACACGTAATTCTTGTAACGGAACGTCGTGTGCGTCCCCGCCAGCCAGCCGTTCCCATACAACTCGTAGTGATTGAATTTGTATTGCGCCACGAGTTGCGGATGTTCGGGGCTGCCGCCTTTCATGCCATTGCCGACGTCCAGAATCACCAATCCATCGCGCCAGTAAGCCAGGTACGCGAGGCCATCCTTCACGTACAAATCGTGCAGGTAGCGGCCCGTGGTGATCATGCCTTCGCCCAGCGGCGAAGCGATGGTTTGCTCTTCGGATTTTTCCGTTTGCCAGCGCGCCACTTCTTTCGGGTGCGCCGGGTCCTGAAAATCAATCACGCGCAGCGAGCCGGTTGCGTCGTCGGTGATGTAAACGTAATGCGTGTTGATGAACGCGCTGTGCACTCCGCCCGTCACCGTTTCGGTGTATTCCGACAGCACTTTCAGGTGCGCGGGATCGGAAGCATCAAACAGCACGATCCCATTCTTGCGATTGGAAGCCCCTTCGCGCGTGAAGACGCCCACTTTTTCATCCGGCGTGGTGCTGACGTCATTGAAAAGCCGTGCGTCCGCTTTCAAGCTATCGAGCGCTTTCGGATGCGCTGGATCGGAAACGTCGTAGGCATAAATCTTGTCGCCAAACGTCGCGACGTATAGATGATTGCCGACCACCCACTCCTCCGTTGTCTGGATCACGTTACCATCGGCGCCTTTCGAGGGAATATGGGACACGACTTCCAACTCGCGTTGCGCGTTGCGCAGCGCCACATCAATTGAAGCCACAGCACTGTGGCGCCCAATGGAAGCGGTTATCTGGTAGGTGCCGGGCAGTTCCGCCACGAACGCCCCATCCGGATAAATCGTCGCGCGCGGCCCGCTGACGCTCCAGCTTGTCAGCAAATCCTTCACGCTCGCGCCCTTGCTCTCGGCCTTCGCCGTGAAGTGCACCACGTCGCCAGTCTTTGCCGTTGTCGCGGCCGGATCCAACACGATTTTCTGCACCGTGTCCGCCACCACGCGCAGGGAAACTTCTCCGCTAACCGGCACGCCGGTGGCAACCAACGTCGCGGTACCCGGCGCAACAGCCGTCACCAGCCCCGATTCATCCACCTTGGCAATCGCCGGTGACTTCGAACTCCAGCGAATCGGCACGTCCGTGCGCGGATCGCCATTAGCTGAGCGCGCGCTCGCAATAAGTACCGTGGAGCCACCCACAGCCAGCGACTGCGCCAGCGGCGCAACCTCCACTTTTGCCGGCGGGGGTGCCGCGACTTCCGCGGTCGTGAACCCGGGCTTGCCGGCGACCACCGCGCCGACCGTCACAGTTCCCGCGGCGCGAAAAATCACGTTGCCATCACCATCGGCGCCAGCAATATCGGGAGGCAGCGCGATCCACAGCATGGGCTTCAGGTCTATCACTTTTCCCGACGCCTCCTTTGCCACCGCCGTGAACTTGACCTTGTCGCCCACCTTAGCGTGAACGTCCGTGGGCGTGACCTCTACGCTCGCGGCCTTCGGCGGGGTCGGCGGAGCGCCGACTTCCTGCGCGCGAATTAGCGGCGCCGCAGCCAGCGCGCAGACGGCCATCCAACCTGTTACCCATTTTGACGCAATCTGCATTGGGAACTCCCCTCGGTGGAAAAATTCTCGTCAGAGACCTTGTACTTTGCGAAGCGCTTTGTCAATAGCAACCGCCTGAAGCTATCGGTCATAGCACCATTTGGCCTGTGGATTATTTACGCTTGAACGGCCTCAGCAGCCGCGGTACGATCACAACGTGTGCGCCCTGGGTGAAGTCGGCGGAAAAGGCTTACCGCGCGCGATTCCAGCCGCGGAACTGCAGAAGATGCTGCAAAGCAATCCGGCGTTCTGTTCGTGGGACGCGTCGAATTCTACGACCACCGATTCCGTTACCGGCTGGCCCTATTTGTTCTCCCATCCTCTTGCAACCCCGATGAAGAAGCCCACGCAATAAACGCGTTGAACGGACCTTCATAGTTGCCTGCTGAGAAATTGAACTGGCGTCAAAATGAGGATGAAGCTGCAGCCAAATGGCGGGCGTCAGGAACGGTCGGCGGCAACAGCCGAAATCTGTTGAACGATCGCCAGCGCAGCCTCCCGTGGATTCTTTGCGGCCGTGATCGGGCGGCCTACCACCAGGTAGTCAGCACCGGCGCGAACCGCATCTCCGGGAGTTGCCACGCGCGACTGGTCATTCACTTCGGCGGCGGCAGGGCGCACTCCAGGCACCAGAATCTTGAATTCCGGGCCGAATGTTCGTCGCACTGCAGGCGCTTCGTAGGCTGAAGTGACGACGCCATCCAACCCGGCGTCCTTAGCCAGCTGCGCCAGCGCCAACACGCGCGATTCCAGCGTGCCTTCCATGCCGACCTGCCGCAGCGCTGCAGCGTCGAAACTGGTCAACACCGTCACTCCCAGCAGCGCCGGCCGTCCCTTCCTATTGCCGACCGCCTCGCGCGCCGCGCGCAGCCCGGCACACCCGCTCGCAGCATGCAAGGTCATCAGGCGCACACCAGGCAGCTTCGCGGCTGCGGCGACCGCGTGCGCGACCGTATTCGGAATGTCGTGAAATTTCAGGTCCAGGAAGATATCGAAGCCCAGGCCCGCGAGCTTTTCAACAGCTCGCGGACCCTCGGATGTAAAGAGCTGGCTTCCGACCTTGAACGTCGCCGCCACCCCTCGCAGTTTCCGCGCCAATGCTATAGCGGGACCGAGGTGGTCTACATCCAAGGCGACGATCAGTTTCCGGCGTGGGTTGTTGGGCGTTCGGGCACCTTGAGGAGTTCCAGCCGGACTTTGGCGAGTCCGTGCTGATCGAATCCTAACTTACGTGCCACTTCGTAGGAAACATCTAATTCGCGTCCTTCGACGTAGGGTCCGCGGTCATTAATCCGGACCACTTGGCTGCGGTGGTTGCGCGTGTTCACAACCCGGACGATGGACCCCAAAGGCAGGGTGGGATGAGCTGCGGTATTCGCATACATGTCATAGGTCTCGCCGTTGGCGGTCGGCTGGCCGTCAAAGTCCTCGCCATACCAGCTGGTTGTACATTCCCAGATGGCCAAGGGCTTGGGCTGACCTTTCGAGGCGACGTTGTTATTGGTATTGAGCGTGGTTTGCGGAGCGGCGGCATCAGCTGGAGGAGGGTTGCCCGGATTTCCTCCGACCGTGGGGTTCACGGACGGGGTCAGGACGAGCAAACCCACTCCTAAAAACACCGTCTGCAGAACTACGAAAATCCTGGCTCTCATGTTCACCTAACCTTATTTGCATCAGCTAGATTTTACCTGTTCCGAGGTACAGCTGGCAATCAGTTTAACGCTGTAGAGCTCCTCGTAACTTGCTGATTTCAAATGTATTTTCTTCCCGGCACCACTTTTCGAGACCCGCTACCAGCCGTTCCGAAGCCCTGGGGTCCAGGAAATGCGCTGTGCCGACCTCCACCGCCGAGGCCCCCGCGAGGAGGTATTCCGCCACATCTGCTGGTTTTTCAATGCCTCCAAGTCCAACCACCGGGATTTTGACCGCCCGGCAGGCCTCGTAAACCAGCCTCATGGTTATAGGTTTTATCGCCGCGCCAGACAACCCTCCCGTCGTACTACCTAGACGGGACTCGCGGGTGTGTGCGTCTATACACAATGCCGGGTAGGTATTGGCGACTACTAATGCGTCAGCGCCCTCGGCTTCACACACCTTCGCGGTAACTCCAATCATGTTAACGTTCGGTGATAGCTTTACCCATAGAGGGCGCTTTGCGGCAGCCCGGGCGGCTGCCACAACGGCCGCTGTCAGGCCGGGGTCAGTACTATATTCGATGCCGCCTTTCTCTACGTTCGGGCAGGAGATGTTCAATTCGTAGGCGGCCACCCCCGCGGCGGCTTCCAGAACCCCGATCACCTCCACGTAGTCGGCGATGGTGGCGCCGAAGACGTTGGCGATCACCGCCGTATCGTACTGGCGCAACAGGGGCAGCTTTTCGGCGACGAACGCCCGTACCCCAATGTTCTGCAAGCCGATGGCGTTCACCATCCCGCTGGCGGTCTCGCAGATCCGGGGGGCCGGGGCACCGTCCATTGGTTGAGCCGAGAGCCCCTTCACTACGATTCCGCCCAGCCGGTTCAGATCCACCAGTTGCGCGAACTCGACCCCATAGGCAAACGTACCGCTCGCCGCAATCACAGGGCTTTTGAGGGAAACACTACCGACGCTGACGCGAAGGTCAACTGAAGCGGGCCGTGAGGAACTGCTGGACGGCGCCGGCGAACTCACGCCGGAAGCTTACCATACGTGACGAATAACTAGCGACAAGCCCCGGAGGATAAATCCCGAGTAGCCCGCGACTCGCGAATCGCGAATCGAAATCGTTATTCCGTAGTTGATATTACTTGGATTCCGGCTCCGAGTGGCAGATGCTCACCGCGGATTTGCGGTCATGGATGCTCGATGTCCCGTGGTCGTCTCCCAGTACTCAATCCACTGCTTCCGGATGCCGCTGGCTCGTTCGATGAGTTCGGGGCTCGGAGTTTGCCCGTGCTCGACTACAACGACAATCCCGGTGTTGAATTTTCTTTGGGAGTTGTCAACATCGGGTAAACGCGGCCCTTCCGCGGCAATCACGTCTTGGATCGTTACTTTCGTTCGTTCGGCGCGGAATGCCAGGCGCCCATTTGTATCCTTACCGGCTCGCACGAGGTTTCTTAAGATAAAAAAGTCCGGTACCTCTGCGGCAGAGATCAATCCCATCAAGTACAGGTCGAGGTCGGAATAACCTGTCGCAGGCACGAAGTAGCCGCCACGGAGCTGCGTGTACGTTCCATCGAAGTTGTCCTGCCAGACGCCCCCTCCCAGAGTTGACGCCTCGATAGGCAGCGAATAGGGGAAGCGGACGCGGGCTTGCAAACCTGGAATGGCCGGGGCTTTCTCGATCAGTCTGTGAGCCAGCTCTGCTAACTGATCGAACCGGTCAAGGAGTATTCCTCTGTCGCGATGACCGTAAGGGTCAAGGCCGACGTTCTTTTCTGAGGGGCCGAAGCGGATCGAACCGGTCGTACCAACGAGGAACGATTCCCACAACTTACCGGAAAAGGGAAAAGAGAATTCATGAAGGCTAGCTTCAGCGCCGGTGAGTTCAGGGCCGTAATCCGAATACCAGTGCAGGCGCTCGCTTTCTACTCGGTATCTGGAATTCTCGGGCGTGAAGCGAAGCGTGCGACCGGTGAGGTCGAATAGGTTAGCCTTCCCCAGCGCACCTTCATCCAATTCCATTACGATCAGGCCTCCTTTGGTCGAGACCTTACCGATAGAATGGCCAGACCCATCGTCCTGCCGGGCATAGGACAGCCTGACGATCAACAAAAGCCCACACGAAACCAAAACTGCACGCCGCCACAAACGGCCGACAGGCTTCCGCATGCCATCTCCAATCCGCCAGGAGGGCTTGAAATGCCGCCTGCAGAGGATACGCGAATCTCTGCTTGAGAGAAAACGACCGGTTCATGCGCTGTTGACCAGAGCTGGAGAAGATCGCAATGGCGCGACAATCAGCGACTTTTTTCCGGACACATGAAGTCTCACCACCGAAATCGTGATTTGGCGGGTCACGAGCCACTGGGAAATAATTACTTGCCATATCAAACGCGGTGGTAATTGGAAACCGACCCACTGCCGCCAATCGTGCAATTGGAAGCCCAGTGCGCGGTCGAGCGCACGGGATTGGCTCCATCCGGATTCTGATAGGATTCCGCGGCGGACTCCCGGCTCTCTATGTTAGGATGATGCGCCAAATGCGCGTCGTGGAAAAAAGGCAACTCCTCTCCGCGGACGAAATCGGCCGCACCCTCCAGCGTCTCGCCCATGAAATCGTCGAAAAAAGCGGAGGCACCAAGGACCTCGCGCTGATCGGCGTGCGCCGCCGCGGTGTTCCGCTGTCCGAGCGCCTGGCAAAGACAATTCGAACGTCCTCCGGAGTGGATATCCCAGTTGGGACCATTGACATCACGCTTTACCGCGACGACCTTTCCACCGTCGGTCCTCAGCCGGTGGTCCACTCGAACGAAATCAATTTCCCGGTGGACAACCGCGACTTGGTAATCGTTGACGACGTGCTTTACACCGGGCGCACCATCCGCGCCGCGATGAACGGCCTGTTCGATCTGGGACGTCCGAAGCGCATTCGCCTGTGCGTGCTGATTGATCGCGGCCACCGCGAAATGCCCATCGAGGCCTCTTTCATTGGCAGCCATGTACAAACCAGCGACACCGAAATCGTGGAAGTGCATCTGAAGGAAGTGGACGGCGACGAACGCGTCGTGCTCGTAGACCGCGTTCCCTAGGAACCTGAACCTGGCAACCTTCGTGGAGGCCGGAAGCTAACGAAAGCAAAGGGAAAAAGTGCTGCAGCGCCTGGAACACCTGCTTGGAATTGAAGATCTCACCCGCGAACAAATTTCTTTTATTCTGGACCAGGCCAAGCCTTTTCAGGAATTCCAGCGCCATTCGCTGAAGAAATTAGCGACCCTGCGCGGAAAAACCGTCGCTCTCGCCTTCTTCGAGAATTCTACGCGCACGCGCATCAGCTTCGCCACCGCGGCTGCCCGTCTGGGCGCAGACACCATGAACCTTCAGGCCGAATCTTCCAGCCTGAAGAAGGGCGAATCGCTGCTCGATACCGTCCGCACGCTTGAAGCCATGAGGCCCGACGGCATCGTCATCCGCCACAGTTCATCTGGCGCGCCGGAATTCGTCGCCCGACGCCTGGGCATTCCCATCGTGAACGCGGGCGATGGCACGCACGAGCATCCCACGCAGGCTCTGCTTGACGCGCTCACGATTCGCGACCGCAAGGGCAAGCTCGAAGGCTGGAACCTGACGATTCTCGGCGACGTTCTGCACAGCCGCGTCGCGCGCTCTAACATTCACTTGCTCAGTAAATTTGGCGTGCGCATCACGTTGTGCGGCCCGGCCATGTGGGTGCCACGCGAACTGGAATCGCTTGCGCCCAATATCCGCCGCATCTCGCGCATCGAAGAAGCGCTCGACGGCGCCGACGCGATCATCGCTCTGCGCGTGCAAACCGAACGCCTGCACGAACCAGCGTTGGCCGCCGAGGAATACATCTTGCGCTACCAGCTCACGCCGCAGCGTTTGAGGCTCGCGCGGAGGGACGCGCTGGTCCTGCATCCCGGCCCCATGATTCGCGGTCTCGAAATTGACGACGCCGTCGCCGATGGGCCGCAATCGTGCGTCCTGGAACAGGTAACCAACGGCCTGGCCATTCGCATGGCCCTTCTTTATCATCTCGTCGGCGGCGCGCCCGTTGAGAACCCTTCCCCGGCTCGAGATCCTGACAAGGCGCAATGAGGCCCCAAGATGCCAGCAAGGAATGACCGATTGCTCTTGATAAAGAACGGCCGCCTGATCGATCCCGCATCGAAGACCGACGCTCGGCACGATGTCCTCTTGCATGGTCCGCGCGTCGTCAGGGTCGGGCCTGACCTGACAACGTTTGACGCCGAGCTTTTCGATGCCAGCGGCATGATTGTCGCGCCTGGTTTCATTGACTTGCATTGCCACCTGCGCGAACCGGGCCAGGAAATGTCCGAGACAATCGAAACCGGCACGCGCTCGGCGGCTCGCGGCGGCTTCACGGCAGTGTGCTGCATGCCGAATACGCAGCCCGTGAATGACAATGCTTCAATCACGCGCGGAATCGTCGAACGCGCGGCCGCCGGAGGCAGCGTGCAAGTTTGGCCCATCGGCGCCGCCTCCATCGGCAGCAGGGGCGAAGCCCTCGCGGAAATCGCGGCGATGAAAGACGCCGGAATCGTCGCCGTCAGCGACGACGGCAAGCCCGTCGCCACCGCGCGCCTGATGCGCCAGGTGATGGAATATTGCAACGCGCTCGACTTGCCCGTGATTGACCACTGTGAAGATCCGTCGCTCTTCGCCGGTGGCGTAATGCGCGAAGGCCCGCGCTCCATTCGCCTCGGCCTGAAGGGCATTCCCGCGCAATCCGAATCCATTTGCGCCGGGCGTGACGTGGAACTCGCAGCTCTCACTCACTCGCGCCTCCATGTCGCGCACATGTCCACCATGGGCGCGCTGGAGCACGTGCGCTTGGCGAAAAAAATGGGCTTGCGCGTCACCTGCGAAGTCACGCCGCACCATTTCACGCTCTGCGACGAGGACGTCCGCTACGACACGAACTACAAAATGAATCCGCCGCTCGCCTCGCGCCACGACCGCGAAGCCTTGATTGTAGGTATCGCCGACGGCAACGTGGATGCCATCGCCACCGACCACGCGCCGCATCATCCCGCCAGCAAAGACGTGGAATTCGACCGTGCGCCTTTCGGCATCATCGGATTCGAAACTGCGCTGGCCCTCGCGCTAGGCGAACTGGTCCACCCCGGGAATATTCCGCTCATGCGCATGGTCGAACTTTTCACCACCGGACCCGCGGGCGTTCTCGGCATCGAACGAAAAATTGCCCCGGGCGAGCCCGCCGATATCACCATCTTCTCTACCGATCATGCGTGGACCTACCACACCTCGGAATCCCCCAGCAAATCGCGCAACTCTCCGTTCGATGGCCGCACCTTCCGGGGCGCGCCGATAGCCACCATCGTAGGCGGCCGCCTCGTGTATCGCCGCGACCAAGCCGCCAGCGCCTCGTGAACCGCACGCACATTCAAGCGCGCGTGGAAGTACCGAACCAAGGATTTCCAAGGGTATAATCGCGGGAACTTATGCCTCTCCTTGCAGGCACGCAGCTCGGGCCTTATGAAATCGTTCAGCTGCTCGGTGTGGGCGGAATGGGTGAGGTCTACCGCGCACGCGATGCGCGTCTCGATCGCATTGTCGCAATCAAGATCCTGCCTGCCACCTTGTCCGCGGATAGCGATCGTCTGCGCCGCTTCGAGCGGGAAGCGCGTTCAGCATCGGCACTGAATCACCCCAATATCGTTACCGTCTATGAGCTGGGACAGGACGGCGCAACTCGCTACATAGCGATGGAACTAATCGAAGGCAAGACGTTGCGCGAATTGCTCGTCGCCGGGTCCTTGCCGATCCGCAAAGCCATTGAAATCGCAGCGCAGGCTGCGGAGGGGCTGGCCAAAGCCCACGAAGCCGGAATCGCGCACCGGGATCTGAAGCCTGAGAATCTAATGGTCTCGGAAGACGGCTTCGTCAAAATTCTCGACTTTGGTTTGGCGAAGCTTGCGCTATCCGGCGGAGAGGCGCTGGAGACGCACACGCTATCCGCCCTGGGAACTCGACCGGGCACGATTTTAGGAACGGTGCAGTACATGTCGCCGGAACAGGCCAGTGGCGCTGCGCTGGATTTCCGGTCGGACCAATTTTCCTTCGGCTTGGTGCTCTACGAGATGGTGACCGGAAAGCGCGCCTTTCCGAGAAACACGGCGGCGGAGATTCTGGTGGCCATTATGCGTGAACAAGCAGAGCCGGTCGGAACGCAAAACCCTGACGCACCCGCGCCGTTGTGTTGGGCAATCGAGCGGTGCCTGGCAAAAGACCCCGAGAAACGCTACGCCGCGACGCGAGACCTGGCGCGCGAACTTGCCGCGATTCGCGACCGCTTCTCGGAAAAGTCAGTTCGGCAGGCGGAAAGTCGCCCGGCAAATATTCCTATGCAGCGGACTGCATTTGTCGGTCGCGAAAAGGAATTAGCCTCCGCCAAAGAGCTGCTGTTACGTCGGGACGTGCGCCTGGTCACGATCACCGGTCCCGGCGGAATCGGGAAAACTCGTCTTGCGCTGGAGATGGCCGGAGACTTGGCCGCGAACTTTTCAGGTGGAATTCATTTCGTCCCGCTTTCCCCGATTAACGATGCGGCCTTGATCGCCTCCGTCATCGTGCAGACGCTGGGAATCCGCGAAACAGGAGGCCAGTCGCCGTTCGAAATTCTCAAGAGAAATTTCCGAGATCCATCGCGCGCTCCTGCATTATTACTTTTGGACAATTTCGAGCACCTGATTCAAGCCGCCCCTGCCGTGGCGGAGTTGCTCGCCATGGGCCCCCATCTCAAAATCCTGGTAACGAGCCGCGCCGCGCTGCACATCTATGGAGAGCATGAATTTCCGGTGCCGCCGCTGGCGCTGCCGGATTCGCAGTCCAAAACTTCGGTGGAGGCCTTGTCGCGGTATCCCGCGGTCGCGCTATTTGTGCAGCGCGCGGTGGCGGTAAAACCGGATTTCGAGCTCAACCGGGAAAACGCGCCGACGGTGGCGGAGATTTGCGCGCGGCTGGATGGATTGCCGCTGGCGATCGAGCTAGCCGCGGCGCGAATCAAAGTGCTTTCGCTTTCCGCGATGCGCACGCGCCTGGCGAGCCGCTTGCAGTTACTCACGGGCGGCGCGCGCGACCTGCCGCAGCGGCAGCAAACGCTGCGCGCAGCGATGGATTGGAGTCACGATCTGCTAAGCGTCCCCGAGCAAAAGCTTTTCCGGAGATTAGCAGTCTTCGCGGGCGGATGCACTCTGGAGGGAATGGAAGCGGTGTGCGACACCAAGGGCGATCTTGCCTTGGATTTGCTCGACGGCATGGCGTCGCTGGTGGATAAGAGCTTGCTGCAGCAAGTCGAGCAACCGAACGGCGAATCGCGATTCGTGATGCTTGAAACCATTCGCGAGTACGCCCGCGAAAAACTGCAGGCCAGCGGCGAGGACGCCGCGACAAAGCGCGCGCACGCCGCCTATTGCCTGGTGCTCGCTGAAGAGGAAGCCACCGAGCAGGGCGGCGCGGAAAGAGCGGAGTGGTTGGAACGCTTCGCGTTGGAGCACGACAATTTTCGCGCCAGCCTCGATTGGCTGGCGGAAAGCGGAGATGCGGACTGGGGACTGCGGCTGGGAACTGCACTTTTCCGTTTCTGGGAGGCGAGGGAGTATTTCGCCGAAGGCCGGGACAGCCTGGAGAAGCTGCTGAAAATTCCCGCAGCGGCAGCGCCTTCGCGGGCACGCGCGCGCGCGTTTTTTTCCGCGGGCGTACTCGCGGGCGAACAGGGCGATTACGATGCGGCTGACGCGCTGACGACGGAAAGCATGGACGTGGCACGGCAGTTGAACGACAAACAGGGCGTCGCTGTCTCTTTAAACGCAATGGGGGTAACTGCGCGGGACCGCGGCAACCCGGAGGTGGCGCTCTCCCTGTTCCAGGAGAGCCTTGGATTGTGGAGAGAGCTAGGCGATCACAAAGCCGTCGCCCGCACTCTCAGTAACTTGGCGACTGTCGTCGAGTTGCAGGGCGATTATTCGCGGGCCCGTGCGCTCTACGCGGAATGTCTCGCCATCTTCCAAGGACTGGGAGACCGGACCGGCGTGGCCTGGTCGCTGAACCATCAAGGGGATGTGGCCCGCGATCAGGGTGACTCGGCGGGCGCGCGAGCGTTATACGAACAAGCCTTGGCAATCTTTCGTGAACTCGGCGACCGCTGGGGCATCGCCGGCACGCTGGCTGATCTGGGAACTCTGGCGCGCGAACAGCGGGATTGCGCGACGGCGCAATCTCTGTACCGCGAAAGCCTGAAAATTTTTCGAGAACTGGAACATAAGCGCGGAATTGCCCGGTTGTTGGAGTGCTTCGCGTGCTCGGCGGCGACTGAACGACAGGCCGAGCGTTCGCTGCGGTTGGCCGGTGCTGCGGCGGCGCTGCGCTTGAATATTGGCGCGCCGCTCACGCCCGGGGAGCACGCCAAACTCGAAGTGATACTGGACCCGGCCCGGCAGGCATTGATAGATACGACCGGCGCGACGGCCTGGCTCGAGGGCTGGGACATGCCGATCGAGAAAGCGATTGATGAAGTACTCCTGCGCGAGGCGACATCTTCGTCGAGTTAGCGCTGGTGCGGGCGTGCTGAATCATGACTTGATGAGCATTTGTAGCGGCGCACTTTAATGCGCCACCGGTGTTGCGGTGCAGATCAATCGTCGCCCTGAAGAGCGCGGCTAGGAAACTGAACTCACTCGGCGCTGGAAGGTTCAAGCAGACGGCGCACAGCGGAAACGCGATTGGCAGGCAGGCCAACGCGCCGAGCGTGTTCCTGGATCGTGGCCTCGTCCGGAGCGAGATAGACGCAGTAAACTTTGTCTCCGGTTACGTAGCTATGCAGCCACTGAATCTCGGGACCCATTTCCTTCAGCACCTTTACCGACTTTTGGGCGGCTTCCCGCAATTGGGCGTCGGTCATTTTTCCGGCACCCGGGATTTCGCGTTCGATGACGAACGTGGGCATGAACTCCCCTCGGTGATACGTCGAAATGCTAGCATGCACATGAAGCGGCTACAATACAGCCGTTCGCAAGGCTTCCTGGTCGGTGCGAGGGATGCAGAGACAAACGTGAGGTTGCCATGGATCTTCGATCGCTACAGAAGCCGCTGAAAGAGCAATATCGCAGTGACCCGAGCGCCTCGCGAATCACTCTCCGCGCGAAAGGCGGCCAGACCGATGTCCCGGTGGCATGCTCGGTGGATCTCGGACGCGCCATCTACCAAGCCGAAGCCCACAAGGGAGTCGGAGGTGCCGGTGCGGGCGCCTGTTCCGGCGACCTTTTGCTTGGCGCTCTTGCGGCGTGCGCGCAAATCACCTGCCAGATGGTAGCCGCTGCGATGGGCATACCCACCAAATGCATTGCGGTCACGGTAGAGGGAGATCTGGATCTTCGTGGCACCCTCGGCATCGCGAAAGACGTGCCGGTCGGCTTTGAGAGCATTCAACTGCACTTCGATGTTGATGCGCCGAACGCAACTCCGGAACAATTGGCCGGCTTGCGAGAGAAAACCGAACAATATTGTGTGGTGATGCAGACCCTCATGCGCCCGCCCAAGGTGCAGAGCAACTGGGGCGCGTCATGATTGATTCAGTCGCTGTAGTTCTCTCAAGCCGCCCCGAACAATCAAGCGCCCTGGTCACAGGCAAGTCAGGCGAACGCGGCTCCTGCGTTCGTGGAAGATTCGAAGGTGACGCGCCGTCTCTGCTCTAGCTTGGTCGCTTCGCGGTAAACTCGCGGTTAAACCGTCCGCCGTGTATGGTGCCTTTCAGCGTGTCGCCGTCGAGCGTGGCCTTGAAATCGATATTCATGGTTTCACCGTCACGCCCAGGGCGCTGCTCGGTCCAGGAGATCGTGTTGCCTGATACCGTGGCGTCGGACGTATTATCACCGCGCGGAGTCTTATGCGTCACTTTGAATTTCTCGCCATCTTTCGTGATCGTGAGCGACTGCGCCCCGCCGCCACCTCCGCGCTCGCCGCCGCCTCGCGACTGGCCACCGCCTTGGCCTCCGGTCATGGTGATATCCCATGTGCCGACAAAGTTCGCTGCCTCCTGCGCCGTAGTCGGCAGGGCAGCCATCGAAAGAAGCAGCGCGATGGTGCAGAAAACCCTAAATCCCAACCGAAGCCTTTTCATCTCGCCAGTCTCCTTCGTATTCACCTCACCCCTGGCTCACGCCGCACCAGCACAGTTCATGAGACCGGAACGACATGGCGTTCATAGCCCAAACCCCGCCCTCAGTGTATTGACCGCAACGCGGCCCGGAGTTCCACAATTTTGCGTCGGGCTTTTCCTGTTCGGGCACGGGCCAGTGTTGCTGCGGCAGTTACCTCGAACCAACGAATCAAGCAACCTAGACCCTCACACCCTCATCAAGGAGTACGGACGAAACCAGAGTCTTGCGCAGTTCCATGATCGCGGCGCGCGACCGACGGAGTCGCGAAAAGTTCCATCTGGCAACATCAGGGAGTGCGGCGGCTTGCCGCCGCCTTTGCGGCGTACGACATACTTCAAAAGGGGTGTTGCAGGATGCTTGATTTTTGGGGGCGATGGGTAGCGACGCTAATTCTGTTTTTTGCCGCTACCGCAGCGCTGCTTCCCGCCGCGAGCGCCAAGAACGAAACCTTCAAAATCCCGCCTGTCAAGATCCCCCTGAATTTCAAAGATCAGCGCGTCACTATCGTAGCCTCGGGACTTATCAGCATGGCTCCAAAGACCCACGGCCTCAACGCCGCGAACATCGAACTCACGGCCGACTTTTCGGATTTGCAGCAGAATTTAGCCGCACTGCTCGCTTCCGCACTCGAGAAGGACAACCGCTGTGCGGACCGTATACAAATCCAGGACGCGACGATTACTCCTATCGAGCCCGCCAGCCTGGTAGTCGTTCAGCTGCATTATGAACGTTGGGCCTGCGTGAAATTGTTCGGGAAGCAGCAGGTCCAAAAGTTGATTGGCGGCAATGCGGTGATTCAAGTCAAGCTCACGCCGAGCGTGAGTGAAAATCACACCGAGTTGCGGCTCACGCCGGAACTTGGGCCGATCCAGGCGGACGGGTCGTTGGGTGAACTTCTCCGCACGGGAAACGTCGGCGAAATACTGCGCGATAAGATTCAGGACGCCATCTTATCGGCGATGCAAAAAGGCTTGGACCTCGACGCAATTCTTCCCCGGTTCTTCAGGGCAGCGTCATCATCCAGGATGCTCGTTTCAGGGATGCCGGCTCCGGTCGCCTGATCATCACACTGAACGGCCTGGTTCAAATCTCTGACGATCAATTGCAAGACCTCGAAAAGCAATTGAAAAGCCGCCTGCCGTTCCACTAAAGCGCTCGGAGGTGTCCCGGCCTATGAAGACTGAGCGAGTACGGGTGTTAGAACACTAGACCTGAGTGCAGGCTTCAGTAGAGAAGTTCGAACCAAGCGTGGGTTATAGACTGTCCAAGATGGGGAACGACCGTGCTACGCCAATCCGTGCCATCCGGCGGCGGTGATCGCGCGGGCATTGGGGAGCGGGGCGATGAGTTTGCCGCCGCGCGCGGAAATTTCTGGCCACACTCGACGCCCTGTTGGTGATTCGGCGAATGAAACTGTTTCACTGGGCTTCCTAGCCTTCGAGAGCAATAATCTGGCCAGTTCATGCGCAGCTTTCCCGTGATTCCCGCGCGACTGGAGGAGTTCTCTGCGTTGTTATCCGTTTCGTGCTGCGCTATTCTCGCCTCTGATGATTGATATTCATTGCCATATCCTTCCCGGGCTGGATGACGGTCCAGATTCGATCGAAATGTCGTTGGAAATGGCGGAAATGGCGATAGCGGACGGGATTACGCACGTTATTTCCACGCCGCACGCGCATCCGAATCACGCGTTCGTTCCCGAATTAGTAAAGGATCGCCGCGATGAATTACAGGAACGCTTCGCCGGCCGCCTAATTTTTGCCACCGGCTGCGATTTCCATTTGAGTTTTGAAAATTTGCGCGAGATTCGCCACGCTCCGAGCCGGTTTACGCTGAACCAAAAGAACTACTTGCTGGTAGAGTTTGCCGACTATTCCATTCCGACTACCCTGGATCAGTCGCTCCACGAATTGCATCTCGCCGGGCTCCGGCCGATCATTACGCATCCGGAGCGCAATCCCTTGATCCGCGCGAAACCGGAACGCTTGTTTCGCTGGCTGCGGCAGGGTTGTTACGCGCAAGTCACCGGACAATCATTGCTGGGGAGATTCGGGAAGCCGGCGCAGGAAGTGGCGGAAGAATGGATCGGGATGAACGCGGTGCATTTTCTAGCGAGCGATGCGCATAACGTCACGACGCGGCCTCTGAAGTTGAAGGAAGTTTTCGATCACGTGGCGCGGAAGCGTGGGGAGGACGTGGCCAAGGCGCTGCTGGTGGATAATCCCCTCGCGGTGTTCGAAGGGCGTTCGTTGCCCTGGGTTCCGGAGATGGATGAAGATATCGGGCTGAGCCCTGGAGCGAAACCGCTGCGGAAACGAAAACGGTTCTGGTTTTTTTAGGTTTCGCGCGGCGCAAGGCGGCGGCAAGCCGTCGCACTCCCAGATGCCGCCGAATTTATCGGAAATTAGAGATAAACGGGATCACCGAACTGCAAATATGAATCGCCCGGTCGGGCGATTCACTTGAAGAGTTCGAGGATTTCTTCGTAGCGCTTGAAGGGCGCGATCAGATAAGCGCCGGCGACGCTTTCGCTGCGCGCGGTGCGGGCCCAATCGAGCATGCGGCGGGCTATAACGAATCCGCGTTCGCGGGCGGCCTCACCGGCTCTTTCCATTTCGCGCAGGGTCGCTTGCGGAATGACGATTCCGGGCACTTCGTTGTTCAGGCGCAGGGCTTGCTTGTAACTGGTTAGCGGCCACAGGCCGACTACGATCGGCACCGGAGATTTTCCCCCGAGGCGCTTCAGAAATGCGTGCCAATGCTCGGGATCGAAAATGGGCTGAGTCATCGCAAAATGCGCGCCCGCTTCGATTTTGGCCTCAAAGCGCCGGAGTTCGTCGTCAATATTTTCCGACACCGGATTCACTGCGACGCCGATGGTGAAGTTCGTCGCGCCGCCCAGGCTTTTTCCGGCCCAGTCCGTGCCCTGATTCAGCCGCGACAGGACTTTTACCAGACCGATCGAATCCACTTCGTACACGCCGCTGGTTTCGGGATGATCGCCGAGCGAGGGAGGATCGCCGGTGATCACAAGGACGTTGCGCACGCCGCCGACGGCCCAGGCGCCCAGCAGCATGGCCTGCAGGCCGATGATATTGGAATCGCGCGTGGTTACGTGCGGCACGGTTTCAAAGCCATGCGCTTCGAGCGCGCCCGCGAGCACGAGCGCGTCCATGCCGACGCGCGCAAGCGTGCCGCTATTGATGTCTATGGCATCCACTTCCTCCGAGGCCATGACGCGGCCGACCTGGTCGAGGACGCGATCAATCGTAACGCCCTTGGGCGGATCGATTTCCACCGAAGTGACGAATTTTCCGGCTTGAATTTTTCGCCACAACTTGCTTTCCGGCTCGCGGGCCGCGATGCGGCGGAAGCGCTCAGCCGGCTCGAACACTTCAATCGTCGCGTTGGAACTTCTTCCGCCATCTTCACCGACGCTGGATTTGCCGGGACGCAGTTTCTTCACCGCTTCCGCGATCGCGCGGATGTGCTCCGGCGTGGTGCCGCAACAGCCGCCAATGATTCGCGCGCCGATTTCTGCCGCTTCCTGTGCGAACAGCGCGAAATATTCTGGCGAAGATTTCGGATATACGATGCGGTCGCCGACGCGCTTGGGAAATCCCGCGTTGGGCATGGCCGAAAGCGGCAATTTCGCGCTGGCCGCCAGTTCGCGCAGGACCGGCAGGAGAAGCTGCGGGCCAATGGTACAGTTGGCTCCGAAGGTTTGAATGTTTTTGTCTTTCAGTTTTTCCCACGCATCCTGCGGACGCGTGCCGCCGAACGTGGAGCCTTCGTCCGAGTAGGTCAGTTCCGCCGCAATCGGCAGGCGCGAAAAGGAGCGGATGGCGTCCACTGCGGCGAGGAGTTCGTCAAGGTCACTGAACGTCTCCAGCAGAAATAAATCCACACCACGCTCTTCCAGCGCGCCGGCCTGCTCCTTGAAGATCGCGACGATCTCCTCGTGGGGCAGCTCGCGGACCTGCTGAACAATTCCCAAGGGACCGATCGAGCCGGCAATCAAGACTTCGTGCTTGGCGGCCTCGCGCGCCTCGCGCGCAATTTTCACCGCGCGATGATTTAATTCCGCGACGCGGTCAGCCATGCCGAATTGCCCCAGTTTGTGGCGATTCGCGCTGAAGGTATTCGTCTCGATGAGTTGCGCGCCGGCTTCAATGTAGGTCTGATGAACGTGGAACACCGCTTCGCCGTGCGTGGCGTTCAATTCGTCCACGCAACGCTGCGGCCCCACGGATTCATAGAGCAGCGAACCCATGGCCCCGTCCCCGACGAGGATGGAGTGGTTCAGGCGCTCGTTGAAATCTTCGATTTTCATGCGCTATTGCTGGCCCTTTGCCTCAGCCTATTGCCGCACTGCTGCTTCCAGTCGCTTGCTAAAAGTCCGCAATTATACCATCCACGCCGCGGACGCGCAGGGTAGCTAGTTTCACCGAAGATGCGGACTGCGCGAAACAAGAAAATAGACGGCGGCCTACGCGGCGAAACTTTTCCGGCGCTACCTGTCGAAAATGTGCTAATTACCAGGACACCAGCCGCACTCGTTGTGAAAGCAAGTACGGAGCGCGTATCTCAAACAAACTTTTGGACTTGGTGGGGTGGGCTAAGTCATGAGCGACAATACTGCGAAAAAACCTGAAAGGTCCGTGCACATTGCCGTGGACCCCGAGCGCGACGAGGAATTTCGCGGCCCGTTTTACGAGCTGCGCAAGCGCAAGGTATGGTTCTCGAACGAAATCCAGATCGAGCACACGCAGCTGAAGGAATCGCTGTGGCGGTACATCCGGAACTCCCGGTTTTTTGTGGCGCTCACATCGCCATTCATATATGGCTGTGTGATTCCGTTCATGATTCTGGATGTGTTCGTTACTCTGTATCAGGCGTTTTCATTTCCCATTTACGGGATACCCAAGGCGCGCCGGTCGGACTACATCATTTTCGACCGCGGCAAATTGTGCTACTTGAATTTTCTGGAACGCGTCAACTGCGCGTACTGTTCCTACGCCAATGGGTTGATGGCTTTCGTGGTGGAAGTCGCGGCGCGCACCGAGCAGCATTGGTGCCCCATCCGGCACGCGCATCGCATTCGACATCCCCACGACCGTTACTCGCATTTTCTGCCGTATGGCGACGCCAACGCTTATCGCGCGCACATCGAAGAGGTCCGCACGGATTTTCAGCGCGTGCAACCCGAAAAATAAACGGCTGCCATCCCGTCTGCCGTGGGCCGCAGGCCCTGGTGGAGTCGTTAAGGGGGACGGTTCGCAAACTGCGAAACAACGGTTGACCTGTTCGCAAATTGCGAACCTAATGAGGCGGAGGCAGGCGATTGCGTCATCAGCCGGAAGCCGGACGTATTCTTCTAGCCGCCCCAAGATGTAGTTTTTCCACCTCGCACAATTGTCGACGCGAAGTTCCCGTCCAGAGACAGCTGCCGAGATTACCTAACGTTTTTGGCCGACGAGACCGGCGACCGTGTCCATCAGATCGAATTTGGTGAGGACTTCCAGTTTGGCGCCGGGCATTTCGACGAAGACGGCGGGACTATCGTGGCTCAGGATGTGAGTGACACGTTCGACGGGGGCGTTCGCGGGAACCTGCGGCAGCGGAGCGCCCATCACTTCGCGGATGACCAGTTTGCGAAGATCTTTCCCTTGCAGCGCGAGATTCAGGATCTGGTCTTCGAAAACCGTGCCGATGGATTTTCCTTCTTCGAAAACGGGCAGCTGCGAGATGTCCTGCTGTTGCATGGTTTGCAGCGCGTGAAAGACGGTTTGATAAGGACCGGCGACGATCATGTCGCGGGTCTTGCCATTCTGGCGCTTGACGCGAATGACGTCGGCGGCGGAGAGCGCTACTTCGGCGTCTACGTAGCCATGCTCGCGCATCCAGCCATCGTTGAAAACTTTGGACATGTAGCGCGAGCCGGAATCGGGCGCGAAGGCAACGATAAAGTCGCCTCTTTTCGCGCTCTTCGCTATCTTCAGCGCGGCGGAAATGCAGCCGCCGCCGGAGCCTCCGGTGAAGATGCCTTCTTGCTTGGCGAGACGGCGAGCCCAGACGAAACATTCTTCGTCGTTGACTTGCAAAACGTCGTCTAGGATTTTCAAATCCATGGTGGCGGGGAAAAAATCTTCGCCGATACCTTCGACGACGTAGGTGAGGGCTTTGCCGACTTTTCCAGTCTTGACCTTTTCGTAGTAGAGGGAGCCGATCGGATCCACGCCGATGATTTTCACGTTGGGATTTTGTTCCTTGAGGTAGCGTCCTACCCCCGAGATCGTGCCGCCGGTGCCCATGCCGCAAACGAAGTGCGTGATCTTTCCTTCGGTGTCCTTCCAAATTTCCGGGCCAGTGGAGCGATAGTGCACTTCCGGATTCATAGGATTGGCGTATTGATTGGGATAAAAAGAATTGGGAATTTCGCGCGCGAGTTTAGCGGCCACGGAATAGTAGCTGCGCGGATCTTCGGGCTCGACGGCGGTGGGGCACACGATGACTTCGGCGCCGAAAGCTTTGAGCAGGTCAATTTTTTCGCGCGATTGCTTGTCGGTGATGGTGAAAACGACCTTATAGCCGCGCACGCAGGCGACCAGCGCGAGTCCCAACCCGGTGTTGCCGGACGTGCCTTCGATAATCGTGCCACCGGGCTTTAGTTTGCCGGTGCGCTCGGCTTCTTCGATCATGGAGATGCCGATGCGGTCCTTCACCGAGCCGCCGGGATTCATGTAGTCCGCTTTCACCCAGACTTCGGCAGCGGAATCTTTCGCCAGGCGATTGAGGCGGATGATAGGCGTGTTGCCTATGGCTTCGAGGATGTTGTTGCACTTCATGCGCGCGGATTGGCTCCCACAGAATTGGGCGAACAGAGCAAGCTTAGAGAGTTTCTGAAAGCGTGGCAAGCGCGAAGCGGGCCGCGTTTCTGTATTCGCGATTGGGCCGGCGCGCAGCGAACACGCCGCGGACGGCTTCGAACGCGACGGCTCCGCCGTGCGGAACGGCAGTGCTGCGCGCTCGTGCTATCCTTTGCTGGCGGTGCCAGACACGCCGAGCACGGAATATCTCTTTTACGATGGACATTGCGGGTTGTGCCATCGCGCCGTGAAGTTCGTCCTGAAGCACGATCGCACCGGGCGAGCGTTCCGGTTTGCGCCGCTGCAGGGCCCGACGTTTGCGGCCCGGGTTCCGGCGGAACGGTGGGCCGGATTGCCGGACAGCATTGTGGTGTTGACGAGCGATGGGCGATTGCTGGTGCGGTCGAAAGCGTTTCTGCATATTTTGCGGCGACTGGGTGGCGGTTGGGCGGCGCTGGCCTCTCTGTTGGGCGTGATACCGCGAGCTTTGCTAGACAGCGTGTATGACATTGTCGCGCGGATTCGCTACCGTGTATTTGGGCGGCGCGATGAGCTTTGTCCACTCGTGCCGGCGGAATTGCGGGCGCGATTTGATCCCTAACAGGCAGAGTTGAAAGTTAAGAGTTTGCAGTTGAAAGCCAATCGCGTTACAGGCCATAGCGCCAGCCGGCATTGCTAAAGGCTGGCGGCGATGTAACACAATATTCATAATTGACGGGTTGGCGATTCGATAGAATCACGGTCCATGCCCAACGAACATTTGCAGATTGTGGCTTCCGCGGGGAGCCGCGAAGGCCAAAAGGTTTTGACCCTGAAGGGTTCGCTGAATATTCAGACAGTTTTCAGTTTTCAGACGGCAACGCGCGCGGAGAGCGCGCCGAAACTGATTCTGGATTTCAGCGACGTGTCCTATGTGGACTCGGCGGGGCTAGGCGCGCTGGTGGGAGCTTACGTAGCGGCGCAGCGGGCCCAGCGGAAATTGGCTGTGACGGGGATGAACACCCAGGTGAAGGCGCTGATTGATATGACGCACGTGGGGACGCTGATCAAGTCCTATGCGACCGTGCAGGAAGCGGAAGAAGCGCTGGGGTAGCTTTGGAAAATCGAACCTTCATCATCGTATTTGCTGGTTCGGCCATCCTGCTTGATCCACCCGCATTGCAAGGCCGGCCGTAGGAAGACGGTTTGAAAACCGAAGGCGGCAAAGAGCGCCGCTAGGCAGCTGCTTCGGCTTGGAGTTTTGGTTCTATCCAGCGCAAAACCCACCTGACGATCAGCACATTCAGGAAAATCGAAATTAGGGATGCCGCCAGAGTGGCGCTGAAGACCTCTTCGCCCACGAGGCCGGATTTTTTCGCCACCTCGACGAGGATGAAGGAAAGTTCGCCGATTTGCGTGAGGCCTGCGGCGACCGCGATGGAGGTCCAGAGCGAGTAGCGGAAGAGCTTCATCACGCCGAGCCAGATCACGAATTTGCCGCAGACAATCAGCAGCAACATGACTGCAAGCAAAGGAAGATTGTGCAGAATCACACGAGGGACTACGAGCGTGCCGAGTGAAACGAAAAACAAAGCGACGAACGCGTCACGCAGAGGAATCAGCGTCGTGTGTGCCTCGTGCAAATCTTCCGAGCCGCTAATGGAAAGTCCCGCGAGGAAGGCGCCGAGCGCGACAGAAAAACCCACCGCCTGCGCGACCGCCGCCGAAACCAGGCAGATGCTGATGGCTACCAGCAGAAAAAGTTCCGGGTCCTTGGTGCCGGCGGCTTTGCGAAGAACTCGCGGAACGACCGTCATGGCAAGAAAGACCAGTGGAATGAGCAGCAGCACGGCTTTGCCGAGGGTCCAGGCCGCTTTCGCGAAGCGGCCTTCGGCAGGACCGCTGAAGATGGGAATGATGATGGTCATGAACACGACGGCGATGTCTTCCACCAGGGTGATACCGATCATCACGCGCCCGTAAGTGGTTCCCATAGCGGCGCGATCGGCGAGCAGGCGGGCGAGGACCATGGTGCTGGCTACCGAGACGGTAGCGCCGATGACGAAACCTTGAATCAAGGTCCAGCCGATCAGCCAGGATGTCGCCAGCGCAAGAGCCATCGAAAGAACAATCCCCAGCGTGCCGCCTCCGAGGGCAATCCATTTCACTCGCAGCAGGTCCGGGATGGAAAAATCAACGCCGATGGAGAACATCAGCAGGACTACGCCGACTTCGGCGAACACCTCGAATGTGTGCAGATTGGAGAGATGAGGGCCGGGCGTGAACGGGCTGATGACGATGCCGCCCACGACGAAGCCGAGGATAAGAGGCAGCTGCAGACGCCATGCGACGAGCCCACCGAGGACGGCGGCGAGGAATATATAGGTTAGATCGCGAAACAGGATTGGACTGGCTTCCATGGGTGCTCGCCCGCGCGCGGGCGGCACAAATTTACTTGGTGCCATGCGGAGCCGCAAGACAAAAGCGGGCGACGCACGACATATTGGGAACATGGGGGGAAGGTAGAGTCCAACGCGGCGGTCGCGTATGCGCTAGAATAGCGAGTTAATGGAACGATTTTATCGGGCGACGATGAAGATTACCGGAGACACGGTCTTCGGCCGGCTCGCGTTCACATTTCTGCTGCTTTGCGCGGTCGCGTTTGGCGCGGCGGTTGGCTTGCTATTCGTATACTCAAGCGATTTGCCGGAAATTCACGCGCTGCAGGATTACCGGCCGAACGTCGTGACGGAGCTCTACGCGGACGACGGGCAATCCATCGGCACGTTCGCGCTGCAACGGCGGATTCTGTTGACTTACGGCCAGATCCCGAAAGTCCTGCGGGATGCGATTCTCACCACCGAAGACCAGCACTTCGAACAACACTGGGGCGTGGACATTCCGCGCGTGCTGGAAGCGGCCTGGCACGACGTCCGGCACCATCGCCTGGCGGAAGGCGCCAGCACGCTGACGATGCAACTCGCCGGTGGGCTGTTTCTGAATCGCTCGGACCGCAGCGCGCGGCGCAAGATCGAGGAAACGCTGCTGGCCATTCAGATCGAGCGCCACTACACCAAAGAACAGATTTTCACGATGTACTGCAACCAGATTTATCTGGGTGCGGGGAACTACGGATTCGAGGCGGCGTCGGAGTATTACTTTAACAAGCCGGTGGGGCAATTGACGCTGCCGGAAGCGGCCATGCTGGCGGCCATTATTCGCGGGCCGATTTACGCGCCGATCAACCATCCGGACCGGGCACTGGCGCGGCGGAATCTCGTGCTTTCGTTGATGGCGCACGACCATAAAATCACTGAGGCGCAAGCGGAAGCTGCTGCCAAGCTACCCCTGGGCCTGCATATTGAACCGCTGCGCAACGACCTGGCGCCATATTTCGTCGAGGAAGTGCGCCAGTATCTGGAGCACACCTACGGTACAGTAGCGGTGCACGAGCAGGGCTTGCGCGTGTACACGTCGTTAAACGTGGCGATGCAGAAAGCCGCCGACCAAGCGGTGCGTGATGGGTTGCACGCTTATGACCGGCGGCACGGGTGGCGCGGCAATCTGCCAAATATTTTGGCGCAGCACGAAGGGCCGCTGGAGAAGTATCAGAGCGACGATTGGCATGACGCGATTCAGAAGGGCGACTATGTGACGGGTCTGGTGACCAAGGTCGAACCAACGTTCGCGTCCATCAGAATCGGGCAATATCACGCAATGTTGACGCCCGCGGATTTTTCCTGGACGGGACATAAGTCGCCGCCGGAACTCTTGAAGGGGGGCGATCTGGTTTGCGTTTCGATCAAGGAGCTTTCGGGAATTACGGCCCGGGTGCAACTGGAGCAGTTTCCCGCCGCGCAGGCGTCGCTGCTGGCGATTGATAACTCGAGCGGCGAGATCAAGGCCATGGTGGGCGGCTACGATTTCGAGGAATCGAAGTTCAATCGCGCGACGCAAGCGCTGCGGCAAACCGGCAGCTCGTTCAAGGTATATGTGTACGCGGACGCCCTCCAGATGGGGATGAACCCGTTCGACACGATTGTGGATGCGCCGGTGACGTTTCGCAGCGGCGGGCAGAACTATTCCCCGCGCAATTACGATGAAAAATTCGAGGGGCGGATTACATTGCGGCGCGCGCTGGCGGATTCGCGCAACGTGCCGGCCGTGCGCCTGCTCGATCATGTGGGAGTGCTGAACGTGGTGGAGCTGGCGCGAAAGTTCGGAATTACCAGCCCGCTGCCGCCGTATTTGCCGCTGGCGTTGGGCGCGGCGGATTTGACGCTGATGGAGCACACCTCGGCATTCACTGTTTTCCCCGATGACGGCATCCACATCGAGCCGCATTACATCAAGCGCGTGACTTCTTACGATGGCGCGGTGCTCGAAGAGCCGCGGCCGAACGTCACCGATGTGATTCCGCCGGATGTGGCGCGGACAATGGTAGCGATGCTGGAAGACGTGGTGCAATTCGGCACCGGAGTGCGCGCGAAGGAGCTAGGACGTCCTTCGGCGGGAAAGACCGGGACGACAAACGATTTCACCGACGCGTGGTACATCGGATTTACGCCGCAGCTGACGGCGGGCGTGTGGGTGGGGAACGACGACAAGCGCGTGTCGCTCGGTAAAAAGGAAACCGGAGCGAAGGCGGCGCTGCCGATTTGGCTGGAGTTCATGCAACAAGCGACGCAGGGCATGCCGGTGGAAACTTTCCCTAATGTGGTGCCGCTGGAAAAAATTGCGCCAACGAAGCCGGTGCAAGTGGATGTGCCGGATACTGCGCCGCCTGCCGATGCCGCCGAGCAGGGATTGACGCAAACCAAAGCGCCGGTTTCTGCGGCGCCCGCGACGCCGAAACCAGCGCCCAAATTACCACCGCCCCCGGTGAAAGCTCTTACGCCAACTTCCGGGCGTACGCACATCAGCGCGGCAGCCGCACCTCACTCCTAGCGCCGGCGTCTCGCGGGCTGTTTTGTCCTTCAATCGAAAGTGATCTGCGAGGCCGTCACGCACCTCGATGGAACTCATCGGAGCAATCGGCGAGTTCTTGCAGATGTTGTTCTAACCCAGCGGTCGAACCTCTCCTGAGATCGAAGCTGCACGCGGGAGAGGTTTTCAACAGCCAGCTCATTCAGAGCTTCCTGAAGGGGTTCCAGCCGCGAGGTTCTAGCGGCTGGCTGCGGCCGTCGTGCTGCACGAGCATGATTTTGCGGTCGCGCGTGATTTCGCCGATTGCGGTTAACGCGGAAGCGCCCGGGGCGCGGCGGATTTTTTTTGCTTGGTGCGGCGGGATTGTGAAGAGAAGTTCGTAATCTTCGCCGCCGTGCAAGGCCAATTGCAGAGGATTGAGTTTGCGGTTGCCGAGTTTTTTGACAGCGGCGGCGGGGATTGCGACCGCCGGTATTTTGTCCGCCCAGATTTTCGCGCCCGCGTGGCTGGCGGTGCACAGGCGGTCAAGATCGGTGGAAAGGCCGTCGGAGATGTCCATCGCGGATGAAGCGATGCGATGGCGAGCGAGCCAAGAGCCAAGCTCGACGCGGATTTTGGGATAGAGATGGGGTTGCGTCAGGGAGCGGAAGCGGCGGTCGCTGGCTAGGCCGCGAAGGACCAGTCTCAAGCCCAACTGCGCGCGGCCGAGTTTGCCGCTCACGCAGATGAGATCGCCAGGACGCGCTCCAGAGCGAGTCAGTGCATGGCCAGAGGCGATTTCACCCAGCGCCGTGATGCTGATGAAGACGCGACCGCTTCTTGAGGTGTCGCCGCCGATGACCGCCATGCCGAGCTCGCGGGCGGCGCGCGCCATGCCCCGGAGAAAGCTCTGCAACCAGACCTCCGGGGCTGAAGCCGTGCTCTGACGAACGCGCACGGGGCGGCTCGCGTTCCTGGGCAAGGCTAGGGTTAACAGGAAGAAGCGCGGTGTGGCGCCCATAGCGGCCAAGTCGCTGGTGGCGCGGACCAGGGACTTATAGCCGACCGAGTCGGGCGGGTGCGTCTTGGCCAGAAAGTGGACACCTTCGAGGAAGGCGTCGCAGGTCAGAACCCATTGCTTGTGGCCGCGCGGCGATATGATGGCGGCATCATCGCCAATAGCCAGGCGAAGATGGGGCGACATGGGTCTGCCGGAGGCTAGCGAGCGGGCGATTTTTTCGACCAGTTGGCGTTCCTGATCCATCCTGAACTCTCGTACAGTTGTAATGATTTCCGGTTTTGAGGTAAGTTTTGTTCAAGTAGAACTGTAATCGAAATTGGATGACGCGCCGACAAGTACTTTGCATTCACGGAGAGCTTGTGGAAAACTTAAGTTTGAGGTTGACCACGATGGGTGCAGTCATTACAATTCACGCGCTTTCGCACCAGGCCTCGTATCGCAGACTTCTGACGGAATCGGGTAGCCGCGGCCGGGTGCGCGCGGTGTCCGATAGACTGAATCAAGCAAACTCTAGAAACAATTAAGACGATGAAGGGCAAGTATTACACGTTCTTTATTGCGTCAAGCGCGTCTGGGGGGATGCGGCGCGTGCGTGTGCCCTTTTACGTCCTGCACGCGCTGGCCATTTTGGCCGCGGTCGGCGGAATTACAGTGCTGGCGGGGATGGGCTCCTACTCCCGTATGCTGTGGAAAGCGACGAATTACAATTCACTGCGGCGGGAGCAGGACACCCTAAAGCAGCAGTACAAGGCGCTGCAAACGGAAGTGAAGGACACCAACCAGCGGCTGGATTCGTTGCAATCGCTGGCGAGCGAAGTGGCCGTGGCCTACGGGATCACGCGCTTCCGCCAGACGCCTTTTGCGTTCAGCGAAGATGCCGGACAGCCGGATGTGGAGTACCAAGAATCGATGGATGAGTTCAGCTACCTGGAACGAAACGCGTCAGCAGTGGCGATGTCGAGCGGCGGAATGCGTTTGCTGCCCGCGGCGCAATTGAGCAGCCTGGGGATCGTGCCCACACTTTGGCCGGTGGTCGGCGAGATCACCGGGCATTTTGGCGAGCGGCTGGATCCGTTCAGCGGGGAGGGCGCGTTCCACGCGGGAATCGATATCGCGTCGCATTATGGCGATGCCATACGCGCGACGGCGGACGGCGAGGTGGCCGTGATGGACCAGCGAGCCGGTTATGGCCGGCTGGTCGTGATTGACCATGGATTTGGCGTGACCACTTGGTACGGGCATCTTTCTGGATTCGCGACGCATGTCGGCGTGCACGTGAAGCGTGGGGACATTATTGGATATGAAGGCCAGAGCGGGCGCTCGACTGGTCCGCACCTTCATTACGAAGTCCGCATTTACAACACACCTGTGAATCCCTGGCGTTACCTCAGCACCGCGGCTACATCCACAGCAGCCGCCGATTAATCCAGCCGGTTTCTTCGAAAATATCTGCTGTATAGGGAATACCTGTGTTTGAACAGCGCCTTTCGTGCGGGTTTGCGATTAGTGCGCGACGGGGTGGACGGCGGGCGAATGAGCTGGAACGGCAGCTCTGGCAGGGGCGGCGTTGAGCATGGTGGGGGTGATGTCGAGCACCAAGCGGACCAGCTTGTTTTGGTGCGTGATTTTGGCTTGACTCACCAGGGCCTCGAGAAACGCAATTTGTTCTCCGGTCATCTGGCGGCGCGTGTGGGGATCGGAAAGAGCCATGGAGCCGGCCATGCGGCCTCCTTCCAGAAGAATGGAAATGGCGATCGCATTTTTCATCGAGTCACATTCCGCGTCGAGCGTGACTCTTAAATTGTTGCCATCGGGCTGGCCGGCTAGCGTGACGACCTGAACGCTGCGGGCGAGTTGTTCGAGCTGCGGCGCGTTGCGGAAACTGTCGTAGAGGCCCGATGGAAGATGGTCGGTGCGTGCGACGGCGAAAACAGGTGCTCCGGCGACGCGATCAAGGCGGGACTGCATGGCGGAATCGCGAGAGGGCGAGCTTCCGGGATGCAGGCGAGCAAGAAGTTCCGTGGTATTCCTGCCGCCGGCGAGAGCGATGCGCGTGGGCGAAAAGAATGTGAGTGAAACGGGAGGATTGCCGGGTACTTCGTAAACCGATTGCGGACCACGCGTCAATTCTTTTCCGGTGCGCAGGGCATACGATTTGATTTTTTGTTGATCGAAACGGCCGTCGGCGATGGCCACAACGCGATCTTCGCCGAGAACGTTCGCGGGCGTGCCAAGACTTGCAGGCCAAAACGCGACCGCGGCGTGATCGAGGTCGCGCGTGTAGTCGAAGCCGGTACCCCGCACGAAATTGGCGTAGTCGCGATCGGCTTGCGGACCTGGCGAAGCAAGACCCAAGGCGGCGGCAAGCGGAGAATTTTGCAACGACCGCAAACTTGCCGCGTCTATATAAGCGACAACGGGCGCGTCCGGCGGCAGCTCACTCAGAATATCCGACAGAGGAGCTGGAGCAGGGGCGCCGGGAACAGTGGCAACGATGGGCGGCAGCGGGCGATGTTGCCAGCAGTAAAACGCTACGCCGCCGCCGAGCAAGCAGACAAGCAGGACGGCGACGACAATCCAGGCGCGAGTTGCGGAAGACACGGGCACTTTAAATTTGTAATCGTTCCAGCCAACTTAGTGTAATGTTTTCATCTCCGGCTGCGTAGCAGAATTCAGAGGTTCGTTTTACGCGATTGACCCAGTTTGCGGTTTGAACAATTCCAGCCAACGGATTCAGTACGACGGGCCTCTAATGAAGTAACTGCGAATTGTTTCGCGAAGGAAGGTTGGCAACATGAAATTCGCATGGAAGAAAGCCGTCGGCGTGGCCGTGCTTGGAATGTTCATCGGATTTCCCGCACACGCGCAGGCCACCTCGCAACCGGCACCAGCGCCGGGGGGATCGCAAGCCGCTGCGGCAGCGACGCCGACCGCAGATCAAGTTCTCGATCACTATGTGAACGCGATCGGCGGGCGCGCCGCGTGGACCAAACTGAATTCGCGCGTATCCAAGGGTACGATCGAGATTCCTTCGATGAACAATCTCAGCGGAACCGTGGAAGTTCACGAGAAGGCACCGAATTCGATGGTGGCGGTGATCACGCTGGGCGGCGCGGTCTTCGAGCAAGGCTTCGATGGGACCACGGCGTGGTCCGACGATCCGCAGAATGGCTTGCGGGTATTGAGCGGCTCGGAATTGGAAGATGCCAAGCGCGAAGCGGATTTCTATCATCCGCTCGATCTGAAGAAGCTCTACAAGACGATGACAGTGACCGGCACGGAAAAAGTGGGAGACCACGATGCATATGTCGTGGAGGCTAGGTCTTCGGACGGCGACCCGGACAAGATGTACTTCGATACGGAAAGCGGGTTATTGGTCAGGGCCGTCAACCACCGGCACACGCCGGACGGCGTGGCGGTGTTTCAGGCCGAAGTGGGGGATTACAAAGATGTGGATGGGGTGAAGCTACCGTTCACTGTGCAACAAAGCAGCGCTCAATCGGCATTTACCATCCGCTTTACGGAAGTCCATCATAATCTTCAGCTTGCGGACAGCCAGTTCGCAAAGCCCGCGGCCGAGCCGGCTTCAAAATAGAGGGCAAAAGGCTTTAGTTCGGAAAAGGGTTAGCTGTATAATAGTAAGGCACTGAGGGCATCCTGGGTGCCTCATATGTGGCAATCTGGCAATGGTTTTGCGGCTGGCAGAAACCTGCTTGCAATTTGATTGCCTGTATGATACTTTTGCTCGGTTTGTCAGTGCTGGCGTAGCTCAGTTGGTAGAGCATCTGATTTGTAATCAGAGGGTCGGGGGTTCAAATCCCTCCGCCAGCTGAGATTGACGTAGCGAAAATTTTGGCAGGGGTTGCGGACGGAATTCCTCGCGACAAAAGCGCTAGGGCTGGTGTCTCTGGACACGAGCCCTTTCTGCATTGCGGAGTGCCCCGTACAGCAGTCCGGTTAAAGAAACTGGTTGGACATGCGGGATGCAGTTGTGTCCCGGAAGATTTACAGGGACGGAGCTGCAGCGTCCCGAACGGTTTTGCGGGACGGGTGGGTGAGTGGCTAAAACCAGCAGACTGTAAATCTGCCGCTCCTTGCGGGCTACGGAGGTTCGAATCCTCCCCCGTCCACCAGCAACTCGCGTGAGCCTGCGCATGGTTGGACAGCCGAGCGCAACGATATTCAAAGAAACGAAAAAATTCAGAACCGCGGCAGCTCCGGCGGCGATTCTGATTGCAAGCGGGAGAAGCGGGGCGACCGGTAAACGCCTGGGTAGCTCAGTTGGTAGAGCGCGTCCTTGGTAAGGACGAGGTCACCGGTTCAATCCCGGTCCCAGGCTCCAGATCGCCATGGCGCGGCTCGAAGCGTCGAAACGGGGAGCTGGCGGGAAGTTTGTTGGAAATGAGCGGGGGTAACTCAGTGGTAGAGTCTCTGCCTTCCAAGCAGATGGTCGCGGGTTCGAGTCCCGTCCCCCGCTCCATTGCACAACCCTAACGCAGGATCTAAAGGATTTTGCCAGGGCCCGTAGCAGTGAATGATTTCGCGCGGACATCGTCGCGCAGTCCTAATTACGAGGGTGATACGAGATGGCGAAAGAGAAATTCGAGCGGAATAAGCCGCATGTGAATATCGGGACGATCGGTCACATTGACCACGGCAAGACGACTTCGACGGCGGCGATCACGAAAGTGCTGTCGAAGAACAATCCGAAGGTGGCGTTCCGCGCGTTTGATTCGATTGACAACGCGCCGGAAGAGCGCGAGCGCGGGATCACGATCGCGGTATCGCACGTGGAGTATGAGACGGCGAACCGGCACTACGCGCACATTGATTGCCCGGGCCACGCGGACTACGTGAAGAACATGATCACCGGAGCGGCGCAGATGGATGGCGCGATTCTGGTGGTGGCGGCGACGGACGGACCGATGCCGCAGACGCGCGAACATATTTTATTGGCGCGGCAAGTGGGCGTGCCCTACATCGTGGTGTTTTTGAACAAGTGCGACATGGTGGACGACCCGGAATTGCTCGAGCTGGTCGAGCTGGAAGTGCGCGAGCTTTTGAAGAGCTATCAATTTCCGGGGGACACTTTGCCGGTAATTCGCGGCTCGGCGTTGAAGGCGCTCGAGGGTGATGCGAAGTGGGAGAAGTCCATTCTGGAATTGATGGAAGCGGTGGACAAGAACATACCGTTGCCGGTGAGAGACATTGATAAGCCGTTCGCGATGCCGATCGAAGATATTTTTTCGATTTCTGGTAGAGGAACGGTGGTGACGGGGAGAATCGAGCGCGGCAAGGTGAAGGTGGGAGAGGAAGTAGAGATTGTGGGCTTCCGCCCGACGATGCGCAAGACGGTGACGGGCGTGGAAATGTTCCGCAAGCTGCTGGATGAAGGGATGGCGGGCGACAACGTGGGGCTGCTGCTGCGCGGCACGGAAAAAGATGAAGTCGAGCGCGGGCAGGTGCTGGCGAAGCCGGGCTCGATCACGCCGCACACGAAGTTCAAGGCGGAAGCGTACGTATTGACGAAGGAAGAGGGCGGGCGGCACACGCCGTTTTTCACGGGGTACCGGCCGCAGTTTTATTTTCGCACGACGGACGTGACCGGGGATGTGAAGTTGCCGCAGGGAGTGGAGATGGTGATGCCGGGCGATAACATATCGTGCGAGATCACGCTGATCACGCCGGTAGCGCTGGAGAAGGGGTTGCGCTTCGCGATTCGCGAAGGCGGACACACGGTCGGAGCCGGCGCGGTTGCCGAGATCATCGAGTAAACGACTATGCGAGAAATCATCACACTACAGTGCAACGATTGTAAGAACCGGAACTACACGACCACCAAGAACCGCAAGAAGCATACAGAGCGGCTCGAGACTTCCAAGTTTTGCAATACTTGCCGAAAGCATACGGGGCATAAGGAAGTTAAGTAAGTTGCGTTAAGCCTGAAATTCAGGGGAGTAGGTTTAACGGTAGACCATCGGTCTCCAAAACCGAGAGTGGGGGTTCGAATCCCTCCTCCCCTGCCAGCTCTTTGGGAGGGCACCCAGGCCGGCGGTTTTCGGGAAGCGCAAGACGCGGGAGAACGAAGCGGTCCGGTGCGGAGTTCGCGATGAGTTGGGCAGGGAATCTGCGGGGAAGAAGGCGGTCGGCGAGATGGCACAGGCGGCGAAATTGAATAAGGAAGAGTCAGATCGCGTTGACGGATTTGCCCTGCTGGAACCAGTAGGGAAGCTGGCGTCGTATCCGAAGCGGTTCCGGTCGTTTCTGCACGACGTGCGCGTGGAAATGAAGCAGGTGAACTGGCCGTCGCGGCAGGACGTGATCTCGACCACGATCGTTGTGGCGCTGACCGTGGCATTTTTTGGCGTGTATTTCTTTTTCACGGACTCGATTTTTGGGAAAGCCATCAGCTGGCTGATTGCATATGCAAAGAAACTCTGAAGAAACCAACCCGAGCAACGAAGGCAACGAAGTGAATCCAGCACCGGAAATGCCCGAAGGGCGCGACGAAGCGAACGCTGGTGGAAGCTCCACTACGAAGCAGTGGTACATCGTCCACACGTACTCGGGCTTCGAGAAGAAAGTGAAGGAGAGCCTGGAAGGCCGCGTGGCGGCGTTTGGACTCACCGACAAGATCGGGCAAATCATTATCCCCACCGAATCGGTGGTGGAAGTGCGCGGCGGCAAGAAAGTGATTTCACCGCGCATGTGCTACCCGGGATACGTGCTGGTGGAAATGGATATGGACGATTACACCTGGCACGTGGTGCGTTCGACGCCGCGAGTCACTGGATTCGTCGGGTCGGGACAGACGCCTTCGCCGCTGACCGAAGAAGAAGTGCAGAACATTTTGAATCGCGCGACGACTACGGCGGAAAAGCCGAAGCCGAAACTTTCGTTCGACCGTGGCGAGAAGGTGCGTATCGGCGAAGGGCCCTTTGCGAACTTTACTGGCGTGGTCGAAGAAGTGAATTCCGACCGCTCGACGCTGAAAGTTTCGGTGACGATTTTCGGGCGCTCGACGCCGGTGGAGTTGGATTTTGCGCAGGTGGAAAAGGTCGCGTAAGCGTTTTAAGGACCGATAAAAATGGCGAAGAAAGTTCAAGCGACAGTGAAATTGCAGTTGCCGGCGATGAAGGCCACTCCGGCGCCGCCCGTGGGCACGGCACTCGGCCCGCACGGCGTGAACATCATGGATTTCTGCAAGCAGTTCAATGCCAAGACGGCGAAAGAGCCGGACGGCATGATTATTCCGGTGCTGGTGACGATTTACAGCGACCGCACCTTCACCTTCATCATGAAAACGCCGCCCGCGTCGGAATTGATCAAGCGCGCGGCGGGAATCGTGAAGGGTTCGCCGGAACCGAACCGCAACAAAGTGGGCAAGCTGACCGCGAAGCAGGTGGAAGAAATCGCCAGGTTGAAGTTACCCGACCTAAACACGATGAGCCTGGAATCGGCAGTGCGTTCGATCAAGGGTACGGCCCGAAACATGGGCGTTGAAGTTACCGAGTAGTTTGGCAGCACGCGCAGGAGTCCGAAAAGACATCGGACGCAAATCGCTCTTAACTGCGCAGGAGAGAAAAGACAATGGGCCGCAGCGCAAAAGTAGGCGGAAAGAATATCGACCGCGCACGAAAGATGGTGGAGGCGCGTCCTTACAAGCTGGAAGAAGCCGCGGAATTGCTGCGCAAGGCGCATTTCGTGAAATTCGATGAGACGGTCGAGCTGGTTTTGAATCTGGGCGTGGATTCCAAACAATCCGACCAGATGGTGCGCGGCACCGTGGTGCTGCCGCACGGCCTGGGCAAGGCGAAGCGCGTGGTGGTGATCGCGGGCGGCGACAAGATTCGCGAAGCGCAGGAAGCCGGAGCCGATTTCGTCGGCGGCGAAGACATGGTGGAAAAAATCCAGGGCGGCTGGACGGAATACGAGGCCGTAATCGCGACGCCGGACATGATGCGCTCCGCCGGTAAGCTGGGCAAGGTACTGGGGCCGCGCGGCATGATGCCGAATCCGAAGACCGGAACGGTGACCGCAGACGTGGCCAAGGCGATCAAGGAAATCAAGGCCGGTAAAGTCGAATTCCGCTTGGACAAGACCGGACTGATCCATTCGCCGGTGGGCAAGATCAGTTTTTCGGCGCAGCAACTGGCAGGGAACGCGCATGCGTTGCTCGCGGCGATCATCAAGGCCAAGCCCGCGGCGGCCAAGGGCAAGTACATCAAGAAAATCACGCTGACTTCGACGATGGGTCCGGGCGTCCCGATTGATGAAGCCGAAGCCGATCACGCCGTGGCCGTGGCAGCGTAACCGGAGCAGCGCGAGGGAGATTTGGGGATGAAGAAGAAGTCCGAAAAAGTGACACAGGCAGACGAGCTGAAAAAGCAGCTGGCGACAGTGTCCACCGTAATTCTCTCGACGTTCCAGGGGATCACCGTCGAGCAGGACACCAAGCTACGCCGCAGCGTGGAAGCCGCCGGCGGAAAATATGAAGTTGTGAAAAATACAGTAGCGGAGCGTGCCGCGGCCGGAACACCCACCGAGGGCCTGCTGAAGGATTTGAAAGGCACGAATTCGATCGCCTACACCAAGACCGATCCCGTGGCTTTGGCG
Organism: uncultured Acidobacteriota bacterium; assembly: GCA_963795005.1. Classification (GTDB taxonomy): domain Bacteria; phylum Acidobacteriota; class Terriglobia; order Acidiferrales; family UBA7541; genus Palsa-295. Next base: position 2,939 of record CAWCGE010000006.1, on the reverse strand, counting down.
AAAATTCTGACCAAAGTCGCGAAGGACGTTCCGGCATTCCAATTCCGCGCCGGTTGGGTGGAAGGGCGCGTGATTTCAATTCAGGAAATCAAGCAGCTGGCGGACTTGCCGAGCAAGGATGAGCTGCTCAGCAAGATCATGTTCCTGCTGAATGCTCCGGCACAGCGTGTAGCAACCGTGCTGGCGTCGGTTCCGCGGAATTTGGCGCTAGTCACCAGCGAAGCGGCCAAGGCCAACAAGTTCGGAGCGGGCGGCGCGGCACCTGCGGCAAGCCCTGCTCCTGAACCGGTTCAATCGTAAGGAACTTCGTAAGGAAGATCGGCAATCTTGTTTGCACGAGATTTGGTTGTTCAATTCGGAGGAGGATAGGAAACAGCGATGGCCAGCAAAGTAGAAACAATTCTGGAAGAGATCAAGGGTCTGACGCTGCTCGAAGCTTCTGATCTGGTAAAGAAGATGGAAGAAGCTTTCGGCGTCTCAGCGGCGGCGGCGGCGCCCGTGATGATGGCGGGCGGCGGAGCAGGCGCGGGAGCGGCGGGCGCGACGGAGGAGAAGACCGAATTCAGCGTCGTTCTCACCGAAGTCGGCGCCAACAAGATCAACGTGATCAAGGCGGTTCGCGAAGTCACCAGCCTGGGCTTGAAAGAAGCCAAGGATCTGGTGGATGGCGCTCCCAAGACGGTGAAAGAGGGCGTCAACAAGGAAGAAGCCGCCACGATCAAGAAAAAGTTCGAAGACGCCGGGGCCAAGGTCGAAGTCAAGTAGCTGGCTGCCCCTGCGGCCCTCGTGATCGTGAATCGGGCCGCGAAGGACTTCGCGTACGCGCGCACTCCTTAGGAACAAGGAACTTCACAATACGTCCTTCCCGGACTGACGGGGCGGGTGTCTACCCGTGCCGTCATTTCCGGCATGAATTCATTTATGAGGATGGTCAATGAGCAATCGCAACGGTAATCGCGCCACTCGGGAACGGGCACGCCTGGACTTCGCCAAAATCAAGACGACCGTGCAGATTCCGAACCTGATTGACGTGCAGAAGAAGTCGTATCAGCGTTTTTTGCAGATGGATTTGCTGCCGAGCGAGCGCGAAGACACGGGCTTGCAGTCGGTATTCGCATCGGTGTTTCCGATCCAGGACTTTCGCGGCTTGTCGCAGCTGGATTTCGTGGACTATGCGATTGGAAACTGGGAGTGCAAGTGCGGCCATCTGCGCGGCCTGCACCACTTGCGCGCCACCTGCCGGAATTGCGGAGCCTCAGTCGTAACCAATCCATATAAGACGGGCGACGTGCTGTGCGCGAAGTGCGGCACGTTCAACAAGAACACTCCGACTTTTTGCAATAAGTGCGGCGATCCGGTCACGCTGCAGTTGAAATATGACGTGAACGAATGCCAGGAACGCGGCATGACGTATTCGGCGCCGCTGAAGGTGACGATTCGTCTAACGATTTACGACAAGGACCCGGACACCGGCGCGAAGTCCATTCGCGATATCAAAGAGCAGGAAGTTTTCTTCGGCGATATTCCGCTGATGACCGAGAACGGCACGTTCATCATCAACGGGACCGAGCGCGTCATCGTCAGCCAGTTGCATCGTTCGCCGGGCGTATTTTTCGAGACGGCCAACAATCGCAGCTACTTCCTCGGCAAGATTATTCCCTACCGCGGATCGTGGGTGGAATTCGAGTACGACACCAAGAACATTCTGTACGTGCGCATTGACCGCAAGCGCAAGTTCCTGGGCTCGATCTTCCTGCGCGCGCTGGGACTGAAATCGAATGAAGACATTTTGCGCACGTTCTATCAGGTGGAGCGGATTTCCCTGCGCGAAGGCGAGCTCTACTGGAACGCTTCGGAAGGTTTGATCGACCGCAAGCTGTCGAAGGAAATCAAGCATCCCAAGTCCGGCGAAGTGCTGGTGGGCGCTCACAAGCGCATCAGCGACGCGCTTTACAAGGAACTGGTGAAGGCGCGCGTCACGCAGGCGGAAATCGGCGTGGCCGACCTGGAAGGCGCGGTTACCGTCGGCGAGCTGGTGAATCGCCAGACCGGCGAAGTGTTGCTAGAAGCCAATAAGCCGCTAACCGCGGAAATGTGGGCTTCGATCGCGGAAGCGGGCATCACCGAAGTGGACGTCTGCTTCCCGGACCGCGACGATACCGGCATCATCGTCACGCGCACTTTGGAAAAGGACACCATCCGTTCGCCGAAGGAAGCGCTGATCGAAATCTACCGCAAACTGCGTCCGGGCGATCCTCCGACGCTCGAAACCGCGACGGCGCTGTTCAACGGAATGTTTTTCGACGCGCGCAAGTACGATTTCAGTAAGGTTGGACGGCTGAAGTTCAACATCAAGCTGGGTCTGGAAACTCCGCTCGAGAAGCGCACGCTCGATCCTTCGGATTTTGTGGCGGCGATCAAGTATTTGCTGAAGCTGCGCAAGAACGTGGGCTCGGTGGATGACATCGACCATTTGGGAAACCGTCGCGTACGCGCCGTGGGCGAACTACTGGAAAACCAGTTCCGCATCGGCCTGGTGCGCATGGAGCGGGCCATTAAGGAAAAGATGTCCGTGTACCAGGAAATGTCCACGGCCATGCCGCACGATTTGGTGAACGCGAAGCCGGTGATGGCGGCGATCCGCGAATTCTTCGGAAGCTCGCAGCTTTCGCAGTTCATGGACCAGACGAACCCGCTGAGCGAAATTACGCACAAGCGGCGCCTTTCGGCTCTCGGGCCGGGCGGCTTGTCTCGCGAGCGCGCAGGATTCGAAGTCCGCGACGTGCACCCCACGCACTACGGACGCATTTGTCCGATTGAAACGCCGGAAGGCCCGAACATCGGTTTGATCAGCTCGCTTTCTTCCTACGCGCGGATCAACGAGTTCGGCTTCATCGAGTCGCCGTATCGCAAGGTGAAGAACGGACGGGTCATCGACT
>CAWCGE010000005.1:0-11307 GCA_963795005.1 uncultured Acidobacteriota bacterium | reverse complement strand
CTTCGCGTCGAACCGTAGCAATCCATCATGACGCTCTTGAACTCGCCCACGGCCGGTAGCAAAATCGCCAGGCATCCTGAACGGCCGACTGACTTATCCACATTCCCTGCAAAAAAGAAAAAGGAGGGCGCCCGCATGTCGAATGAGCGAACGCTGCCTCACGGTGTCATGGAAGGCAAAGGCGCCTACAACAAGTATGCAAAAGTACCGGCTGGGGGCGGCGCTTTGGCCTTGCCCCTACTGGAAAGAGCGGCTTCGAACGTGGCGCGGGACACCAGCGACCTGCCGGTGGTCGTAGCCGATTACGGATCGTCGCAAGGGAAAAACTCATTGGGGCCGATGCGCGTGGCAATCAAAACCCTGAGGCATGGGGTTGGTCCGCATCGCTCGATCTTCGTGTTCCACATTGACCAGCCGTCGAACGACTTTCACACTCTGTTCGAGGTGCTAGATGCCGACCTCGAGAGATATACTTTGGGCGACCCGAACATTTTTCCCGCCGCAATCGGAAGATCATTTTACGAGAATGTGCTCCCGCCCGGTTTCGTCAACCTCGGGTGGTCCTCATATGCGGCCGTGTGGCTCAGTCGCATCCCGGCTTTGATTCCAGATCATTTCATGGCGCTCCACAGCAGGGGCTCGGTGCGTGCGGAATTTGAACGTCAAGGTGCGCAGGACTGGGAAGCTTTCCTGTCGTTGCGTGCCAGGGAATTGCGGCCCGGGGGACGATTGGTCGTCGTCCTCCCCGCCGTCGCCGACGACGGTACTTCGGGATTTGAAAATATCATGGACCAGGCCAATGCCGTGCTCGCGGAGATGGTCGCTGACGGCGCGATTGTGGCCTCAGAACGTGCGCGAATGGTGATTGGGGCCTATCCCCGCCGGAAATCCGAGCTGCTTGCGCCTTTCGCCCTTGAAGGGCGCTTTCACGATTTGACCGTGGAGGCCTTCGAGATGTCCGCGCTCCCGGATGCCGCCTGGAACGACTTCGAACAGGACGGAAACAAGGAAACCTTAGCTGCCAAGCACGCGCTCTTCTTCCGCTCAATCTTCATGCCTTCACTGGCATCCGCGCTGGATCGCGTACGAGCGGGCGATCCGGACGCAACCCGTATTTTCGGGGACCAATTGGAAGATCGTCTCAAGCGACGTGTCGCGAGCCAACTAAGACCGATGCACTCCTTCGCGCAAACAATCGTTTTGGCCAAGCAATCCTGACGGACTTGTAGTTCCCGCCAATCAAGCGCGGGAAGAGCCAGCGCAAACAACCCCTTCACTTCACTTGCTTCTTCGATGGACTGACACTAGTCAAGAAGTCAGAGAGAACGGTCTGCATTTGTCTATCGTAGTCCGGCGGATTCTTGGGTAGATGCGGCCACGCAATTTGGACCGAGACGCCGCAATCGGCGACAACACGATAACCATCCCAAGCCACTACTCCGTTGACTTCTGCATTGCAGAGAAGCTACGGCACCGCCAGCCCTCTACTAGATTTCTCTCCTGCGACACATGGTCTGGGTTGGACGCTTTCTTGTCGAAAGCGGCTCGGTGTTTGAGCGTCCTTTAGGTAAGAAAACCGGCCCATCGCCGGGCACGGAAAATTGAACACGGTCGACGATGGTAAAAGCGACCTGGTCCGCGGCAATCGCAAGGGAAATAGCGAACAGCCGGATCACAGGAATTGTTCTTCTCCTCGCGCCGGTCATCGCCCTTGAGGAGGGGTACCGCCCGAAGTGCACAATCGGAAAGCGGTGGCGTGGAACGGACAATGATGCCCGATGATTGTGATAGAGTTGCCAGCCGATGCGCATCTTCGTACTGGGAGTGGGTGGCGCGGGCTCCTTACTTGCACATTTGCTGGTGCGCCAGGGACACACGGTCTGGTGCGGCGATCGCGACCCCGACCGCGCGCGCAAGTTTCTAGGGAAGAAGAGCAAGATCGAAGTCACGGAGACGAACGCCCGCAACCTCTGGTCCATCGTGCGCGCGGCCCGCGGCTGCAACCTGATCGTCAATTCTTCTCCTGCCGTTTTCAACGAAATCATTCTGCGAGCTGCTCTGCGCCTGCGCATTCATTACCTGGATTTGAATTCGCATCTCAATCGCAATCCTTTCCGGCCGGAACAATTCCGCTTCCGCAAACGATTCATCGCCAAAAATCGCGCGGCGCTGATCTGCACGGGTGCCGCGCCGGGGCTCACGAATTTGCTGGCCAAGCGGGGCACCGAGCTTCTCGATACGGTCGAGTCGGTGCGCATCCGCCTGTACGAGAGCACCGAGAGCAAGGATCCGGTATCCACCTGGTCGCCCGAGGTGATGTACGACGAAGCGATCTCCCGCCCGCGGGTCTACCGCCACGGACGCTTTTTGCTGGCGAAGCGTTTTGCCGAGCGCGAGAAGTTCCGTTTCCCACCGCCGATTGGCGAGACCACCGTGTACCTCGCGGCGCAGGACGAAGTCTGTATGCTGCCCTACGTCGTTCCCATGCAGGACATGGACGCCAAAATCGGCGGCAACGATTTCGACCGCCTGTATCGCTGGTATCGCCAGGGCCGCCTGAATCGTTCGCAGGGAATCGTGCGTAAGAGATTTCCGAAAACTCTCACTCCCAAGGGTGTCGCGGGCATGATTCGCCGCGGAGTGCTGGAAAATGCGCGCTTTGCTGCAGCCGTCCTGGTGCAAGGAGTCAAGGACGATCAGCCGCTGCTTCTGCGTTACGACGTAAGTTTCCCGACGCTCTATCAGATTCGGCAGCGCGGATTGATTTCCACGCCCATTGCCTACGCCACCGCCAATCTCGCCGCGATCTTCATCAAGCATTTCCCGCGCGATATGGCTGGCATCATCGGGCCCTCCGAGCTGCCTCCTGAAGCGCGCCGCGCCATCCTGACCGAAGCCCGCTCGCGCGATTTTCGCACTACGCTGAAAATGACTCGCCTGAAGAAAACCGAAGAAGACGAATACTAGCCTGGCTGCACGGGATCGTCACGGCATGGTGACCTGCTTGAGCAATCCGAAGTCCGTGAGCCCGTTGGCGACGAACTGCACAGCCAGCGCGACCAGCAGCAGGCCCATCAGCCGCATCAGGATGCGAATCCCGGTTTCGCCCAGGTATTTCCGCACGCCATCGGCGCCCGCCAGGATGAGATAGGATACGTACGCGGTCAGCACAATGGTCGCGTAAATAATGACATGCTGCCAAACGGTATGTGATTCGCCGACCAGCACCATCACCGTCGAAATCGCGCCGGGACCCGCCAGCATCGGCATGCCCAGAGGAATAATGCTGGCATCAGGTTTTTCCGCGCCTTCCTGTTGCTCTTCGGCCGTGGCCTTCGTGCCGGACTGCTTGGCCTGCAACATATCCAGGCCGATGCCCATAAGAATGATTCCGCCGGCAATCTTGAATGCCGGAAGCGTGATGCCGAACATTTTGAAGATCAGGCTGCCGGCCAGCGCAAACGAACACAACACGATCGCGCAGGTCAGCGCGGAGCGTCGCGCCACGCCCCGCCTTTCCTGCTTCGGCGCATTTGCGGTGACCGCCAAAAACATCGGAATTACCGCAAACGGATCCACCAGAAAAAACACCGAGGTAATCGCCAGCAGCGCGAATTCGAGGACCGTGGTGACCGTTGCCATTGATTTAGTTTGGAAAGCGCAGGCACCAACACTTCGCACTACGACGATAGACGGGCGCCGCGGCGAGTCCAAAGTAGCACTAATTTCTCGGGCTGTTTCGGAATTTTGCGCGCGAGCATCGCTTAAACTGCGCTTGACTGTGACTCGTCAAAGGAGCAAGGTAGCGTTCAAGTAGGTTGGGGCAAAATCTGGGCGGGCATATGAGTTCCTCTTCACACCTCGTAGCCGGGCCTATCCCAGTCAAGAAGGCCCTCTTCATTGACGCTGACCCCGCGGTTCGCGCTTTGCTTCAAGACATCCTCGATCCAGCGGCATGGAGCATTCGGCATGCTGCGGACAACAAGGCGGCGCTCGCGTTGGTGCAAGCTTCGCCTTTTGACCTGATTCTCACCAGCGACAAAACCTCCGGCAAGGAAGATATCGAACTGCTTCGCAAAATTAGGCTGGTGCGGCCGCACACGCGCCTCATCATTTTGGCAGACGAAAGCGCGCCGTCCTACGTCATCGATTCCATGCGCGAACGCGCCTTCAGTTACTTTTCCCGGCCGTTTTCGCTGAATGCTCTCTCGGATATGGTTCAAAACGCCATGGAAGGGCCTTGCTGGGACGATGGAATCGAGGTCCTTTCAGCGACTCCGGAATGGATACGCCTGCTGGCGCGCTGCGATCTGAAAATCGCCGACCGCTTAATTCAATTCCTCCACGAAATCGCCGACTTGCCGGAAACGGAAGGCAATGCTGTCGCAACGGCCTTTCGCGAAATCCTGGTGAACGCGATGGAGTATGGCGGACGATTCCAACCCGACCAGTGGGTGGAGATTTCTTACGTGCGTGCGCGGCACATGGTGATGTGCCGCGTGAAAGATCCCGGCGAGGGATTTTCGCTCGATGAAATCGAACACGCCGCTGTGGCGAATCCCGATGACGATCCCATTCGTCACTGCGCCTTGCGCGATGCCAAGGGCCTGCGTCCGGGCGGGTACGGCGTATTGCTCGCCCAGAAGCTTGTAGACGAGCTGATTTACAGCGAGAAGGGCAACGAAGTGCTGCTGGTGAAGTACCTCACAATGAACGAGCACTAACATACCCATCGGCGCCGCTCTATTGCCTGAATGTTGCGCTGCTGCTACACTGTCGCGGCAAGAGCTATAGTGCAGCTCCTGCCATACTTCCCTTAAAAGGTTTACCTATGTCTGGACACTCAAAATGGGCCACGATCAAGCATAAAAAGGCGGCTACCGACGCCAAGCGTGGCAAAATTTTCACTAAGATCATCCGTGAGTTAACGATAGCAGCCCGCACGGGCGGCGCCGACCCGGACACCAACCCGCGCTTGCGCACCGCTATTCTGGCCGCGAAGGGCGAAAATATGCCCAATGACAACATCGAACGCGCCATCCAGCGCGGCACCGGGACTCTGGAAGGCGAGACGCTTGAGGAAGTCACGTTCGAAGGCTATGGCCCCGGCGGCGTGGGCGTTCTAGTGCAGGTTGTCACCAGCAACCGCAACCGCATCGTCAGCGAAATTCGCCACATGTTTTCAAAGAACGGCGGCAACATGGCGGAAACCGGCGCGGTCGGCTGGATGTTCCACCGCAAGGGCGACATCGTGGTGCCCAAGGAAGCGGCTGACGAAGAAAGAATGATGAGCATCGTGCTCGACGCCGGCGCGGAAGATCTGCGCGACGATGGCTCCGCGTGGGAAGTCACCACTCCTCCCGAGGCATTCGAAAAAGTGCGCGAGGCGCTTCTCGCTGCCGGGGTCACACCCTCCACCGCCGAAGTGGGCTGGGTGCCGCAGAATTACGTGAAGCTGAGCGGCCAGCAAGCGCAACAGATGGTGCGCATGGTTGAGACACTGGAAGATCACGACGACGTGCAGCACGTGTACGCCAACTTCGACATAGACGAAAAAGAAATCCAGGCTGCCGTCGCCAGCTAGCTTTTCTTGGAGTGCGGCGGCTTGCCGCCGCTTTTGCAACGTAATATCCGGCGCGTTTTGGTTTTTGTCTGCGTCCCGAGCGTCTCTGCGGTGAATAGGTTTCTCTGTGCTCTCCAGGTTTTCTCCCTGAACTCTGTGTTTCAAGGTTTGACAGTTCACCCAGTGCAGCCAAGGTTTCTCATCACGCATCGGCCGCCTGAAAAAATGCTACCCTCCGCTCCCGGCCCGCACGTACACTTGTGCCAACCACGATGGCGCTCAACGCATCCACCAATTCGAATTCTAAGCCAAGCCGCCTATGCGTGCTGGGAGTGGATCCGGCCACCGCGGGCGCGACGGGCTACGGCGTGGTTGAATTTCTGGACTCAGCCCCGCGGCTGCTGCGTTTTGGCGCATTGAAATTTCCGGCGCGCGCAACCTTCGCCCTGCGCCTGCGCGAAATCCACGATTTGATTTCGCAACTCGTAGATGAATTCGCGCCTGACGCTATCGCTGTAGAGTCCGTTTTCACCGCGCTGAATATGGGTACGGCGCTCAGACTCGCGGAAGTCCGCGGCGTAATTCTGCTCGCCGCGGCGCAGGCCTCGATTCCAGCGCACAGTTATTCGCCCCGCGAAGTGAAATCGAGCATCACTGGTTACGGCGCCGCATCCAAGCAGCAGATGCAACAAATGGTCAGCTCCGCACTGGGACTGACCGAGTATCCCGAGCCGCCCGACGCAGCGGACGCCCTGGCTGTAGCACTCTGCCACGCCTACGTTTCCCGCGCACAGGAACGCATGGCCATAGCTATGAACGTGCGCCCCGCGACGGGTCGTTCTGCCGCGATTCCGTCTTGCGAAACCCTCACACGTGAACGCAAGAACTCGCTGCGAAACCAAACGCGCGCTGCGCGCATCTCTGGTCTGTGATGCTTCCGGTATCGCAACGTCGCAGCGCCCGCACCAGAGCCATCGCCGGCCTCGTTTTGTTCGTGCTCGCGCCGCTCACGGCCACCCCCGTGACAACGAAAGCCGCGCCGCCATCCGGTTCTTCTCACACCGCCGCGCCCGCAGGCAGCGCCGAAATCACCTATCGTAAGATTTTCAAAACTAGCTACCCCGAGTTCGTAGAGATCAAGATCAACGAGAACGGCTCCGGCAGCTACGACATACGCCAGCTCGACGAGGAGGCCAACCCGCAGTCTTTTGAAATTGGCGCGCCGCTTGCGCAGCGAATTTTTTCGCTGGCGGCGAAACTGCACAATTTTCAAGGCGTGGATCTGGACGTGCACCGGAGGCTCGCCAATCTCGGCGAAAAAACCCTGCAATACGAAAACGGCGCCGAGAAGCACGAAACCAAGTTCAATTACACGCTCGATGATTCCGCTTCGCAGCTAGTGAACATCTTCGAAGGGCTCGCCCGGCAAACAGCGGACATTTCCGATCTGGTCCGCACCATGCGCTATGACCGGCTGGGCGTCAATGACGTGCTGCTGCAAATTGAGAATGACCTCAACAACAAGCTGATTCCTGAGCCGGAGCGCCTGCTTCCTACCCTCGACCAACTCGCCGGCGACGACAAAATCATCGATATCGCCCGCCAGCGCGCCCGCACCCTCGCCAGCCACATACGTTCGGTCCACTAAATCACTTCAAGCCGTCCCGCACTGTGGATTCAGCGCGCCGTTATTGCCGCGCAGTCGAAGTCACTGGCCCTCTGTCCCGAGGAACACTGTCCCGAGGAACAACTTGACACATCTTATAACTTGCGATTATTCTCCCTCGCGTTCTCAGGTCTAAAAAAGCTGCTTCCCAGGTGAACGGAACCATGCGAACCCAACCCGCACGATTCTCGCGCCTCATCCTGTTTTTTGCTTTTCTTTCGCTTCTGCCGCTGCGTACCTTCGCGCAAACCAATGCCACGGCCGCGCGCATCATCCAGACCGTGGATGAATCGCAACTCACGGTCCTGAGGGGCAACACCTATCCCCTGGCCCGCCCGCAGTACGATCGCGGTCCGGCTCCCGCGAGCTTGCCCTTGAACCGCCTGTTGCTGGTTCTGCAGCGCAGCCCAGCTCAAGAAGCTGCGCTTGAGCAATTGCTCGAGCAGCAGCAGGACCCATCCTCGCCGAGCCACCACCAGTGGCTCACGCCGCAGCAATTCGGCCAGCAATTCGGTCCCGCGGACCAGGACATTCAGACCATCGCTGCGTGGCTGCAATCCCATGGCTTCCAGGTCACGCGCATTTCGAATGGACGTACCGTAATCGAATTTTCCGGCACCGCCGGCCAAGTCCAGGAAGCGCTGCACACCACGATCCACCAATACGCCGTCCCCGGCGCAAACGGAATCGAAGACCATTGGGCCAACTCGACCGATCCGCAGATACCGACGGCGCTCACGCCCGTAGTCGCCGGCATCAGGTCGCTGCACAACTTCCCAGCGACGCCCATGAATCACTCCGCCGGAGTTTTTCATAGAGATAAGGAATCAGGAAAGATCCTGCCCACGCAGCCCTTGCCGATTCCACAATTTACCCCCGGGAGCGGCTACGCCTGCGGCATTCTACGGGGGCCTTGCGAAGCGCTCGGCCCGTACGACCTAGCTGCCATTTACGACGTTTCTCCGCTTTGGAATGCGGCTACCCCGATTGATGGCACTGGACAGACGATTGCGATCGTCGGTGAGACCGACATCAATCCGAATGACTGGACTTCTTTTTGGAATATGTTCGGCGTGGCCACGCCCAAGGGAACACTGAAAGTCATCAACGATGGTCCCGACCCTGGATTTCAGTCGGATGAGCCCGAAGCGGATATTGACACGCAATGGTCGAGCGCCATCGCCAAGGGCGCGACCATTGATCTGGTGATATCACAATCCACGGAAGCCACGCTCGGCGTTGATCTTTCAGCCGAATTCATCGTGGACAACAACCTGGCACCGGTAATGAGCGAGAGCTACGGCATCTGCGAACTGGGGATTGGCACTGCAGGAAACGCCTATTACAATGCGCTCTGGCAACAGGCTTCCGCGCAAGGAATTACCGTTTTTGTGTCGTCCGGGGACCAAGGCTCCGGGGCCTGCGATCGCGGCGCACAGGCTGCCCAGTTCGGACTCGCGGTGAACGGCTTCGGGTCTACGCCCTACAACGTTTCCGTCGGTGGCACCGATTTCAATGATCTGACGACCACCTCGAAATATTGGAGCATCACCAACAATGCGAACCAGGCCAACGCCATCGGTTACATCCCGGAGATGACCTGGAACGATTCCTGCACCAATTCGGAAATCTTTACTTACGCCGGCACGACCACCGCCGAGCAGACCTGCAATAGTCCCAACACCCCGCCTGGATTTTTGGTCGTAGAGGGCGGCAGCGGCGGCGTCAGCAATTGCACCTCCTCAACTAACAACTTGCCGTCCTCCTGCACAGGCGGTTATGCCAAGCCGTCCTGGCAAAGTGCGCCAGGAGTGCCCTCCGACAACAAACGCGATTTGCCGGATGTCTCCCTGTTTGCCAGCAATGGATTCAACAACACTTTCTACATCATCTGCCAGTCGGACGTGACCGGCTCATGCAATCTCAGTGATGGCGAATTCTTGGGCTTTGGTGGCACATCGGTCTCCTCGCCAGCTTTCGCCGGCATCATGGCCCTCATCAATCAGAAAACTGGGGAACGCCAAGGGAACGCCAATTACGTTTTCTACAAAATGGCCGCCACAGGCTCCAACAGCTGCAATTCCAGCTCGGTTCCTTCTACCGGCGGCAACAATTGCATTTTTTACGACATCCCCACCGGTTCGACCATTGCGATGCCCTGCGTTTCCGACAGTCCCAACTGCAAGACTTCCACGAGCGGCGATCAATTCGGCGTGCTTTCGGGTTACGGCACCGGCGCTGGGTACGACCTCGCCACGGGTCTGGGCAGCGTCAACGTAAGCAATTTGGTGAATCAGTGGAGCACGTACGCGGGCCAATTCAAGGGGACTAAGTTTGCATCCTTCACGCTCGGACCACCCACGACAATCACGCACGGACAGCCCATCGCCGTCGCCGCCACGGTGATGCCGCAGACAGGCTCGGGCGCGCCCAGCGGAACAATCGCGCTCATCGCGAACACCGGTTCCAGCCCGAGCGACCAGCAAGGCGCGCAGCAGTTGTTCACGCTCAGCAACGGGTCCTTGTCGGCTGGCACGACAACCACTTTTCTGCCCGGCGGCACCAGCTACACTGTCACCGCGCATTATTCGGGAGATTCCACTTATGCCCCGACCGATTCTTCGCCGGTCTCGGTGACTGTGAATCCGGAAGCCAGCAAGACGCTGGCCGCGATCGTTACATTCGATCCCAACACGGGCCAGACCACGAACACCAACGCCACGTCCTTTGCATATGGCAGCTTTTACCTGCTTCGCAGTAACGTTACGAATTCCAGCGGGAACTTGTGCGCGCCGAACGGCAATGCGCAATACGACTGCCCGATGGGAACCGTCAATCTCACCGACACTTTCAACGGTGTTACCGGCCCCCTTGACGGCGGGGCCTTCGCGCTGAACGCCGAAGGGTATGCTGAGGATCAGCCGATCTTCCTACTGGGCGGCCAACACACCATCGTGGCGTCTTACGGTGGCGACAAGAGCTACACCGCCAGCAGCAACTCCGCCGCGCCCGACGTCGTCACCGTAACCAAGGCCCCGACCACGATCACCCTGGGTGCCTCGAACAGTATCATCCAAACCAGCGCCGTCCTCACGTTGACGGCTGTTATCAGTGCGCAAGCATTCCTTCCTTCACCTGCGCCAGCTGCAGACTATCCAGCCGATAACGTGCAGTTCCTCGACGGGTCAACGCCGCTCTCCGGGCAAATAGTATTTCAACCCGTTGCCGGCTCCTCGGGGACCACGCAAGCCACTGCCTCCCTGACCCCGACCTCGCTCCATGTAGGCAACAACACGATTACGGCGCAATTTCTTGGCGATTCGAACTACTCGTCATCTCCAGTTTCAAGTTCGGTGACTGTGGACGTGGTGATACCCACGATGACCACGGTTTCTTCCTCGAGTCCTACAATCCAGCATGGAGCAAATGTCACGTTTACCGCCGTGGTCACGCCAAACCAAACAGGCGGTCCCGCGATGACGGGAACTGTACTCTTCTCTCTTAATTGCGCGAACTGCACGAACATCGGCAGTGCACCGGTGCTGAACGGGCAGGCACAGCTTACGACCTCGACGCTTCCCGGCGGCAATCTGACTATTGTCGCCAGCTACAGCGGCGATACGAACTACGCAAGTTCGTCATCGGGGGTTTCGGAGACCGTAAATCTCATCGCCACGACGACAACGCAGGCATCTTCGAGCACCGCGATTCAGCAGGGTTCCAGCGTCACCTTCACGGCTACCGTTACGGCCGGCCAAGTCGGCGGACCTGCCATGACGGGTACGGTGTTGTTTACCTTGAACTCTACTACCTCGATTGGAAATCCTTCCGTGGTGAACGGCCAGGCGGTGTTCACCACCACTACCTTGCCCGCGGGGAATGATTCAATCAGTGCCCAATATAGCGGCGACGCGAACTACGCACCTTCCATCGCCGTCGGAGTGCTCGGGGTAAAAGTCACACCCGGCCCGGATTTCAATATTACTTTCTCGCCCTCAGTCGTGAACGTCAGTGCTCCCGGCGCGACCGCCAACACCGTTCTTACAGTCACTGGATCGAACGGCTACAGCGGCAGCAT
>CAWCGE010000004.1:0-140447 GCA_963795005.1 uncultured Acidobacteriota bacterium | reverse complement strand
GAAGGCTGTTAATGCCTGGCAGCCTGGGTTTTCTGGGCTTTTCGGACACTCTTGGAGTGTCCAAACGCGTGTTCGTACATTTCTAAAATCTCTTTTTCCCATATATCTCTATTTTCCATTTTTCTCCTTTATAAGTGGTAGAAGTATCCAGACTGTCCAGTGTGTAGATTCTAAGAACGTTAGCTTGGAACACTTAGTCCTGAGCCCTACAGTTCCAACTGTCCACCCGGTGGCTCTCTATCGTCCTCGTCGTATGCAGTGCCTGGCCGGTGGTAGTATCCCCTTTTCACGCCATCCTGGTCCCATTTTGCGCGTTTTATCCAACCGTTGTGCTTCAAGCAACGCGCAACTGAATTCTGGTCAGACTGGGTCAGATGGTTGAGGTCCTTTCTCACGGCGTGGAGCAAGATATCCTGGACTGTGACCTTGTTCTTGGTCGAGTAGAACGGTTCGACTGGGACACAAATAGACTTTGATTTTCCGTCCGAATCTTTGTGCCATTCTTCCTTAAATCCCTGCGTGGGATTTTCCAGCCATGTTTCAATGGCGGTGTCCCAGACTCCGTGCTGATAGCGCTTACTCTGTTCATCAGTGGCCATCTTTTCGATCTCTTCATTCTCTAGCCACCAAGGTTTTCCTTCCTCGTACAGCACCACTGCTTCAGCCCAGAGCTGGTCGCGGTCAGCTGTTAATTTTTCGATGTCAATCGCGCCGCATAAAACTGGCCAGAATCTCCGGTTCCCGGTTTCATCCGTGAATGGCTCGTCATCGTTGATCGAAGCTGCGAAGACATTCATCCTCGGGTAGCTTTGCGGGCGCTTGTCGTATGGGGCTCTGAACTGATCTGATCTACACGTGAGAAATGCCTTGATCCTGTTCACCTCTGCTTTCCGGGCTCCTGCTAACTCGGCCAGCTCTACGACCCAGTTTCGGTGAATCATGAGCTTCGTGTCTTTCGCCGAGGTGTCTCCGCTGTCGTCTCCGAAGAATTCATCACCGACGAGTGCGCGAATGGCCGACGACTTCAGGATTCCCTGGCGCCCTTGGAGCAGCAGCGTGTAATCGGCCTGGCAACCTGGCTGCCTGACGCGCGCGACCGCCGAGATTAGCCACGCCTCGCCGACTGCATTTACATATTTATTCCGTTCGGCTCCCACATAGGTTGAAAGCCAAGTCCCCACGCGAGGCTGATGGTCCCATGTAAGTGAGTCGAGGTAATCCCGCACCGGATGAAACGGGTGTTCGCGCGCCACGCTGTTCGCTGCATGCGCCGACTTCTGGCTATGGTCGATGGCCAGCTCATGGTGTTGGTAATATTCCGTCAGCTTCGTGTCGTCATGATCTGACCAGTCACGGTCGCCGCGCCACTTACTAGCATCATCCCACGGGGCCGGCTTCCTCTTCACCGGAAACATGGTCAATTCGTTATAGGCCAACATCCCTTCAAATGCTTTATCTGTCTTGAGCATTTGAATGGCATTAGCCAGGCAGGCGATCAACTTGCCGTTTTGGAGCCTGAGGAAACCTTTGGCGTCGATGCTTGCGTCGGAGCTCTCACGCGAGATCTCCTTCGCGTGGTGGTTGAGCTTATATAGGATCTCCTTATCTTCGCGGTCATCCCGTGGCCATTCGTCCCAATCGTATTGAATCGCCTCCCAAAGTTCCGAGCCGTTTAGCTTCACGGCTTTCGGGTGCGTGGTGGCGAACATGGCGAGGCTTTTTAAAAGCGGAATGGCCAAGCCGTTTTGGCTCTCGTGAATGATTTCGGTGCGGAGGTCGTACTTCATTTTTGGACCTCCCGCCGCAGCAGCTTCGCCTGCTGATACGCCAGCCAGAGGTCATCGACCAAATCTTCGTGCTCGGCCGGAATCTTCTCGTGAAGATATTCGAACAGCTTTAAATCTCTTCTGGGCTCGTTGCCGTCGTGGCGCATTTCATTCGAGACATCCCAGTAGGGATCGCCTTCTTTTCTGGCGGCGAGAGGAGGCCAAGAGTGGTAGTGGAGGATAAACTTCCTGAAGCTTCCGTAGTGCGGCGTGGCCTGGGCGTACTCGTTAAGTCTGATCTTGTTCGCGCGCACCCAGAGTTCGTGCCGGGTAAAAATGTTTGGTTCTACTAGTTCCGCTGCTTGGGATTGGATTTCGCGCTTCCACTGCTCAAATGAAGAAACACCAGCAGAATTTTTGGTAGCCACCACTGGCTCCTGGTAAGGCTTGGATTTTTTTGCTTCACGACCTAAAACATCCCTGGTCGTTTACTCACCTGCGCTTGTCTGGCCTAGATTCTCTTTCGGACTTTGCCGCCTCCGAAAGGTAAAGGGTCACGGTGGTGGGCGTGACCCTTCCCCGACTGCTTCCAAGCTCTAGGAGCGCTCTAAGATTAGAAGGATTTTTTCAGCGTGTCTTCAATTATTTCGCGCGAGTCGCGAGGGTCTCCTGCCTGCGCCGAAACTTACCGATCAGTCTCTCGCAAATTTCTACTTCGCCGGACCGCTCCGTCGGCGCTATCAAAATATGCGTCCAAGCATCGTCAGTATTTGTTTCACGCTGTTGTTGCGACTGCCACGTGCGATAGCGATTCGGTAGATCATCACCATCGTGAATGATAAGGTCCAGGTTATCCTCGAGGTCGTCGTCATCGATTACACCCCAGCCGATCACCGATACTTCCGAGATTTCTGGGTCGCGATCGTTATTCCCCCAGTACGCTTCCAAGATGCGCCAACCGGGAGCCGGCATGATCTGCTTGATTTTCACGAGCGCACCTCCCGCACATCCACCCGCACCCTCTTTGGCTTGGAGCCCTTCATGATCGTCACAGCGACAGCAATCTGTTTGGGGAGTTCTAGCTCTCTGACTTCTACTACAATCGTTTTAAGCCCTTTGCGAATGTTAGCTCCCGTGCATGAGTTGCAGCGGCAGCTGATTTTATGGTCGCTCACGCCCGCACCGCCCTCGCGCGTCGCGCTACTTCTGCTTTCGTGGGTCTACCCGCCTTCGGGCCAGTGGCTTTTCGCTTCTTGTCGCACGCGAGCGCATACGCGTCGAGTTCGTCGCGGTGATATCGAACTTTTCCGCCGTCGGGGTGAGGGCGTGGTGGGAGGTCGTGAAATCTCCGTTGCGCTAGCCACGCAGGCGAAACTTTCAGATAACTCGCGGCTTCTACAGGCAGTAGCCACGGGGATGCGACCTTCAAAAGCTCGACGCTAAGTGTGGGGTTTTTGGAAAGCAGTCTGACAACATCTGTCGCTTTTAACTGAGGATTGGCCATCGGCGAAGTCCCTCCAGCGCGAATTCGTCACGATGAGGGACTGCCTATAAATTAAACGTGGGTGCCCCTACCGTGGATTTCGGCAGAGGTAAGACGATGCCGCGCGCCCATAAACTCACTGTATCGAGATGGGATCTCGAAGTCAGCCTCGCCGCCGCTAGAGGCCCGACATCGGCTTCCGCACGGAACTAAGGCGAGTTCATCGGCTAGACCCGCTTCATCTGGGTTTCGCTCGCTCGGGCTAGACTGAGTCGTCCTAGGTCTAGCTCGTAAAGACATACTATCTAAAATAATTCAAAAATCTACATTTATTTTACCAGCCGGAGCTTCGCGGGCTGGCGAGCTTCGCTCATCTGGCGCTCCATTTCCACGTCGGTTTTCCGCGAAGCTTCCTCGACAGCTTCGTCATGCAGCCGAGCGTAGCGCATCGTGGGGGTAAGCGACGCGTGGCCAGCCATTCTAGAGATTGCCGCGAGTGGCACACCAGCCATTGCCGCATACGAAAGCCGGGTTCTGCGCAAGTCGTGAATGGTCACGCCCGTGATCTTTGCTTTTGCTAGCAGGTGAGCGAACTCCCGGTTGAAGCTCGAACGATACTTCCTCTGGCGTGTGTGGCTAGGAAAGACAAACCCTTCGGTCGGCTCGCCAGCGTCGCGCCATCTCCGCTCAAGCGTCTGGCGCGCCTCGGGCGAAAGCCACGGCGTGAACGGCTTCACCTTATCGCGCCGACCTTTCATCTTCAGAGGCGGGACAGTCCACGGGTGTTCTCGCTTAAAGTTCAGTTCGCGCCAGTCAGCGCTAATGATCATCCCCTTCCGCGCCGCGCTCCCCTTGGCTATCTTCACGAAATCTACCAGGTCTAGGTCCGGCTCCGTCTTCATCGCTTCGTCGAGCCGCGCCAGCTCGTCGGGTTGGAGGAACCGATCACGCTCGCTGGGCCTGAACTCAATCTTCGTGGCCGGATTGGCGCGGTCGAACAACTCCTCCTTGATGGCCCACGAGTAGACCCGCTGGATGAGCTTCACCGCGAGATCGGCGCTGAAGGGCGCGACCTGCTTGGCGAGTAAGCTACTGCGAAATTCCTTAACCTCTTTTCTGGTAAGCGACGTAATCGGGCGCGTGTCGAATTCCCGGAGGTACTTTTCATAGACCCACGTGAACTGACGCTCGGCTTCTTCGGGGTGGTGGGCTTTCGGGCGAATCTGGCTGGTGATGTAGCGCTGTACCAGTTGGGCGAACGTGACCGGGTCTTTTCTCGCCTCGCTGATGAATGGGTTGGCTTGGGTTTTGTCTGAAGCTTTCCAGTTAGCGCGTTCGCTGTTCAGCTCTTGAGCGTTGGCGCGTGCCTTTTCGAGCGACAGTGTGGGGAACTGCCCAATCGTCCTGAACACCAACTTCTTATCGACCGCTCTGAACCAGAAAAAGGTTCTGCGCCCGGTCGCCTCCAGGCGCAGCCCCAATCCAGATACCTCTTCGTCATAGACAGTCTGGCGCTTTCTGGGAACGCCGAACTGCTCAATCCGGTTCTTGGTCAGCTGAATCCTCTTCGTTTCACTCCTGGCCATCGGCTCTCTTTCCTTTTCTCACCAGTTTAGATTTAGTTTAAGGTTGGACCTTAAACTAGCTTAAACTGAAAGAATCTGGATAAATCTAACTCTAGAGAACTTAAGCCAAGTACTTTAAAATGTAAACAATAAAGAATCTAGCGAAATCTAAGAACAATATACTACTTTCTAAATCAAAACCTTGCTTTGTCACCGGACGCAGCCGCGTTTTTGAAACGGCGTGCTGCTCACCGATTGGGGGCCGGTATTACACCTGGGCTTGCAGGATTTCTCCGGGAAGCTGGCCGATGCGTGATTTGGTGTTGGACTGAAAACGTTCGAGCGCGCTTCTTACCGCGGGCGGCTGTTTCTCGCCCGGGTCGCCTTCGGCGCGCATGCGCTCCATCTTGATGCCGAGGGTGCGCTCAAGAGCCATCACCTCGGAGCGTTGTTCGCGACCGAAGAGGGTTGAGGCGAGGCCGTGTCCGCCGGCGCGGCCTGTGCGTCCCACGCGGTGAATGAAATTCTCCGCGATGTCCGGCAGGTCGTAGTTAATCACGTGGGCGATGTTCTCCACATGAATGCCGCGGGAAGCGAGGTCGGTGGCTACCAGG
Source organism: uncultured Acidobacteriota bacterium (assembly GCA_963795005.1). Taxonomy (GTDB): domain Bacteria; phylum Acidobacteriota; class Terriglobia; order Acidiferrales; family UBA7541; genus Palsa-295. The sequence goes on along the minus strand of CAWCGE010000004.1, from coordinate 135,019 downwards.
ATGCGGTAGCGCCCTTGCTGGAATCCCGTGAGGGCGGCAGTGCGCTGCGATTGCGTGCGCCCGCCGTGAATCATGGCAGCGGCGAAGCCGTCGCGGTTTAAGGTGATGGCCAGACGCTCGGCTCCGCGCTTGGTGCGCGCGAAGATGAGGCAGCGGCCGGTTTCCTTGGCAAGCAAGCGATGCAGCAAAGGCAGCTTGCGATCCGTTGCAACTTCGAAAGCCTGCACGCGCACATTTTCGGAAGGTTTCAGCACCGAACCGAATGCCAGCCGCACCGGGTTCTTCATATAGTCCTTCACGAGATGCGCGACCGAAGCTTCGAGCGTCGCGGAAAAGCACATCGTTTGCCGTTCTTTCGGCAGCACGGATGCGATTCTGCGAATCGCCGGAAGAAATCCCATATCGAGCATGCGATCGGCTTCGTCGAGAATCAATACGCGCAGATCGCGAAAATGCACGAGCTTGCGCGAAAGAAAATCTTCGAGCCGTCCGGGAGTCGCGACCACCAAGCGTGCGCCTTTGCGCAGGGTGGTGAGCTGCAGGCCTTCGGACAATCCCCCGACGACCAGAGCCGCCGGTCCGAGCTGCCTGCCGCGCAAGGCGTTGTATTGATCAACGACTTGCATGGCCAATTCGCGGGTCGGAACCAGAGCGAGCGCCGCGATGCCGGGCGTTTTCTCCTGCAGCAGGCGTTCGATCACCGGGATCAGGAACGCGAGCGTCTTGCCCGTCCCGGTTTGCGCGGTAGCCAGCAGGTCTTTGCCTGCCAGCGCTTGCGGAATCGCCGCGGATTGCACGGGAGTCGGAATCGAGAATTTGGCGTGTGCCAACCGCTCTTTGGTATAAGCGGAGATCGCCATTTGTGAAAATGTTTCGGTAATACTATCCATCTGGTGTTGCCTTCTATCTGGCGGAAGCCGTCGCCGCGCGCACACACAGACTGCACACACCCGGTGCGGGCACAGCAAACTGGTCTTGCCAGTCTTTGTTTTGAATTACGCTGAAGACTTACGGAGGGAACTGAAGGGCGGGTAATCTCAGATCAACTGCTCACCAGAGGCCGCACAACACAACCGAGGTATTAAGCGCAAACGCAGTATAACACACAATCGGCAACTTTGCTGACGGATTATTGGGGCGCGATGTTCCATGCCGGCGGGCGCATCTAAGGCCAATAAACTGAGATAGACTAGGCCATGAGTCACGATTCCGGGCCATGCTCCCGGTTTTTGAAGAACTTAGGAAAGGGAGGAAAGCAGAATAATGGCAGGCAACAGGATCTCGGTCGCCGCTAGGGCGTCTTTGTCCGCGTTCATCGCAATGATAGTGGCTGCAATTCTTATGCAAGCGTCGTTGAAAGCGCAGGGCTCGCAATTCCACGGCGCGCCCGCATCCGCCGATAACGAGAAGAATCCTTACGCAGGCAAAGCCGCAGCCGCGCAGGCCGGCGCGAATTTATACGCGCAAAAATGCCAGCCGTGCCACGGGGTGAATGGCCAGGGCACGGGCAACATACCGGCGCTGGCCAAGGGCCCCCTGCAGTCCGCGCCGGACGGAGCGATTTTCTGGTTCATCACCCAGGGCGATCCGGGGAATGGGATGCCGGCGTGGTCCTCGCTGCCTGCGCGGCAGCGCTGGCAAATCGTCACCTATGTAAAGGCGCTAGGCACTGGCAAAGCTCCGAAGCCGGAAACGGCGAACGCGGAGTCAGCTTCGGCTACGAACGCCGCTGCAAACGCCGCGTCTCCGATGGCGCCATTCACGGATTACCGCTACGAAAAACCGGGCACTGTGCGCAAAATCACAGCGCAGGATCTTCCGAAGCCATTTGCGACGAAGTCGGCTGACAACGGTCCGAGAATCGTGGCGCGTCCGAGCGATGTGTGGCCAAAGGCTCTCGAAGGCTTCACCGTGCAACTCTACGCTAGCGACCTGAATGAGCCGCGTTGGATCACGACCGCGCCCAACGGAGATTTTTTCGTGGCGGAAAGCGGGCCAGGCAACATCAAGATTTTTCGCGGTATCACCGCCGACGGCAAGCCGCAGCAAGTGGAAACCTTCGTCACCGGCTTGAGCCGGCCTTATGGCATTGCGTTTTACCCTCCCGGGAGCGATCCGCAGTGGGTTTACGTCGGGAATGAACAGTCAGTGGTGCGCATCCCGTACCAAAACGGAGATCTGAAAGCACGCGGCGCCCCGCAGCACATTGCGGACTTGCCCGGGGAGCCGGGGCACTGGACACGAGCGGTGCAATTCTCGCAGGACGGAAAGACCATGTTTGTAGCGGTCGGCTCGGGCTCGAACGTGGACGATCCGGACACGCATCCGGAGGAGAAAAATCGCGCCGACATTCTGGCATTCAATCCTGACGGCTCGGGTATGCGCGTGTATGCTTACGGCATACGCAACGCGGGAGGCGGCATCGCCATTGATCCGGAGAACGGCGAACTCTGGTGCTCGGTGAATGAACGTGACGGGCTCGGTGACAACCTGGTGCCGGACTACATCACGCACGTGCAAGAAGGCGGATTTTACGGCTGGCCGTGGTGGTACATGGGCGGGCACCAGGATCCGCGGCACGAAGGCAAGCATGCGGAGTTGAAGGACAAGGTCATCACGCCGGATGTGCTGCTGCAGCCGCACAACGCGTCCCTGGAAATCACATTCTATGAAAGCAAACAATTTCCCGCGGAATATCGCGGCGATATTTTCGCCTCCGAGCACGGGTCGTGGAACAAGGCGGCGCGCGCCGGCTACGAAGTGATTCGCGTGCCGCGGCACCAGACCGCCAAAGCCAGCGGCGAATATGAAGACTTCCTGACTGGCTTCGTGTTGCCGAATGGCGCAGTGTGGGGCCGGCCGGTCGGTATCACAGTTGCTCCCGACGGCTCGCTGCTGGTTACGGACGACGGATCGAACTCGATCTGGAGAATTGCATACACCGGAAAATGAGGTTCCGTTTCGGGACAGTAGCGCCCACGGGGAATCAGCTCATTCCTGAAAAGGGATGATCGGGCCCGTCCGATTGATTTGCCAGAAACGCGCATCTTGCCGGAGCGACTGGTGCGCGCGCTCCAGAAGGAACTTCCGCTTGGGGTTGACGTTCGTGCTTGGCCTCGCTCTTGGAGAAGATTTTCGCTGTGGCCAGCATCGCCGCGAACGTGCCGCTCAAGAGCGCGACTTGCCGCCACGCGCTTAGCATTGACGCGTTGCCGAGCAGCGTGAGTCCGGCGAAGCAACACAGCAGGTGCACGCAAAATACCTGGAGCGAAGATTGTCCCAGCAGGACCAGCGGCCGTACCGCCAGCGGCTTCCACACCGATTGCGAAACGACGAGTAGCATTGCCACTGCCGCAAAATCGAGCAGACGCACCGGTCCTAGATGCCACTTGTCGAAGAGGAATTCGCTTGCGCCCAACTGCAGCCCATGCTCGATGCCGCGCCGCATTACGAAAAGCACCACAGCAATTAACGCCGCCGGAATCACGACTCGCTTCGCCCAGGTCTCGATTGGAAGATCATTTTGCGCCCAGCGCACTCCGAGCCAGACGCCGACGATCCAGAGGAATTGCCAGCCCCAAAGATCGAAGGACCCCATTTCGTGCAGCGGAATTCGTATGGGGATAAACCGCGTCAAGAATGTATAGGAAATGTCGCGAAGGCCGAATTGCGCGAGCCCCCAGAGAGCGCAAGCGGTCCACAATATGAGTTTCCATCCGATCTTGCGCGAAAGCAGCAGCGCGGCGGAGGTAAACATCAGAAAGATGATGTACATCGGCAAGATATCCAGCAGGGGCGGCCGGTAAATAAGCAGAGCGGCTTCGGTGATGGACTGTTTCGCGCCGGCCATGAAGTAAAAATCCAGAAGATTGTGAAGCCCGGGACGATTGCCGCCAGACGCGATGGGTACCGCGACGAGAAACGCAAAGGCCAGCAAGAGCGCGTGATAGCAATAGAGGCGCAGCGTGCGGCCCCACAACCTGCGGGTCATGGCTCGATAGCCGTCGTGCTCGGCCAGGCGAAAGTAAATCCGTCCAGTGAACAGCGCCGAGAGGAAAATGAAGCCTTCCGCGGCGGACACGAAACCGAAAGGCTGGTTGACATAAGCGCTGGCAGCCGTGGGCAAATGCGTCAGCGTGATCCACACCAGCATCAGCCCGCGCGCCGCGTCGAGTTCGAGCCGCCGTCCCATCGCCATGCAACCTTAGACGCCCAGCTATGGCGGCCGGTTGCTGATTGTGGCCTCGGTTGAGCTTATCAGAGGTGGAGAGTTGCCGGGCTGCGGACCGGTTCTGTCATGCTAAAGTTAGAGTTGGGGGGGATACGTGGGTTTTTCACCGAAAAGACCGCTCGCATTCCTAATTCTCTGGTTGGCAATCACCCTGCCCGCTCACGCTAAGAAGCACGAAACCGGCTTCCTCGACCGCAGCATTACCCTGCAGGGAGCGACCTACCGATATCAAGTGTTCGTGCCGGAGAATTGGGCGCCTCGTCAGCAATGGCCGATCATATTGTTTCTTCACGGGGCCGGCGAACGCGGCGACGACGGCCTGCAACAGACCGATGTGGGTATCGGCGTGGCCATCCGCACGAACCGCAGCGTCATGCCGGCGATTGTGGTGATGCCGCAGTGTCCGAAAAATCTCTGGTGGACCCAGCCGCCGATGGACGAGCTGGCCATCGCCACTCTGGATGCGGCGGCCAAGGAGTTCCACGGCGATGCGCGGCGTACGTATCTGACGGGAATCTCGATGGGAGGTTATGGAACCTGGCGCCTGGCGGAAAAATACCCCGGCCGGTTCGCCGCCCTCGTCGTGATTTGCGGCGGCATTCGCCCGCCCGCGGCCACCCTCAAAGCTCATCCCGAGCTTGCCAAATGGACGCCGCCCGACAGTCCGAAGAGCTATTCCGACGCGGCCGCGAAAATCGGCAAGATTCCAGTGTGGATCTTTCACGGTGACGAAGACGACATTGTCCCGGTGACGGAATCTCAGCGGATGTATGCAGCCATGAAAGCGACGGGCGCCGATGTGCGCTACACCGAATACCCCGGCGTCAAGCACGACTCCTGGGACAAAGCTTACGACGACCCAAAACTATTTCCTTGGCTGTTCTCCCAGTCTCTGGCCACAAAATCGAAATAGAGATTATGAGCCTACGCTTTCGGGCGCACTGTCGACCAGCAGTGCTGCTTCCGCCTTCTTTGCACGCGTCGTAGTGATCACGATCACGCTGATTAGAACGCATAGAGTTCCCAGGATGGTTCGCGAGCTGAGCGCTTCACCGCCGAGAAAATATCCCACCAGCACGGCCACAATCGGATTCACGTACGCGTAGGTGCCGACTTTGGTCGGCGATTCATGATGAATCAGCCACACGTAAGCGGTGAAACCGATGATGGAACCCGCGACAATCAGGTAGAGCAAGGAAAGCCACGCTTCGCGCGAGACGGTTGACGGATGAAAATTGCGGAATTCGCCCAGGGCAACCGCCGTGAGCGCCAGAAATACTCCGCCGGCGAGCATCTGCGCTCCCGAGCTCATCACTTTGGACTGCGGCAACGGCAGCTTGCGCGTCAAAGCCGACGCGACCGACCAGCTGATGGATGCAAAGATCAGCGCCATGGCTCCGAGTTTATCGATCGGCGCTCCGCCCAAGTTCAGCGAGCGGCTCACCAGCACGGCCACTCCGCCAAGACCAATCAAGAGCGCCACGGCCAAGCGGACGGTCAGCCGCTGCGTTCGCAGAAAAATTATTTCTGATAGCGCCATAAACGCCGGGATCGTCGCCAGCATCACGGCGGCTATGCCGGACGGCACGCGCTGCTCGGACCAGAACAGCAGGCCATAATCGAAAACAAATATCACGACTCCGAGTAAGGATGCAGAGCCCCACTCGCGCGCGGTCGGCGAGCGCTCGCCGCGGGCGAGCATCCAGCCATAGAGAAACGCGCCCGCGATTGCAAAGCGCATCGCCGCCAGAACCAGCGGAGGGACTTCGCGGACGCCGACCCGAATGGCGAGAAACGTGGATCCCCAGACAAAATAGATAATCGCGAAAGCGAGCAGAGTCTTCCACTTGGGGCGATGGGCGTCGGCTGTTGGGTTAGCTGCCATAGATTAGTATGACTACGCGAAAGCTGATTGCGGTCAAGAGCCAAATTGTTCGTGCCGACGCCCGTTTGACCGTAGCCTGTGCGGGCCGCTATAATAGCGGTTTCCACGCAGCACAAAATCTGCGTTGAGAGTGGCTCGCGCCCCGCGCGGCGCCTACTCGGTCGTCCCAAGATTTTCGATGACTGGAAACTCCCTGAGCGGAGAAACTTCCCACAGGAATTCAGGAGCTGGTAATGCTAAAGGCAACCCAACTGCGCCCCGGAATGATCATCAAGCACGAGGGCGATTTGTGCGTGATCTACAGCGTGGACCATCGCACGCCGGGCAATAAACGCGGTTCGATGCAGACGAAAATGCGCAACCTGCGCAGCGGTTCGATGCTGGATTACCGGTTCCGCGCTGAGGAATTCGTCGAGAAAGTCGTCGTGGATGAAATCGAATTCGAATACCTTTACAGCGACGGCGATACGCACCACTTCATGAACACGCAGAATTACGAACAGCTTGCGCTGCAGAACGACATCGTCGGCGATACCCGCGATTACCTGATCCCCAATTTGCCGGTGAAGATCGAATATTACGACGACAAACCGATCGGCGTGCTCTTGCCGGACACCGTGGATTTGACCGTAGTCGAAACCGAGCAAACCATCCAGAAAGCCACAGCCAGCTCGGTGATGAAACCGGCGAAGCTGGAAACCGGCCTGGTGGTGAACGTGCCGCCTTTTGTCGGCGCCGGCGACAAGATCAAGGTAGACACGTCCGAGGCGCGCTACATCCAGCGAGTCCAATAGCGTTTGCGATGAGCAGCACGCTCAGCGTCCGCAGGCAGTTCCTCTTGGCAATCGCGGCGGCGCTGGGTTTGTTCGCCGGTGGCAGCCCTGCCGCCGCGCAAACCGCTCAAAAGGTAATAGACCAATACATTCACGCGGAGGGCGGCGCGCAAGCGCTCGCGAAGATTCAGTCGCTGAGCATCGCGGGAGATTTGCATGTCGCTGCGACGGATGATTCCTTGCCATCATCCGGTTCTTATTCGCTGATCACCAAAGCGCCGAACAAGCTATATTCCGAGATCATTATCGAGCCTCAGCACGTTGTCGCCGCCTACAACGGCAAATCCGCGTGGGGCCAGGATTCTTCCGGCAGTCCGCACACTTTTACCGGCCGCGAGGCAATGGAATGGGAATCCACTGCGCGCTATTTGAACGACCGGCTTTTGAACGCGAAGAAGGACAAAATCGCGGAGCGGCTCATAGGGCTGGACAGCGTCAACGGGCATCGCAGCTATCATCTGCAGTTCACTTTTGCGCCAGGCGTTACGCGGGATGTCTTCTTCGACGCGCAAACACACTTGATTCTGCGCGAAATCGTAAATGGTCCCGAGCAATCCGCTGCGCCCAGTGCTCGTTCGCCCGCACCGGCCGCGGCGGCGCCGGCTGAGCCTATCGAACAATATGATTACGACGATTACCAGCCGGTGAACGGAATCCCCGAGCCGCGCAAGATCGAATTGCGGCGAGGCGGTCGCGACTATCAGATCCTCGTCACGCGCGTGGAGCTCAACTCGCCGGTGAACGACTCAATCTTCGATTTCCCGCACGCCGGTACCCGTCCGCTGCCTGATATTGCGCAACTTCTGCGCGACATCCAAAAAAATCAAAAGGCGACCGACGAAATCGTCAAGCAGTACACCTGCCACCTCTCCGAGGAAGAAGACAAGATCGGCTCGAATGGCGAGGTGACTTCACATTCCGTGAAGGAATATGACATTTTCTACGTGGGCGACGACGAAATCCGCCACCAGCTGGCCAAGGACGGCAAAACGCTCGAAGGCGACGAGAAGAAAAAAGAAGACCAGCGCTTCAGCAAGGAGTTCGACGCGGCCAAGAAAAAACAGGCCGAGCTGGCCAATGATCCCAAGAAGCAGCAGAAGGAAGAAGAGCGCGAGGAAGCGCAGATTTCCGATTTCTTGCGCGCCGAAAAATTCAGCAATCCGCGTCGGGAGATTTTTCGCGGGCAGGAAGTCATCGTGTTCGATTTCGGTCCGAATCCGGACTACCAACCGAAAAGCATGATCGAGACGATCGTGCAAAAACTGGTGGGCGTGATCTGGGTGGACGAGCAGGCCCGTGACGTGGCGCGTCTGGAAGCGCGCTTTAGCGATAACTTCAAAATCGCCGGCGGGCTGGTGGCCTCCCTCTCGAAAGGCTCGAACTTCGTTTTCGAGCAAACGATGGTGAACAACGAGGTCTGGCTGCCGTCTTACGATGAAGTGCACGCCGCGGCGCGGCTCGCGTTCGTGAAATTCAAAGCCAACCAAATAGACCGCTACAGCGACTACAAGAAATTTTCCTCCGAAGTAAAGCTGGGAGCATCCACGCCCGCGCCAGACGCTTCTGCGCCTTCCTCTCCTGAACCTCCGGCTCCCACGCCGAAAAACCCAAAGTAAATTGGAAATAGCTGCTTTCAGACGGCTACGGCGGATTTTGTGCCGAAGACGCGCGTAAAAATGGCGTCCACGGCGCGCAGTTGGCGATGCAGATCAAAGGCGTGTTCCAAAGCTTTTTCATCCAGAAATTTCCGAATGTTGGCGTCCGCGCTGATCCGATCGCGGAAACTTGATTCGGATTCCCAGGCAGCCATCGCGTGCGCTTGAACCCATTTGTAGGCGTCCTCGCGCGGCGCTCCGTGCTCCACCAAATCCTGCAGAAGCTGCCCGGAAAAAACCAGGCCCTGTGTGGCGTTGAGGTTGCGCAGCATGCGTGCGGAAAATACTTTCATATTCGCGACAATTTCGGTAGTGCGATGCAGCATGTAATCCAGCAAGATCGTCGAATCCGGCAGAATCACGCGCTCGACCGAGCTGTGTGAAATATCGCGTTCATGCCAGAGCGCCACGTTTTCCAGAGCCGCCAGGGAGTTTGCGCGCACCACGCGCGCGAGGCCGCAAATCTGCTCGCTCGCAACGGGATTCCGTTTGTGCGGCATCGCCGAACTACCGCGCTGCTCGCCGCCGAAGGGCTCTTCCACTTCGCGAACTTCGGTGCGCTGCAGATGGCGAATTTCCTGCGCGATGCGTTCGAGCGACGCGGCCACGATGGCGAGCGTCGAGAGATATTGCGCGTGGCGGTCGCGTTCAATCACCTGTGAAGTGATGGGCGCGGTGGCGAGGCCGAGGCGCTGGCAAATTTTCTGTTCGACTTCCGGGCCAAGATGCGTGCAGGTGCCTACGGCCCCGGAAATTTTGCCGACCGCCAGCTGTTGCGCGGCAACTTGAAAGCGCGCGAGGTCGCGGCGATTTTCGGCATACCAATTGGCGATCTTCAGGCCGAAGGTGATGGGTTCGGCATGAATGCCGTGCGTGCGGCCAATTTCCGGCGTGTCCTTGAATTCCCAGGCGCGGCGCTCTAGGACTTCGCCAAGCGCTTCGATTTTTTTCTCGATCAGGTGCGAGGCTTCGCGGACGAGCAGCGCCTGCGCAGTGTCCACCACGTCGTTAGACGTAAGCCCATAGTGCAGCCAGCGCGCGGCTTCCGGATCGCCCACCGATTCCTGGACGGCAATCGTGAAGGCGATCACATCGTGGCGAACTTTTGCTTCGATTTCGTTGATGCGCGCAACGTCCAGGCGCGCGCGCTGGCGCAATTTCGCGGCGGCTTCACGCGGCACCAGGCCCGCTTCCGCGAGCGTTTCCGATGCGGCCAGCTCCACTTCGAGCCACTTCTCGAACCGATTTTCCTCGCTCCAAACGCGGCCCATTTCCGGGCGCGTGTAACGTGAAATCAAACCTCACTCCCTTGGCGGCGCTCACACACGCGGAACATGAAAACCAGCGCAAGCGGCCTGATTCATTCGAATAAACGGTGGGGCGAATCCCTGTCCCATCATACCCGAATTCAACCGGTGGCGCGAAGCGTGCCCGCCGGCGGTGCGGCTCGGCGCGATTAACCGGCTTTGTTTCATAGCCTTGGCGGAATCTTGTGCGTCAAACGACTTAATACACAGCAGGGCAAATTCAACGGGAGGAGCAAAACAATGAAAGTGAAAGTTTCCTGGTACGGCGTAGACGATTTTGAAGCTGCAAAGAAGTTTTATGGCCAGGTGCTCGGCTTGAAGAAAACGTTCGAGGCGCAGCAGTGGGCGGAATTTGCGGGTGCCGAGGACGAACGGTCCATAGGAATTGCGGCGAACCCGCGCGCGGGCAAAGAGCCGGGAGCGACGGTGGTTCTCGACGTAACTGACATCGAGCGCGAGCGAAAGCGGTTGGAGTCGGTCGGTGTCAAGTTCGAAGGCAAAATCGAAGAAATTCCCGGCATCGTGAGGCTCACGACTTTTCGCGATCCTTACGGCAACCGGCTGCAGCTCGCGCAAGCGCTGATGAAGTAGCAGTCCTGCAGTAAGTCGGCGAGCCGCGCCGGTTTTGTTTCTCATTTTAAACTGGCGCGGCTCGATCTTTTCATTGAGGTGACCCGATGGCTTTGTATGCGCTGCCGGAAATTGCGCCCGAAGAAGAATCGCAGTTGGTGGAAAAAGCGCGCGGAGGCGACAGTGGCGCGTTCGGGGCGCTGCTAGAGCCCTGGCGCAAGCCGCTCTTCGGCTACATCTACCGGATGGTGACACTGCGGCAGGACGCCGAAGACCTGTTGCAAGACGTGCTGGTGCGCGTGCTCGAAGGCATACGCACGTATCGCGGAGAAGCGCGATTCAAGAGCTGGCTTTTCGGCATCGCCACGCACGTTTGCCTGGATCATTTGCGGGCGAAGAAGCGCTGGCGGGTGGAAGCGCAATTGATCGGCGAACAGGAAACCAAGGCCAATCCGGCGAATTTCGAGAACTTGCAGAATCTGATGCGGCAGCCGGAATTCGGCTTCGAAATTCGCGAGCATATCGCGTTCTGTTTTTCCTGCATCGCGCGCACGCTGCCGCCAGCAGAGCAAGCGGCGGTGATGCTGAAGGAAGTTCTGGGATTTACGGCAGAGGAAGCGGCCGGAATTCTGCGCGTTTCGGAGCCCGTGTTCCGCCACCGGCTTTCCGCGGCGCGCGCGAAGATGATTGAGGATTACCAGGGGCTTTGCGCGCTGATCAATAAATCCGGTTTGTGCTATCAGTGCAGCGGCTTGCAGGCGGTCGCTCCGCAAGGGCATCGCGGCCCGGACCTGGTGCAAATCGAAGTCGCACCTGGAGTGGCGATGAATGCCGAGAACTTGTTCGATGCGCGGCTCGCGATCGTGTGCGATGCGGACCTGGAGACGGGGCGGACGCGGGTGTTGCACGACGCCTTCTACAGCAGTTTGGCCAAGCGTGAAGAATCGCGCTAGGAAGTCCCAACGTGGAAACCTATCACCGTCGTAAATTTTCAAGCGACGTCGTCTAGCGGTCATATCGAGACATGGCCCGACAGAAGGTACGATTCGTCGCCGTCAGGACGGAGTCAAAAGCCGTAATGCTCAAGTTCGAGACGACTTCGGGGGGCGCTTGTGCATATCAAGGCGCTAAAGGTCGTGGGAAAAACCACGCGCTGCCGCTCGATTAAGAACTGAAGCTTCGCCCTGCCTTTACAGGTCGAAAGGGCCGAGCGGGATGCGTTGCGAGGCGACGTGCAGCGTGCCGCGGAAGGCGAATTCGCCGGGGCGGCGCCCGAGGGCTTCTTCGGCGCAGATGCGAGCGAGATCGGGAGTATTGTTTTGTTCGGAAACGTGCGCGAGAACCAGATGGCGCGCGCGTCCATCGAAAACTTCTGAGTCCGCCAGAAATTCGCTGACAATCGTATTGGAAAGATGCCCGGTGCGGCTCATCACGCGCTGCTTGATGTACCACGGGTACGGGCCCACCTTCAGCATGTCCAGATCGTGGTTCGATTCCAGAATCAGGAAATCGGCTTCGCGCAGGTGATGCTTTACGAGTTCCGGCATGTAACCCAGGTCGGTGACGATGGCCACTTTTTTCCCGTTCGCGCAGAAGGCGTAGCCGACGGGATCGGCGGCGTCGTGCGGAATCGTGAAGGCGGTGATTTCAATATCGCCGATGACGAACTTGATTCCCGGGCGGATGTAAATCAGGCGTTCGATTTTTGTCTTCGGGCCGTCTTCGTACATCTTCAGGATTTCGCGGTGGGTGGGCTCGGTGAGGTAGGCAGGGCATTTCCAATCCCGCGCTAATTGAGCAAGCGCGTTGGAATGATCACTGTGCTCGTGGGTGACCAGGATCGCGTCGACGTTTTCAGGGCGCGCGCGGCCCAGCGTTTCGAACCGCCGCAGCATCTCTTTGCGGCCGACGCCGGCGTCAATCAGGAGGGTCGTGCACCCCGATTCGAGCAATGTGCAATTGCCCGTGCTACCCGACGCCAAAATGGATACACGAAACGAGATGCGCTTCCCCCGCGTGCCGCCGTTACATCGCAAGCCCCACGCACGCCACGCCGGAAAAGATGATGGCAAAGTGCGCGGCTGGCGTCAACATCGAGAATCGCGCGTTGATCAGATCGCCAGCTGCTCGCGGGTGAGTTCGAAGCCGTTGAGGTTGCCCACGACGGAGGCGGCCATGCGGCCGGGCTGAAAAAATTCGCAGGCGAGCTGCTGGACGTCTTCCACAGTGACGCTTTCGAGCAGCGCGATCAAATCCTGCGCGGTGAAATGGCGGTTGAAGTACATGTGGTAGCGCGCCAGGCTGTTCATGCGCTGGCCGCTGCCTTCGAGCGATAACAATGTGGCGCCCTTCAGATGGTCCTTGGCGCGGCGAAGCTCTTCCGCGGTGAGGGGTTCATCGCGCAGGTTGCGGAATTCATCGAGCACCGAACGAACCAGCTGCGAAGCGTTTTCCAGCGATGTGCCGGCGTAAACCGAAAGCGCTCCAGCGTCGCGGTAAGAGTTCAGTTCGCTGAAAATGGCGTAGGCGAGCCCCTGGCGCTCGCGAATATTCTGGAAGAGCCGCGAGGACATGCCGCCGCCGAGAACGTTGTTGAGCACGGCGACGGCGAAGCGCCGGCGATCGGTCATGGGCAGCGCCGGAACGCCCATGCAGATGTGCACCTGCTCGAGTTCGTGCTTGGTGCGCAGCGTGACGTGCGGCGCGGGCTCCGGCTTGGGCTCGGCTGCCGTAGCGCTGGTAGACGCAAGTTTCGCGAAACGCTCCGCCACCAGATCCACAAGCTGTTCATGCGTCAGATGGCCCGCCGCGGTGATCACCATATTGTTCGGCGCGTACCTGTGGCTGAACCACGCGCGCAACGTGTCCCGGCTGAAAGCGGAAACCGTTTCGGGAGTGCCGAGAATGGGCTTGCCAAGCGCATGCGGCGACCAAAAATTCTGGGTGAAGAGTTCGTGAACCAGGTCCTCGGGATTGTCCTGGGTCATGCGGATTTCTTCGAGGATCACGGACTTCTCGCGGTCGATTTCGTCTTCAGCGAATTTCGGCTCGAGAACCATGTCCGCGAGGACGTCGAAGGCTTTGGGAAGATGTTCATCCAGAACGCGCGTGTTGAAGCAAACCATTTCCTTCGACGTGAAGGCGTCCAGCATGCCCCCGACGCTGTCCACTTCACGCGCGATGTCCTCCGCGGAGCGTCGCGCGGTTCCCTTGAACACCATGTGCTCGATGAAATGCGAAATGCCGTTCACGTCGGCGGGTTCGCAGCGCGATCCGGCACGCAGCCAAATTCCCACTGAAACAGAATGCACGTGTTCCATCGCCTCGGTGATTACCACCAGCCCGTTGGGAAACACGTGTTGCTGCACCTGATGATCCGTCTCTGACATGTATCTTGGTATTGTGGCACGGTGCAGCGCTAAATGTAATATGCGGCGAAGGAAAGTTTCTATTGCTTGTTGGCAGGCTGCGCGGCGGGCTACATCAATTTCTCGTGGGGGTCGAGTTTTCCATATTCGCTGGAATAGTGCAGCGGGACGTCGGCATACGCGCCTTTGTCCAGCGAATACACTTCGCAGGAAGAGTAGGGATACGAGTAGATGTGCACGCTCGTGGCGCGCTCGCCAAATTCCGGCAAATTCAAAACCTGGTGCACGGGCTCTTCGGGCTGCACCACGGCGGGATGCGTGGGGTCCATGTCGTAAGCATCGGAAGGAACCAATTTGCAGCTGCCGCGCGCGGCATCCCGATTTTCCACCCGAAAATTCTGCACGCGCAGGCGCCCGATCGGCGTCACCATCCAGCAGTTCTGGCCGCGGTGATTGTGGATGCGACTGACCTGGCCGACGTCCCAGCAAATCGCGAGAATTTCGAAAAGCTCGCATTTGTGAATCAGATTCCGCGTGTAATGGCTCTTGGCATAAAAAAGATACGGAGCGAGCGTCTGAGGATCAATGGCCTTACGCGTGGTGAAACCGAAAACGCGCGGAATGGTGAACTCTTTTTCCGGAATGGCGCTAAGCTGCTTCACCCATTCGTCAATGGCCATCACTTCCATCGGAGTTTTGCTGCTCACGGGCGTTCGAGTTGCCATCGCTGTACCTCCTCAAGCTTTGTGCGGAAAGGTGTTTATGTTAAGCCCCATTATATCGCCGCGCGGCCGCTCCGGCAGCGGGAAAACGCGCGCGGCCCGCATGTTATTATGGTGGCAAGATGCTTCCGGAGAAACCACGGCGTGAACCGGCCGGCACCGTGAATCTGCTTGGCCAATCGGTGGCAGAGTTGCGCGCGTTTTTGCAGAAGCTCGGCGAGCCGGCGTATCGTGGCGCGCAAATTTACCACGCTCTTTACGCCGAACGGCGATTTAACATTGCGGCGATGACGAATTTGCCCGCCGCGCTGCGCGAGCGGCTGGCGCACGAGGCTTCTATCGCGCTGCCGCGGATCGTGCGGCGGTACCGGTCGCGCGACGGCACCGTGCGCTACGTCCTCGCGCTTGACGCCCCAGAAGCGCAACCTGAGTCTCGACCAGCCCAGCCCGCGACCGTCGAGACGGTCTTCATGCCCGAAGAAAATCGCCAGACGATTTGCCTCTCGACGCAGGCAGGCTGCGCGGTCGATTGCCATTTCTGTCTCACCGCTACGCTCGGACTGATCCGCAACCTCACCGCCGGAGAAATCATCGGGCAAGTGCTGATCGCGCTTGAAGAAAATCGCGACTCGCTCAAGCCGCAAACGAATGTGGTGCTGATGGGCCAGGGCGAACCGCTCCTGAATTACGAGCCGGTGATGGCGGCGCTGCGAATCCTGCTCGATCCCAAGGGCATGGCCATTACGCCGAAGCATACAACGCTCTCGACCAGCGGAATTATTCCCGGCATCGAACGGCTGGCGCAGGAGAAGGTGCGTCCCAAGCTTGCGATTTCGTTGAATGCGTCATCGAACGAGCAGCGCGACAGAATCATGCCGATCAACCGCAAATACCCGATGGAAAAGTTGCTGGAGGCCTGCGCGCGCTACGCCCTGCGGCCCTGGGAACATTTGACGTTTGAGTATGTGCTGCTAGGCGGGTTCAACGATGCGCCGGAAGACGCGCGCCGCGTCGCCCGGTTGCTCGGGAGTTTGCGCGCAAAAGTAAATCTAATCCCATGGAATCCCGGCGAACTGCCTTACGAAAAGCCGGATGCCGCGCGCGTCGAGGAATTCCGTCGCATTCTCGCCGACAAAGATATACGCGTCTTCGTCCGCTACTCGCGTGGGCAAGATGTGCTGGCTGCCTGCGGCCAGCTTGCGCTGCTCGGATCGGTCCCGACGCAGGAAAGCGCTTCTGTTGCGCAGATTTCTCCAGCGAGTTAGTTTTCCTCGCGGATGCCGATCGCGGCCATCATGCGTCCGGCGGAGTGTTCCCTTCGGTAGCTGAAGAAAAGATCGCTGCGACACGAAGTGCAGAAACCGCTGGATTGAATTTTGTCCGGCGCGACGCCGGCCGCCGTGAGGATGGCGCGATTCGCAGCGATCAAGTCGAGCTGCACGCGGGGTGCGGGCGGCGCGTGGCCGGGAGGCCGCATGGTAAGCCACGGCAGCCAGTTGGAATCATTGTCGCCATTTTCGAGAGCATCGAAAGGACCCGCGAACCAATCACGCGCGCTCGGAAACTTCGCGGCGAATTCTTTCACCACTTCGTGACCCACTTCGTAACAGCATCCGCCGATTCCCGGGCCGAGCGCGGCGATGACGTCTTGCGGGCGCGTACCGAATTCCATTTGCATCCGGCCGACTGTCTTTTCGGCAATGCGTTGCGCCGTTCCGCGCCAGCCGGAATGCACCGCAGCGATGGCACGATTCTTGGTATCGGCGAGCAGGATGGGAACGCAGTCCGCTGTTTGCACCACGAGCAGCACGCCGGGCTCGCGGGTAATGAGCGCGTCACCCTTTGGTGCTTGCTCGCCTTGCGGCGCAACTGCCGTACCAACGACATGAATCATGTCAGAGTGAATCTGGCGCAACCCCACGACACGCATCTTCTCTGCGCCGAGCGACGCAAAGAATTGTTTGCGATTCTCCAAGACGCACTCGCGCGTATCCCCATCCGTGACGCCGAGGTGCAAGACCTTGGCAGACCCGGAAGGGCTGTCACGCTTCGCCAGAGACTCGCTCACGCCGCTGGGACGCGTGCTGAATCCGTGAGCCAGCCACTCCAAACGTGCGAACACCGGAGATTCTAGAATCGGCAAGCCATTGCTGCGGCGCAAACGCCACGCTGCGACCCGCTTCGATTTTGCTTGCAAGGCGCCGCGCGGTAGCGGCTTTCTCTTGGCAGTTGGGATAGCCATTTAAGTGATGCGTCGTCAGACGCGCGAAACGTGACGCATTCCAATTATAGGTATAATCGCGCGACGGCGCGAACCGGAGCATCTCCCGAAAGCGCTGCAAACCAGGAGCGCACTTGATCGTCGGATTAGGGCTGGACATCGCGGAAATTGACCGGATTGAGGCGGCGCTTACTCGCCACGGTGCACCCATCCTCGAGCGGCTGTATACGCCGCGCGAAGTCGCCTACTGCGAAAGTTATCGCCACAAATTCGAGCGTTACGCCGGGCGCTTCGCGGCGAAAGAAGCGGCGATGAAGGCGCTCGGTACCGGGTGGCGCCTGGGAGTGCGCTGGCGGGACATCGAAGTGGTGCGCGAACCGAGCGGGAAGCCTACCTTACAGCTGCAGGGCGCAGCGCGCCAATTTGCGGAGCGGCTCGGCGTGAAAAATATCTCGCTGACCATCACGCACAGCGGCAACCTCGCGCTCGCCGAAGTTATCTTCGAGAGCTGATCTCCGCTTCGAGCTCGGCTCCGGCGATTTCGTCTGCGCCGCCGATCCGCGTTTCACACCAGAGATTCGCCGGAAGGCGGCCCGCAACGCGCACTTTCAAATAATTGCCGGTCAATGCTTCGGTCCAAGTGTCCCCGCCGCGCTTTAGCGTGAGAGCGCGCGCACTTCCTCCCGTCTGCTGTTTGCGGAACTCCGCGGCTTTCCGCTGGCCCAGGGCGCGCAACGCTCGGGTGCGCTCGCGAATGATCCCCGCCGGCACTGGCGCACCGAGATCGGTGGCTTTGGTGCCGGGCCGCGCGGAAAAGGCAAAGGCGTGCAGGTATGTGAACGGCAGGCGCTCGATAAATTCGAACGTAGCTCGAAAATCTTCATCCGTCTCGCCGGGAAAACCGGCAATCACGTCCGCGCCGATGGCGGCGTCTGGCAGCATGCTGCGGATCCGCTTGATGCGTTCGGCATAGTGCTCCGCGCGATACCAGCGGTGCATGGCGCGCAGGACGGGGTCCGAGCCTGATTGCAACGGCACATGGAAATGCCGCGCGATGCGCGGGGATGCAGCAACGAGCGCGACAAACTCCCCGGTCACGTCCTGCGGCTCGATGGAACTGAAACGCAGCTGCTCCAATGCCGTCTCGTCAAGAATCCGCCGCACCACTTGCGCTAGCTCTACACGCGGCACAAGATCACGTCCGTACGCGCCGAGATTGATGCCGCTGAGAACGACCTCTTTCACGCCCGCCGCAACAAGCTGCTGGACTTCGGCGATCACCACATCCGGCGCCAGGCTGCGGCTGCGCCCGCGGACAAACGGAATCACGCAGTAGGAGCAGCGGTTATTGCAACCGTCCTGGATCTTCAGAATCGGCCGCGTGCGATCTCCGGCGACGGCGTGGGCGCCTTCGACGGGCGCAATCTGCACCGACGTCTGCGCGAAAATATCGCCGGTGAGAATTTTTGCGGGTCCGCGCGCGAGCGACATAGGTTCATCATCCAGCTGCGCAAGAGGAATGAAATCCCGCGCTGGCGCGCTTCCCGTGGCGCCAGCGGCTGCCCCCACATGCGCACGGGGCATCAAGCCCTCTCGAACGACGCGCGGGATTTCGGTCTGGTGCGAATTGCCGATCACCCAGGAGACGCCTTCCAGCGCGGCAAGCTCTTCCGGGGCGCGTTGCGCGTAGCAACCGGTTACGACAATTCGCGCACCGGGATTGGCGCGATGCATCTTGCGGATGGTATCGCGCGCCTGCGCATCCGCTGCAGCGGTGACCGTGCAAGTGTTCAGCACAACGACGTCTGCGCCAGTATGCCCGTCGAGCATTTCCAGTCCGCTAGCACGCAGGGAACGCCCGAGCGAAGCAGCATCGGCTTCGGTGGCGCGGCAGCCAAAATTTTCTATGAAGAACGTAGCCATAAAGTGAAATTCACGGAGTTCGGCAAGAAAGTGTTCAGTGAAGGATTATAGCAGCGAAACCGAAACCGGATTCAACGCAGGCACTGGCGGCAAAAAGAGTTGCAGTTTCTCGACTAGGCGCCAGCGCCGCGCCGCTGGTAGCACAGCAGGATCAGGTCAGCGCGCCGGCGAACCCCGAATTTGGCGAGCAAGTTAGAAACGTGAAATTTCACGGTGCGCTCGGAAATGTGCAGGCGGTCGGCAACTTCCTTATTCGCGAGATTTTCCAGCAGCCCCGCGAGAACCTCTTGCTCGCGGCGGCTGAGTTCCGCCGGAGAATCACCGCGCAAGCGGCGCCCTTGGGTGGTGCTCAGAATCGAATCCACGAAGCGCGAGAGCACCTCGCGAGGTACCCAGAACCCGCCTGAGGCGACCAGCGGCAGGGCCCGCGGGAGCTGTTCGCGCGCTTCCTTGTAATTCAGAATACCTTTAACGCCTTGCCGCAGAAGCGTATAGCTGTCGGCCTCCTTGAGATTGTCACCCACCACCAACAGACGGGCCGCGGCGTTGTGGTCAAGGATGTTGCCAAGCAGAGCGCCAGTCGCCTGCCGCGCCGCATGGGCATCAATCACGTAGACCGAAGCGCGTGGCACTTCCAGGTTGCGCAGGTCGGGAGCCAGCATGGATTCGAGCTGCCGGGCGACCAGCTGGAAGGATGAATCCGTCAGAAGACGCCGAAACTCCTCAAGCACCATCGGATGAGGCGACAACAAGCAAACTTTTAGTTTTGAATTGGTAGCGGCCTTTACCATCGCAGTTAAGGCTAGCGGAATTAGCTCGCAGGGGCAAGCCAGTTAGCAGGGGTGATTTCATACCAGATACGGGTACTTGCGGGGTTTGAAACGGAGCTATTCAGCAGGGTGGGGAGCGAGAGCCAGGAGGACCGGTTCGTTAGCCAGGTTCGGCGAATCGCGGTCGCGATTCATTCGCTTTAGGAGTTTTCCGGGAGCCTGTCGCCGGTTTGGCTGCTTCGCCGGGGACGCTTCGCCGGCAGACCAGCTTGGCGGACTTTATAAAGCAGCGCGCGATAACTGATTTTCAGGATTTCGGCAGTCCTGCGCCGATTCCAGTGATTGGCCTGCAAAACCTTCAGGATTACGTCGTGTTCCATGCGGCGCGTAACCTGCTGCGCGATGCGCTTCAGCGGGATATTGCCCTCTTCATTCATCTCGTACGAAATCGCGAGGGGCTTCTTTTCAGCGAAGTGATCGCGGTCGGTATGGAAGGCTTCCTCCGAGCCCAGGATCACGTAGCGCGCCATGCAATTTTCCAGCTCGCGAATATTGCCCGGCCAATCACGGTGCTGCAACAGTTGCAGCGCTTCGCGGGAAACCGGCGCGGCATCGCGTTGAAACCGGCGATTGAATTGTTCGCGAAGGTATTCGACAAGATAAGGAATGTCGTCCCTCCGCTCGCGGAGGGATGGCAGGGTGATGGTGATCACATTGATGCGATAAAAAAGATCGGCGCGAAACCCGCCATTGGCGATTTCCTGATGCAGCAAGCGATTCGTGGCACAGATCACTCGAGCATCCAACTGCTTTTCCTCATGATCGCCAATTCTGGTGAAGTGGCCGTCCTGCAGGACGTGCAGCAACTTGGCCTGCAGGCTGGAATCGAGCTCGGCAATCTCGTCCAGAAACAGCGTTCCGCCCAGCGCCATTTCGATGCGTCCCGGCTTGGCCGCATGCGCCCCGGTGAAAGCGCCCTTCTGAAACCCAAATAGCTCGCTTTCGATGAGGGTTCCAGGGATGGCCGGGCAATTCACCTTCACAAACGGACCCTGATTCCAGGGGGAACGCTCGTGAATGAAGCGAGCCAGGACTTCTTTGCCCGTACCGCTTTCGCCTAAGACCAAAATGGGAACGTTGAGGCCAGCGGCGCGCTCCACCCGTTGTCGAACCGCCTGCATGGCCTCCGACGGGCCAAAATAGACGTGCTGCGGAGGTATTTCAATCGGATGGGTTAGCGGTGCGAGTCTTGCTTCAGCGGCAGATGCCATTGGCTTCCAGTTTGAGCGAATGAGGCGTCCACCGTGCCCCGTGAAAGTCTTGCACACCTGCCGCCAAACACGCCGCACCATGTAGTACTCAGGCGGGGAGCTGACAAAGCCAGAATTTATGGCAATTCTTTTGTATTGAGCCAGATAACAAAGGTTGACATGAGCGATCGCCTAGTACTGCGAGTCCCACAGGGACCGCCCTGTATTACATTCGTCAGAAAATCCTAGGCACTTTTGGGAACTGACCTTCCCTGCGTGAGCTTCGCTTCTGCCGATGCCAGTCGCCTTCCCGTTATCTGTAGATTCTGGTGTGTTTGGGACACCAAGAATAGGTTGCGTGGGCGGCTAAAATGGTAGGGATCAGCGCTGCGGGAAGATCAAGGACTCCAGCATATCCGCCCGGGCCTTTTGATCCGAGGCAAACAGTTGCAGCAAATCCGTGACCGAAATCATCCCGCGAAAACCCTTTTCGTGATCCAGGACCACCAGATGGTAGATGCTGTTCTGTTCCATTAGCCGCAAACAATCTTCAAGAGAGGTATCGGGCGTAGCGCTGATGAGGCGTGTTGTCATGATTTCCGAAACGCGCATCCACGCGGGACATTTGTTTTCGGCGGCGACTTTATCGGAAACGTCGCTTTGCGAGACTACGCCGAGAAGTACTCCTTGTTGATCGCATACACCCGCGGCGCGCACCTGCTTTTCGCGCAAATAGCGCGCGGCGTCGTACACAGTCATGTCTTGCTTGATGGAATAGACTTCGCGGCGGGCGGTAATCAGGTCCGCAACTCTCATCGGACCCTCCTAGATTCAGTCTGAGCGCATGGTAGAACGAATAACGCGGGAAATGCAACGACAGAGTGCGCCGTAATGAGGCTCACGGGACGAAGTCCCGCAAGTGTGATAGCTCGCCATAGAAACCGGTGCCGAGTGGCTGCCGGCCCGGCTCAAAAATAATAGAGGAGAAAATAAAAAGAAGTCTCTCTCCAGCGAGCGAAAAAATCTAGATCTGGGATGCTTCGCCACGAATAATGTCGTAGCGTTCGATGACCGCTGCGACGCCGATGGTCTCGGGCGCGTCGTCTTCCTGCTTATCCACGCGAACCACGCGGCCGTGCGCGCGAACGAAGACTTCTGTTCCTCGGGTGATTTCCGCCGGCAAGGTGAGCGTGAAGTCAACTTCTGTGCCGGGAGCCAGGTCCTTCTGCATAGTGAAGTAAACGCCGCGCGTCGAGATGTCCCGGGTCTGACCGTTATGGGTGCCCGGTTCCCGATTGATCGGCAGGCGGACGTTTACCGGTAGCGACAGATCATACCGGCGTGCCAAGCGACGCTCCGTCATCCCCACTGCTCCTCCAAGGAAAGATTGAAGTGCAACACGTCCCCGTATGCCCGGAGTAGCAATCCCTCTTCCAAAGGCAATTCGACCCCGTAGCGGTTGCGCCGTCGGGACCTTTTGACGACGTATCTCCCGAGCCGGGCCGCAGTAAAATCCCTCAGAGCTGGCAAACCCTTTGAAAACAGCGACAAGGATTGAGTCGGGAAGTCGCCTGCAAGGCCAAACTCAGATATTCCCGCAGGTGTTCTTGCGGGCGCCCCCGTTTCGCAGCGAATACTAGACCAAGGCGGGGTAGAAGGGTAGTGCTATTTCGCTGAATGTGCTCTAGATATGCAACACTTTGCAACAGGCGTAGGACTAGTACGATTCGGTTTTTTGAGCGTTTTTTCCGGGAAATCGCAGCGGCATAGGGCCCGCGCAACGCGCCGATTTCGGCAACAAACAGCTTTGTCTGCCGTTTGCTGCCGCCGAACCGGCGTCGATTAAGAACCGCGAATCGCCGGAGCGGACTCTTTCAAGGCCGCGTCCTTGGCAGCTTCCGCTTCTTTGGCGGCGGTTTCCTTCGTGGCCGCTTCTCTTGCAGCTTTCGCCGCCGCGGAGCGGGCGCCGCGCCCGGAGTCCAGATTGAATTGCCGCATTTTATACAGTAAAGCTTTGTAACTGATGCCCAACATGCGCGCTGCGTCCTTGCGGCACCAGTTCGTCTTTTCGAGAGCGTCAGCGATCGCTTCCATTTCCGCCTCGTCCTTCAAGCCGCGGACCAGCGCCTTCAGGCCCTGCTCCTTCGGCGGAGGAGCTTCCTCGCGCGGAGCGGTGCGATGCTGTTGGCCAGTCATTTCCAGCAGCTCGCGAAAGCTGCCTTCGTCATCTTCGAGAATCACGTAGCGCTTCACGAAGTTCTCGAGTTCACGCAGGTTGCCGGGCCACGGATAGCGCAGCGCCGCTTCCAGCAGATGCTTCGAAGGATCAGGGGCCGGCTTTCCGTATTTCTCGCTGTACTTCGCGAGGAAATGATGGAACAGCAGGGGAATCTCCGTGGTCCGCTCACGCAGCGGCGGGATATGGATCGAGAGCACGTTGAGGCGATAATAAAGATCCTCACGGAAGCGACCCGTCCGCATGGCATCTTTCACGTCCAAGTTGGTGGCGGCCAGCACCCGCACGTCAACGTTAACCACGGCGCGCGCGCCCAAACGAGAAAACTGGCCGTCCTGTAGCACGTGCAGCAGCTTGGCCTGCAAGTGCGGGCTCATTTCGGCAATTTCGTCCAGGAAGATCGTGCCCTTATTGGCGATCTCGAATTTGCCGGGTTTGGCGCGCACCGCGCCGGTGAATGCTCCCTGCTCGTAGCCAAAGAGTTCCGATTCCAGCAGTTCTCCCGGCAAAGCGGCGCAATTCACTTTCACGAAAGGCTGCACACGGCGCGTGGAACGCAAGTGGATCATCCGCGCAACGACTTCCTTGCCCACCCCGCTCTCGCCGCTGATGAAAACCGGAACGTCCACGGGCGCGATTTGCAGGATCTGCTGGCGAATCTTGAGCATCTGCGGGCTCGCCGCCAGGAACGAAAGGTCTTCGGTCAGCGCCTCGCAATATTCGCGCAGCGATTTGTTCTCCGAGCGTAGTTGCTGTTTCTGGCGGCACTTTAGAAACGCGGCGTCGAGTTCCGGCTTCTCGAAAGGCTTGGTGAGGTAATCCAGCGCGCCCATGCGAATTGCCTCGACCACGGTGGTGACTTCGTTCGAACAGGACAGCATGATCACGTTGAGGGTGCGGTCCACCTGCATCAGTTGCCGCAAGGTTTCCAGGCCGTCCATCTCCGGCATCAGCACGTCCAGAATAACGAAATCCGGACGCTGGCCCGACCCGATGCGCTCCAGCGCTTCCTTGCCGCTGGACACGGTTTCCACGCCGAACCCGTCCACTTCCAGAAGCGTCTGGAGATATTTGCGAATACTCGGTTCGTCGTCCACTACCAGAATCTTTTCTTTGTCCGGCATCGTCCTTCCTAGAGAGCCGCGCGTTGCAGCTCCGATCGATTTCGGTGATTATTCGACGTGAATCGGCAGAAGGAAAGAAAAAGAGCTCCCGCTCCCGACTACGCTGTCCACCCAAACTTTTCCGCGGTGCGCCTGGATCAGCCGTTTGGTGATCGCCAGGCCCAATCCCATCCCCGAGGAGGAGGGATCCACACGCACAAATTCCTCGAAAATTTCCTGATGAAATTCCGCAGCAATGCCGCCACCGGTATCCGATACGGAAACCAGCACGCTGTTAGGGCGCAGGCCGCGGCCACGCCGGCGGTCCGCCGATGGAGCCGCTTCCGATATGCGGCGCTCCCAGAAATGCGGTTCGGCCACCAATATAACGCAACCATCCGTAGGCGTGTGTTTCAGCGCGTTGTCTATGAAATTCGCGATGCACTGTTGCACTTTCTGGTAATCGAACTTGAAAGGAGTCAACTCCGGATGAATCTTAACATCCAGGCGGACCTTCGCGCGCTGGAACGCGTCCTGCCACCGGCAAGTGACGTCTTGGATGCAATCGCGCAAATCGTTTTCGCGAAGCTGCAGAACCAGCTTGCCGCTCTCGAGCGCCGAATAATTCAGGAACATGGACACCAAACGAACCAGCCGGTCGCAGCTTTCTTTCGACTCGAGCAAAATCTCTCGCTGGCGATCGTCGAGTTTTCCCAGCGAGCCCGTTAACAACAGGTCGTAGTAGCCTTTCATCACCGCCAGCGGCGTCTTCAACTCGTGCGCGGCGGAAGCCAGGAAGACCGTCTTCTGCCGGTTCACTTCCTGCAATCGGAGATACGCCGCCAGCAAATTCCGGTAAGTGATTTCGCGCTCCTGCATCAACTCCTGGACCGTTTGCCGCATGGCAGCTTCGTCGGCAGGGGTTTCTGTTGGTCCTGGCTCCAAATAGGCGACGAGCCAATCGGGTTCGGGCAGCCAGCGAATGCGCGCGCGATGCTTTTCGATCCCGGAATCGATGGGGATATTCAGTTCCTGTTCCCCACCTTCCAATTGCCGTAGGATTTCTTTCCGATCCGTGCTCAGGATATCCGTGAACAGGTTCAGATCCAGCTTGGAGCCGAGGCCTTTGTTATTGATCCGGTCCTGCGCGTGGAAATTCGTGAACAAGACCTTCCCGAGCCTGTCACTGACCACCAGCGGACGGTCAAAGGCATCGAGTAGGCTGGCGACCAGATGAAAGACCTGCTGGTTGTTTGCCTGCTGGTCTACTGCCGCACTATTTGGCAAACGAGGCTCCTAAATCCCGAGCACAGCATCTAAACACACTATGATCGAGCCCGGGCTGGCACTAACGGGGATGAGCTCAAGGAAAGCAATGCTCGCAAAGCCACCAAGTTGTGTCAATGGTAAATGCGTCCTACTTTGCACAATGTTGGAAATATTAGGGAGTTAAGTTACCCACTCGACTCACAGTCATGAATTCGTGTCAATCAACATACGCTCTAACAAGCTGTCAGGAATTGGCTTACGTTAAGCTGCGCTGGTCGGCGAACTTGCCCTCAAATTGCCATCAGCTGGTAGTACTAAAACTGGGGTACCGATGGTAATTCGAGAAAGCGTACTGCACCACCGCGCCGCGACAGATCCCCTTTCTGATGAGCGCCGAAGGTTTCAACGCATTCGGCTTCAGGTGCCCCTGTTCGTACGCGGGAAGGATGCTCAGGGTGAACAATTTTTGGAGCTAGCTAAAACCTTGGATATCAGCGGGCTAGGTGCTTTTATCACCTGTCCACGTCGCCTGGCAGTGAACGATGTGGTCACCTTGACCATCCCCGCACCCTCCATTACCTCCTCAGCCTTGGTTCCATCCGGCATGCCCCCGATTCAGGCGAAGGTCCGCCGTCAGCAAGAGGCCGGCGACGTTTACTTGGTTGGGGTCGAGTTCCTTAAACCCATCGGCTAACGTTTTTTCCTTCCGTTGCAACCCTCTCATGCAGAGCCCTAGGCGAAATGTGAAACGCTTTCTACATTGCTAGGAAGCTTCTGGGTGTTTGGCTGTCGGTACCGGGATCCTGTAAACTAAAGCTACTGTTAACACTGATTTGCGACGCTGTGGACTGTGAGCTTTGTTGTTTGAGATTGGACTGTCTCGTGCTAGTACTTTGCTGCCCCCGCAGTGTCCCTGTTTATAGGGAACAATAAGACTATTGCGGATCCCACAGATGCCTGAGCCCGGCGACGCTTCTCAGCCGCAGCCCTCGGCCGAAGACTCCTTCCTGGATCTCCTTGTGGAGACGTTGGATGGGCTCGACGATTCGGTCCGAGGACAATTTCTACGGCAATTCTTCCGCACCATCGCGCAAATCGATCTCACCGACGCGCAGAGCAATGAGTATTGGGAACGGATTCTCTTGCGCCGACGTGAACTGGCCGAGAACCTCGGACAGCGCGTTTCGCTCAAGACGGCCATGGTGGATGTGCTAGCCTCCACGAAGTTTCTTCGTGTTCCGATTCTCATGGAATATGACGACTTCAAGAAATTGCAAATCAATGCGGCCACCGACGCGCTCACGGGCCTCTACAACCGGCGGCTGTTCGACGAATATCTCGACAAAGAACTCAATCGCGCAAAACGTTACGGGCAGCAACTCGCGGTAGTGATCCTGGACCTGCATAAACTCAAGGAAGTGAACGACCGCCACGGACATCTGCAAGGCGACCAGGTGCTCCAGCTCGCCGCTGCCACGTTGCGCAAGACCCTGCGCGCTTCTGACTTTGCGTTTCGCATTGGCGGAGATGAATTCGCGCTGCTACTGCCGCAGACAGATCCCGAGCAGGCCATCACTCTTTGCCGCCGCGTGCGCACACAATACGAAACGGACATTCGCCCTTTAAAAATGAAGGTGGGCGTTACGCTTGATTTCGGCGTCGCGGTTTATCCACAAGACGGCGATCAGAAGAGCGCGCTGCTGAGCCTGGCGGACCAACGGCTCTATGAACTCAAGAATTATGGCCGCGCTCCCTCGCGCGTGATCCCATTGGAAACGCATCCCTCGCGCGAACCTTCCACGGCTGGACAGGCACCGCGCGAGACTCCCGCACCAGCCCCAGCTGGCGCCCCGCCGTCGGCGGTTTCTTCCCTCCGGCACGAAACTCCTGCGTCGCAACAACCGCCAGCGGAGATTCGTCCTCCGGTAGCTCGCCCCGAAGCTCGCAAGTGGGAACGCGTGTCTCTCGCCGGAACCAAAGCCTACGCCATTCTGACGGAGGTGAACCAAAAGACCGCGACCGTGCTGGACTTGAGCTATGGTGGTGTTGCGCTGCTGCTCGAGAAGGCCGAAGAGATACCCAATCAGTTCAACGCCGTTCTGCACGTGCCGATTCTGCCGCCCGTGCGGGTAGTTCTTCGCAAGGCCTATACGCAGTCAGTGGGCGCCGGACGCGCTCGCGTCGGCTGCGCCTTCGTTTCCTGACAAGTCTGTGCCTTCATAATCTGCGAACGATGATTTCCCGCGATCTCGCTCGCGTTGATAAATCGCAAAAAGACCGGTATAATGAGGGTTTCGCGCTAGCCTAGCGACGCGACCGTAGCATCATGCCTGAGGGAATCGCGCAGACCGGCTGGCCAAGAGGAGCTTTATGAAAGAAGGAATTCATCCTGATTACCACCCCGTGAAGGTGCACTGTGCCTGTGGGAATACGTTCGATACGCGCTCCACGTTCAAGGGTCAAATGATCCGCGTGGAAATTTGCTCGAACTGCCATCCGTTTTTCACCGGAAAACAGAAATTGGTTGATACCGCCGGCCGCGTCGAGCGCTTTCAAAAGAAATACGCCGATAAAGCTGCTGCGATGAAGAAGTAGCTGCTCGCCTTTCGCTATCTGGCTCCGATTTTCAGAAGCCCCGGTGCAAAATCCGGGGCTTTTTTTTTCCTGGGTCGTCTTCTCTGCCGTGAATCCGACTCGCGCCCGGTGTACAATGCCGTTTGGAAATGGCCACGCAATTGACTCAGTCATCCGGCTCTTCACCAGACTCACAAGTAGAAACCGCTGCGCCGCGCGTCACCCTGCGCAACCATTTCGCGCAAGCGTTTGATTCGGCCATTGCAGCGGCGCGCACCTGCTACTCGCCGCGGCTGATCGCGCCGGAAGAAGTCACCGAAAAACAGCGCGTGATGATCGGCTCAGCGACTTATTTTGGCGGGCACCACACGGTTTATCAGCACGCCCATTTCGAATTCGGCCTGGAAAATATCAGCCGCCAGTTTGTGTGGTCCTTCCTGCATGCTCATCCGTTCTATAACTCCGAGCAGCAGAGCCAGCGTTACGTGCGTCTGGATCGCGCGCAAGCGTACGTCCCGCCGGAAAGCGAGACCTTCGGGCTGGCGGAACGTGCGATCTACCAACGCGCCGTTTCGCGAGCCTGGCGTCACTATCGCGAGCTGGCGGGCGTGCTCGAGCCAGCGGCTCACCAGATCCTTGCCGACATTTGGCACGTCAGTTCGATGTCTCATCCCAAACGCGTTCAAAAAGTCCAGCGCCAATCCGAGAAGCGCGCTATCGAAGTCGCACGTTATGTCCTCCCCGTCGCGGCCTTCACCACCATGGTGCACACAGTTTCCGGAATCGTGCTGCACCGGCTCTACCGGATGCTCGCGGCCAGTGACACGCCCAGCGAAGCGCGCCGCGTGATTGGCGAAATGGTTGCACGTGTGCGCGAGACCGATCCGCAATTTTTCGATCGTTTCGACAATGAACCGATGGATGCGCCGCCCGAATGGGGTGAGCCGGTTCACGACGGTGACGCGTTCGCCGCCGAATTCGATGTCAACCTCTCAGGCAAGACTTCGAAGCTGGTTGATTATTCCCTAGGCGCACTGCGGGTGATGGCCGATGCATTTCGCGCAGTCGTGGGCTTGACCGGCGGGCAGTGCTCGGATGCGGAAGCACTCGACCGCATGCTGAACCCGGCGCGAAATCCCTACCGGCGCGAAACACTGAATATCGGAGTGCACGCGCCGCTCATGCGGCCGCTGCAACACGCCAATTTCACATTCGCAAAAAAAATCAGCCACACCGCCGATAGCCAGGACCAGCGGCATCGCATGGTTCCCGGCTCGCGGCCCCTGCTGACGCTGGCGGACACGCGCTCGCCGGATTACATCACGCCGATGCTGATTCGCGACAACGCGCGCGCTCTGCAAATTTATCAGCAGGCCATGGAAGAAGCGTGGTCCGCGAAAAATGAATTGCTCGACCGCGGCGTGTCGCGCGAGTTCGCGCTGTATCTATTGCCCAATGCGAAAGCGATACGCCTGGTCGAATCCGGTTCGCTGCTGCACCTGCTGCATAAATGGACCATGCGCACCTGCTTCAACGCTCAGGAAGAGATCTATCAATCTTCCATCGAAGAAGTGGAACAAGTGAGCGCGGTTTTCCCCGAACTCGCGCGCTACATCGGGCCTCCTTGCCATCTCCGCGCCGGGATTTCCACGCCGATCTGCACCGAAGGCTCGCATTTTTGCGGCGTGAAAGTCTGGCTCGATTTCCCCAACATCCAGCGCCGGATATGACCCGGCGCGGCAGCCTGATCTACTACCTGGCGGCTTGGGCGCTGGGCTGCTTCTTCATGGTCGTCGTGGTGTGGTGTTGGGATTTGATACTGGTCTCCCGCCAGGATTTATTGCCAGAGGCAACCGAGGGCTTTCTGACGCTTATCGTTTACGGATATCTATTCGGAGCGCCCACTGCGCTGCTGTTTGGCTTTTTGCTGCGGCGAATTATGGCGGCCTTGAAGTGTAAGACTCCCCTGCATTGGGTCGGCGTCGGCGCCATTCTTGCGCCGCTGGTGATCGTAGCGCTGGGATTTGCCAGCCGGAGTGCTACAAAGGTTCTGACGCAGGAATACGCTTCGGTATTGTTTCTGCTGGTGGGCTCGGAAAATGTTTTACGCGCAGGATGGTGGCTGGCGATCCCGGCAGGCGCAGCAACAGGTTATTACTTGGGCCGGATCCAGCGCGCATTCACAGCGCCGCCGGCCCTAGCGCCGAGCGTTAGCGTTTGAGGATGCGCGTCATATTCGGCGCCACCAGTTCGTAGCGGATGCCGCGCCAGCGAATGGATTTGCCCGCCAGGGACATAATGAAATTCCAGGAAAACAGAAATGGAACCACCGGCGCCAGCACCGGACATACCCAACTCCATTCCTGCAATTTCCCTTTCCATTCCGGCATGGCCTCGCCGACGGCGATGGTGCGCATCGCGCCCTTCATCGCCGCCAGCAACGGAATCGCCAGCACCAGGAGCAGGAGCTGGCCCCACGGGTCAACGTCAACGATGCTGTAAAGAATCACATAAACCGCGTACAGCAGCGTCACCGCGTAGCTCAAATGCACGATCGCGCCTATCTGCCAGCGGCGCGGCGAATAAACGCGCGTGATCAGAATTTGCCGGTTCGTAAATTCCAACAACTCGGCGAACGTCCAGGGATGCAATGTGGCAGCTAGGCACTCCGGGCAAAACACAATGGGCTTGCCCGCTTGCTCCAGCGCCCAGGTCATCGCAAAATCATCGCTGACTGCGCCTTTCCACGCCTCCAAGACGTTTACGTCATCAAACGTCTTTTTCCGGATGGCCGTCCCGCCGCCCCAGCAAAAATCTCCCGAGGGTTTGCCTAGCATTGTCGCGATCGCCGCGTTCCAGGCCGATGCCAGGCAGCTCGGCAGCGATTCCATTCCCGAGCCGCTCGGGATGATCCAGCGGTATGCAGTGGTGGCGCCGATGCGCGCATCCTGCAGCGGAGCGATCAGCTTGGTGAGCCATCCGCGCGGCAAGCGCACGTCGGAATCCGTGAATACCAGCATTTCGAATTTATCGGCAGGCAGCGCCTCCACAGCGCGTTGCAGGTTGTAAACTTTTTCGCTGGAATCGGAAGGCGCCCCCGCGATCACGATGTGCACTGGACGCTGGCTGGCGGCTTTCACGCGCTCGATCACTTTCAGGGCGGGATCCAGGCTGGTGGCCAGCGTGAAATAAATTTCGTAGTTCGGATAATCGAAGCGAGTAAGCGCCAGAAGATTTTCTTCCAGGCCGCGTTCATTCCCTTTGCAAGGACAGATGAGCGCGGTCGTCGGCGCGTAAAAGCCGGCGTGCGACCCCAAACGCCGGCGTACCAGGCGAAACCAGGAGAAGCCTTCCCAGAGCGAATAGGCGCCCAGGGCAATCTGCGCCATCACCAGAATGTAAAAAATTATCAGCACCGGCGCGAGGATAGCAAAAACGCAGCAAGAGTGGCATAAGCTTTGGCGATTGACTTGTCCTATCACGCAAAGATAGACTCGGCCCAATTTTCGGAACGTACCCCGGCTCACGTCCAACTTGGAGGTTTTCCCATGTCCTCTACAGCGCCACAACCCGTGAACGAAGCGAAATTGCACGAATTCATGATGAAAGCCGTCGGCGAGATGGGAGCTGCGATGAATACGGCTCTCATCCTGATCGGCGACAAGGTCGGCCTCTACAAGGCCATGGCCGGCTCGGCTCCCATGACCTCCGCGGAACTCGCCGCCAAGACCAACACCACGGAGCGCTACGTGCGCGAATGGCTCGCCGCTCAAGCTGCCGGCGGATTCGTGACCTACGACGCCGGCACCGGCCGCTACACCTTGCCTCCGGAGCAGGCGCTCGCGCTGGCCGATGAGAGCAGCCCTGTTTTTCTGCCCGGATACTTTCAGATCGTGGAAGCAAGCCTGAAGAGCGTCCCAAAGATTACCGATGCGTTTCGCTCCGGAAACGGCGTCGGCTGGCACGAACACGACGCCTGCCTTTTCGTCGGCACCGAACGATTCTTCCGCCCGAACTATCGCGGCCATTTGATCAACGAATGGATTCCAGCGCTGAGAGACACCGAGGCAAAGCTAAAAGCGGGAGCGCGCGTTGCGGACGTCGGTTGCGGATTAGGGACCTCGACGATCCTGATGGCGCAGGCGTATCCCCAATCGAGCTTCGTAGGATTCGACTATCACCCCAAATCCATCGAACTGGCGCGCGAGGCTGCGGCCAAAGCGGGCGTTTCCGATCGCGTGAAATTCGATGTCGCGTCCGCGAAGGAATATCCGGGCAAGGGCTACGACCTCGTGGCGTTCTTTGATTGCCTCCACGACATGGGCGATCCGGAAGGGGCGGCGCGCCACGTGCGCGATACACTCGATCCCAACGGTACCTGGATGATCGTCGAGCCGTTTGCCAACGATAAACTCGAGGACAACCTGAACCCCATCGGACGCGTGTTTTATGCCGCTTCGACGATGCTTTGCACTCCCGCTTCTCTGTCGCAGGAAGTCGGGCTGGGCCTGGGAGCGCAGGCCGGCGAGGGACGCCTCTCGAAGATTTTGAAAGCGGCGGGCTTTACTCGCGTGCGGCGCGCCGCGGAAACACCGTTTAACATCGTCCTCGAGGCCCGGCCGTAGCGTTTCGGCAATTGGCAGGGAATCAATTCATGCGGCGGCGCGAAAAAACGCTGCGCAGCACGCGGTCGGCGGCAGCGTTTAGCTCCAGCTGAAATTTGCCGGCCGCGCGCCGTGCTTGCTCCATCAACGATGGGTCTAGCAGCAACGCCGTCCGGTCCACGAACGGCCCGGAAGTGATCGCGCGCGCGCTGCGGCCCTGCTGGCGCCGCGCATCATACGCCGTCAGGCTTTCGTATAGCTCCAGGTCGTGCCAGAATTCCTGCGCATCTTGGTCATTCCAGCGCAGGGCCTGGCCGAGTGCGACAAAAAATTCCTCCCGGAAAAGATCCAGCAGCGGAATCGCCAGGTCCAGCCCCGGTTTGCGCGTTCTTTTCCGCGTCTCGCGTTTCCGCTTCGGGGACTTTTTCCCTTTTTTGACCTGCACGCGCCGCTTCGTCTCCCGCACCGTAACGTGCACCTTCAGGCGCGTAGGCAATGCCGCCTCCGTACGCAGCACCATCGCCAGCAGAGCTTCGCGGCGAATGGTTTCAAGTTGCTCGCGGTAATGCGCGGGCTGATCGGCGCGTCCCGGCCGGCGATTTTCCGCCGCGTAAATATCCAGGAAACGCTGGACCATCTCATCGTGGTCGAGCGTGTTAAGCAGCAGCGTGGCGGCTTCGCGCGCTCGCACCGCCAGTTCTCGTGGACGATAGGGCATCGGAGACTTTCTAGCTGTACGCGATTGCGCCTTCTGCCGCAACGGGAAACACTTCGTGTGCGCTAAAAACAAAAGGCCCGGGAATGATCCCGGGCCTCTCCTGGCTGTCTCTACCGGACTGCGTTGTTTTAGTGGACCGGACCAACGAGTGGGGGACGATCCTCGCCACGCGGTCCGCCCGGCACGGGCCGGACGGTCTTCTCGAATTTGCCGAGGGCAATTTCGAGCGCCTGTTCGGCGGTACGCACGAAGTGAATCTTCATGCCGCCGAGCATCTCTTCCGGCAAGTCCTCCTTCACATTCGGCTCATTCTCTGAAGGAAGGATGACTTCCTGAATTCCCGCACGCTTGGCGCCGAGCACCTTTTCCTTGATTCCGCCCACCGGCAACACGATGCCGGAGAGCGAAATTTCTCCGGTCATCGCCACGCGCGGGCGAATCGGCCTGCCGGTCAGCAAGCTGACCAGCGCCGTCACCATCGCAACGCCGGCGGAAGGTCCATCCTTGGGTACCGCGCCGGACGGCACGTGAATGTGCACGTCCTGTTTGCGGAAGAAGTCCGGATCGATGCCGTAACGCTCCGAGTTTGCACGTACCCAGGTGAGCGCCGCCCGCATAGATTCCTGCATCACGTCGCCCAAGTGGCCGGTCATCGTAAACGTCTTCCCGCCGCGCATCTTGCTCGCTTCGATGAAGACGATGTCGCCGCCCACCGGTGTCCAAACCAGGCCGACTGAAACGCCCGGCTTCTGGACGCGTTCCTCGACTTCCTTCTCGAGGTGCACTTTTGGAATGCCGAGCACTTCCCGAATTACTTCGGGAGTGACGACGAGCTTGTCCGTTTTCCCTTCCGCCAGACGCCGCGCTTGCTTGCGAACGAGTGTGCCAATCTCGCGTTCCAGATTGCGCACGCCCGCTTCCCGTGTGTAGTGGCGGATAAGTTCGTGCAAAGCTTCGTCGGTGAATTCGATTTGCTCGCCGAGCGCCAAGCCGTTCTCTTTGGCTTGCCGCGCGATCAGGAACATTTTCGCGATGTGGACCTTTTCCTCTTCCGTGTAGCCGGAAAGCTCGATGATCTCCATCCGGTCGCGCAAAGGCTCCGGAATCGGATCCAGCCAGTTTGCTGTCGCGATGAAGAGCACCTTCGAGAGATCGAAGGGCACATCGAGATAGTGATCGCGGAACGTGGCGTTCTGTTCCGGGTCGAGCACTTCCATCAGTGCCGCGGACGGATCGCCCCGAAAATCGCGGCCGAGCTTGTCCACCTCGTCCAACATCAGGACGGGGTCCATGGTCTCGGCGCGCCGAATTCCCTGAATGATCTGGCCCGGCAATGCGCCAATGTAAGTGCGCCGGTGACCGCGAATTTCCGCTTCGTCGTGCATGCCGCCCAGCGAGATGCGGACGAACTTGCGGCCCAGCGCCCGTGCAATGGATTTTCCCAGCGAGGTTTTGCCCACGCCTGGAGGCCCGATGAAGCACAGGATCGGTCCCTTCATGCCCGGCTGCAATTTCTTAACGGCCAGGTAATCGAGAATGCGATTCTTGATCTTCACCAAGTCGTAGTGGTCTTCGTCCAGAATGGCCTGCGCCTTCGGAATGTCGATGTCATCGGTCCCGGAAGTCTTGTTCCAGGGAAGCGACGTCATCCATTCCAGATACGTGCGGGCCACCATGTATTCCGCCGAAGCAGGAGTCATCTTCGCGAGGCGCTTGAGTTCGCGCTCGCACTCCTTCTTGGCCTCGGCGGACATCCCGGACTCTTCCACTTTCTTGCGCAACTCTTCAATTTCGGCTTGTCCATCGTCGGATTCGCCGAGTTCCTTCTGGATGGCCTTCATCTGCTCGCGCAGCAGGAATTCGCGCTGGCTCTGGTTCACCTGTTCTTGCACCTGGTCGTGAATCTTGTTGCGCAGGTCCAGAACTTCACGCTCTTTGGTCAATTCGTTAATTAAAGCTTCCAGGCGCTTCCGCACGCTGAAGGTTTCCAGCAGTTCCTGCCGAATCATCGTGCTCAGCGAAGGAAGCGTGGAGGCGACGAAGTCCGCCAAACGGCCGGGCGATTCAATGCCCATTACTTCGGTCTGCAAATCGTCGGAAAGTTGCGGCGACCGCGCCACCACCTCGCGAAACAGTTCTTGAACGTTCCGCTCCAGCGCCGTCAATTCCGCGTCGCGCTGATCTTCCAGATCGGGCTGCGCTTCCACGCGGGCCTTCAGGAAGGGTTTGAAACCCAGCACTTCCATCACGCGGATTCGTTCGATACCCTCCAGGAACGCAACTACGTTGCCGTTGGGCATGCGCACCATCTTGTGAACCTTCGCCAGCGTGCCGACGCTATGCAGATCGGTTCCCGTCGGCGCCTCGATCCGCGGATCGAGTTGCGCCACCACTCCCAGGATCTTCTCGGCGCCTTCCAGCGAATTCAGCAGGGCCAGCGAACTCTCGCGGCCCACCGGCAACGGCATCACCGCTCCCGGAAACAACACCGTATCGCGAACCGGAAGGATCGGAAGTTCCGGAGGTATTACTCTATTTGGTTTACTCACTTTGTCCCCCTAGCCGACAAGAACATACAAGCCTCACAGCCAGGTATTCGGCTGGCTGTTCAGGTTAGATGCATGAACCGGTAAAAAAGATTGAGGCAAGTTACGCGCGATCATAGCACAAAATCTGACAATACAAGACTAATGTTAATCGCTAGCCATTAGACGCTGCAGAACCCTGAAAGAGTCAGCCATAGCTCCTTCGTATATAATTGTGCAATCTAGAGTTACGTGTTCAAGTGCTCTCGTGCCCAGCGCAGTGCCTGCTCGTGGGTGGCGATCTTCCCATCTAGCTGGGCGTCCTCAGCCGTGTCCAGAATCTCCTTAAATCTCGGCCCCGGTCGCAGGCCCAGATTGATCAGGTCGTCTCCGGTCAAGAGGCGGGTGGGATGTACCTGTTCGGGCGGGGTCTCTGCCAGGAAGCGCCGCATGAATTCGTAGTTTTCCAGGTTGCCATGGCTGGAGAGGCAATCCAGCCGGTGCAGTTCGAGATGCTCCTCGAAGCGATCGAGGCGCGCAAAACGCTTCAACGTCGCGGGCTTCATTTGTGGGACGTCCTTGAAACGCAGGTGGTTAGCGACCAGAGCTGCAATCTGTTCGGCATCCGCGTTCGAAAAGCGTAACCGTCGGCAAATCTCCTCGGCCATGCGCGTTCCTACTTCGACGTGGCGGTCGAAGCGAATCCGGCCATTCGGCCCCGAAGGCGGCGCAAAAGTCGGCGGCTTGCCCACATCGTGCAGTAGCACGCCCCAGGCCAGCGTGGGCGAGCAGTTCGGCTGCAGCCCCTCCAGCATCATGCGCGTGTGAATCCACACGTCGCCTTCGGGATGGAATTGCGGCGGCTGCTCCACTCCCTTCAGGCGCGAAATTTCAGGAAGCGCTTGTGGCAGCAAGCCCGTTTCGTCCAGGAGTTCAAACCCGCGCCGCGCGGAGCCTTCCGTGAGCAGCTTGCTCAGTTCGTCGCGCACGCGTTCGGCGGAGACTTGAGTGACCTCCGGCGCAAGTTTCTGAATTGCACGCAGAGTTTCGGGCTCGATGGTATAGCCAAATCGCGCTGCAAAGCGCACCGCGCGAAGCATGCGGAGTTTGTCTTCGCGAAATCGATCCTCCGGCTGACCGATGGCCCGAATGATCCCGCCGTGCAAATCGTCGCGTCCGCCGATATAGTCGAGCACTTTATCGGTCTGCGGATCGAGCAGCAGTCCATTGATCGTAAAGTCCCGCCGCTTTACATCTTCTGCCGCGGATTTCGTGTAGACCACCCCGTCCGGATGGCGCCCATCGGAATAACCCACATCTGAACGGAACGTGGCAACTTCCACCTGCAGATCGCCGCCTCGGCCCGCATCGGCGGTAACGACCACAACGCCAAACTGCGCTCCCACCGTCAGGCTATGGGGGAAGATCTGCTCCACGCGATCGGGAGTAGCATCCGTGGCGACGTCATAATCGGCGGGTTCGCGGCCCAGCAGGATATCGCGCACACATCCGCCCACCAGATATGCCTGGTAGCCGGCGGCGCGCAGCGTGCTGCAGATTTGCACTGCGAATTCGCGAGGGGTCATAGCGCGATTATGCGGGAAACTCGCCTAGGCGGGAAGTTTGGGATTCGTCGCAGCGGCATCCGCCGGTTTGACACGTGGAGGTTCTCGCGCGCCTACGCCGTTATTCGCAAGACCAGCGCGGTGATGTCGTCATGCTGGCGCGCAAAACCCACGAAAGTATTTACGTCGCCCATCACGCGGGTCAGAACCGCAGCGGCGGCGCCGGTCGGCATGGACAGGATCACCGGAATGATGCGCGCTTCGCCGAATTCCTCGCCCTTTTCATTCACCGCCTCGGCCACGCCATCGGTGAAAATAAAAAGCAGATCGCCTGGTTCTAGCTCTACCGTCCCCGAAGCATAAGTGATCTCAGAATCCGTAAGGAGCGGTATACCAAAGGGCGGACCGCCAGTCGTAAGCCGTTCGATTTGCCCCGAAGCGCGGCGCAAAATGGGATCATTGTGTCCCGCGTTGACGTAACGCATCTCCCGCGTCTCGGTGTCCAGCTCCGCCAGAAACCCGGTGGTGAAGCGGCGCCCGTCCAGGCTGTGCGCGCGCGCATAGCGGTCGAGTCCGGTAACGATTTCATCGAGGGAAGCGGGCGTTGAGGAAAGAGCCCGCAGGCCCGATTGAAATGTGGCCATCAACAGCGCCGCTGGCACGCTTTTCCCCGCTACGTCAGCAACCACGATCAGCAGCGACGGCCGCTGGGAGGCGGCATCGGAGGTGGGCCGCAAAAACGCATCGTAGTAATCGCCCGCCACGGTGTTCTGCGGCCGCGTGGCAAAAGCAATATCCACGCCGGGAATTTGCGGCGGCTCATTCGGCACCAGCCACTGCTGAATTTCGCGCGCGATTTCCAGGTCGCGCTTCATCGTGACGCGGTCGCCCAGTTCCAGAGCCAGCAACACAAACAGAATCGCCGTGGCAATCCACGCAAGCCCCAAATCAACCTCAGCGCCATTTTTCAATCGCACCTGCGGGTTAAATACAAACAGGATGACTGCGACGAGCAGCAGCACGCGGCGCGCCGGCGAGAGCTTCATCAGCATCGCCTGGAAAAGCGCCCAGCCCGAGCGCAGCACGCGTTTGAATTTCGATTTTTCCCGCCCGATGGTTTCCCAGTCCACGTCCCTGGAATAAAGGCCGTAGCCCTCGCGCGCCTCAGACTTGAATTGGCCCCATAGTTCGTTGAGCTGAAAGCCTTCGGTCACGCGCTCCCAGAAGCCGCGCACGCGCTGGCGCTTGGTTTGATGTACCTCTGTCGCCGGAGTTTCAGTAGTGGACATGAGAAACGCGATTATAGGGCAAGCAGCGGAAATTACGGAAACCTCCGGCAGAAATCGCCTGTTCTCCGCTAGCGCGTCGCGCTAGCCCGGTCATTTACTTGTGATCGTCGCGAACCGGAAGCGAGCTGCCGAATTGCACTTTGGAAAAGCCGAAGCGGTCGCGCAGCCGATCGGTCGCTTGCGCCAGGCGTTCCAATTTTTCACGCCGCTCCGGGTCCAGCAGATCGAATTGCACGGAGCCTGCGGAAAAGGAAGTAAACGCGACGCCCACGAGCCGCAGCATGGCTTGGCCGTCCCAGGCACGCTGAAACAGCTCCCGCACCGCGCGCAAAAACTCCGCATCGAGATCCGAAGGCTCCGTCAGCGTGTGGCTGCGCGTGATGGTCATGAAATTCGCGTAGCGCAAGGTGAGCGTGACGGTGCGCGCATGCAGCGCCGCGTCGCGCATGCGCTTCGACGCTTTCTGGCAGAGATAGCTGAGCGTGCCTTCGAGTGTATCGCGGTCGCGCGTGTCTGCGCCGAAAGTCTGATTGTGCGAAATGGATTTCGGCTCGGCATCCACGAAAAATTCGTAGGAATCAATTCCGCGCGCTTTGCGGAAAAGCGCTGTGCCCCATTGCCCAAAAGTAGCTTCCAGGCGCTCAAGCGAAACCGCCTGCAATTGCGCGATGGTTTCAATGCCCAGGCCGTGAAGCGCTGCATCCGTCACTTGGCCGATACCGGGAACGCGACGAACCGTGAGCGGAGCGAGAAACGCCTCTTCGCTTCCGGCTGGGACCCAGACCAACCCGCGCGGCTTGGCTTGCTCGCTCGCGATTTTCGCCACCAGGCGTGTGGCGGCGAGTCCGCCCGAGCAGGGCAAACTGGTCGTCGCCGTAATTTCGCCTAGCAGCTTGTGCGCAGCGGCGAGCGGCGGCCCGTGCAGGCGTTCGGTGCCGGCAAGGTCGAGGTAGGCTTCGTCAATCGAGGCCATCTCCACGACCGGCGAATACTTGCCCAGAATCGTTGCGACGCGATCGCTCCATCGCCCGTAAAGTTCGTGATGGCTATCGAGAAAAATGGCGTGCGGGCACAATTTCGCTGCGGTGCGCAGCGCCATCGCGGAGTGTACGCCGAATTTGCGCGCTTCGTAGCTCGCGGAGGTGACCACACCGCGCTGATCGCGCTGCCCGCCGACGATTACGGCTTGGCCGCGCAATTCCGGCCGCGCCAGCAGCTCGACCGACACAAAAAACGCGTCCATATCAATGTGCAGGATCGAGGCACTGGATTCCGCGGCGGGAGCTAGCGGTGCATCGTGCTTCGCTCGAAATTGCGCCAGCTTAGGCATGGCAGAACTGAGCTTAAATCAGCGGGGGCGAGAAGTGAAAAACATTGTTTCGCGCTCGCTAGCGCATGCGTTCGGCGGCGAGAACGCGCGGGATGCCGGCCAAATCCATCGTGATGGAAACGTTGGTCCAGCCGGACTGCTCATCGAAAATTCCGCGAACGTATTCCGCGGAATCGTGGCCCAGTTCGAGGACAAGTATGCCGCGATCTCGCAGCAAATCGCGCGCATGTTCTATGAGCCGGCCATAGATTTCCACGCCGGTGCGGCCTCCCAAAAGCGCCTGATGCGGTTCGTGGTCGCGAACCTCACGCTGCAGCTGCGGCGCTTCCTCGAGGGAAATGTACGGGGGATTGCTGACGATCAGGTCGAATCGCGATTCGGATGATGCGTGCACGGGCGTGGCGGCGCCGACCGCGGGCACTGCATGCCGGGCCGCCACCGCCTGTGACTTGGCGTTTTGCATAGCCTCCAGCAGATCGCCCTGCAAAAAATGGATGCGCTCGGCGACGTTGTGGCGCGCAGCATTGCGCTGCGCCACTGCAAGTGCTGGCGCGGAAATATCCGTCGCATACACATCCGCATGTGGCAATTCCCAAGCGAGCGCGACGGCGAGGCATCCGGAACCGGTACCCACATCCGCCACGCGCAATTTTTCACGCGCCGCGCCGGTATCCATGTGGATTTTTAGCCCCCGTTCACCCAGCCGCGCGAGCGCAACCTCCATGACATGCTCGGTTTCCGGGCGCGGAATCAGCACTGCGGGCGTCACGGCAAATTCCAGCCCCCAGAATTCCTGCTTACCCGTGAGATACTGCGTCGGTTCGCCGGCAGCGCGGCGAGCGATCAGCGCGAAAAACTTTTCGGAGTCTGCGGCGGCGAGCGGTTCTTCCCCGTGCGCGTACATCCAAGCGCGATCGTGGCCAAGCGTGTGCATCAGCAGCAATTCGGTGGCGAGCGTGTGCGACGGAGTGTTAGCCGCGCGCAGCCGCGACAGGCCTTCCTTCAACGCACCTCGAATGTCTATTTGATTTGGCACGACGTTTTGCATGCGAACAGGTTCGGCGTATGCCACAAAAAATCGCGCAGGCCGCAAAGCGTGCGGCGGTTACGCCTCGACCAATTCCTGTTTCAACCGCTCGGACTCGAAATGCGCCGAAAGCGCGTCTACAATCGGACCGAGCTTGCCTTCCATCACTTGATCGAGCTGATGCAACGTCAAACCGATGCGGTGGTCCGACACGCGATTCTGCGGAAAATTGTAGGTGCGGATTTTTTCCGAGCGGTCGCCGGTTTTGATCTGGTCGCGACGCTCGGCGGCGATGGCTTCGTGTTGCTTGGCCTGCTCCATTTCGTAAAGACGCGCGCGCAAAACGCGCATGGCCTTCGCGCGATTTTTGATCTGCGATTTCTCGTCCTGCTGCGACACCACCAGGCCGCTGGGAATATGCGTGATTCGCACGGCGGAATATGTGGTGTTCACCGATTGGCCGCCAGGACCCGAAGAGCAGAACGTATCAATGCGCAGGTCCTTCGCTTCGATCTTGATGTCAATTTCGTCGGCTTCGGGAAGCACGGCAACCGTGGCGGCGGAGGTGTGAATGCGTCCCTGTTGCTCGGTGGCCGGGACGCGCTGCACGCGATGCACGCCGCTTTCGTATTTCAGCTTGGAATAAACCTTGTGGCCCTGAATCGCCGCCACGACTTCCTTCATTCCGCCGATCGAAGAGGGCGAGCTTTCCAGGATTTCCACTTTCCAGCCCTGTGATTCGGCGTAGCGCGAGTACATGCGGAAAAGTTCGCCGGCAAAGAGCGAAGCTTCATCGCCGCCCGTGCCGGCGCGAATTTCGACGATCACGTTCTTGTCGTCGTTGGGATCCTTCGGCAGCATCAGGAATTTCAGCTCGCGCTCGACGGTTTCCTTCCGGGCCTCCAGTTCGCGCTCTTCGTCGTGCGCCATCTGCTTCATGTCCGCGTCTTCGGCTTCCATCAGCAGTTGCTGCGTGCCTTGCAGGCCCTTCTCGATTTCTTTCCACTCGCGATATTTGGCCACCATCTGGGCCATATCGGCGTGCGTCTTCGCGAGCTTCTGGAAACGCGCCGAATCGTTGTGCACTTCGGGCGAGGAAAGTTGCTGGGTCAATTCTTCATACTTCGACTCGATGTTTTCGAGTTTTTCAAACAGCGTCAGGTTCGCCATGGCGATGCCTCGCAAAAGCAGAAAATGGAAGACGGAAATTGGAAAATTCGGGTACAGCTACGCGGAAGCGCAACCCCGGGCGGGGTCGGGAGGTAGCCCTAATAGAACGCCGCGAACATTGCAGTGATCCCTACGCTAAGCATAGCGGCAAATCCGCAACGAGTCAAACTGGGCGTGCTGCGGGTTAGCTTCCCGTTCGTACCTCGCCGCGCGATCAGCGCCACGCTTTGCTCCTGGCGCGCGGTGTACTACGATACTCACCCATCCATGAATGAAAGCACTGCTTCACGCACAAGCGCGCGCTCGAGCGACCTGCTGTGGGGCTTCTGGTATCCCGCGCTGCGCTCGGAACAAGGGCGGCGTCACCAGCTCGTGCGCGCGATGCTGCTGGACGTGCCCCTGGTTCTGGGCCGCGACGGTGGCGGAAAGCCGTTCGCCTTGCGCGACGTATGCCCGCACCGCGCCTTCCCGCTTTCCTTCGGCCAGTTCGACGGCAAAAACGTGGAGTGCGCCTATCACGGCTGGCAATTCGACGCGCACACCGGCCAATGCCGCGCGATTCCCTCGCTCACCCAAGATTCGAAGCTCAAATGCGAGCGCATTTATGCGGGCAGCTTTCCGTGCGAGGAACGCGACGGCTACGTCTGGGCATATATGGCGAATCCCGAAGGCCGCGGTCTCAGCGAGCCGCCTCCAGCGCCTCCCGAATTGCCGACCTTCAGCACGAACTACAAAATCGCCCGCCTGTATGCCGATCTGCCCTGCGGCGTGGACCAGGCCATCATCGGTCTGATGGATCCCGCGCACGGCCCGTTCGTCCATCAAGCGTGGTGGTGGCGCAGCCGCCGCAGCATTCGCGAAAAAGAGAAAAAGTTCGAGCCCATTCCCAACGGCTTCCGCATGAGCCCGCACGCGCCCTCGGCGAATAGCGCGCCTTATAAAATCTTGAAATTTCTCACCGGCGAGCCGGCCACCACTATGATTGATTTCGTGCTGCCCAATCAGCGCTTCGAGCAAATCCGCGCCGGGCGTTATTGGCTTTCCAGCCGCACGACGGTGACACCGGTCCGCCGTGACCTCTGCCGCCTGGATTTTTGCGCGGCCTGGAACATCCTGCCGT
The DNA here is from genome assembly GCA_963795005.1 of uncultured Acidobacteriota bacterium. GTDB lineage: Bacteria > Acidobacteriota > Terriglobia > Acidiferrales > UBA7541 > Palsa-295. The sequence continues at coordinate 91,754 of CAWCGE010000004.1, read as the reverse complement.
GGTTTCCAGTTGTGTCTTTCATCATCCATGTGTTCGGCCCGCGCTTCATCCGCCAGGACACCGAAGTGATCAAAAAGCAGGCGCTGGGATTGCAGTACGAGGACCGCATGATGCTGATTGACGACGCGGATCGCCAGGCGCGCTGGTATTTTGAACTGAAAGCCGCCTGCCAGGAATCGCAGCGCAGCGGCGTGCCCCTGCGCCACCCAATGTCCGGCCCAGTCACGCTCCGCTGGCGCTCGTAACGGGAAGTAGCGCCGGCGTCCCGCTGGCTCTCCGGTTCGCCGTCGAGCTCGACTCCGTATTGGTTTCTCAGAGTTCTCTGCGTCTTTGCGGTAATTTCCGGAAGGGTTAAACGAGCGCGCGAGCCCGCTCTACTTCAGTCGGCTGAGATCAAACGGAACTCGAAGGTCCTGCCCATCCGGCGTGAGCGCTTCCACCGTTGCGTCCGCCGTGTCAATCTGAGTGGGGTCAAACTCGAGCAAAATCTTTCCGCCGATCGGCAATGGTGGAGGCCCGTCGTCCTCCCACAGAGGGTAGATCGCCGCTCCGCGCACGGCTTTCGGAGCGATCTCTTTGTCTTGAATCAGCCGTACTTTGAAATCGTTCCAGAAATCCGGGTAAGGCAGCTCGGTCAGGGAAATGCCGTCCGTGTGAGCCAGAGGCGCCGGGGTGTAGGTCTCGGTGAAAAAGAAGCGCACCTCCACACGGAACGTCATCGGCTTGCCGTCAAATTCCTCGACGGCTTCCACCGAATTGTAGTTGACGGCGCCCGTGGATCGCCGAGCCACCTGCGTGTACGGCGTGTCTATCGTAACTTCGTCCACATCGGCACCACTGGCTGGCACCGGCAAGTGCCTGGTATAGTCCGCGAAAAATGCGGCGGTCCATTCATCATTTCGCGCTCCGATGAAGTAGGCGTCTCGAATATCGGTCGTGGAAAGCGGGTACTGATATGCCGGAGCGGGCAGCGCTAGCAGCAAAGCACTGGCAACGACGGTAATGAGTGCGGCGCCGGTCTTGGAGAATGATGTGGTGGATGACGGTGCAGCGGGACTGCACCCACAGCGTGCTTTCATGGCCGACTCCAGCGTGCTACGAGTAAAGACGCGTCACCATAACGAATGGGTACATCGCGCGTCAGGCGGCAGCAACGGCAGGCGGTGTCGGCCGGGCCCGCAAGCAAAATTAACCGCCAATGCTGCTCAAGAACGGGTAATGCTCCGCCGCACCCATGAAAAAGAGCATGGGAAAGGAAAGCCAGAATCCCACGCGCGAAGCGATGAACCCCCAGCGCGCGAGCCGTTCCGCTTCCGGCGGCATGGGCGTGCCCTGCTCGACGCTCGCGCGCGTCCAGGCAATCAGCCGCTTCTGCACGCGCCACACCACGCCCCAGGTATTCATCAGCATCAGGAATCCCAATCCTCCGCCGACGCTAATGCACAAATGCGCGTTCGAAACCAGCGGCCCGTTATTCAGGTCGAGCACGATCCAGGAGGCCGCAATCACGATCGCCGCAATCGCAATCGTGCGCAGCCACGGGCTATTCAGGATGCCTTTACTGGGCAACTGGAATGGGTAAATCAGCACGTACGCCGCGAGCCACACCAGCAGCCACCAGCCGAACCAGCGCAGTGCAAGCGAGGGGCTCCCGGAATTGTGCGCATCGGCGGAAAGCATCGTGAAGTAGTAGCGGAGACCTACCAGCACGGTGATCAGCGCCGACCAGCGGAACCAACCCATCGCCCGCGTCATCAGCACGGGATACACCTTGCTGCGAATCGGCGCCTCAAGCTGCTTCATCGCGGGAAAGCCGACCAGGTTAAAAAAATAAAGCAGCCCGATCCAGATGATGCCAAAAATGAAATGCAGCCAGCGCAGCACGATGAATTCGATCGCCGAGCCCTGTGGAAAGCTGAACTGCGGCTCGAGGGCGTGCGTGGCCAGTGCGAGTAGCGCGAAACTCATACGATTGCCTCCGGCGAATCCGGAAAGAATGTTGCGTCGCTACGCTATAGGAACCAGAAACAGCAAGTCAATCATTTGAACCATGCGACACGCGCAGTCGGGCCAGCGCCCATTGGGCGTGCTCCGCGATGATTTCATCGGACGATGCAGCAAGACGTTCGAGCAGCGCCGCTAAGCGCGCGAGAGACTTAGAATCTTGTGCCGCGCGCGAATTTCCCAGCGCGACGCAGGCATTGCGCACCAGCCCGCGCCACTTCGCGCGCTCGATCGCGCTTCCGCGAAAAATCCTGCGGAAGTCCTGCTGCGAAAGCGCGGCCAGCCACTCCAGCTCCGGCGCTAGCAACGTTGCGCGATTTTCCATTTTCTCTTTTCCATTTTCGCTTTGCGCCTCAACGCCGCGCGGCTGAAATGCTGCAATCCGCGTCACCGGCGCCTTGCGATTCCACGGGCAAACATCCTGGCAAATGTCGCAGCCAAATACCGCGTTGCCCATCGCAGGACGCAGCTCTTCGGGAATCGCTCCGCGCAACTCGATCGTAAGGTAAGAAATGCAATTGCGCGCGTCTAGCACGTACGGCGTCGCAAACGCCTGCGTGGGACAGGCATCCAGGCACAACCTGCAATTCCCGCACAAATCAGGGGCGGGCGGCTCGCCCGGAGCAAGCGAAGGCGCAAGCTCGAGCGTGGTGATAATCACGCCAAGAAACAGCCACGAGCCAAGCTCCTCGTTGATGAGGCACGTATTCTTCGCCAGCCAGCCAAGACCAGCGTATTTCGCCGCGACGCGTTCGACGATAGGCCCGGTGTCCACATACGCGCGCGCGTCGAACGCCTCCGGCCATTCGCCGCGCATTCGCGCCACCAGCGCATTCAGCTTTTCGCGAAGTAACTGGTGGTAATCGTCGCCCCAGGCGTAGCGCGAGATCCAGCCGCGCGACGAGTCGTCGCTCGGTATCGCGGCCTGCTCGGTGGAATAGAGCTGCGCGGAATGGTAATTCAGCGCCACGACAATCAGGCTGCGCGCGCCTCCGAGCACCGCGCGCGGATCGGCGCGCCGCGCGTCGCGGAGGTAATCCATCTCGCCCGCGTACCCGCGTTCGAGCCACGCGGAGTAATGCGCCAGCTCTTCGAAAGCCTCCGCCGGCGCCACCCCGCACAGGTCGAACCCCAACTCGCGCGCTTGCCCGCAAATCCATCGCGTCCGTGCGGCCGAATCCATGCCGCCATGATGCCACGAACCGTGTATCCAGGGCGCGCAGGCTTGCAACATTTGCTAGAGAGTCAGCTTCCGATGAATGCGTCAACCGGCTCCAGCGCGATTGCGCAAACCCGGGTTTTGCTGGTGCTCTCTCTGCTCCGCCCCGCGCATGAACCGAAGACATTCCAGGTACCCTTGAGACAAAGGTCACGGCCAACGACGAGTAGTTGCGCCTTTCGGCATTTGCCGCGGTTTCCGCCGATCTTCCCACAAGTAAACGAACTAAGATTGAAACTGTGAAAGTGGCTCTGGCAACTCGTGTCCTCGTCGGATTTCTGATGGCCGTCATCTTGTTCGCCGTGATTGGGGACTATCTGCGAAAGAAAGCGTTCGAATTTCGCTTATATCGGGACCAAGTGTCACATTCAAGGATGGAAGTAGACGCTTTGCAGAGCTATCTGACCACGATTGAGGATGCGGAGAGCGGGCAGCGGGGGTTTCTGCTAACCGGTAATGAAGAATATCTCGCCCCCTACAATGCCGCTAAAGAGGCCATAACCGGACGGCTCAACCGGCTAGCGGATCTGACGAAACAGGATGGGGACAGCGCGCGGTCAATGCAACAGTTGAAAGCCCTCACCGCCGCGAAGTTTAACGAATTGGGGCTGACGATCCAGAAACGAAGGGAATCCGGCCTGGAAGCGGCGCTCGCCGTGGTGAATACCAACGAAGGTAATTATGAAACGGCCGCGATCCGGAAGGTAGCAGCGGAAATCGATCGCAAAGTGCGTGGGCGTCAAGACTCGAGCGAAGACAACTATAATGCCAGCGTATTTCGAACAGAACTCTCGTTTACCGCCGCTTTGGTCAGCCAGATGATTCTCTTGTTGATACTTTCCCTTAGCGTCCAGCGTGATTTGACATACCGCGCGAGGGCGCAAGTCGAACTCGAGGAGCACAAACGACGATTGGTGGTGGCTCTGGACAACGAGAAATCCCTTTCGCGCTCCGACTATCTGACGGGCCTCGCCAACCGCAGGGCCTTTGAGGAATTATTTGAGATGGAGTGCAAACGGTCACGACGATATAACCGTCCGATAACACTTGTGTATCTGGACTTGGATGATTTCAAGAAAGTGAACGATGGGCGGGGCCATCAGACCGGCGACGAGGTGTTGCTCGCGGTGGCAACGACGCTACGTTCAAGTTTGCGCTCAACTGATTGCGTGGCGCGTATAGGTGGCGATGAATTCGCAATCTTGTTGCCCGAAACGGACGAAGAAGGCGCGCGGATCATCATGAACAAGCTTAACGCGGTGTTGCAAACACTCCTGACGCCCACAAACTGGCCGATCGGCTTCAGTTTTGGCGTAGTCACGTTTCCCGCACCACTTGAGTCGCTGGAAACGATGCTGGAACGCGCCGACAAATTAATGTACGAGGCTAAACACTCTGGCAAAGGCGCGATGCTATTCGAGTCGGTCTGAACACTGGACGCTCTTGAGCTTTATTGCAAACAGGGTCGGGACCGAGGCCTCAGTTCTCGTTACCCTCCATGAGTTGCGTAGTCGGACGCTGACCCATTACCGACATTCCTTTCGTTGGCCTATCGCATAATCGGCTGTTACAATGCCCGCCATGGCAGATTGGCGGCAAATTCAGGCGCGTATTCGCAAAGCGAAGAACAGCGCCGACGCACAAGCGAAACTTTCCGAGTTGTATCAACGCACCCACGACGCGATGGTCGCCTGGGAACTCGGACTCGTCGAAGAAAAAGCCGAACGAAATGAGGAAGCCGTGAAGTGGTTTACGATCGCCGCGGAGCGTTTCCGCCGCGCGGACTGGAAGAAAAAAGCAGAAGAAGCATTGACCCGCTTGGGCGCACCGTTGCCTGTACCGGGAGCTAAGCCGAGCCCAGAACCGCATCCCGCCGCGCAGGACGCCGCTGAATCTGCGTCCACGCACGTAAGTGCCCACTCACAGGAAGCCGCCGAACCACAAGCGCGCCTCGCGCTGGGTGAGATTTCGCTGGAAGATGAGTCTGGCGACGCCGAAGCGGACGCCGCGCCTTCGTCTTCGTCCGGCGCGGAATCTCATGGAGCCGCCGCTGCGCCGGACTCCGGCGACCCGGGCGGCAAGAAGAAACGCCGCCGCGGACGCCGCGGTGGCCGTGGACGCAGGCGCAAAGGCGCGCCTGCGCCAGGTTTGCCGTCGCAAGCCTTCGCGAGTCCTGCTTCCGCATCTTCGCCGGCAATGCCCGCAGCGCAAGCACGGCAGCAAGCGTCTCGAACGCAAAGCCCAAGCCCCGCTCCTCGCTCGGAATCTTTCGAGCCCGCACCAGTCGCTTCGGCGGCTCAGCTGGAACCGGACCGTAGCGCGCGAACCGAAACCGCTGCGCCGATGCTTCCTTCCGAACGCACCGCGCACGGCCGCGCGGGCGACCCTGCTCTCGCTTCGCGCATGTCCAAGCTTGAGTCCATGCTGCGCAGGCTGGTTGCCAGCCCTCTGCATCGTCTGGACGAACTTGAATCCGCGCCCGCCGGCCCGGGCGTGTTCCTGCTCTCCGATTCCGATCAGATCACTTCTTATTACGTGGAGGCGTGCCAAACGCTGCGTGTCGGTCTGGGGAATCTCGCGCGCGGCAGCGGACGCAGCACCACCAAAGTCGCCCGCGGCGGACGCCCCGCTTTCGATAGCGGCCTGAAAACAAAACTCGCCGAGCATCTCGGCATCGGTGAAGCCAAAGTCGCGCAGTACCTGAAGGACCACTGCGTGGTCCGCTGGCTCCAACTAGACGACGATGCCCCACACCTGGCCCACTTCGCCATAGGCGTCCTGCGCACGCCCCTGAACCTGGATTGATCCCGCGGCCTAGAGCCCGCCCTGTTGCGGAGGGACGGCGGGGAGCCGCCCCTCACAATAATCGTTGTTGCCTCCAACGCTCAGAACGTCAAATGCAGCGCCATCTGAATGAATCGCGGGCTCCCAATTGTGTGCTGAAGGAAACCAAGATGACCAACCGGCGGGCATGCGAAAGCGCCGGTGGTTGGGTCGCACGGTGTAAATCTTTTTCCCGCGCCAGAGGCGGTCGGCCCATAGAAGGGTGGGTTCTGGAAATCCGGTGCGAATTCGACATTGTTGTTGGGGATGTCAAAGCTTGGGTGATTGAAGATGTTGAACGCGTTGACATCGTACCGCAGTGCCAAGCGCTCGTTGATCTTGAAATTCTTGGCCAACCCGAAGTCGAAACGATTCTGAAACGGACCGCGAAATATGTTTCTCTGGTTCACCGCCGCGTATCCTGTTTCAAAATTGTCGCAGGCTCCCGTGGTCAGATCGCATGGCGGAACACCATTTGTCCCCGGGACAAATGGCATCGGCGGACCAAACGCCAGCGGATTCAATAGCGGCTGGTGTGGATTAAAGCCAGTTGTACCCTGAGCCACCGCCTGGGTCGAAGTCGCCCCCAGTCCTCCGACAGGCACGAGCGGGTTGGTTACGAAATCGTTCGCTTGCCAATAGATTCCCGCAATTGCACCACTGAAGTCGTTGACGCTGTAAGGCTGACCACTCTGCAAGGTCGTTACGCCGTCGATGGCCCAGCCGTTCGCGAGCTGTTCTACCCATCCCGTCGCGTTCGCGCGGGTCGGAAACTGATAGACGTAGCTGACGTTAAAGACGTGCGTCCGGTCAAAGTCCGAGGTTGCGTACGAAGAGCGCGGATTGTTCGGATCGTTTCCGGTGAAGAAGAGCCCAAGACCGCTTTGCTCGTCGAGCGTATGTGAATAGGTATACGAAGCTTTGACGAGAAACCCGTGGCTGAACCGTTTGTCTAAGCTGAACTGCAGCGCATTGTAACTGGATACGCCAACCGCCTCATTATATTCAGAGTTAGGATCGTACCCAATATAGGGAGCGCGAAGCGCTATGTTGCCGGATGGAAATCCCACCACCAGCGTTTGTAAGTTCTCAGCAGCAACCCCGGGAGTATTCCAGCCATAAGAATAATCTTGCTGAAAAGGCCCTCCCGCTAGCGCCGGGTTTTGTGGTGTGGCGATTCTGGCTTGATTGAATGGGAGCGGAATCACGCCGTGCACGCCATGGTTCCCAACGTAGCCCAGGGTCAAGACAATGCTGTTTAGCGGTTGCCACTGAAGATCAAGCGTCCAGTTCTCCGAGTAGGGCAGTTTGTTTTTCGGATCGTAACCTCCAAAAAATAAACCACTGCAGCCCGTCAGCCCGTTCGCTGTGCAGAAGGGAGTGGTTTGGCTAACGATCTCCGACGCGTTTGGAACGAGCGCTTGGACAGAAGAGAGATTGTTTGGAGGCGGTGGTGGCGGCGTGGTGCCAAACGGATTCGCAAAAGTGCCTCCCGCTGGCGAATAGATTGGAACCACGAAAGGCTCCTCGACAGTGACTCCGAACGGCCCACTAATTCCCCCGCCCGCCGGTGGTGAGAGCTCCGTAAAGTATTCGCCGCGGTCGTAGTACATCCCGAACCCAGCGCGGATCACAAAATTCCTTAGAATGCTTGGGTTGTACACCACGCCGATCCGTGGGGCAAATCCCCACTGTCTGCCGGTTAGCGTCGTGTCGCTCACGCCCTTCGTTCCGAAAGTTTTGTTGTTGCCCGCGACGACTAAGCCGATGTCCTTGACCACATCGGTCCCGACGTCATAGGAGTAGTCCTGCGGATAGAAGTTCGTCAACAGGCCGTTCTTCTCGGTGAGCGGGCCGTCCCAATCCCATCGCAGCCCCACATCCACCGTAAGGTTTGATTTAATCTTAATATTGTCCTGGACGTACGTGCCCACTTGGTTCGCCAGGTAATGCCGGTTCGATTCGCCGTTCAGAAACTCGCTCGGGCTCTGTCCCGAACAAGTCGTGCCGAGGTTCGCCGGGCCGCAGAGCGTCCCGGTCAAGAATCCGGGAAAATCAGCGAACGACAGCGTGGCCAGTTGGTTGTTCTGATTGATGACGTTCAATTGCGTATGATCCCAACTGATGCCGGTTGAAATCGTCTGGCGGCCGTGAACCCAAGTCAGGCTGGTAGCTCCCTCAAAATTGTTCTGAAACATGCCGGCATTGGCGAAATTGCTGGTCGGTCCGATTATGAGCTGATCGAACGCATTGTCGGCATTGCCGATACTAATCGTTGGGAACTTTGTAAGCCCGAACAGATTGATGCTCGCGTCCGAAGGTGTCAAAAACTGACTCGTCGTCGCGAACGCCCGTTGACGAATAAAACCGAATCGCTGCTCCCAGCTCAGGTTTGGACTCAGGATGGTCGTGTTCACAAGCGAGATCGTTTGGCCTCCTGCATTCATGCTTTGTGGGAAACCTTCTAGCTGGCTTTGCGCAAAGGGCGTTGTATTCGGGCTGGTCTGAAAGTAGTACTTGGCGGCTAAACGGTCTTTCGCGCTAAAGACATAGTCAATATTTCCGTTCACCTGATCTGCCGTAAAAAGAGAACCCGTTCCCTGAATCACTGTGTCGGCGCTTTCGGAATTCTGAAGGGCGATTGCGTTGGGCGAGGCGCTCGGGACAAAATATTGCCCATTTTTCGTTTTAGCCTGGAGGATCGCCAGCGCCTGCGGCGTAATATCGCTGGCTGTCAAGGTCGTGCCAAAGTCCGCGTTCGCGGCGGCTGCGATAGAAGCGGCATCCCGCGCGTCGGTCAAGTGCGGTGGCACCGCGACGTAATTTATGTCCAATAGATGGTCGGCTACTCGCTGCCCTTGATAGGATGTAAAAAAGAACAGCTTGTTCTTCACGATTGGACCGCCAACGAATCCGCCAAACACATTGCGATGCAGCGGTTGCCGGGACACACCGTTATCGTTGAAAAACCATTGATTGGCGTCGAAGCCAGAGGTTTGAAAGTATTCGTATAAACCTCCGTGAATGTCATTCGTGCCCGACTTCGTCATGACCGCGATGTGGGCCCCGCTATTTGCTCCCTGAGAAGCGTCGTACATCGCCGAATCTACCCGCACTTCCTGGATCGTTTCGATGGGAGGAGTCGGCAACGCTTGCCCAATCGCGCCGTACACGGAGGTGCTGGTTACGATTTCTCCGCCCGGATTATTTTGACTGTTTCCGCTTTCCCCAATATTGACGGCGACCCGCCCGGAAGTGACCTGGCTCGTTGACTTGCCGTTGAAAATATTATTCGCGTACACGCCATTGAAGGTGAAACTGTTGCTGGTATCCCGCTGTCCGTTCGCCCAAATTGCCTGGTTGCCAAAGCCCGCGTTCGTGCCTGACGTATTCAGAAGATCGGCACTCACACCTGGGCTCAGAATGGCAAGTTGCGTAAAGCTGCCGGTCCCGAGCGGAAAGTTCTCCATTTGAAACGTACCAAGGACATATCCTGTGCTGGTGTCGGTCTGGTTGAGTAGCGGCGTCGCATTTACCGTCACGCTGGCGGTGACTGCACCAGGCACGAGTTGGGCGTTGACCGTCGCTGTGCGGTTCCCTTGCACCAGGATCTCTGGGTAGTTGGCCGTCTTGAACCCATCCCTGGTAAACGTCACCTCATAGGTACCAATGGGCAAATCGGGAATATGAAACGATCCGTCGTTCTTCGTTTGGGCCGTGACCTCCAGGTTGGTCGCGGTGCTTCTTGCTTTCACGGTCACGTTTTGCAGGACACCGCCACTCGAGTCTGTGACGGTGCCGTCGATCCACCCCAAAGTCTGCTGCGCCAAAACCGAAGCTGGAAGGAATGCCCAAAAAACGAAAAACACCACACACCCAGTGCGCTTAAAATTCATAGTCTCGCCCCCTAGTCTATGAACAAATTCTGCACGCTCTTTTACGCGCGTACTTACACCCCGTCGGGATGATGCTGTGGATTTCCCCAACCGACAAAACCATGCCGTGCTTGGTTTAGCGGAACTGTGTAAAAGGGGGAAGAATCTAATTTGAACAGTGCGTTAACGGACGATCCGCTGCGAAATTTTGGGACAAAACGGAGCGGGTTATGCAGCGGCACGTTCGGCCTTGACTTGGCCCGGCCATTCTAGCCGGTCAAACCATGGCCAGCACCCGGCTGGGGCAGTCCGGGGGTCCCACAGATGGGAGTGCGACCGGGCCTAGGCAGGGTTACGCGCCTCCCCGTTGCCTGCACCGGGGTACCGTTTAACCCCTAAATTGTGCCTTTGGACGCACCCCCGTAGACGGAATCCCGGAAGACCATGCAAACTCTGCTACTGTAATCGTTTGCGGGCGTATCGGCGCTCGCTCGGTCGGGGCTCCGGGGGATTCAGCAAGTTATTCTTAGGCGAAGCTCGAAAGGGGAAGGTGGAATCATGGCAAGTGCGGTGAACACAAAACTCTGGAAGTCTTTTGATTGGGCGCTGTGCAAGACGGCGACCGTCAGCTATAACACCATTCAGTTTTTCAATAAGTATAAGCCCAATCCTTCCTTCACGCCGAAATGGTCCGATAAGCCGCTGCTCAAATCCTGGGAGAAATCGAAACCAACGCTCGGCTGGCCGCGCACGACGGATTCTCTGTGTCCGGATTGCGTGCGCGAAGCGCGCGATCTGATCATCAACGGGAAAAAGGATTGGACCGATCTGGTGCACGAGAAAGTCGGCGAAATCAAAGCGCAGATTATCGAGCGCGACGGCCAGGTCTGGATGGTGAAGGAATGCCCCATCCACGGTAAGTACGAAGACTTGATGGCCGTGGACTCAAAGTTTCTTGAGTGGATTGAGAAGAATTTCCCCGGCCGCGATATTCCGGCACACAACGACGAGACGCTGCATCGCCACGGCTCCAGCACGGTTCGTCACGGACGCGGTTCCGTTCTTACCGTGGACCTCACCAACCGCTGCAACATGATGTGCGATCCCTGCTTCATGGACGCGAACCAGGTCGGCTACGTCCACGAACTGAGCTGGGAAGAAATTCAGGAGATTCTGGAGAACGCCACGAAGATCAAACCCCGGCGCCAGATGTCCGTGCAGTTCTCCGGCGGCGAGCCGACCATGCACCCGCGGTTTATTGATGCGGTGCGTTACGCGCGCAAAGTCGGATACAACAGCGTGCAGGCTGCGACCAACGGAATCGAATTCGCGAAAAGCAAGGAATTCTGCAAGAAGGCCTTCGAAGCTGGCATGCGTTACGCGTACCTGCAATTCGACGGCATCGGCAACGACGCGAACAGCCACCGTCAGGTCGGCAACCTCTTTGACGTGAAGCTGCGCGCCATCGAGAACATGCACGAAGCCGGCATCGAAATCGTGCTGGTGACCACTATCGTCAACAACGTGAATAACGACCAAGTGGGACCGATCGTGAAGTTCGCGATGGAAAATCCCAAGAAAATTTCCTTCGTCTCTTTCCAGCCCGTCTCCTTCACCGGACGCGACGAGGAAATCACTCCCGAACGCCGCATCCGCCAGCGCTACACGCTTTCGCATCTGGCCCAGGACGTCAGCGCGCAGGTGGGCAAAGTCGAACCAACCCGTGACTGGTTCCCGATTTCTTTCATTAGCACGTTTGCGGGCTTCTCGGACCTGGTGCACGGCCCCGATTCGCAGTGGGGTTCGCTCTCCTGCGGCTGCCACCCGAATTGCGGCGTCGGCACGGCGCTGATGATCAACAAGGAAACCAAAGAGTGGGCGCCGGTTCCGCGCTTCCTCGATGCGCAGGGCTTGACCAGGGACGTCGCCGCCATCACCGACGCGGCCCGCGGCAAGAGATTCTCGAACTTTATGATGGCTCTGGCGCTGCTCAAGAACTACAGCCCCTTCCAGGCGCCCCCCAGCTTGCGGTTGAAAGACCTGTGGATGAAGTTCGATAAAACCTGGGCGCTTTCCAAGAACTCCGACAAGAAATACGGCAAAGTGGCGCCGGACCGCACTTACGAAGACGCGATGAAGCGCCGCGCTGAAGATCCCTGGAACTTCCTCTTCATCGCCGGCATGTGGTTCCAGGATCTTTTCAACTACGATTTTCGGCGCACCGAAATGTGCATCATTCCCTACGCCACGCAGCAGGGCGAAATTTCCTTCTGCGCGTACAACACCGGCGTGGGCTGGCGCAAAATCATCGAGAACATGCACAAGAATGCGACCGTCGCGCAGTGGTACAAGGAACACGGCAAGCACGACGTCTTCGCCAAGGGCAAGAAGGTCAATCTGGAGAGTTACGAGCACTCGCTCCGCATTGACGCCGAGGACGCCGCGCGCGTTCGCCACCTGGAACACGACATTCCGGTAACCGCTGCCGAAGAAGACCGCATTCGCCGCAAGAAGGCGTTCGAAGAGGCCGCCAAAGTCCGCCGCATTTACGAAGAGCTGGTGCTCAAGAAATCCACCGAGCCCGTCGTACAGATCGGCTCGCTGCAGCAGATCCTCAGCGCGGTTCCCGGCGCGAACGTCAAGCCAGTCCAAATCGCCCCGGCCAACGGCAATGGAAACGGCAACGGGCACTCGAATGGCAATGGCAACGGCGCGACCAACGTCGAGAAACCAGAAGCAGAAGCCGCAGTAGCCGGCGACTAACTCAACCACCTCCGCAGGGTGAATATGTCCGACAGCCCCGGCTAACCCCGGGGCTGTTTGATTTGCCACTTCGCCACCGTCGCCTTCGTGACGGTCCTTCTCCTGCCCGCCCTGGTTTTGCTTGTCTTGGCATGGCTCGTATCAGTATGCCAATCAATGGCCAGTGACTCAGGAATGGCGTCTTACAGCGTTTCTTTGACTGGATGGGCATCTTGCTATGGCTGTTCGGTCTAGAGGCTGCCTTGGCAGGCAAGGGCGCGGGAAGAATACTTTTGATTTCCTCGGGTATAATGCTCTTTCTCGGAGTTCTCGCAATTGACTCGGCCATGATTCGCTGACCGGCTGGGTAGAGGAACCTAGAATGCCGATATACGAATATGTTTGCGATGATTGCAAGGAGCGCTACGAGCGCATCGTGATGAACCCAAGCACGCCGATCACGTGCCCGAAATGCGCAAGCTCGAAGCACACCATCCAGCTCTCCGTTTTTGCCGCGCCCGCCAACGGCGCCAAATCCACGCCTTCGGGGTTCACGGGTGGGGGTGGCGGCTGTTGCGGCGGGGGTGGCTGCGGCTGCCACTAAGAATTCCCTTGCTATTCCGCGCCGCCCAATCGGTGCGCCAACAGCCACCCCGCCAATTCCGGCTCCTTGAAGGCCACATCCCACGCATCGTGGCCAATCCCTGGATACTCCGTATACTTCGGCGCGCCGCCGGCCTTGCGCAATTCTGCTACCCACTCGTGGGCACGGCTGACCGGCACCACCGGATCTTCCTCGCCCTGAAAAATCCACACTGGCACTTTCGCGACCCGCGGAATCATGTAGGCGTCGCCATAACCACACAGCGCAATGGCCGCGGCAAAACGCGTGGGTGCGATCGAGAGCGCGGCCCACACTCCTTCGCCGCCCATGGATTGCCCGGCCACATATTCGCGCGCGCGCTCGATGCTGTACTTCTGCTCCACCGTGTTCAGAATTTCTAGCGCCAGCCGTATCGCCACCGGCGGCGTGTTGGTGTGCGGACGCGCCCAGCCTTTGGTCGCGTCCACCTGCGGCGCCAGCACGAACGCGTGATATTTCGCCTGATTCTCCGGCGTCGTCCACACGTGCGATCCTGCGAAATTCCCGCCCGCGAGCTGCGAAAAATTATCCGACCCGCGCCCGGCGGCACCATGCAGCCACAGCACAATCGGATATTTCTCGCTCGCGTCGTAGCCAGGAGGAACGAATAAACGGTACTGCATCGCCTCGCCGCTAGGACTGCGATAGGAGCCGGCGAAAAATCCCGCAACCGCGGCGTTCGGCGTTTCCTGCTGTGGCGTGCCAGCCGTGGCAAGAAGTGAAACAAGCAAAGCGGAGAGAACAAAGCGACACAACGCGCAGGATCGCGAGGCCCTACCGATTATTAATTCAAAAGGCGAGCGCAGCTTACCTAGCGTGTCTGCCATTGCGCGAATAGCTTCGCAAGTACGCAGGTGGTTCGAGCCCACCAATCAATTTCGGATCTGAAATCGGCGCGCCCGTCGCTACTCGCAGCGGCAGCACGCCCGCCCATATCGGCAAAGCGTAATCCGCTTCATCATCCTTCGGCGGCCCCACGCGCACCTTCGCCGAAACTTCCTCGAGCGGCAGCGCCAGCACCGAGGTCGCCTTCAACTCGGCTTCTGTCGGCTGGCGAACATCCCTCCATCGGCCGGGCATGACGTGATTGGTGAATGCCTCCAGTGCCCGCATTTTCTCTGCCGCGCTTTCCACCAATACCGCCCGGCCCAACATCACCACCGACCGGTAGTTCACCGAATGATGGAACGCCGAACGCGCCAGCACCAGCCCGTCCACGAGTGTCACCGTCACGCATACCTGCACGCCGTCCGAAATCGTCCGCAGCATGCGGCTTGCCGACGAGCCGTGCAGGTATACCGTCTGGTCCGCGCGCGCGTAGTTCGTCGGAATCACGAACGGCTGGCCATCCACCACGAATCCGACGTGGCACACAAATCCTTCATCCAATATCGCAAAAACAGTTTCGTGGTCGTACTTGCCGCGATCAGGCAGGCGCTGCACTTTCGTGCGCTTGGTGGGAGTGAATTCGCTCATCTGTCGAGCGTATGTCGCCGCACGCCATCGCCGCAAGGGCCAATCTGGACTGTGCCTATGCGCCAGCTAATTTGCCGAGGGCGCGGGCACCGGAGCCAGTGCAGGCGTCGGCGCGATATGCACCACTCGAAAACCGATGTACGCGGCATCCGCAGGATGATATGCAGCCTGGTTATCCGATGGCCGGTCGGCGCTGCCACCTTCTGCCTTGCCTGAACCGTCCGCAGCGACGACCCACTCCGCGACATTTCCGTCCAGATCGAAAACGACCTCCTCGCCTTCTTCACCCTCCACCGCAAAACTTCCCACTTCCCGCAGCAACGGCGCATCTCCCGGCAATTCCTTGATTTTTTCTTCCAGCTTTTGCGCGTCCCCGGGATTCGGCGAATAGCCGGCCCAATAATCCAGCGTATTCTCCCCGCTGCGCGGCTTATATAAATCCGCGACTTCGTTTTCCTTCGGCAGGCGGTAGATCTCGCCCGTGAATTCGCTCAGCCATTTGCAATAAGCCTGCGCTTGCTCGAAGGTAATGCCGTTTGCCGGATAATTTTCCGTGCCGGCGTCGAATTTATAATCCTTATCGAACTCCACGTACTGCGCCCGCGTAACTTCAAATCTTCCAATCTCGATGTTCCCGCGTTTCACCGTCTCAGGACGCACCACCAGCGGCGGCACCATCTTTCCAGTTTCCGTATCGTACCGGTGAGCCGTCGGCGGTTCGAATCCGTACAGCGTGCCTATTTTCTTGACGGACACGCGGCGTAGCGCCACATCCAGCGGCGAACCTTTCTTGAGCGCCTCGTTTTCCGGCTTACTCGTCTTGAACAAATACAAATCGAACCAGGCGTCCTCTTCATTCATTTTGCGCAATTGGTGCGTTAGCTTCCGCGGCCCGTGCGCTTCGCCCGGAAACAAAATAAATTTCACCGGAGCCTTGCCGATCGAATACAGCGCGCGATAGTGCGACCAGCCCTCTTCGCTCGGCACTTGGCGGTCAATCGTGCCAAAAAAAATCAACGTCGGTGTCTTCACCGCGTCCATCTTGAAGAGTGGCGACTTCTCGAGATAAAGCTGCGGATCCTCCAGCGGCGACTTGCCAAAATAATAATTGTCAAACGATTCGCCGAAATCCACGTTGGCCCAATCGCTCAGCCATTCCACGTCTCCCGCTCCCACCGACGCGGCCTTATAGCGGTCCGGGTCCGTCACCGTCAGTTGAATCGACAAGATCGATCCATTCGACCATCCCTGCGCGCCAATCTTGTCCGGGTCAACCAATCCCTTCGAGATCAAATTGTCCACGCCGCGCTCGATGTCCGGAATTTCCAATTCGTAATACTTCCCGCAGCAGATGGATTCCACCCACTTCAGCCCGTAACCCGTGCTCCCGTGATAATTCGTCTTCAACACGAACGCGCCACGCTGCGTCATCAGATTGGGCGCATAGGCCCAACGCTCGCTCCATTGATCGTAATCCGCGCCGGCCGGCCCGCCGTGCGTCGCCACGATCAATGGAGCGGCTTTGCCCGCCTCATAATTGTCCGGGTAATAGAGGATGCCCTCCACGTCATCGTTGTTCGCGCCTTTCCAGTGCAGCACTTCCGTCTTTGCGATCGTTTTATTCCTGAAGCTGGGATTCAGATCGCTGATCTGCATCGGTCCGGAAATCTTGGTGCCGTCCAGCCGCGCACGGAAAAACTGCGTTGGTGCGCTCGCAGTCGAGTACTCGTAAATCAGCGTCTTACCGTCATCGCCGAGTTCAAAGCTGAAATAGTGCCGTTCATCGTCGCTGGAGATGGATTTGCGCGACCAGGTTGCCCCGTGCCGCGTGTAGCGCACCGGCTTGGTATAGACGCCATCAGCCAGCAGCGCGATGAATCCATCGTTCGTCGCCTGCAAAGACCGCGCAAATCCGCGATCCCAGTCCAGATTCACTTCCGCCGATTTCGCGGCCGCCAGATCGTAGAAATAAACTTTCTCCACGGTGGCCACCAGGAACCGCGGGTCGCTGGAAAATGGCGCGACAACGTAAAATCCGGAATTATCGCGCGCCCACTCGATCTCGCTCGGATAGATTCGCTCGTTTCTGAAAATCTGCGTGCGGTCGCCGGTCGCAAGGTTCACGAGGTACGTCGCCGGCGGAATCTTCTGGTCCCACGCAAAACTTAATTCCCGGCGCGCCACGGCTACAGCCTTCGTCCTGTCGCGAGACACCTCGAAATCCAAAATCCAATCGTCATTGTCCGTCAGCCGCGTGATTTTCTTGTCCTTCACCGACAACTTGAACAGCCGCACCGACGCGGTGTGCGCCGTATCGTCCACGACGTTCGAATCGTCCTTGCGTTCCTTCGTTTGCTGCTCGTAGAGCGAAGGATCTTCCTCCGCGCTGAAAACAATCGTGTCATTGTTCAGCCATTCGAATTGCTTGATGGCGCGCTCAGATTCAGTGACGGCCCACGGCTCCCCGCCGGCGGTCGCCAGCAGCCACAGTTGCGTGGATCCGGTATCTGGCTTGGGTTTTGGCAGCGCATGGCTGCTCAGGTAACCGATCATTTCCCCCGAAGGCGACCAGCGCGGATTCGAAATATCATCCGTTCCGCGTGTGAGCTGCACGGCCTTCCCGTCGCTCAAATTCGCAAGATACAAATTGCCCACGCGCAGATCTTTGTCTTTGTCCGCCGTTCCCTTTACCCACAACGCAAATTTTCCGTCCGGCGAAATCCGGAACTGCCCCGCGTCCTCTTGATAAACCACATCCTCCGGTGTCCACTGATTTTTCTTGCCGGCCTCGAGCTTCTTTTCGTCAGCGGCGGCGTGCATCCCCGTGGGGAGCGCGAACAAAAGCATCATCCACGCAATCTTTTTCATATGTTCCTTTGCACCCCCAATTCCTGTGCGGGCAGGCGAAAAATTAGCACAGACTTGTCGATCAGCGATAGCCGACTCGCAAAGTTCTGACTGGCGGATTCGTTTTCGTTTGTTGATCACCGGGCCAGAAATGCACGGTTCCGAGGAGCCCCGCGAATCGAAGAACTGTCCGTAGAACACATATGATCATTGCAGCGTCGCAGCCAAATCTTCCCCGCGGACCGCCGGAACGATCGACCCATTGTTCATCCAAGAGCGCCTCTCTCGCAAGTGTTTTATAATCTGGCAGTTAGAGGCATACGCGGCCGTACCCTACCTCTCCGACATAGCGTCTTATAAATGGGGGGAGCGATGTTGTGAGTCAGATGGCGACCTCTAGGTCTCGGCAGGAATGAGACCAGCGCCCGCTGAAGCTCTCGGATTCCGAGGGAAGGGATGAAGCGAATGCAAAACGTAAAGATCCAAAGAAAACGGACAAGGAAACACGCTGTAGCGTTGGGAGTGATGTTTGGTCTGGTTCTCGGCCTGATCTTGGCACCGGCGCCGACCTCGGCTCAGCAAGCCAACTCGTCAAACGATGTGCCCGTGCACATGGTGGTAACGGCGAAGCCGCACCACGGCGGACAAGCTCCGGCAGTGGCGGAAGATGATGTGAAGGTGTTTCAGCAAGGCAAGCGCGATACGGTCACCAGCTGGGTTCCGCTGCAGGGCGACCGGGCCGGACTGCAGCTCTTCATTTTGATTGACGACACTTCGCGAGCGAGCCTCGCCTTGCAGTTCAGCAGCATCAAGAACTTCATCAACGAGCAGCCGGCTACGACGGCTATCGGCGTCGGCTACATGCGCAATGGCGCGGTCTTCACGGCGCAAAACCTGACCATGGACCGCGCCCTGGTTGAAAAATCATTGCGCTTGCCGATCGGAGCTTCGGCAGGATACACGAGCCCCTACCTCGCGCTCACGGACCTGATGAAGAGATGGCCGGCCAGCAAAGATCGTCGCGAGGTCTTGATGATCACGGGCGGAATTGATCCGCTCGGCGGTGGATTCTTCAATGATCCTTTTACGAACCCCTACCTCGACGAAGCCGTCGCACGCGCCCAGCGAGAAGGAATTATTGTCTACTCGATTTACTCGCCCGGGTCAGGACGCCTCGGCCGCGGTTTGCTCCGCACGGATCTGGCGCAAACCGGTCTGGATGTCCTTGCGCAAAAAACCGGCGGAGAAACCTACTACCTCGCCTACGGCGCGCCGGTGGATATCACGCCGTACTTGCAAGATATAACCTACAACCTCAAGCACCAATATGAGCTCGTATTCCTTGCTAAAAGCCCCAAGAAGCCGGCTCTTGAGCCGGTGAAAGTGAAGACGGAAATGCCGAAGATGGGTCTGATCACTGCCGAAGACGGCTACATCGGAAGCGGTATGTAAGACGACCTGCGAACCGGCGCGGCAGAGAATGGCCGCGCCGGGCGGCGCGGGTATCAATGGCCAGGACGCGTGCGCCCCGTTGCGTTTGGCGGTGCAACCCCCTCGGTGATCTTGTGAAATCCTGCAATTGCGCTGTGTCGTTCGTGTCGCCACGCAATCTCAGCTAGAATGTTCCACGGCAGGGGAGCCTGCGTTATGGCCATCAGTCGCGAACAAGCACGCACGGAGCACACCGCCAGCACGACCCACGATCAATTCAGCGAAACGATTTACGGCGTAGTCTGCTCCAGTTGCCACAATTACATCCTGATAGACAAAACGAATTGCCCGGCGTCCTGCCGCGAACACGAAACCTGCCGTCAAGCCTACGCCTGAGGAGTTTGTCCGGCAGTCAAGAAATCCTTGTGGGTCGTGACTTTATAGCCACGACATCGGCCGTACCGCATCCGTACGGCTTTAACCGCTGAAGCTCGAGTTTTGCCTGTTGGTCGCAGAAGCGGTGCCCTCGTACTGCATGCTCGTATCTGAAAGCAACTCCTGATTGACGCCTCCATTACCCTTGCGTACGATTCGCCGCATGAAACCATTCTTGAAAATAATTCTGTGGATGGCCATCGCACTGGCCGGAGCGGGCGCGCTCGCCGCCATCGCGTTCGAACGCCGCGAGCCGCTCAACGCGGTCTGGTTCGTGGTGGCCGCCGTGTGCACCTATCTCGTCGCATATCGTTTCTATTCCAATTTCATCGCCGCGAAAGTTCTGGCGCTCGACGACGGCCGCGCCACGCCAGCCGAACGCCTCGAAGACGGCCGCGATTTCGTTCCCACCAATAAATGGGTCCTGATCGGCCACCACTTCGCCGCCATCGCCGGACCCGGGCCGCTCGTCGGCCCCACTCTCGCCGCGCAATTCGGCTACTTACCGGGGACACTCTGGCTGATCGTCGGAGCCGCGCTGGGCGGCTGCGTCCAGGACTTCGTAATTCTTTTCTGTTCGATTCGCCGCAACGGAAAGTCGCTGGGGCAAATGGCGCGGGAAGAAGTCTCCAAGCGCGGCGGCATGATCGCGCTGCTCGCCGTCCTCGCAATCATGATCATTCTTCTCGCCGTCGTCGCGCTCGTCATCGTAAAAGCTCTGAAGGAATCGCCATGGGGCACCTTCACCCTCGCCATGACGATTCCCATCGCGCTGCTCATGGGCATGTACCTGCGTTATCTCCGCCCTGGACGCGTGCTGGAAGCGTCGCTCGGCGGCGTGGCGCTGGTCATGCTCGCCGTCGTCGCCGGCCAATGGGTCAACACCTCGCCGGCATGGTCGCGCGCGTTCACGTTCACAGGTCCCGCGCTCGCGCTGGCCATCATCGCCTACGGCTACGCCGCGTCCACCCTCCCCGTGTGGCTTCTGCTTGCGCCGCGCGACTATCTCAGCGCCTTCATAAAAGTCGGCGCCATCGCCGCGCTGGCTTTTGGCGTCATCATCGTGCGCCCCACTCTCGAGATGCCCGCACTCACGCAGTTCGTGGACGGCAACGGCCCCGTCTTCGCCGGAAAAATCTTCCCATTCTGCTTCATAACCATCGCCTGCGGCGCCATCAGCGGCTTCCACGCGCTGATTTCCTCCGGCACCACCCCGAAAATGATTCTCCGGGAAGGCCACGCGCGCATGATCGGCTACGGCGCCATGTTGATGGAATCCTTCGTCGGCGTGATGGCCATGGTGGCGGCCTGCGCGCTGCAGCCCGGAGTCTATTTCGCGATCAATAGCCCTGCGGGAATCGTCGGCAAGACGGCCGATGCCGCCGCAGCGACGATTCGTTCCTGGGGCTTCGCGCTCGATCCGCAAACCATGTCGTCGCTCGCGCAGCGCGTCGGGGAACGCACCTTGCTGGACCGCACCGGCGGCGCGCCCTCCCTCGCCGTGGGCATGGCGCAGATTTTCAGCGGCACCATCGGCGGGGAACGCCTGCTGAGCATCTGGTATCACTTCGCTATCATGTTCGAAGCGCTTTTCATCCTTACGGTCCTGGACGCCGGCACTCGCGTCGGCCGCTTCATGGTGCAGGAGCTCGGCGGGCACGTCTGGAAGCCGCTGGGCAAATCGGGCTCGACGATCGGGATACTCGCTACCAGCGCCCTGATGGTCGGCGCGTGGGGATATTTCCTGTGGCAGGGGGTGCAAGATCCGCTCGGTGGAATCAATTCGCTTTGGCCACTGTTCGGCATCGCCAACCAGTTGCTCGCGGCCGTCGCGCTGGTGGTCGCGACCACCATTCTCCTGAAAATGGGCCGCACGCGCTGGATTTGGATCACCCTCGCGCCAATGGTCTGGCTCGTCGCCATCACCATGACCGCCGGCTACCAGAAAATATTCGACGCGAGTCCGCGCATCGGCTTTCTCGCGCAGGCACGCGTGCTGGCGGCGCAGATCACCTCTGGAGCGGTCCCGCCGGAAAAAATCGCCGCGACACAGCGCCTCATTTTCAATAATCGCCTGGACGCGGTGGTCACAGCCGTGCTCGCGGCGATGATTCTGGTTTTACTCGTCGAAGCCATCGGCGAATGGATCGTCATTCTCAGCGGACGAAAGCAGGCTGTGCTCCATGAATCGCCCTACATCGCGACACGCTGGGTCGAAGGGGACTAAAATAAGCACACACCCCTCACGGAGTCGAAACGTGCAACTGCCTCTTCGGCGCGCGCATCGTTATCTTTATGTGTGGAGATGTCACTAGGCCATGAACAGCCGCCACACGATCGCATACACACTGGGACTCCTCACGCTGGCGAACGCATTTTGCGGAGCGGCGCACGCGCAAGAGGCCGCGCAGAACGCCGCCGCAAACGACGCGCGCTCGCCCAACACCCCTCCGCCCACCATTCCATTGACGGTCGCGAAAGACACGCCTCTGCAAATTGCGCTTGAAAAAGAAGTGCGCCTCAAAGAAACGGGAGAGGCTCTGCGCGGCCGCATCGTCGAGCCCGTATACGCGTTCGATAAACTGGTTATCCCAGTCGGCACCGCAGTGAATGGCCAAGTCACTGCGATCGATCCGGTCTCGGCGGGAAAACGCACGGCCGCGGCGCTCGATGCCAATTTCTCTCCGTCTCGCAAATTTCAAGTGACCTTCAACGAACTGATCCTTCCCGATGGCAAGCATATTCGGTTCGAAGCCGGCATCACGCCAGGCTCGGGCGAGGTTCTTGATTTCGTTTCCAGCGCCGATGAACACGCAAGAAACTCCAACGGAGCGAAAGATGTCGCGGCGGAAAAAGCCAAGCAGGCCAAGCAAGCGGCGAAGCAGGAGTGGCAAGCCGCGATGCAGCAAGTGAAGCAGCCCGGCAAAGTGCACCGCATCGAACGTTACGTTGTGGCGCAGTTGCCCGTGCATCCGCAATATATTGACGCCGGCACGGTTTATTTCGCCGAACTCCGGCAGCCTCTGGATTTCGGCAGCGAGCCACTGACACCCGAGTTGGCCTCTTCGATCGGCGCGGCGCCACCTCCGGGCAGTTTCGTGCACGCGCGCCTGATTACTCCGCTAAGCTCGGCCACCTCTCACCATGGAGACGACGTCGAGGCCATCGTCACTCAGCCGCTCTTCGCCGGTAATCACCTGATCTATCCGCAAGGAACCAGGCTGAAAGGCTCGGTTCTGCAAGCGCAGCCAGCCTCACACCTGGCGCGTAGCGGCCAGCTCCGCATCGCGTTCCATGACATGGTGCTACAAGACGGCGTGCAGGAAAAAATCGAGGCGAGCCTCGAAAGCGTGCAGGCGGGCCGCAACCAGAATGTAACTCTCGATGCCGAAGGCGGCGCGCAGGCCGCGCCTCCCAAAACGCGTTTCTTGACCACCACGGTGGCCGTGGGACTGGGGGCCATATCCTTCCTCGGCGACACGTTTGGCGATACCGGCCCACGCGCGGCCGGCGGCGCGGGCGGGTACAAACTGATCGGCATCGCGATCGGCCTCGCGGTGCACTCGCAAGCGCTGGGTATGGCCATGGGTTCGTTCGGCGCCGTCCGTTCGATCTACACGAACTTCATCGCTCGCGGCCCCGAACTGGTCTTTCCCAAAAATACCGCGATGCAGATTGGCATCGCCCCGCCGCGGCCGGGCCCCGGCGAAAAAATCCCGCAGAGCGAGGCACCAAAACAATGAATGCCGTTCGATTCCTCGCCTTCGGATTTGCGCGCAGCGCGTGGGCGTGGCTTCGCCAAGTCACCGGCGACGCGGCCTACGAAAATTATCTTCGTGCGATGGGCCGCGCGGCGGCATGCAACGAGCCGGCGCCCGCAGGCAAAGAAATACTCTCGCGCGCAGACTTCTACCTCGACGCACTTCGCCGCCGCTACTCGACCATTTCCCGCTGCTGTTAATTTATGTAAAGTTTCGGTTGGTTAGCCGTTGCCGAGAAATTCCACGTGTACGTAAGTCCCCAGCCTCACGTTGTACGCCAGATACCACCCGACGTGGTCCGGATCCTCGTAAATCACGACATCGTCCGAGTCCCAGTTCCAATCGCCGCAGTAGCCAACGTCATAAGGCGCCACGCTGAAATAAAATCCGCCGAACCAGAATCGCGACGGGCCGCCACCCGCGAGATGCCAAACATGGTGTGGACCGAACCCGCCCGTGAAGTGGCCGTGTTCCCACGCATGATCGAGGTGATAGTGCGGATCGTTCGGGCCCGTGTCATGTCCAACCCACTTTCCGTCTGAATGGACGTGCGGCGCTTCTGGATGTCCGGGCGCATCGCTGAATGTGCGATGTTCCGCCGGGGGTGTTGCAGGAGCTTTATGAACGGGCGCGGGACCATGTGCGGGCGGCTTTCCCCCGCCGAAGTGTTCGCCACCATCATGTTCGCCCCCGCTAGGCTTGCCTTGTGCAGAAACAGGAACGGAAAATAGTAACAGCGCTGCAAGAAGGCCGACAAAGTTTTTCATACCCACCTCCAAAAGCAATCTACCACGAGTTTTTCAATTTTGAAGTGGGGCCGATCCCAATCGCCGCGCTGGGGTTATGTAGCGGGCGCGGTGTCCCGTGTTTTTCGGGACGCAGCGGTCATGCCTTGCGGCCAAATCAGCGCCAAATGTTGCGCTAAATGCCGGATTCCCAGTCACTGCTCGGCCAGATGACCTCGCACTACCGCATCATTGAAAAGCTTGGTGGTGGCGGCATGGGCGTCGCGTTCTATCGCATCCCCCTGCCATAACCAAAGGATCCCTCGTGTCCGCACATCCATCTGAAAGGACTTCGTTGACGCATCCCCTTTTCCGCCCGTATAATAGGGGTTTGTCACTCGCCTCAGGAGGCAGCATGTACGCCGTAATTCGCAGTGGGGGAAAGCAGTACCGCGTCGAGCCGGGCAAGACGGTGCGCATCGAGCGCGTGGAAGGCAAAGTCGGCGGCAAGGTCACCTTTGACGAAGTCCTCGCCGTGCGCAACGACGACAAAAAGCTGGTTTCCGGCGGCGACGTGGCCAAGGCCAAAGTCATCGGCAAGATCGTGGCCCAGGATCGCGGCCCGAAGATGCTGGTTTTGAAGTACAAGACCGGCGGTCAGTACAATATCAAGCGCGGCCACCGGCAGAATTACACCTCTGTCCAGGTCAGCGACATCCAGATTTCCTAGGGGTCTGCAATGGCACATAAAAAGGGCGGCGGGTCCTCCACTAACGGACGCGATTCGCACGGACAACGGCTGGGCATCAAGCGCTTCGGCGGGCAGCTCGTCACCGGCGGCAGCATTCTGATTCGCCAGCGCGGCACGCGCTACAAGGCCGGTCGAAACGTCAGCCGCGCCAAGGACGACAGCCTCTTCGCCACCATCACCGGCGTCGTGCGCTTTGAAGACAAGGGTGCGCTGGGGAAATTCATCAGCGTGTTCCCGGCGGAAGAATCCGCGGTCGGCGGCGCGGACCGCGCAGCGTCGGCTTCCGAGCCTGCGGCAGCCAACTAACGTCACAATTTCCGATACGCGCTTCGTTACCCGGGCGCGTATTTTCATTTTTGCACCTAGCCCTGGCGTATGATTTCTAGCTAATTTCCCGAGCAGCAGGTGACAGGTGTTTGCGGATGAAGCAAAAATTTCGATCAAGGCCGGCGACGGCGGCAACGGCTGCGTCGCGTTTCGCAGGGAGAAGTACGTCCCGCGCGGCGGCCCTTCCGGCGGCGATGGCGGCCACGGCGGCGCCGTCTACATCGAAGCCAATCCGCATGACAACACCCTCCTGCGCTACCGCTACAATCGCGAATTCAAAGCCGGCCGCGGAGGGCACGGCGAAGGCTCGAACTGCCACGGAAAATCCGCCGAAGATTTGGTGCTGAAAGTTCCGGTCGGCACCGTTGTTTTTGACGCCAACACCGGCGAGCAGCTTTTCGATCTCACGCAGCCCGGCCAGCGCGTCCTCGCGGCTCGCGGCGGACATGGCGGACGCGGCAATGGCAATCCGCATTTCGTGCGCCCCTGGCACCAGGCTCCGCGCGAACACGAAGACGGCAAGCCCGGCGAAGAACTCAATCTGCGCCTGGAATTGAAGTTACTGGCAGACGTCGGCCTCGTCGGCTTTCCCAACGCTGGCAAATCCACCCTAATTTCGCGCATCTCCGCGGCGCGCCCGAAAATTGCCGCGTACCCATTCACCACGCTCGAGCCGCATCTGGGCGTCGTCTCCGCCGATCCCGACGCCGCGCCGGGGCAGGGCCGCACGTTCGTCGTCGCGGACGTTCCTGGCTTGATCGAAGGCGCCCATGAAGGCGCCGGCCTCGGCACGCGTTTTCTGAAACATTTGGAGCGCACGCGCCTGATCGCGCATCTAGTAGACACCAGCGATGCCAACGATCGCGACCCCATCCGCGATTTCGAAATCATCATGCACGAGCTGGCTGCGTTCAGCCCCGAGCTGGCGGAGAAGCCGATGATTGTCGTGGCCACCAAGCTCGACGCCACCACCCATCGCGAACATCTCGATGAGCTGCGCGAATTCGCCGCCAAACGCGGCCTGGAATTTCACGCGGTGTCTTCGGCCACCGGCGAAGGCATCGTCGAACTGGTGCGCGCCATGGCCGATGCGCTCGATCGCATCCCCAAGCCGGCAATTCCGGCTGCAGCGGGGGAAGCGTCCGGCACGCCCGATACGGTATCGCATGCGGCGCCGAAAATCGCGCCGCACGAATCAGAGGATCGCGCAACGGCAACAAAAGCAGCGCACGCCGCGCCCCGCCCGGAGGATAGTTGACTTCTCACTCCGTGACTAGAACCCACGGACACGCGCATCGCCGTACGGTTGCGCTTTTCGGAGGCACGTTCGATCCCATCCATTCCGGGCACATCGCGGTGGCGCAAGCCGCGCAAAAACGCTTTCACATTGACGCAATCTGTTTCGTGCCCTCTTCGCGCCCGCCGCACAAGCACAAGCCCGCGCTCACTCCTTTCTTGCATCGTTACACCATGGTCGCGCTGGGCTGCGCCAATCACGCGTGTCTGCACCCATCGCTCGCCGAAGCGCCCGACGGGGCCGCACCGCACGTTTTCTACACGATCGATACCGTCCGGCGTTTCCGGCGCGAGCATCCTGATGATCATCTGTACTTTATTGTCGGCGCGGACCAATTCCTGGAAATTCCCACCTGGAAAAATTATGAAGCGCTGCTGG
The DNA here is from genome assembly GCA_963795005.1 of uncultured Acidobacteriota bacterium. Lineage (GTDB taxonomy): Bacteria > Acidobacteriota > Terriglobia > Acidiferrales > UBA7541 > Palsa-295. The sequence goes on along the minus strand of CAWCGE010000004.1, from coordinate 65,020 downwards.
ATTCCTGCGATTTCATCATCGCCAGCCGCCCGGGCTTTCGCCTGGACGCTTTGCGCTTGATCATTCCGCCGGAAAAGCTCGGCCGCACGAAGGTGGACGATCCCCAAAAGATCGTCTTGCGCAAATCCGTGATCCACCTGCTCACCACGGTCTCCAGCCACATTTCTTCGACCGAAATCCGCCAGCGGCTCGACCGCCATCAAACCATCCATGGGCTTGTGCCCGCGCCCGTGGAGGAATACATTCTTGGACAGGCCCTTTATCGGTGACACCTAACTCTCTCGATCCCGAAATCCGGTTGGCCGTGGAAGCGGCCCAGGCCAAGCAGGCTCAGGATATTTCCGTGCTGAATCTTCGCGGCTCCGGCGCGTTTGCGGATTATTTTCTGCTGTGCTCCGGCACCAGCCAACCGCAGATCCAAGCGATCGGCGAAGCGATCGAAGAAAACCTCAGACGCCAGGGGCGCCATGTGGCTCACCGCGAAGGCAAATCGAGCGCCGAATGGGTGCTGCTCGATTACGGCTATTTCGTGGTGCACATTTTCAGCGAGCGCGCGCGCCAGTATTACGATCTCGAACGCCTCTGGCGCAATGCCGAGCGCGTGGATTTTCACGAGCCGTTGAATCCCGCCGCGGCCTCGGCGCAGGGCGCCGCTGCAAAACCTCGCGGCGGCACGCACAACGAAGCCCGCAGCGAGTCCGAAGGCAACGCCACCCAACAATGAGCGCGTCACGGCATTTGTGGCACAGCCACTGTTGGCTGTGCTCTTCGTTGGTGCCGTTGAAAATGTCTTGCGGTGTTAGCGAGGAAATGAGCGTTAATCCATGAGCACGGCCGTAACTATCCCGTGGATTGCGGCGGACCCAGCCTCCCAGCACGTCCTCGAACTCGCCGATAAAGTAGCCAACGCCGCAACCACGGTCTTGATCACCGGCGAAAGCGGCACCGGCAAGGATCAACTCGCGCGCTGGATACACCAACACGGCCCGCGCCACGATGCGCCGCTGCTGAAAATTGATTGCGCCAGCCTCCCCGCCGAACTCGTCGAATCCGAGCTTTTCGGTCATGAACGCGGCGCGTTCACCGGCGCCGTCGCGCGCAAACTCGGCCGCCTGGAAATGGCGCAGACCGGCACGATCGTTCTCGACGAAGTCGCTGCGCTAGCTCCGGGCATGCAGGCAAAACTCCTGCGCGTTCTCGAAGAGCGCACTTTCGAGCGCCTCGGCGGCACGGAAACCCTGCGCATGGAAGCGCGCCTGATGGCGCTCACCAATGCGGATTTGACCAAGGCGGCCGCGGATGGGCGCTTTCGCGAGGATCTTTTTTTTCGCCTCAACGTGCTCGCGATCGTGATTCCGGCGCTGCGCGAACGCCGCGCGGACATTCCGGAGCTCGCCGCGCATTTTCTCGCGCGCCTCGGGCCCGTGCATGGCCGCGCCGAAGCCACATTCGAGCCGTCCGCGGTGTCGCTCCTTGAATCCTACGAGTGGCCGGGAAATGTCCGCGAACTGAAAAACGCCGTCGAGCACGCTGTGATATTCGCGAAACAGCCGCAGCTGCGCGCCGAGGATTTTCCCGAAATCATGCGCGCCGGAAACAGCGCCCGCGGCGCCACGGGCCAATTGCGCTCGCTCGAAGACTTCGAGCGCGAAATAATCAAAGCGACGCTGGAAGCCACGCGTTACAAAATCGGCCGCTGCGCCGAAATTCTCGGTATCAGCCGCAAAACCCTGCTCGAGAAGCGCAAAAAATTCGGTCTTTTGTAGCGCCGGTTCACTCCGAGGGGTTTCGATGGCTACCTAAATGCGCAATAGCGGGATGTAGGGGCGGGTCTGAGACGCGTCGTTTGCGTCCCGGATGATGTTGCGGGACCCGCCCCTAGAACGTCGGCAACCCGCACGACACAAAAATGAAAATCCGACTGATCATGCTAGGCAAGACCCGCCGCGAACAAGCTCGCTCTCTGATTGACGACTACATAGATCGCATCCAGAACTACGCAGACGCTGAAATTGTCGAACTGCGCGACGCCGGCCCCGCCGCGCTGCGCAAACTGAAAACCGACCCGGCAGCCACCGTCGTCCTGCTCGATGCCGCCGGAAAACAATTCACCTCGCAGCAATTCGCAAGGTGGCTCGGCGACCTGCGTGACCGCGGCACGCGCGAACTGGTCTTCCTCTGCGGCGACGCGGAAGGTTTTCCCGAGGAAATCCGCGCCGTCGCCAAACAGAAAATCTCGCTCTCGACTCTAACCATGCCCCACGAATTCGCCCGCGTAATCTTGGCCGAGCAAATCTACCGCGCCTTCGCCATCCGCGCCGGCCATCCGTACCCAAAGTGAGGTCATAGTCTTGCGGCGTTGGTCAGGCCGGCGCTCGGTGTAGGTAAGGCCTCACCGCGCTTCGTTTTTTGCAAACCGCAAAAAACATGGTCATCCCGAACGAAGGGAGAGATCTGCTGTTGGGTTTCGCCGTTGGCAGCATCGGCCTGCCTGCCGCTAGGCAGGCGTCCCGCCGGGTGGTGCACCCTTTCACTCACCGCCGCGGTTTGGGTTTGCGGGTGCCGCATCCCTTGGCGTTGGCAACGGGTGCGTGGCTCTCATGGTAACTCGTAGAAAACAAACACCCGCGTCCGCGTCAATCGCCAACTTTCGGGCACTTTCGCGCACGACTCCGACGCGCCTGACTGTCAACTTTTAACTATCAACTTTCAACTGGGACGCACCATTCAGCACTCACTACTCACCAATCACGATCCCAGACTTTATGTCTCGCATATACGCAAAGCTGCGGATGACGCCTGGCATCGGGTCGTCTGGATGGATTTCGTACTCGAGATCTATGAAGCCTTGGTATCTTTCGAGAACCAGGGTTTCAAAAATCTCGCGGACCGGTAGGATGCCGTCACCCACCGCCACTTGGCTCTCTTTGCTCTGAAAATTCGTGAGGTCTTTCATGTGGATGTTAAACAGCCGCGGACCGACTTCGTGAATCGCCCGAACCACATCCGTGCCGGCGCGCGCCGCGTGCCCCACATCAATGCAACACCCGATGCGCGGGTCCATATCCTTGACCGCGCGCAACACATCCCGCGGCGAAGGCCACAGCTTATCCTCCGGCCCGTGATTGTGGATGGCGATGCGGATGTCATATTCACGCACGAATTTCTCAATGCGCGGCAGAGTCTCAAGCGAGGGATCGCCGGCGACCATCACGTTCACGCCTGCTCGTTTCGCGTATTCGAACTTGCTGCGAATGTCCGCATCTTCATCTTTCGTGAAATAGATAGCCCCCACGGCGTGCAGCTGAATGTCCGCCGCGGCGTAATCCGCCAGCGCGGCCGCTTCTGCCTGCGGATCCGTCGGGAGATGGTCCTTCACATCCTTAGCATTCAGCGCGAAGACGTTGAGCTGCTTCATGAAGCCGATCAATTGCGCGCGAGTGAAGTTGCGGAACGTATAGCTGGCAAGGCCCAGACGAATCGGCAAAGCATGCCGCGTGCGCAGCGGTTCCTGAGTTCCAGCCAGCGCGGAAACACCGCGCGGCGCAACCAGCGCTGCGGCAGCAAGCGCGCCGGAGCGCACAAAATCGCGGCGTGAAAAGGAATTTTTCATACGTGGCGATTCACTCACTCGCTGTCTCCTCGGAAGGGCCACGCCGGCATCCGCGCAACTCAAACATGCGGCTCCCAGCCCTTTTCGTACTCGCGCCCCCACATTTTCATCGCGTCCGCATCATTCTGGATGTGCCCGTCTTTCGCATCGAGATGCAGCTCGCGATTCACTTCCCACGCGATGTTCGAAAGCTGCAGCATGGTAACGGAGATGTTCCCGACGGCGATAGGAGCGTTGAGTTTCTCGCCGTTGCGAATTCCCGCAATAAAATTCGCGAAGTGCGCGTCGGTCATGGAATCGGCGCCGACCAGGTCCGCGGACGACGTCGTGCCGCCGACCTTGAATTCATTCGTCTTGCTGCCCCGCAGGTCGTATATTTCGTATCCGTCGCGATCCACGAGCACCGTGCCAGTGGTGCCCATGATCGTCGCGCCGCGATCACGCCCGTAAAATTTCATGCCTTGGCAGCTCTTGCCTTCCCAGGAAATCATCGCGTCTTCATACTCGAAGCTGGTCACGAGCGTGTCGTAAAACTCCCAGTCGTCCTGGAACTGGTACCTTCCACCCGACGAAGTTACCCTCCGCGGATAATCCAGACCCATCGCCCAGCGGCACACATCCACTTCGTGCGTCCCGTTGTTGAGCGTCTCGCCCGTGCCATAAATCCGGAACCAGTGCCAGTTATACGGATGCACATTGTCCCGATACGCCTGGCGCGGCGCGGGACCTTGCCACAAATCCCAATCCAGCTGCGGCGGCACAGGCACTTCCTTGCCGATGCCGATAGACTTGCGCACGTTGCTGTACCACGCTTTCCCGTAGTAGGGCCTGCCAATAATTCCTTCGCGGACCTTGTCGATGATCTCGATGGTGTGCGGCGACGAGCGCTGCTGCGTGCCCATCTGCACGAGCTTTCCGTATTTCCGCTGCGCCTGCACCAGCATTTCTCCCTCGGCGGGATTGTGGCTGCACGGCTTTTCGACATATACGTGCTTGCCCGCTTGCAACGCGGCGATGGCCAGGGGCGCGTGCCAATGGTCCGGTGTGGCAATCGTGATGGCGTCCACATCCTTCTGCTGGAGAATGGTGCGAAAGTCTTTGTCCGTCGCGGGAGCTTCGCGCATGGCTTGCTCGGTGCGTTCCGCGAACTTCTTGAGGATGTTGCTGTCCACGTCGCACACATGCGAGATGCGCGCCGCGCTCCGATTGGCCTTCAGCGCCGCAAGATGCGCGTACGCGCGCCCATTGAGGCCGATCACCGCAAAGTTCAGGCGATCGTTCGCGCCCAAGATCCGCTCGTAACTCTTCGCGGCTGTGCTTGCGGCCAGACCCGCTGCGCCGACGGCCAGCGCGCCGAGAAACTCACGTCGTGTGATCATGGTTTTCCTCTTATCAGTTTGGCGCACGGTCGTAGCGGCCGCGTTCGCGGCTGACAGGATAGCGTGTAGCCCGCATGCGGTCAGCAGGAGATTCCAGCCTTCGCGAGCGTCCTCTTGAGCCCATCCATACTGATGCGCGTGGACGCTTCGGGCGTGCCTGCGCCACGCCAATGAGTTTCCAGACTCAGTCCATTATGGAAGCCGTCGCGCTGTAAAGCCTGCAATTGCCCAACCCAATCCACGATGCCGCCGCCCACCGGAGCCCACTCGTACTTATTGTCCGGCTGGCGCACCACGTCTTTGCAGTGGCAGTGCCCGATGCGATCTTTGGGGAGCAATTGATACCCGTTCGGATACGGCGTGCTTCCGAGGGCTGCGGCATTGCCGGGGTCCCAGTTCAGCATGAAGTTCTTGTCGGGAATTGCTTTCAGCACGGCTGCCGCTTCTTCGCCGGTTGCCGTGTTGCAGGACATCTCGTTCTCGAGCAATAGGATAAGGTTGTCTTTGGCGCAGCGTTGCGCAGCTTCCTGCAGTTTGGCATGGATCGCCGCGCGATACGGCGCGGGATCATCGAGCCGCCAGAAGTCGAAGCAGCGAATCCGATCTGTTTCGAACGTTTTCGCAAGTGAAATGCACCGGTCCAGCAACCGGTCCTGCGCGCTGGAATCGAAGTTCGCGTGGAATTGGTCGCGCCTTTCACTTTGACGCGACACGGGAGCCCCCGGCCAATCGGTCTTGAATAGCGGGCTGGCGATGTCGGTGACTCGCAATTTGTATTGGGCGAGAATCTTTCGTGCGTCCTCCAACTGCTTCACGTCGAGCTCGCTGACGTTCTTGTTCCACATCGAGCGCAGTTCCATCCACCCCAGGCCAAAATCGCCGGACACAATCTGGCAAGCCTTCTCGAAGTCCTGCGTGATCTCGTCGTTGATCACCGCCAGCCTGAACGGACACGTGCCTGCACCTGTTTCCCCTACCGACCGCGCCCATGTCGAGAACACTCCCGCTGCCTGGACCGGCGACGATACTATCGCCTCAAGCCCTGCCAGTCCCAAACCTGCCAGGACCGTGCGTCGTGTGTACCCCATGCACTCCGCCTCCCGTTATCCAGACGATCTTCTGTCGCGACCTGCGACGACCTGTGTGTTATAGCGCCGTCCTCACCCCACATGCCAATAAAACTCCGCGGGCCGCCGCCGCTGGCGCTGGTAAGTTTACATTTTAGAATGACTTTCCGAAGTTAGCAGCCCTTTCGAATGAGCCTACGGTAAAATTTCTCCAGGTGCCCTCTCGATGAAATCCGCTCGTTCGACCGTTCTTATTGTGGGCGCCTGGGCGTTTTTTGTCGGTGGTTACCTGGCGGTCGCTTTGCTGGTGCCCCCTGAATCGGCTTGGGCCGGTTTCAGTTATGTTTTTGCCTGCCTGGTTCCGCTGTTTGCCAATACCTGCCTGCTCTGGAACGCTGCCTCACCCTATCGCCGGCAAAACGGATTTTGGATGCTGCTGGCGCTGGGCTCCACGTTCTGGCTCGCGGGCATCCTGGTGATGGTCTACAACGAATTCCAACTTGGCAATTACACCCAACCTACGTTTACTGCTGATCTTCTGTTTTTCCTGCACACGGTTCCGTTCATGGCCTCGCTGGCTTTGCTGCCGCACGCCCGGAAAATGCGCGAGACTCTACGTTTTGGCTTGATTGACCTTCTGCTGCTGGCCGTCCTGTGGCTATACGTTTACATCTTTGCGGCGATGCCCTGGAAGCTGGTCTCACCAAATCGCCAACTATTCTACTCGCGCGATCTCATCAGCTACGTGATTGAGAATCTGGTTGTGGCCATCGGTTTCGGTATTTTCTTTTTTCGCACGCGGGGTTCGTGGCGGATTGTCTACGGCCATTTATTCGGCGCATTCTCCCTGTATGTCGCCGGAATGTTCCTGGCCGCTCTTGCGCTGCGCGGGGGATTGCTGCACGGCGGCAACCTGATGCGGTTGCCGATGCTTGCGGCGTTTGTCTGGCTGGGGACGGCGGGAGTCGTTGCACACGGCCTGAAATTCGAGCCGGAGCCTCCTCCCACATCGTTGCGACGCGATACGCAGTGGCCCGTGCGCATGGCCACATGGGGCGTGCTGGCAGCGCCGGTCTTGGCTGCTTGGGACGAGTTTTTCAGCACGGCGCCCGAACCCGTGAAGCGATTCCGTTTGATCGCCACTCTGGCGGTGATTTTTGCGGGCGCTGGGCTCGTTTTCTTTCGGCAATATTTGGTGTATCAGGAGCGTAGCGGACTGGTGCACGATTTGTGGGAATCGCTTGAAAATATCAAGCGCCTGCAAACCCATTTCGTGCAATCCGAGAAATTAGCCTCGCTCGGCCAGCTCGCGGCGGGCGCCGCGCACGAAATCAATAATCCGCTGACCGCGATTTTGGGTTATTCCGATTTGCTGACGATTGAAAACGGGTCCGATACACGCGCATATTCGCTCGGAGAAAAAATCCGGGAACAAGCCCGGCGCACCAAGGATCTGGTAAACAATTTACTCAGCTTCGCGCGGCAAGTTCCCGCCGAGAAGCAATTGCTCGATTTGAACACCGTTCTCACCGGGGCGGTGCAGCTCCGCAATCTCGATCTGCGCGAGAAAAACATCCGTATCGAGCTTGAGAATCGCAGCGTCCTGCCCGCCGTGCGCGGCGATCCCAACCAGCTGCTGCAGGTTTTTTACCATCTCATCAGCAATGCCGTGGACGCCATGGTGAGCGTCGGTGGCGGCGTGCTCCTGATTCGCACGCTGCGCGAGCGCGGGAACGTGGTCATCGAATTTTCGGACACCGGCCCGGGCATGAAGGACCCCGATAAGGTGTTCGACCCGTTCTACACCACCAAGGAAGTAGGCAAAGGCACGGGCCTCGGCCTCAGCATCTGCTACGGCGTGATGCAGGAGCACGGCGGACGGATCACCGGGTTCAATCGGCCGGAAGGCGGCTGCACGTTCCGTTTGGAGTTGCCGGCAGTGCTCGCCGTTTTCCCGCAACTGCCTTCAACGCCCGCCGCGCCACCGGTGAATTCGCGGTAGAAAATTGCGATCCCTTGGATTCAACTGAAGCGCGCTACGGTGCTGAGCCGCTCAACGTCTTTGTTCGATGCTTCCGGCTGGTATGTTAGAGTCGAAAAACTCCATGGAAAGCGCCACTCTCGCCACGGGTCAGGCAATTGCCACGGAACACTTGACGCGGCGCTTCGGCGATCTCGTCGCCGTCCAGGACGTAAACCTGCGCGTCGCTCCAGGCCAGTTTTTCGGTTTTCTGGGCCCGAATGGAGCGGGAAAATCCACGACGATCAAAATGCTCACCGGGCTGCTGGCCGCTACCTCGGGGCGAATGGAAATTCTGGGGATCGATCTCGCGCAAAATTCCGTCGAAGTCAAACGCCAGATTGGCGTGGTGCCGGAAGGCATGGCGCTCTTCGGCCGCCTCACTGGCTCCGAGTATCTGAATTTCGTAGGCCGCATGTACGGGCTCGACCGCCTGACCGCGGCGAAACGCACCGCCGAATTGCTGGATTTCATGCAGCTGGTGGAGCAGCCGAAGACGCTAGTCACCGATTATTCGCACGGCATGCAGAAGAAACTCGCGCTCGCCGCAGCCGTGATCCATGGCCCCAAAATCCTTTTTCTCGATGAACCGTTCGAAGGAGTTGACGCCATCGCGTCCAATACCTTGAAAGCCATGCTGCAGAGCATGATCGCGCGCGGGGCCACGATATTTCTCACCTCGCACGTGCTGGAAATCGTCGAACGGCTTTGCAGTCACGTGGCCATCATTCATCGCGGACAGCTTGTCGCGCAGGGTTCGCTCGAGGAGCTTCGGGCAGGCGTGCAAGCGCAGGCGGCCGCCGCTCTCACCGCTTCCGGCGCCGCAGGGCCCGCGGTCGCCAGTCCCGGCGAAAAACTCACTCTCGAGGAAATTTTCCTTCGCATTGTCGGCGGCACCCGCCGCGCCGAGCAGGAACTTTCATGGCTGGGCTGATCTTTTCACCGCAAGCGCGCGGCCAGTTCGCCGCGATCGCCCTGGTCCGCTGGCGGCTCTTCGTAAACTCCCTGCGCACCATTCGCGGGCGCCTGGAACTTGTCTCGCGCGGATTCATGTTCCTGGGATTCGCCATGCTCGGCCTCGGCGGCTCGTTCGGAATGGGCGCTGGAGCCTGGTATTTCGTATCGCACGATCGCGCGGAAATGCTGGCCCTGTTGCTTTGGCCGATATTTTTCTTTTGGCAGCTTTTCCCGGTGATGGCCAGCGCGTTCACGGAAAATGTGGATTCGTCAAACCTGCTGCGTTTCCCGCTATCGTTTCCTTCTTATTTCCTGATTCGCATCGCTTATGGCTCGCTGGATCCCGCCACGGCGGTCGGAAGCCTGTGGTTGCTGGGCATGGCAATTGGCATCGGTTTTGCCAATCCTGCTTATTTTCTGGTGGCTGTGCCGATTCTCGTTTTGTTTGCGGTCTTCAATATTTTGCTCGGCCAGATGATTTACACCTGGGTGGAGCGCTGGCTGGCGCGGCGGCGGAGCAGGGAGATTTTGGGCGTCGTGTTTTTCTTTGTGATGATTAGTTTTCAGTTTATTAGTCCGCTGATGCGGCGTTACGGATCCGCCGCGGGAACGGCTCTGTCCCGGGTCAGCGCGCAGGCGATGCCCATCGAACGCTTGCTTCCGCCGGGCTTGGCGGCGGCTGCGCTGGCCCGTGCGCTGCAGGGCGAATACGCCTTGGCGCTCGGTGCTTTCGCTTTGGCGTGTGCTTATGCGCTGGCCGTGCTCTGGCTCCTGAATTTGCGTTTGCGCGCGCAATATCTGGGCGAAAATCTCAGCGAAGCCGTCGCGCGAACGGCAAAACCCGCCGGGAAACAAGCGATTCAGCTCGGATGGAATATCGAGGGCGTGCCGGGCTCGGTTGCGGCGGTGTTTGAAAAGGAGCTGCGCTATCTTTCGCGCAGCGGACCCGTGCTTTTTACACTGGTGATGCCCTTGGTGGTGCTGCTGATTTTCCGGTTTACGCCGGGGAAAACGGACGCACCGGGCGGCCTTTTCGCGCACGCTTCCGATCTCGCGTTTCCGGTAGGGGCCGCCTACGCGCTGCTGATGCTGACGAACCTGGTCTACAACTGCTTCGGGCCCGATGCGGCCGGCATCCAGTTTTTCTTCGTGTCTCCGGTGCGCTTTCGCGAAATTCTGCTGGGGAAAAACCTGGCTGCGGGATTCGTGCTGGCCGCGGAAATCGTTTCGGTCTGGACCGGGACCTGCCTGATGTATCGTCCACCCCCGTGGGACGTCGCGCTGGCCACCGTGACCGGGGTTTTCTTCGCGCTGCTGCTGAATTTGATTGGTGGAAATTTTCTTTCGGTGTTCACGCCAAAGAAAATTGATTTCGGCGCGTTCGGCCGGCAACGCGCGTCCAACACCACCGCGTTCGCCAGCCTGGGCATTCAGGCAGCGGTCGTCGGCTTGTGCGCCGTTGCGCTCCTCACCGCGCGCGCCGTGCATCACATCTGGGTTGCGGCCGCCGTTTTCGTAATTCTTGCGGCCGGCGCACTGACCGCCTACTTCCTGGTATTGGATCGCATGGATGGCATCATTCAAAAGCGCCGCGAAGTAATGATCACGGAACTTTGCAAGGCCTAGATCAGAGATCGGGCGGCTTGTTGGGAAGTCGGGCTTCGTGAGAGATTACCCCCGGCAACTCTCGACCAACGTTGGGGCGCCGCCGCAAAGAAAGCTGGCGTAGAGTTACTGCAATAGCGATCATTCCTGAATCTCTCTACACACTTGTGCGGTCTCGATTCCGTTTGCAACCAGGTAGAACGCTAGGTTACATTCGCGTGGCGCATGAGATTCATTGCGCCGAGGAATCTTGAATGAATCGCCGCGCCCTTGCACTTTTCTATTTTCTCTTTTCCTTTTTCGCTCTTCCTGCTTCGCCTGCCGTCGCGCAATCGCAGATACCGCCCGGCACGCACGGCGCGCTTCCATTTGAGATGGAGGAACTTGTCGCGACACCAGCGGTGTCAGGATACGAAACTCAGATCACGGCTAAAATCGGCAGCGATCTGAAGCGCTTTCATCCTGTGATCGACAATCTCGGAGACGTGATCGTCACGATCGGCAACGGTGCGCCGCATCGCCTGATCGTCACGCCCATAGACGAGCCCGGGTACGTCGTCAGCGAAATCACGCCGGACGGCTATTTGCGCGTGCAGCGGCTGCCGCAGGGCGGCGGGTTGCCGCCGATTTACAACGAACTGTATTCGGCGCAGGCTGTGAAAATCGGAATAGCCAGCGGCAAGTGGATTGACGGCGTGGTGGCGGGTCTATCCGTACACCTTCAGGGCGGCCGAACGGATCCACCAAAAGCCGGCGACATCGAGAATTTCTACGTGGACATTGGTGCGACCTCCGCGGAGGAAGTGCGCAAGGCGGGAGTGGACGTTCTCCATCCCATCGTCATCAACCGCAGATTAATGAAGTTGGGCTATGGCCAAATGGCGGGAGCTTCGATTGGTGACCGTTTCGGCGCGGCGGCAGTCCTGGATTTATTGGGCGGAATTGATCCCGCGAAGGTGCAAGGCACGTTGACCGTCGCGTTTGTGGCGCAGCAGCGCACCGGCGCTCGCGGCCTGCAGCGCGTTCTCACCGAGACGCAAGCCGACGAAATGATCTACGTCGGGCGGCTGCTGCCGGGCGGCCCCATACCGAAAATGGAGACGCTACATTACGCCCCGCGGCACGAACCGGGTGGCGGCGTGCTGGTCGGCGTGCAGCAGAGCGACGGGACTGTCAACGGGTTTGAGGCCGAACTCAAGCAGCTCGCCGATGCGAACAAAATTCCGTTTGCCTCCGACTATTCCGCCAGCGTTCTGCCTCCGACGTATCTACCATTGCCGCAGCTGCCGGCGAAATGGGCCCACATCGGAATCGCCACGTCGTGGACCGACACTCCGGCTGAACTGGTGGACGGTAAAGATTTACTCGCGCTGGCGAGACTCCTGGACTTTTACGCTGAGGGCTCGCCTTCCAGGAATTCCGGGGGAACCGAGGACCACGGCGTCCAGGTCTGTCCTATCCACACGCGCTTGCCTATTACTGCGCTGCTTACGGAGTTGGTGCAGGTATACGGCGTGAGCAATCATGAAGACCCGGTGCGTGAGTGCGTAGACCGCCTGCTCCCAGATTGGGCTAAGACCGAAACCGACGACGCCGGGAATTTGATCTTGCATCTGGGCACGGCGCCAGAGGGCAGCAAATCGCCACGAATTTTGATCGTGGCGCATATGGATGAAATCGGCTTCGCCGTAAAATCCATCTCGAACGATGGGCGGCTGGAAGTCGAATGGCGCGGCGGCGGGGAACTTGGCTTTTTCGCGGGCCATCCGGCGCTGGTACATATGGCGAAGGGTGGAGAACATGATGCCATCATGGAATTGCCCAATGGGTGGGACACGCCAGCATTCAAGTGGCCGCCGGAATCGTCCGATACTGCTATTCGCGTTGATGTGGGCGCACGCACTCCCGAAGAAGTGGCGAAGCTCGGGATCAGCGTCGCTGACACCATCACCATTCCAAAAGCTTACCGGCCGCTGCTCGGCGCGCGCGCGAACGGCCGAAGCTTCGATGACCGCGTCGGCGATACCGCGCTGATTTCGGCTGTGTGGGCGCTCGGGGGACCGCTGAAGGATCGCGACGTTACCTTCGTATGGTCCACTGGCGAAGAGCTAGGCCTGGTCGGCGCCGCAAAACTTGCCAAGCGCCTTGCCGATGAAGGCCACGAACCGGACTACGCGTTTGCCGTGGATACTTTCGTCAGCTCGGATTCGCCCCTTGAATCGAAGCGCTTCGCCGATGCGGAAATCGGCAAGGGATTTGTGATTCGCGCTGTGGATAATTCCAATATTGTCGGCACCGATCTAGTTGAGCGAGTCATCAAACTCGCTCGCGCCAGCCAGATTCCGGTGCAGTACGGCGTTACGGGCGGCGGCAACGACGGATCGGCGTTCGTGCGCTACGGCTCGGTGGACATAGCGTTAGGCTGGCCGCTGCGCTATTCGCATTCGCCGGCGGAAGTGGTTGATACGCGCGACGTAGATTCGCTCGCGCGCATCATCACCGTAATCGCGAAATCCTGGTAGGTTTTGGGTTCCCGGCCGCGCGCCTCGGCCATGCCGCTCTTTCGGAGCGTGCCGCGCGCAGGCGTTAACTGGCCTGCACTTTGCTATAATCGCGCGCCGTGATTGAACCTGCGTTCAAACCGCCTCGCCACATCGTCGTCGAAGGGCCGATTCGCGTGGGGAAGTCCACGCTCGCGAAGGTGCTGGCCGAGGAACTGCACGCCCGCCGCATCTTTGACGCCGACGACAATCCCTTTCTCATGGACTTTTACGACGAAAAGCCCGGCTCCGCCTTTCGCGCCCAGATGTATTTTCTATACGAGCGCCATCGCCGCCTGCTCGAGACCCGCCCGGAAGACCATCCCGCCCCTATCGTCAGCGATTTTCTGTTCGAGAAAGACAAGATTTTCGCCTATCTCAATCTGGATAATGAAGAACTGAAACTCTACGAACGGTATTTCGAAATGCTCGCGCCGTCGCTCCCGCCACCCGATCTGGTGATTTATTTGCAGGCGAAGCCCGAGGTCCTGCGTAAACGCGTTTCGAAAAAAGGCGATCCGGCGGAGATGCAGATTTCCCCGGAGTATGTGGAAGCGGTGGCCAACGCCTACGAGCATTTTTTCTTCCGCTATTCAGGGTCGAACCTGCTGGTGGTGGATACTTCCGAAATTGATTTTGTGGAGCGCAATCAGGACCTGCAAGAACTTCTCCGCCGCCTGCGCCAACCCGTGAAGGGCACGCAATATTTTCTTCCGCTCGGACAGGGCTAGACCAAACCGCAAGCGTTCGGCAATTTCGTGTCCCGGTCATGCCACCTGCCCTCATTCGCGGATTCGCCGCAGGAATGACCGATCTTCTATCAGAATACATTTCGATGTGTCCGCGGCTGCGACGTTAGCGATGGCGTCGGAATCCTTCATCAAAGCCGCGCGATACTTTTCGTAAGCGGCCAGGTCTCGGAAGTCAATCAGTGCGAGCGCGATGTTGGTGGCTCCAGCAAGCTTCGTGGGCGCGTAGTAGCCGACGAGTTCGCCGCCGCAGCGCTGGATGGGATCCGGCCAGCGTCGCGCATAGGCTTCGAAATCTTTCAGCTTGTGCTGGTCAATCGTGTAACGGATGCAAAGGGTCAGCATTCCATCCTCCGTTCGAGGGCACTCGCGGCGTGTTTCCGAGTTGAATGCCAATGGTTGTCGCCTGGTGCCCTACAAAGAGATGTAAGCACTCCTGGCGATTCCATGTTTCACTCGGAGATGAAGTGTCGTTGCAGCCGGTGAGTTAGAATGGCGTCATGAACACTCCTTACCCGATCTCCTCAGTAGCGGAGCTGATCGGCGAACCAGCCCGCGCGGCGGTCCTCGTCGCGCTTGTGGACGGCCGGTCGCTCAGCGCCGGAGAGCTGGCATTGCTTGCAAATGTTTCCGCGCAGTCAGCTAGCGCGCACCTTTTGAAAATGGTCTCGGGCGGGCTGCTAAAGGTGCGAAGTTCCGGGCGTCATCGTTATTACGCGCTTGCGGGCCCGGATGTCGCGCATGCTATCGAGGCCCTTGGAACCATCGCGACTGTGCCTTGCTCATCCGCTGTCCTTCAGTCTGGAAACGAGCTGGAGATCCGCAAAGCGCGATCGTGCTACGACCATCTCGCGGGACGCATTGCGGTTGAAATGGCCAAAGCGCTCGAGGCTTTGAAGATCATCCGCGTTTCGGGCGACCGAGACTACGCACTCGGCCGCGATGGCCGCGCCTGGTTTGCAAATCTGGGGATCGACGCAGACGCCCTGCGGCATGCGCGGAGGTCGTTCGCGCGCCAGTGCCTGGATTGGACCGAGCGCCGCCCGCACCTTGCGGGCGCTTTGGGCGCCGCATTGTGCGCGCGAACGCTGGCGCTCGGTTGGTTCGCAAGGCAGCGCAAGCAGCGCGCGCTACGAGTCACGCACAAGGGCGCGCGCGAGCTACAGGCGCGATTCGGAATCAACGCTTAGGGTGTGGGGTACAGGAAGGAAAAAGGGGACGGGACGGGCGGCCCCGCCAGGCTGCCCGCCCCGCACTGCGCACGGGAGGAACTCGTTAAGCTGCCTTATCCGGTCCGGTCAGCCGGTGACGTAATCTGCCCAGCGTGCGATTTACCGGATGGCTGCGATGCAGAAACGTGAGCACCGGCGCACGGCGCACGCCGATTTTTTCCAACGCGCGGCGAATGCGGAAATCTCTTCCCGCAGACACCAGCCCTCGTTCGAGAGTGGTGATCGCCTCCGACGTGCGACCAGCCTGGTAATAAACCTCAGCCAGGTTCAAATAAAGCTGCGCGTGATTGTGTTTCATCCCCAGCGCTTCGCGGCAGAGGGATTCCGCGTCTCCAAATCTTTTCTCGGCGAGCGCCGCGAGCAAACCGGTATAGGAAAGATAAAATGGATTTTTTGGTGCGATGCCAAGGGCGCGCCGGGCGTGCTGGAGAGCTTCGTCTGATTGTCCGTCGCGGAGATTTTTCAGGCATTCTTTGAAGTCGTTCATTCCTGCATCCGAGGGAGAAGTGGTTCCAATCCAGTGGGACATGAGGCTCCTTCCTTGCCCCGCGGGACACCTGCGAGGCGACTGAAGAAATCCTACAATCCAGCCGTTTGCTTGAAAATAGAGCGTGCGGACAGCTTTTGGGCTACTCCCTTTTCCTGTACCGAGTGACAGGCAAAAGAATTGGCAATGTCGCGGAATCGCAACTACCCGCTGGATGCCCTGCGGACGCGCAGAAAGGGCCTGTCTTATTGGGTTTTTTGCAAGTACCGGTTGAACCAGGCCACGGACCGCTCGATCACCTCGCGGCTGTGCGCCGGATCGGCAAAGGCGTGCCCCTCATTCGGATAAATCACCAGCTCGGTCGGGACGCCGAGCGTTTTCAAGGCGTGCCAGAATTCGTAGGACTGCGGCGGGGGGCATTCGCCGTCGCGATCGCCCACGACGATCAGAGTTGGCGTCTTTACGTTCTTGATGAACGTGATCGGCGCGCTTTTCGCGTACACCGCGGGGTCGTCGTACACGCTGGCGCCGAAAAAGGGAATCATCCACTGATCAATTTTATTTTCGCCGTAATAGCTGAGCCAGTCCGCCAGGCCCGCACCGGAGACGGCTGCGCCAAAGCGATTGGTTTGCGTCACGGCCCACATGGTCATGTACCCGCCATAGCTCCAGCCCGTGATTCCCAGGCGATTCGGATCGATGGGCGCGGATTGAATTGCTTCGTCCACGCCCGCCATGATGTCGCGAAAGTCGCCGTAGCCGAAATCTTTCACGTTGGCGCGGGTGAACGCTTCTCCTTGTCCATAGCTGCCGCGTGGATTAGGCTGCAGGATAAAATATCCCTGCGACGGCAACGCCTTGTAATAGGCCCAGCGCGTCGGCCAACTCGGCGTTATCGCCGAGCTCGGGCCACCGTGGACGCACACCACCAGTGGATATTTCTTCGCTGGATCAAAATTGCTTGGATAAGTCAGCCAACCTTGGACCGTGCCGATGTCCGTCTTCCAGTGCAGGCTGACGGATTTGCCCCATGCAGGATGCAGGCTGGCGTTCCTGTGCGTGATCTGTTTCCACGCGCCAAGTTTACCGGCCCAGACTTCTGGAGGATTGTCGAATGACTGCTGAACGGCCGCCGTGGTCTGTCCGTCTGTGGAGATCGAAATCGCGATTCCGTGTCCGCTGGCGGAGACCTGGCCATCAATCGTGTGCAGAGTCTTTTCGCCGCCGCCGTTTGCGTCAATCGCCGCGATCGCACTGAGACCATCTCTATTTTCCGCGCAGATAATTCGACTGGAATCCGCCGACCAAGTAATCGAGCTGGCTGACGCCTGCATTCCAGGCGCGAGATCCCGCGCATCTCCACCCGTCGCCGGAACGGCATACACGTCTCCGCCCACGCTGCCCTCGTCGCTCATCAGGCCGCCGATGAATGCGATGGTCTTGCCGTCAGGCGACCACCGTGGAACGGCCAGTTGCATTACAGGCTTCTGCAGCAGCGGGCTCATCGTGCCGCTCGCCGCATCCAGCGCGTAGAAATTCGCAATATACCAGTTATCGTCACCGTTCCCGGGCGCGGCGGTGACCACCAAGCGCTTGCTCTCCGGCGCCCAAGCGAATTCATAAATGTACATATTCGCGGGTGAAACCTGCCTGGCGTTCGTGGACGCGACGTCCACGAGCGTCAAACGCTGCTCCAGAAAATTTTCCGATACCACGCCCTCGTCCGGAGTTTCCGCCACCAATGGGCCTGCTGCGCGCCTGGCATTTTCCGTGAAGAGCAAAGCAATCTGCTTACCGTCGGGTGACCAGCCCGGGCCGCTCAGGAAGCCTTTGAGCGCCGTCAATTTTTTCGCCGGCGATTTGCCGTTCACTGCGGCAATGTAGAGCTGAAGCTGGCCGTGCTGCGCGGCGTCGGATAGGAAAGCCAGCCGTGTGCTGTCCGGTGACCAGGCGATGTCGTGTTCCCCAAAGGTTGCCGTTCCGTCGCCGGCAGTGATTCGCCGCGCCTCACCTGTGCCATCCGCGGAAGCAACATAGATCGCCGTATTCCCCGACGCGGAGCCTCCCGGTCCCGTGAGCGATTCCACCCAGGCGATGGTTTCTCCGTCCGGCGAGATCTCGGCCTGATGAAAGGAATGCACGCCAAACATCGCTTGCATCACTTCATCCAACCCCGGTTGCGTTTTTGCAGCGCGGGTTTCCTGGCCCGCGACTCCCGTGCTAACTGCGAACCAGGCTGCTACCAGAATCAGGCCCTTCCGATTGCGATTCATTGCCGCCCCCCGTAGGTGTGCGTCGCCGAGCGTCTGAGTCTCCCGTATTCGCCAGCGCCTATGATCAGATGAACGCGCCAAGATGTTGAACGTGTGAGTGCGGGAAATCAAGGATGGCCCATTTGCGCGGACGCGAATTCAAAACGCATGGGAACATTGCGCATTGGTTCCGCGTACCAAGAATCTTGGCTTGCGACGGGACGTCCTGGCAGCTATTCTCGGGCGTGTTTTTTTGAGGAGTCACATGAAACTACTCGGTCTTCAGCGGGTGCGTCGCGCCGTTTCGTTGCCTCTTTTTGTGCTGACTGTTGCGATAGCGCAGCCCGTGCTTTTGTTTGCGCAGGCAAATACTCCGCAGGCAAATCCCGCCACCGTCGAACACGGAAAGTTCATCTTGCACAAATTTGAACAGCCCATCGGCCAGGAGGTTTACGAGGTTACCAAAGACGGCGATTCGCTTAGCGTCAAAATGGATTTCAAGTTTACCGATCGCGGATCGCCCGTTCCGCTGACTGCTTCGTTTCGCGGCGCCGCGGATTTGACGCCGCAAGAATTCGAGATCAAAGGCAACAACTCCCGCATCACGACGATTGACGACGCCGTGGAAGTACTGGCGGAAAAAGTGCGCGTGCGCGACCGCGATAAATGGATGGAGAGCGCCCGGCCTGCACAATTCTTTACGATTGCGGGCTACGCGCCGGCCACCATGCAGATGCTGATGGTGCGCTATTGGGCCACGCACGGCTCGCCCGCGCAACTGGCCACCTTGCCCAGCGGTCAGGTGAAAATCGAACCTCGCGGGCAGGATTCGATAAGGATTGACGGAAAAGATCAGACGCTCGATCGCTTCACAGTGGAAGGCTTGATATGGGGCCGGGAAACGTTGTGGTTCGACGCCAGCCGCAATCTGGTGGCGGAAGTCAGCACGGACGCGGAGTTCGATCATTTCGAAGCGATTCGCGACGGCTACGAAAGCGGGCTGGGAACGTTCGTGGGTCGCGCGGGGGCCGACGAGATGGCCGCGCTCGCGGATCTTTCCAAGGGAATATCCGGCAGCCACGCCGAGAAAATCGCGCTCGTCGGCGGCACACTCATTGACGGCACGGGCCGCGAGCTGGTTCCGGACTCCGTAGTGGTGATTGAGAAAGGCAGAATCGTGGATGCCGGGCCGAAGTCGCGCGTAAAAATCCCCGGAGGCGCCCAGAAGATCGACGCGCGCGGCAAGACGATACTTCCCGGCCTGTGGGACATGCACGCGCACTTCGAACAGGTGGAGTGGGGACCGATTTATCTGGCCGCCGGTGCGACTACCGTGCGGGATTGCGGCAACGAATTTGAATTCATCACCGCTGTGCGCGATGCCGTGGCCAATGGCCGGGGGCTCGGGCCGCGTTTGCTCGCGGCCGGGATTGTGGATGGCACCGGACCTCTTGCGCTTGGCGTCGCGCGCGTGGATACGCCCGAAGAAGCCAAGATGTGGACGGACAAATATCACGCTGCTGGTTTCCAGCAGATGAAAATTTACAGCTCGGTGAAACTGGAGGAAGTGAAGGATGTGGCCGAGGAAGCGCATCGGCTGGGAATGACGGTCACGGGCCACGTTCCCGAAGGGCTCAACGCTTACCAGGTGATCGAAGCGGGGCAGGATCAGATCAATCACGTCCCGTACATCGCGGACGTCATGATTCCGCCGCTTCCCGAAAACGCCAGCCGTCTCGATCGGACGAAGGCCGTCGCCGACATCGATTTGAATTCGCCCGAAGCCCACAAGGCGATTGCATTCCTGGTGCAACACGGAACGGTGCTGGATCCAACGCTGTCCATATTTGAGTTCTTGACGGCCAGCACCGCCAAGCCGCCAGTCAGCATCGAGCCGGGAGTCGCTAAGGTTGCGCCGGAACTCCAGGCAATTTTGGCTGAAGCAGGGCCTCCTTCCCCGTATGCGGACCTTCAGGAAAAAGCGTTCCAGAAGGATGTCGCGATCGTCGGAGCACTGCACCGCGCGGGCGTGCCGATCGTAGCTGGTACGGACCAGACCGTTCCCGGCTACAGCCTCTATCGCGAAATCGAGCTCTACGTGCAAGCCGGGTTCACGCCGATGGAAGCGATTCAAGCCGCCACGATTGTCCCGGCGCGCGTGATGGGGTTCGACAAGGAACTTGGGACGGTGGAAGCAGGGAAGCGCGCGGACATTATCATTCTTGACGGCAACCCGCTAGAATCAATCCACAATATCCGCAGAGTGGAATTCGTCATCAGCAATGGCGTGATGTACAACTGCGCGGAACTGTGGCGCAGCGTCGGATTCACACCCTAAAGCCCCCGGGGCGGTCCTCGACTGGATCGCGGTGCTCAGGGTGTTAATCGCCGCTCAAAATCTACCCTTGTAGCCGCACGCGTGCGGAACTATGCTCCGTTTCGCAAACATTCTAGAGAGCGGAACTCGCGCTCATCGAAAGGCCTGCCAATGGAAAAATGGACGCGCCGAAAGTTTTTCTTTTCCACGCTCGCGGGAGGAATTGCCGCGGGCACCCAGCGCCTTCTCGGCGCCGGCAATCCTCGCGTCGCAAAGCTGGGTGCATCACCCAATTCTGAGCCGCCGGCCGCGCCGCAAGGCGTGCGGCCGCTGATAATTTCGGCTGCGAACGGTTTGCAGCATCTCGATGATGGGATGGAGGTGCTGAAATCCGGTGGCGATACGCTGGACGCCGTACTCGCCGTGGTAACCAAAGTGGAAGACGATCCCAACGATGACTCGGTGGGGTACGGCGGCTTGCCGAATGAAGAAGGAGTCGTCGAGCTTGACGCCTGCGTGATGCACGGCCCGACGCGCCGCGCCGGAGCGGTCGGCGCGATTCAAAAAATAAAAAATCCTTCGCTCGTCGCCAAAACGGTGCTGGAGAAAACGAACCACATTTTCATCGTGGGCGCCGGCGCACAGCACTTTGCAGAAGACGAAGGTTTCGCAACTATGAATTTGCTGACGGAACGTTCACGCACCGCGTGGCTGGCGTGGAAGGCATCGGTTTCGGAAAACTGGCGGCCGGGGCTGGACAGTCCTGAATGGAAACAGAAGCTCGCGGAGCTCCTGGACACTCCGGAAAAGCTGGCGTGGCGCGAACATATTGAAGATGTGGTCATGCATCCGCCGACCGGAACGATCAATTGCCTGGCGGTGAACGCCAAGGGCGATATTTCCGGCACCACGACGACTTCCGGTCTGGCGTGGAAAATCCCGGGGCGTGTGGGCGATTCGCCGATCATCGGCGCCGGATTGTTTGTGGACAACGAAGTGGGCGCGGCGGGCTCCACCGGTCGTGGTGAGGAAGACATCAAAATCGCGGGCGGCCACACCATCGTCGAAATGATGCGCAAGGGCTCATCGCCCACCGAAGCGTGCATGGAAGCGCTGCACCGCGTGGCGCGAAATTACAAAGCATTTCCCGACCGGTTGAAAAAATTCCACATCCAATTCTACGCGCTGAATAAAAATGGCGAATACGGCGCGGCGAGCCTCTGGGGCAAACACATCAACGGCCGCCCGATACAGTACGCGGTGCACGACGGCACCAAAGCGCGCTTGGTGCCGACGACAGCGATGTTCGAAGGCGTCGGCGGAGATTATTGATAATTCCGGGCGCGCGGCATCAGCTATTGCACCAGTTCGGACGCGAAGACGAAGTGGATGCCTTGCGCTTCGAGGTGCGGAACTCCCTCGGCGAGCGCGGCGATGGTGGCGGGGCGGGGATGTCCGATGGCGATGGTGAAGCCATCGCGGCGCGCATCGCGGGCGGCGAGTTCAAGCTGCCTGAGGATCGCTTCGCGCGACGCGACGTCATCCAGGAAAACCTTGCGCGATGCAGCGCGCACGCCGTCGCGCTCGGCGGTGTCGTAGGCTACGGTCTTCACCTCGGTGCGGCTATCAATGAAGAACAGACCGCGACGGCGCAACGCCGGCATCAGCGCTTGCATTAGCGCAGGATCGGCGGTGGCGCGCGAGCCCTGATGGTTATTCGCGCCGACGGCGTACGGCACAGTCTCGAGCATTCCCGCCACAGTGGCATCCACCTGCGCGGCATTCATTCCCACGCGAAGCTCGATGTCCTCCGGCTTTGCTCCGTCTGCTTCCGACTCCATCGGGAGATGCAGCATCACCTGATCGCCGCGGCGCTGCGCTTCCTCGGCGACTTCGCTCGAGAGCGGCAAATGAGGCAGCACGGAAACCGTGAGCGGGAAGCCGAGCGCGAGAACTGCGTCCGCGGCCGCGCGGTCGTAGCCCATGTCGTCAAGGATGATGGCGAGGCGCGGATTTCCGCTGGCGCTGTTGCTGCGGTTCTGCGGTGCGGGTAAGTGTGCACGGGATGCGAGCGGAGCGACGACGTGAACGGTGTGCGTGCGGATGCCGTTGAAGGTGAAGTCGAAGCGGATGAGGCCGCTGGAAGTTGTCTCGGTGATGGCCAGATCGTGATGATGTGCGATGCCGCTAAGAGCTTGGGCGAGTAGGAAAGTTTGCGAGGGATCGGGCAGCGAGATGTAGATGTTGTCAGCGGCTAGCTGGGCGGAAGGTCCGTGCTTGGCGGGCTGCGGTTCCGGGCGAATTGTGATGGCGGACTTGCGGCCCGTGATGTTCTGCCCGGCGCCGACAATTTCGATGGTGACGGAGCGCAGCTCAGATTTCGAAAGCGATTTTTTGCCGCAGCCCGCAAGGAACAAGAGCAGCGCGGCGGTGATGCCCGCGAAAATCCGGAGCGCGGCGCGCGAATGCAAATTTAAGCGGCCAGTTGGGGCTGCCAGCGAAGCAGCTGGGCGGCCTTTTTCTCGATGGCGGCGCCGCCCTGCAAAATCTCGATGGCTTTTTTTACCACCGGATCGTCGGGCGAAGAACTGGGAACGGCGGCCGGCTGGCTGAGGTCGGCTTGCGCCATCAGGTCGTCAATCGAAGGGTGTATTTCCACCGTGGGGGCGACGCCTTCGCTGGGGATGTTCTTATTGCCGGGCGTGAAGTAATTCGCGACCGTGAGGATCAGCGCGGCGCCGTCGTCCATTTCGACCAGCTTCTGCTGGGACGCGGTGCCGTAGGTGCGCTCGCCGATCGTGTCGCCGCGCTTGTTGTCGCCGATCGCGCCGGCCAGAATTTCCGCCGGGCCGGCAGTGCTATTGCCAATCAGCACGCTGACCGGCTGAGTCCAGACAACCTTCGACGGCTCGGCGGAATAAACGACGGGAGTGACCGTCTGGCCCTTCAGCGTGGCAATGGTGCCGGACGAAACAAACAGTTGCGCGGTCTGCACGCCTTCCTGGTCGTCGCCGAGCGAACAATCGCGCACATCGAAAATCAGTTTTTTTGCGCCGCTGTGCTGGAACTGCAGGAGTTTTTCACGGATCTGCTTCGCAGTGCCGGGAGTGAATTCCGCCACGCGGAGATAGGCGATGTCCCCTGAGATTTTATCTTCGACGAGCTTGGGAGGTGCGAGCTTCGCGAGAGTGATGGTCATTTCCTGGGGCTCGGCTTTGCCGCGGCGAATCACGGAGAGCGGCACGGTGGTGCCCGGGTTACCCTTAAGCAGGAGTTGAGCCTGGTCAATCGCCATCTGGCCGGTGGTGAATCCAGCGATCTTTTCGAGAATGTCGCCCGCGCGCAGGCCGATTTTCGCGCCGGGGCTGTCGGGCAGGACGCCGACTACGCCGATGTAGCCGAAGCGGCGGGTGAGCGCGAGGCCGGTTTCTCCGGGCAGGTCGCTCGAGCTCTTTTCCTTGTAGTCCTTATATTCCAGGGGGCTGAGGTAGGCCGATTGGGGGTCGAGCGAATCGAGCAGGCCGTGCAGGGCGCCATTGGTGACGGCGTGCATGTTGGGGTCGTCCACGTAATCGCGCTGGATGTGCTCGAGGACCTCGCTATAGACGGTAAGCGCGCGATAGGCCTTGTCGTCGGAGGAGCGGCCTAACATGTAGCCGGTGGCGACGTAGGCGACGACCAAAACCGAAATCCCCAGAATAATCTTTTTCCCAAGTTGAGTCATGCGTTCCTCCCCCTGGAGCGCCTCAGTGTGTGCGATCCATACAGCTATGAGACTGCGGTGACGCGTATATGAAAGCTTGATTATACCGTGATTCGTGATTTGTGTCCCGCGGAACCGGCCGGGACGCAAAAGGCACTCGTGGGTGCCAGGGGGGCTTGTACCGGTTAGAAAATGTTTTCTACCGAACCATAGCGGGCTGGTCGATGGTCACGTCCACAGCGTTACGGTTGGGCATCTTAGCCTTCAGGTCCTATCCCTGCACGAAAAAGCCGGTCAAGGAATAACGCGGCTCAACGTTGCGGCGAGCCCGCTGCAGTGGGATATCTGCACAAAATCCCCACCCTTCAGAAACGGAAGCGGGGCACCCCCATGTATTTATGGCTGCTCGGTGACATTCCAGATGTAGAGAAATGTGCTGTCGGTGGCGGTGGCTACCTTGCGGCTGGCTTTGCGGGTGGCGCGATTCAGGGCCGAGCGGATTTTTTCCTTGGAGGCCGCCAGGTCGGACAGGGGCACTTTGAGGGCGGCGCCGTCCTTCAACTGATCGAGATCCTCGAGAATCGTGGAGACGATGAGCTTGTGCTTGCCGTTGCGGCCCTGGGGGACGTCGGTTTGCACCATGGTCTTGAAGTGCATCGGAGTGGTTTTGCTTCGGGAGCTCGCCATCGCAACTCTCCTCACCATGATTTCTTAAACTAACGTAGCGCAATCGTATCCAACCGTAAAAAAGTTTGTCAAGCAAAAAATGCGAGCCGTAATGCTGAAAGACAGCTCCGTAGCCGCTGCCGGTAAGCCCATGAATTCGCTAAACATCTGAAGCTCCGGGACAAATTGAACGCGAGGATTGCAAAAGATCTTAAAAGATTTGACCCGTATGAATTGCGGCCGGTTAGGGTTGGTGGTGGGGGAAGGAGCGGACATGGATAAGCGCATGACACATTTCGAGCAAGTCCCATTAGAGGTTGCCAAGAAAGTGGCGGAGAGAGATCAAGCGGAAAGAGACGAGCGCAAAGACCGGGAGCAGCAGACCCAAGACCGCAGGTGGTCTGGTGGAAGCAACGATTCTGGCCGGCACAGGAGGCTTAATTTGATGACTGTTCTATTCGACGTATTTCAGAAGGAGCCGAGCGGCAGCATGCTATGGCGGGGGGCAGCGGCAACGCTGGAGGAAGCGACGGCGCGCGTGCAGAAATTCGCGATGAGCGCACCGGGAGAATATGTGATCTTGAACGTGCGAACCGGAAACAAACTGGTCGTCAACTCCCACGGTGCGGATGCACCAAGCGTTCTCTGATGGAGACATTCAGAAACAGAAGTGCGCGATGAGCGACGAACAGACGAATAATCACAAGTGGCAAGCTGCGCTGCAGGAAACGAAGCTGGAAACCGACGCTGAAAAATTGTCCGACAAACTGCAGCAGCTGGAGACGCTCATCCTGGAGCGTCTGCAGGATCTGTATCAGAAGGGCAACGGCAGCAAGGAGAGTGAAGCGCTGAAAGAAGCCTTGTTAACGTTGCGCATCATCAAGCGCGATAAGCTGGGATACCCCGATTGGCGGGACGAACAACCTTCCTAGAAATTCAAATCCCACCTTTCACGACCGGAAGGGTGGGGCACCCGCACCCGCATAGATTCGATAGCG
This sequence comes from uncultured Acidobacteriota bacterium, assembly GCA_963795005.1. Taxonomy (GTDB): domain Bacteria; phylum Acidobacteriota; class Terriglobia; order Acidiferrales; family UBA7541; genus Palsa-295. The sequence goes on along the minus strand of CAWCGE010000004.1, from coordinate 39,435 downwards.
CGGCTATTTGTGGGCCAAGCGGCGCTGCGGGGGGTGGACTTCGAATGCGGCCATTTCCATCACGGGCGTAGCCGCGGTAATGTAGGTTTGACTGATGCGATCCTGCCAGGTGAAGTGGTCCTCATCCCAGAGCGACCAGAGAAACCCTAACATCATGGTGGCGCCCGAGAGCAGGTAGCCGAAACTGCGCCAGAGGAGCTGGCGCGTGTCCGGAAGGCTGCCGTCGAGGCGGACGATGGTGATGCCGCGGAGTTGCATGCCGGGTGTGGCTCCTGCGAACGTGGTGAACAAGAAGAAATATTGCGCGTAGAAGAGATAGAACGCGGCGAGATAGACGATGGCGTCCACTTTTTCCATGACCACCTGGCCGCCCAGCGAGCGGAACAGGCCAAGGAAGCCGGCGTAGGTGAGCGCGAGGAAAAGGGCGTCGAGGGCGCCGGCACGGCGGCGTTCGGCAAGATCGGCGACCGGGACCAGAGCTGTTTGCGGATGCGCGCGGTCGTCGGGGAAGCTGGAAAAATCGAGCTCCGGCTGAATATTGATTTCGACGCGCTCGTTGGGGGACTTTCTCTGGACGGCGCGCGGAATGACGCGTTGCACGAAGCGCTGGGCACTGCGCACGCGAGGGCGCCCGGCGAGTTCGAGTTCATTGGTGGCGCGGCCGTCCTCTGCAGCGGCCAGCGCGGGCGAAAAGGGCAGACCGCTTTGGGAGTCGTCCGGGCGATAACGGCCGCGGCGAACGCGGTAGGCTTCCAGGCGGCGCGAAACTTCGACGCGCCATTCGGGTTCAACGGTGATGGAAGCGTTTCCGGCGCTGGCGACGGAATCGCCGGGAGCGGATACACCCACAGAGACAGGCTCGAAAGTCTCGTCAGTGGCGACGAGTGGGGCGTCACAGAAAGTGCAATTTTCGGCGGCCTCGAGCAAGAGCGCGCCGCAATGCGAGCAAATTTGTATCACTGGTCCGTTTTGCGCTGCGGTAGTTCCAGTGACGGAACCCGGAGATAGTAGCACGTTGCGATTGCGATGGGCCGAGAGAATTGTGTGCGATTTGCGCGTATGAGGCAACTGGCGCGGGGGAGAATTCCTCTTAGGAAGTGAGAAAAAACCTCCGGGGATGAAACTGGCGAGTTTGAGAGCGCTCTGCGGGCAGATGGGACATCGTTGCGGGGTGACGGTACGCGTGTTAGGCTCGACTTTCTTTTTTTGGTGAGATCGCAGTAGATTTTCTGGGGCATGCCGAGCGCAATCGTCTTGCAACCTCTTCGCAGATTCGTGCTCCCTCCATTGCTGGCCGTGATTTTTCTTGCTGGTCCGCGTGTGGCGCGGGCGCAGGGCGGCGGAAACGCGCCGCCACAAGCGCAAGCCGCCGCAAAAAAGCAAGCCAAGCCCGCGGCGCATGCTCCCGCTGCACAGTCTGGCACCAACCCGGAGGCGACGCTCGAAGCGAAACAGCAGCGGCAGGTGGGCAGGATTTACTATGCCGATGGGGACGTGGACGTGCGTTACCAGAACACGCGGCTGCGTGCGGACCATGTGGAGTACAACGAAGACACGCAGGTGGTGATCGCGCGCGGGCACGTGCAGCTTGATTACGAGACACAACACGTGGAGGCGGACGACGCGCGCTACGAAGTGAACACGGGGCGCGGCACGTTTCATCACGTGCGCGCGACGTTTGCGGTGCAGCGGCGGCCTCCCGTGCAACAGCGGGAAGTGAATGCGATGCAGCGGCAGCCAGCGCAGACGCTGCTGCTCAGTCCTAACCCAATTTATTTCGAGGCGGAGGAAGCCGAGCGCGTGGACCAGGACACATATCGTGTCCACAAAGCGTGGATGACGGTGTGTGATCCAAACCAGCCGACATGGAAATTCTATGCGCCGACCGCGACCGTTTACATGAGAACGTCCGTCCATTTGGAAAACGGCAACTTCCGATTGTTCTCGGTTCCGGTTTTGTATTTGCCGTACGCCACATTTCCCGCGGAGAAGCAGCGCGCCTCAGGCTTCTTACTTCCGGATTTCGGGGAGAGTTCAAGCAAGGGCTACATCATGGGGGACGCGCTGTACTGGGCTCCGACCGACTGGTCGGACTTTACGCTGGGAGCCAATTATTTCAGCCGACGAGGATGGGGCCAGCGAGCCAGTCTGCGCTTGCGTCCCTGGGAAAATGCGCGGCTGGATGTGACCTATGACGGCGTGGAAGACCGCGGACTGCGGGAATCCGACGGCACGCTCGTGAATCAAGGAGGGCACGAGGCGCGCTTGCTCTTTACTGCGCTGTTGCCGAACGGGTGGCGCGCGGTGGCGGACCTGGATAATTTGTCATCGCTGACGTACCGGCTGGCGTGGAGCGAAACGTACGTGCAGGCGGTGAACTCGGAAGTGCGAAACCAAGCGTTTCTGACGAACAATTTTCGCGGGTTCAGTTTGAATATCGCCGCGGTGAGCTATCAGAACTATGTGAGCGCGAGCCCGGATACGTATGTTTCCCTGCGAGCGGCGCCGGAGGTACGTTTCAGTTCCGTGGATCAGGCGCCGTGGCAACGGCTTCCTTTCTATTTTTCGTTCGACACGTTTTCGGATGCGGCGCACCGTTCGGATACGGTGACGGGCTTTCACACGCCGAATTTCGTGGAGCGGAGCGAATTTGCCCCGACGGTGACGATGCCATTTCACTGGGGTCCGTGGCTGGGGGTGACGCCGACGTTTACGATGCGTTCGACGTACTATGGCGGGCAAATACAAAACGGGTCGTTCGTCAACGTCGGGTTCTGGCGCGAAACCGAAGAGTTGTCGGTGGACATCCGGCCGCCGACGATCGAGCGCGTGTGGACAAGTTCGGATTCCGGAACAAAGTGGAAACATGTGATCGAGCCAGACTTGCAATACAGCCTGGTGAACGGCGTGAGCGATTTCGAGCGCTTCGTGCGGTTTGATGAAGACGAGACACTGACGGATACGGACCAAATCGAATACGGAATCACGCAGCGTCTTTATCGCAAGAAGAAAGACGGCAGCGCCGAGGAAGTGGTCAGCTGGCGTTTGGCGCAGATCCATTTCTTCGAGCCGGATTTTGGAGGAGCGCTGATTGCAGGGCAACGCAATGTGTTTCAAGCAACCGATGAGCTGACGCCTTTTGCGTTTTTGGATGAACCACGCCATTTTTCGCCGATCGTCAGCGACTTGCGCGTCGAGCCGGGGAAGCATTGGGACACGCAATTCATCGTGAATTTCGATCCCAAGCGCGGGCAGCTAACCGCGATCGGGACGCTGCTGAAACTGAAACCTTACAAGCAATCGTTTTTGACGCTGTCGCAGTTTTCGGCAGTCAACCTTCCGACGCCGGTGGCGGATAATCCGCCGAATTTCGTATTTACTCCGCGGTCGAACCAGATACGCGCGCTCATCGGGTGGGGAGACCTGACGCGGCCGGGATTCAACACGACGATTGGAGCGAGCTATGACATTACGCAGCACCAATTTCAGAACCAGGTCGCCGAGGTGATTTACAACGGTTCGTGCTGCGGCATCGGAGTGGGATACCGGAAGTTTTCGTTTGGCAATATACGGAATGAAAATCAGTACCTGTGGGTGTTTCGAATCGCGAACCTCGGGTCGTTGGGTACGCTGCTGCGGCCGGAAAAGATTTTTTGAGGACCGCAAGGAATTTTGCTTTCGCCCTTCAATGACGTGCAACTTATGGCTGCGAAGAGCGTGGCCAGGAAAAATGTGTTTGAAGCACGCAGCGTGATGTAGTGAGTGCCGAAACCGCCAATTTGGCAACACCATGCTAGAAGTCCGAACAAGAGCCAACTAGCCAGAACCCGTACGAGTGCAGCGAGACCCAGCAAGCTACTTAGCGGCGCGAGCTGCGCACGATTCCGTTTTAGCCACATTCGAAATGCGAAGACCGCAAAGATCGGAACAGAGAGTACCCACGGGACGAGTATGTACAACATCTCAGCCTCCGTTGCTTCATCACGTTTCATTCGTCAGGGGCGCCTTGGCGGGCCATCACGTACTGACCCTCTGCCCAGCCAATCGCTCCTACGGCCAGGCCCGCCAGGACATCCGCAATGTAATGGTAGCGGCCGTAGACTGTCGCGACGCACATTCCAACGAAAAATGGCAGGCAGAGCCTGAAGAGCCACGGTTTGTAGCGGCGGGAGGCTAGGATTGCGACTGTGGAGCCCGCCACGTGGGCGGAAGGGAACGCCGCGCCGTGAACGCGGCCGAAATGTTCGATTAGCTCGATCGTAGCGGTGCAGGCGCCGCCCTTGAGCGGGGTTGGATTGAGCGTTGCGAGCGCGAAGTGGGGGCTTTCGATGGGAAAGAGCACGGCGATTACATAGACGGAATAATGCGCGATGGCTGTTGAGACCATGACGGTCCAGAACGCGGCGCGTTCTTTTTCCAAGTAAAGGACCGCGGGAAGAATTACGAGGTACAGAAAGTAGGTCATGTAGGCGAATTGCATGGCGTCATTCAGTGCGGGATTGGCGAAGCGCGCGAGCCAGACCGAGGGATGCACGCCGGCCAGGTTGTAATCGAATTGGATGAGCCAGCGGTCGAACCAGCCGGGAAAGATGGTGTGGACGAGGGCTTGCAGTTCCTCGAAGAAGAAAATGTAGAGCGGCAGCGGGTACCAATGACGCGCGAACTGGAAGGCGGCGTTCTGCGAGCGCGCGGAGGATCGGGCGAGTTCGGCAATGGCAGCGGCGATGGCGACGTGCAGGGCGGCGAATTTTGCCGCGTGCGGGAGATTGTTGTGGCACGCGAGCAGCAACGACAGAATCCAGGCGAGATATGCGAAGGTGGCCCATTCGAAGGCGCCGCAGGCCTCACGGACTTCCGCTAGATACTGCGAGACGGAATTTTTTGAGGAACCCGAATGGATGCCTTCGGTTGTGGGTATCGAGGACATCAGCGGTGACGGTCCTTTTTGCGTTGAGTGAGGCAGTGCCGCGGATCGTGGAACGCCAAGCGCGGGTATTTTGCGCCGAAGTTTCGGTCAGCCAGGCAGCGGCAAGCCGCCGCACTCCAAAATGTTTGGAAGGCGCGGTTCATTGGGAGGCCTTTGGCGCGAATTGCGCGACGCGCGAGTGTGTCGCTGCTGCTTTGGGGTCTTGCCAGTGAAGTGTAGGCCAGCGGCGTTGTTGGGCGGATGCGCGCCAGGCGTCCCGATGGGTTCACGATGAAGGGATGCGCTACGGATTTCAGCATGGGGAGGTCGGTGGCGCTGTCGCCATAGGCGTAGCTTTGGGCTAGATCGAGATGGTGGGTCGCGCCGAGCGTTTTGAGGGCGCGGGCTTTGGCTTTGTTGCTCATGTGTTCGGCAGTTAGGCGGCCTGTCCATTGGGTGGCACCTTGAGGCACGCCTGATGTGGTTTCGAGTTCTGTGGCTTGGACTTCAATGGGGCCTGGGATTTGCGCTGCGATGCGCCGCGCGATCATTTCCGCTAGCGGAGCCAGGGTGCCGGTGACTAGAAATATGCGGTGATTTCGGGCGTGGTGCCAGGCGATGCGCTCGAGTCCTTGGCCGAAGAGGGGAAGCGAATCTTCGGCCGAGGATGGCGTCGTTAGGGAGATTTCCCAGTCATTGACCAGCGATGGGTTGAGTCCCGCTAGGTAGAATTTGTTACCTGCGATGGCGCGATGTGCGTCGCGCAGGATGTTCTTGGCAAAATACGCGAGCCAGCGGGCGACGTGCAGGCTCGAGATTTCGTCGCGTTCGAGCAGGTAGCCGATGAAGCGCCATTCGAGCGACGGTGGGGGGAGCAGTGTGCCGTCGAGGTCGAAGAATGCGGCGATATTCTGTTGGGGCGAGTTCATCGCGTGGCTTCGACGGCGACGCGCGCGGGAGTTTTTTGTTCGGTAGCTGCGAGGTAGTGGCGGCCTTCCCAAATCACCGGGATGGCGCGCAGGATGCAGAAGGCGACCGTGGCGCCGACAAGGGATTGACCTACCAGAGCGAGCATGTGACGAATGCCGGAGTTCAACCAGACTGCGTTCGCGTGCGCGACCGGAAGCAGCAGGCCGAGATAGCAGAAGCAAATGCATTTGAGCACGGCGTAGGCGGCGCGGCTGGCGCGCGAGGCGACCAGGGTGCGTCCCCACCAGGTTTCGAGCATCGAATTCGTGCCGAAGCCGCCGCGGCCGGTGCGAGCGGCGAGCGCGCGAAGATAATCCGTGAGCGTGCCGCGCACGAAGAACAGAACAGGAACCCAGAGCGAGATCAATCCGCTCACGGCGAAGAAGGTGAAGAACAGATTTTCCACGACGCGGTCGCCGAGGATATCGAGTTGGGCGCCGAGAGCAGTGGCCAAGCCGCGGGTCCGCGCGATGTAACCGTCCAGGCCGTCGAGGGCGATGGCCGCGATTGTGAGCAACACAGCGGCGAGGTCGGCGGCGAGCGCGTTGTCGAACAGCGTGAAGAGCGCCACGGCGGCGAAGGCGGCGCCGACTCGCGTGAGGGTGACTTGGTTGGGGGTCATGGCGCTCCTTCGACGGTGAGATGCAGCGTGAAATTTTTGGGCCCGCCACCGCAAACGGCGATAATTTTTTTGCCGCGTCCGGCTCCAGCTGGCGAGCCCTTGAAGTGAGGGAAAGCATTTGGTGCGCCAGAAGGTCCGTGGGATTTCATCGCCTGTTTTCAGGGAGTTAGGCGAACGCATGCGGGGCGAGGTCTCGTGGACGTGGTGGGTTGCGGCGGCAGGTGGAGGGATTTTCTTGGACGGGAGTGAACGAAACTTCGTGCCGCAACGTGCCCGGTGCGTCCCCAGAGGCGCGGGACGCACCGGCCGCTACATAAGGCCGAAAACAAGAGGTTACGGGAGCGAGTGGTGAAGAGCCGGCGGGACGCCGGCGCTACACTACTGCGCCAAAAAGCGCGGGCGTGCGTCTAAGGGATGTGGGAAAATCCGGAGTTGAGGGCGTTGGGCCGTACCGGATTGTCGAACCGGTACTTGAGCGGCTAAAGCCGCTCGGATTTTACAGTGCATAGGTCGTCGCTAAAGCTACGACCTACAAAGATGCGCGGGTCGCGACGTGAGCTTGTAGCGGATGGGCCGAGTGAGCATCTCACCTAGATGAGCGAAGAGAAAAAAGGCTGATGGAAGTCTCCATATTTGCGGCGTTTCTTGCTGGATTGGTGTCGTTTCTTTCGCCGTGCGTGCTGCCGCTGGTGCCAGGGTATATTTCGATGCTCTCGGGGATTGGCGTCGAGCAACTGAAGGAAGGCAAGACGCCGCGCGGAGGGCTGCTGGCTTCGGCGATGGCGTTCGTGACGGGGTTTTCAGTGGTGTTCATCGCGTTTGGCGCTTCGGCGAGCGCGGTGGGATCGTTTTTGCTGCGGAATCGCGCGTCGCTGGCGCCGGTGGCTGGGGCGCTGATCGTGCTGTTTGGGCTGCACCTGATCGGGTGGCTCGGGAAAATTTCGGTGCGCGCGGGATTGGTGATTGGGATCGTGCTGGTTGCCGTGGGCGGGTTGCTGGCCTGGCGGGCGGGGTTATGGGGCGCATGGCTCAAGCCGATTCATCTATTTTCTGTTTCACTGATATTTTTGCTGGGGCCTTCGATGACGCGCTGGCTGAATCGCGACGTGCACTTTCGGAATATGGGCGGGCAGCCGGGAGCCATCAGCGGATTCCTGATGGGATTTGCGTTTGCGTTCGGCTGGACGCCGTGCATCGGGCCGATTCTGGCGAGCGTGTTGGCAGTGGCGGCAACGCGAGAGACCGTGGGGCAGGGAGTTTTTCTGCTGGCTTGCTATTCGGCGGGTCTGGCGGTTCCGTTTTTGATTACCGCGCTGGGGATCGGAGGATTTTTGCGTTTCTATCAGAAATTCAGGCGGCATTTGCATACCGTGGAAGTTTTCAGCGGCGTGCTGCTGCTGGCGGTGGGCGGGCTGGTATTTTTGAACCGGCTGACGTGGCTTTCGGGCAAGCTGGCGTTTCTGAATAAATTTTCTTTGTGACGGAGTTTTCGCTGATGCGCAAGCGGTGGAATTTATTGCTGATGCTCATTGCGGTGGCGAGCCTTATCGCCGCTTTCGCGGGATGCAAATCGGGCGGAGCGAGCACGCCGAAGACTTTGGCGAACGAGCCGGAAGTGACGTTCCGGGATTTGCAGGGCAAGGATGTGCCGCTGTCGAGCTTGAAGGGGAAAGTGGTGGTGGTGAATTTTTGGGCGACTTGGTGCGAGCCCTGCCAGGTGGAGATTCCGTGGATGATCGGTTTTCAGCAGAAATATACGGACAAGGGTTTTACTTTGCTGGGCGTGGCGATGGATGACGAGGGAAAGAGCGTGGTGGAGCCGTTTGTGCAGAAGACCGAGTTTGATGTGGATGGAAAGAAGATGACCATGAATTATCCGATCGTGCTGGGGAACGATGACCTGGCGGCGAAATTTGGTGGGCTGCTGGGATTGCCTACTAGCATTGTGATTTCGCGGGATGGGAAAGTTGTGAAACGGTACATTGGGTTGGCTTCGCGAGATGATTTGGATGAGGAGATTAAGTCGTTGCTGTGAGGCAGGGAGGCAAGGAAGCAAAGAGGCAAAGGCAGGGAAGCAAAGACCCTGCGGAGAAACTGCTTTTAGCGCAGAGACGCTGAGGACGCAGAGAAAACCTACTGCAAAGAATTAACACAGAGGCACAGAAAAAAAGGCAAGAACACCGGGAAGCACGGGCTTAGAGAAGCGCCGGATCTTCAGGGGCGACATTTTTATGGCTATGATGGACGAGCACGAATTCCAAAAGAAGTGCGATGCGGCGTTTGAGGCTTTGCGCAAACGCTTGCTCGAGCTTGGCGACGAGAACGAATTTGAGGTGGAAGGCGGCAGCGGGAAGCTCGAGATTGAGTTCGAGGAGCAGGACCCGACGCGGTTCGTCATCAGCCCGAATGCGCCGGTGCGGCAGATATGGATTTCGGCGCTGACGACGAGCTTCAAGCTGGGGTGGTCGGATGCGGCGCAGGCGTTCGTGCAGGAAAAAACCGGGGAGACGCTGAACCAGGTGATGAGCCGGATCCTGACGGAAAAATTGGGCACGGCGATTCAGGTATGACTTCGATCGGCGCACGGATTTCTTTTGTGATGCTCGTCCTCGTGGCTGTGAGCATCGTTGGCCTGCGCGGAGGCGCGGCAGCTGCGGCGTTTGCGCAGGAGTCTCCGGTCGTGCCGAGTGCCGCGAGTATCGTGAAGGCGCATAGTTTTGTTTCGCTCGAGCCGGTTCCGCGCGGGAAGGAATTTCAAGTCGCGGTGGTGGCCGAGATTCGTAGCGGGTATCACGTCAACTCACACAAGCCGATGGACGAATATCTGATTGCGACGACGCTGACGCCGCAGCTGCCGAGCGGTTTCCAGCTGGTGGATACGATCTATCCGGCGGGGCGTCAGGAGAAGTTTTCATTTTCGCCGGACAAGCCGCTCGATGTGTACACGGGCAGCGTGACTTTTAAGCTGCGTCTGGCCGTGCCTCATGATGCGCCCGTTGGCGCCGTGAATTTTCCGGTGACGCTGCGCTATCAGGCTTGCAACGATACGACTTGTTTGCCACCAGTGAAGATTCCCGTGGATGTGCGCGTGGACGTGGCGCCGGCAGGCTCGGCCGCGCATGCGGTGCATCCGGAGATTTTTACGGCGGTGTCCAAGTAAGACTTGTGTCGCACCTGCGGCGCTTGGCGTTCTTTGCGCGATAGTCCCGGTGCTTGTGCGCCCGGACTAACTTATGCCGCCCCTCCGGCGCTGATTGGTTCGCGGATGACGACGCGAATAGGGGCCGTCGAAGGCTATCCCAGCTTATTCGTCGACAGGAATGCCAGGGCGCGGCGGAGGCGGGTTACCACGCGATCTTTGCCGAGCACTCCCATTGTGTCGAACAGTGGCGGGGCTACGGCGCGGCCTACGATGGCTACGCGGGTGGCGTTGATTAGCAAGCCGGCTTTCACGCCTTCGGTGGCGGCCACCCCGCGGAGTGCGGCGTCGCAGGCATCGTGATTCCAATCTGTGAGCGCGGCTAGCGCATCCGTTAGTTTTGCCAGCAATGCGGGAACTTTTTCATCCTTCCAGAACTTGTCGCGGGCTTCCTGATCGTAATCGAAATCGTCGGTGAAGAATGCGCGGGCCCATCCGGTGAAATCGGTGAGCAGGCGAGTGCGCGGGCGGATCAAGTCAACGGCGCGGGCGAACCAGGCGCGTTCGGTCGAGCCCCATTCATCCTTCCAGAGTTTCTCGCGCTGCAGTTGCTCTTCCACGTAAGGCAAGAGTTCTCCCACCGGCGGTTTCTGCAGGTATTGCGTGTTGTACCACTCGAGTTTGGCGCGATCGAAGATGGCGTTGCTGCGGCTGACGCCGGAAAGCGAAAAGCGCTGGATGAGTTCGGAGGTGCGCAGGAATTCGGAATCGTCGCCGGTGGACCAGCCGAGCAGCGCGAGAAAATTACGGAACGCTTCGGGAAGGAAGCCCTCGTCGGCGTAGGAGCCGACGCTGGTGGCGCCGTGGCGTTTCGAGAGGCGAGTGCGATCGGGCCCGAGGATCAATGGAACGTGCGCGAAAATCGGGGACGCGGCGCCGAGGGCGTGGTAGATCAGCACCTGCTTGGGCGTATTCGAAAGATGATCGGCGCCGCGAATGATGTGGGTGATACGCATGTCAATGTCGTCCACGACGACGCTGAGCTGATAGGTGGGCACGCCGCTGGAGCGCAGCAGAACGAAATCCTCGATGTCGGCGTTCTGTATCTCGCGCGGGCCGAAGACGGCGTCTTCGAATTTGGTGGCGCCGGCGCGCGGAGTTTTGAAGCGGATGGCGCGCGGGAGGCCTTCTTTTTCTTTGGCGGCGCGCTCGGCTTCGGAAAAATCGCGGCAGGGGCAGGCGGCGGCTTTCAGAGTTTTCGGTCCTTCGTCATCACCTTCCCCTTCGTGCTCTTCATTTTCGGCGGGCGCATGATCGCCACCGGCGTACGCGGCGGCTTTGCAGTAGCAGGCGTAAGCAGCGCCGCTCGCGAGAATTTGTTCGGCTGCGGCGCGATACATTTCGCCGCGCTCGGACTGGAAGAAAGGGCCTTCGTCCCACGCGATGCCCAACCATTTCAGGGCGACGAGGATTCCGTCCACGAGCTCGGGCTTATTGCGCTCGACGTCGGTATCTTCGACGCGCAGGATTAGCGTGCCGCCCTCGTGTTTGGCGTAGAGCCAATTGAACAGCGCGGTGCGCGCGCCGCCGACGTGGAGATAGCCCGTGGGGGATGGAGCGAAACGGACGCGCGGTTTTTCGGATGACATTCGGTTACAGTTCCTTCCAGGGTCGTAAAACCATCAATCTTAGCGGAAGGGAGAGGCAAAATCGAGAGAGGGAGGGGACGGGCTTGAGTCCGACGAATTGTGCTTGCTACAACGGAGACGGCCAATACAACTTTCGTCGGCGAGACGCCGGCGCTACGCAGCGTTGCCGACTCGAACGCCAACAGAGGTCCCTCCCTTCGGTCGGGATGACAACCGTTAAAGCAGGATGCGCGGGAATGATGCAATCTTGCTCGGAACGAACGATTGCCGGCTGCACCCTAAACGCGGGACGCAGCGGCCGCTACATAACCGCCTCCTGGCGGGATGCTTGCACGGCGCGCCTATGAGCCGCAAGGGGCTGAGTGGTAACGAGTTGGTACAGGGGTACTCTTGACCGGGGCGGGGGCTCGTTCGATAGTTTCTTAGGTCCTCGAAAACCGGGCTGAGGCGCTAAGTGCCGTCTGTTTTCGATGATTCCGGGCGGTTTTCGGCTCGTTTTGCTCTTTTGCGGGATGGTTCGGAACAGGTGACCTCCACGAAACTTGGGTGGATACGCGGCCGAATGCCTGGGAAATTTCTGCTATTCTCGGAGAAGTTTGTCGTGTCCTGGACTGGGAGCGTTAGGTTGTTGAACCATCTCAATTCTAGTGCCGTGGTGTTGCTGGCGGGCGCCTTCTTGCTGGGGGTGTTTTTCGCATACGTGTACCGGCAGAAGCGGCAGGCCTACCTGCTGGTCTGGGCTTTGGCGTGGATGCTGGCGGCGCTGCCGTTCGCGCGTTACGCGTTCGGTGACCAGAGGTCCTTCCCCCTATGGGCTGACATCGCCAATGAATGGGTGATGGCGGCCGCGGCACTGGCTTTCTATTGCTCCGCGCGGTTGTACGCGCGCATGCAACTTTCCGCGCGCAACGTAGGGGTTGCCGGACTGCTGGCCGGACTGTGGTCTTTCGCTTACACGCAAAAGTGGATCGCCGCGCCGCTGGGGATGGGCGTGGCCATCGTGTTCTTCGCGACCGCGCAAATATTCTGGCAGGAAGGGCGCAAGCAGGAATCACGCGCGGACAAGTTGCTGGCGATCACGTTCGTCGCGACAGGGATTTTGCGCTTAGTGCTGATTTTCCAGGAGCGGCTGGGGGCATTGGCCGAGGTCAACCTGCTGCCGTTCGCGTTGCTGGCTGAGATTTTTGGCGGCGTGCTGATGCTGATGGCGGTTTACGAAGAGGAGCGCCGGCGAGTCGAGCGCAACATGCTGGCGCTTTCGAATCTGAATTTGGCGACTTCGAGTTTTGTGGGCGGCGAAATTCAGAAGATGCTGGCACAGGCCTTAGACCGCGTGCTGAACGTGGTGCGAATCCCGGCGGGGGCGCTGTGCCTGCACTACGGCGACGAAAAAGGGCCGACGTCCATCGTGGTCACGGGGATGGGCGATTCCTTCTGTTCGGCGATTCAAAAGGGGAGTCTCGATTCTTACACCGTGAATCTGGTGGCGCGGTTGGGCGGGTTGGTGGTGCTGCGCGATCTGGCGCGCGACGCAAATTGGGTGGCGCTGGAAAAAGAAGAAACTTTTCAGCACGTGCGGAAGATCTTGCTGGAGCAAGGTCTGCGCACTGTGGTGGGCATCAGCCTGCAAGCCAAGGAGCGCGTTTTCGGCGTACTCCTGCTGGGGACGCCGGACAATCGAAATTTTACTCCGCCGGAATTGCGGTTGCTGCTGGCGCTAGGGCACCAGATCGGCATGGCCGTCGAGAACAGCTATTTGATTCAGCAGACGGCACGGCGCAGCGAAGAGCTGCACATTCTGAATGAAATCGGACGCGCTTTAAGTTCGACGCTCGAACCCGACGCGCTTTTCGAGCGCATTTATTCCGAGATGCGGCGGCTGCTGGACGTGGGCAGCATGTTCATCGCTTTCCACGACAAGAAGAGCGACCAAGTGCGATTCGAACTGGACGTAGTAAACGGAGAGCGTCTGCCGAAGCGCACCCGCGTGGCGGGCAGACACCTCACTGAATACGTGATTCGGACTTGCCAGCCGCTTTTGATTCGCGACCAGTTCGAAGAAGAAGTGAAGCGGCTGGGCATCGAGCCGGCTCGACATGCGGGTTCGATTTGCGCGGTGCCTTTGATTCTGTACAACCAGGCGATCGGCGCAATGGCGGTGCACAGCCAGCAGGAACGCGCGTTTGACGAAGGGCACGTGGAGCTCTTGCGCGTGCTGGCCAGCGAAGCTGCAATCGCCATCGAAAATGCCCGGCTCTTTTCCGAGGAGCAAAAGAAATCACGGCAATTGATGCTGGTCAACAACGTCTCCAGCCACGCGATCACCACGCTGAATCCCGAGGAAATGCTGACCAAGATCGCGGCCGAAATCGAGAATGCGCTTTCCTACGATCACATCGGAATCGCGATTCTGGATTACTCGTCGAAGGAACTGGTGATACAGGCGGAGGCAGGAGCGCGGCACGATGCACTGGGCCGGCGCATTTTGCTGGGCGAAGGACTGGTGGGTCACGTGGCCCGCGTCGGGCAGATGGCGGCGGTGCCCGAGGTAAACGCGGCATCGCTGCGTCCGGTTTTGCCGGGAACGGTTTCGGCCATCGCCTTGCCAGTCACTTACGCCGAAAGCTTGCTCGGCGTGCTGTACGTCGAGTCCTCAGAGCCATGCGAGTTCACGGAGGAAGAAGTCCGGCTGCTGCGGACCCTGGCGGATTTGTTTGCCGGTGCGCTGCACAACGCGCTGACTTTCCAGAGAGCGCAGGAGCAGGCGATTACGGACGGCCTGACCGGCGTGAAGACGCACCGGTTCTTGATGGAGGCGCTGTCGTCCGAGTGGAAGCGTTCGACGCGTGCGAATCGCCCGTTCTCGCTGGTGCTGATGGACCTGGACCGGTTCAAGTTTGTAAACGATTTTTACGGGCACTTGGAAGGCGACGTGGTGCTGCAACGCGTGGGGCACATCCTGGAACAGAATTGCCGGCGCTCGGATGTGGTGGCGCGTTACGGCGGCGATGAATTCGTGATTTTGATGCCGGAGACCAGCGTGGAGCAGGCTCGCCAACTGGCGAGCAAGTTGCGCGGCTGGGTGGCCGCCGATCCGCTGCTGCACGACAAGAACATTACGGCGAGCTTCGGCATTGCGGGATTCCCGATTCACGGGTCCACGCCCCAGGAACTGATACAGGTTGCGGATTCCTCGATGTACCTCTCGAAGCATCAGGGAGGGAATTCGGTTTCGACGGCGGAACAAGGGGATCCGAACGACACCAAGCGCTGGAAGAAGGATGTGCTGGAAGCGTATCTGGGCGTGACGCTGAAGCGCCTGTTTTCAACGGGACCGGAGGCCTTCGAGGAAATTTATCGCCGGCTCGAGCAGTTCACGCGCTCGCTTACGGAGCATGGCGGGGGCAGCGCGGGAGACGAAGTACCTCCGGCGGTGGTGGAGACGGTGACTTCGCTGGCGCTGGCGATAGACGCCAAGGATCATTACACGCAAGGGCACTCGCAGAAAGTTTCCGCGTACGCGGTGATGATCGCGCACGCGTTGGACATGAATCAGGCGGAAATAGAGGAAATTCGCCTGGCGGGATTGCTGCATGACATCGGCAAGGTGGGAATTCCAGAAGTGATACTGAACAAGTCCGGCCCGCTCGACGCCACCGAGTGGACAACGATGAAGACCCATACGGAGCTCGGAGCGAAGATTCTGGAGCCGCTCGCCGCGATGAAGCGCATACGCGAGATGGTGGGGCATCATCACGAGTTTTACGATGGTTCCGGGTATCCGTCGCGGCTGTCTGGCGAACACATTCCCCTAGGCGCGCGGGTGATCGCGATCGCAGACGCCTACGACACGATTACTTCGGAGCGGACCTACAAGAAGGCGCGCAGCCCGGAGGAAGCGTTTGCGGAGCTGGAGCGCTGCGCGGCGAATCAATTCGATCCGAAGATCGTGCGCGCGTTCATCGAAACGATGCGGCGCGCGCCGCACCAGCGCATCGAAGCGACGGTGGGGGCTTCGGATTCTGAAGATATGGATTCACAGCTTTAGTACACTTTGGACGAATCTCTTCGTAGCGATCTCTGCAGTGCAGTCCCGCACTAGAAAATAATTCGCCTCAGTCAACGGCACACGTGCAAGAAATGTTTTCTCAAGGTGGCGTCGAGTGTGTGACGACGCGACCCGAAGCCTTGACAGGTTCCTACTGGATGCGAGACTTACCAGTGGTAGGAACAATGTGAACGCGACCGGCGCGGAAGGTTCGCGTCTAATGGTTGAGTTGAGGGCGGAGGCTTCGCGTACGGCGAGCGGAGTTGGTGACTTCTTAGGCGAGGCAAGCCTCGCCCCAACAGAAAGCGCCGGCGCGCCGCCGCACTGCAAATAGATCTGCGCTGGTTTGACTCGGCGAAGGCGGACCAGTTCCGAGCGGGCTCAACGAAGATCGATCGTGTTGTGGTGGGAGTTTTCTCGAGGGAGAGGAACGATGCAGACGGCTACGGTGAAATGGGTGGGCGGGGAGGAATTTTTGGCGACGATGCCGTCAGGGCAAGCGGTGGTGATTGACGCGGACCGCAAACACAATTCCGCGCCGGGACCGATGGACATGCTGCTGGCGGCGCTGGGGGGATGCAGCTCGGTGGATGTGGTGCTAATCCTCGCGAAGAAGCGGCAAAAGCTGACGTCGCTGGAGGTGGTGGTTTCCGGAGAGCGCGCGAGCGAGCCACCGGCGGTGTGGACAAAAATCGAGATGGTGTACATGCTGGCGGGCGAGTTGGACGAAAAGGCCGTGCGCGACGCGATCGGATTGAGCCAGACGAAATACTGTTCGGTGGCGGCGATGCTGCGCAAGACGGCGGAGATCAGCTACCGGTTTGAGATTGTGCCGGCCAACGCATAGCAGAAGACCAAGTCCGCAGCGTTCATAAAGAGAGTCGCGCACAGAAACGAACAGAGGTCCCTCCCTGCGGTCGGGATGACAACTAAGAAAACAAAAGCGCGAGACCCGCTGCGTCCCGAAGGGCACGGGACACAGCGGCCGCTACAAAACCTCCTGAATTGCTTGTTTTGTCTGCTTGCGATTGCATACAATCACGGACTGTTTATTTTAGTTCGTTTTGTCGCTGTCTAATCCTGGGGGAAATGAATGGGGAAACGCATTGCCGCAAAGATTACAGGAGTGGCCGGGTACGTGCCGCCGCGTGTGGTCACGAATTCCGATCTCGAGAAAAAAGTGGACACGAACGACGAATGGATACGCACACGCACGGGCATCCGGGAGCGGCACTATGCGGACCCGGGGATGGCGTCTTCACACCTGGGAACGGAGGCAGCAAGAAAGCTGCTGGCGGCGCGCGGCGTGAATCCGGAAGAAATAGATATGATCGTAGTGGCAAGCGTGACGCCGGACATGTTTTTCCCGGCGACCGCGTGCCTGATTCAGGACCACCTGGGCGCGAAAAATGCTTGGGGATTCGATCTTTCGGCGGCGTGTTCCGGCTTCGTGTACGCGCTGACGGTGGGCGCCCAGTTCGTCGGGAGTGGGTCGCATAAAAAAGTGCTGGTGATCGGCAGCGACGTGATGACTTCCATTCTGGACTTCACGGATCGCGCGACGTGCGTGCTATTTGGCGATGGAGCCGGCGCGGTGCTGGTGGAGCCGGCGACTTCGGATAAGGAAGGCATTTTGGATTTCGCGCATGACGTGGACGGTTCGGGCGGCTGCAACCTGTATATGCCCGGCGGCGGGTCGTTGCATCCGACTTCGCGGGAGACCTTGGAGAAGCGGATGCATTACGTGCACCAGGAAGGCGCCCAAGTATTCAAGTATGCGGTGCGCCGGATGAGCGAGCTGGCCGTGGAAATGCTCGAGCGCAATGGATTCACGACGAAGGATCTGGCGCTGGTGGTGCCGCACCAAGCCAACTTGCGGATCATCCGCGGGATGCAGGAACGCTTGGGCGTGGATGATTCCAAGGTGATGATCAATATTGACCACTTCGGGAACACTACCGCGGGGACGATACCGCTCGGAATGATGGAAGCCGTGGAACAAGGACGGTTACGCAAAGGCGATTTGCTGCTGCTGATCGCGGTCGGTGCGGGATATACGACCGGTGCGGTGCTGATGCGTTGGGCGTACTGAGTTAAGAGAAATCTACGTTGCGGACTTATCCCCTAGGCCACCATCCTCCAGATTGCTCCCATCCCCGGGAAGAAAAAACCGGCCCAACCGGCGCCGATTCTCGTGGGTTCAAGTCTACTCAGCCAATGTCCCCTGGTCGAAGACATAGAGAAGCGGATCCACGTCCGTGAAATCGATACCGTAGATTTGGCTTCCGTTCGTGACGAAGGCGATGTTGCCGCCGCTGTTGACGATGGTGCCCGAGCCGTCCGGGTTAATGGTAACCATACCGCTACTCGTTTGATTCGGGGAATTGGCTTTCAGGACCACGGAAATATCCACCAAATACGAATACGAGCCGGAACTGGCGATCGTGAAGGTACCCACCAGCGATCCGTTCGAGCCGTCAACATCTTCGGCCGTGCCCCACACGTAGGTGCCATCGATGCTTGACAGCATGTAGTTGGGCGCGGCAGTTGTTCCCTGCGAAACCAGCACGCCCGCCGAAGCGGCCTCGGCCGGTTCTTCGCCCGCCACCAGGAATGCGGTAATGCTTTCGGCCGTGTCGCCACCCGCGGTGAGATAGCCTACCAGCGGATAAGTGAGCGAGTCGCTAGCCGCGCTGAATCGTCCCGTCGTGTCCACGGTGTAGGTAAGGTTTGGGTACTGAACCGTGTTCGTGCTGCCAACATCATTTACGTAGAGAGTAGCAGTCGGTACGGCGTTGCTTGACGTCGCGTTCAATGTTCCGACTTCGACATAGTTACCGCCGTTATCGTCATCAAAGCCGCTGGCCGCGGCCAAATAGTAGCCGTTGAGGGGTGCGGCAGCAAACGAGGCCTTGGTTTGGAGCGCGCGACCGGACAACAGTGGAACTTCGCTGACGGAATCGGTGGTGATGAGGACGAAATCCTTCGCGTTGATCATGTATAGAGCGAAATCATAGGTCAGGGTTCCGTTCTCGCCGTCCGGAATAGAATACGTACCAGTCGTCCGGCCAGAAGTTGAGAAATTGCCATTGAGTTGCCCCGAACCGCCGCTTAGCTCGCCTGAAGGACTACCGCCCAGGCTTAGGTCCGCGACGCCCGAGGATAGAGATCCATTGGTGGTGTCTACGCCAAAGGTGCCGGCGATCACGATCCGGTAGTCTGTGTTGCTTTCCGTTTGTATGCCCCATCCTTCGATTCCAAAGGCGTAATTAGATTCCAGAGCGCTCAACGCAAAGCTGGTGGGATCCTGCAGGTGGATAAAACCGGCACTGATCGAGCCGCCAGCGGCTGCATTGTCAAATTCCATGATTCGGCCGAGGTGATACACACCGCTGCCGTCTAGGCCGCCGAGCGCAAAGCTTAGTGTGAGACTGGCCAGCGTGGTGTCCTGTTCCGAGTGCGCTTTCAGCAACTTGCTCTTGCGCACTGCGGCAGGCCTGAAATGCACTGTGTTTGTCTTTGGAGCGGCGGGCTTGGCGTCGCCTATCAGACCAGAGAACGCCAGATATAGACAGCCTCGCCCATCGGCGCCAAAGGAATAAGAACTAGCGGTGAGGTTCACTGCCAATGGCTGGCCCACACTGAGGTCTTCCCCGTTGTAATCCGCGGAGCCAGCAGTGATGCCACCATTGCCGTTGGGGGTGAAGCTGCCGCCGATCGCAATGCCCGCGGCGCCTTCGCTGTTAGTGTTGTTGCCTTGCACAAGGAACGCATAGGGAGTCGACGACGTCAGCGCCTTTTCATTCCCGCGCGGGGCCGGCGCAGGCGCGCAGGCGGCCGCGGTGGCGGCGCTGATGACGACGCTCGCGGTGTAGGTCGCAGTCTTGGAATTCGCGTCGGTGACCGTGGCGGTGACCGAGAAGGATCCCGCAGCGGTGGGCGTGCCGGATGTAGTTACAGTCGCAGTCGAAGTTCCCGCTGCAGTAACGCCGGTTGGAAGGCCCGTGACTGTCCAGGTGTATGGCGACGTTCCGCCGGAGACAGTGAGCGAACCAGTGTAGGCCATGCCAACTGTACCGGTAGCAGGCAACGTTCCGCTAATCGAGAGAGAACCTGCCGCGGAGATCGTAATTGTAACGGAGTAAGTGGCCGAGTGCCCTTTCGAATCGGTGACTGTGGCGGCGACGTTATAGCTGCCGGCGGTGGTGGGGGTGCCGCTAACCGTCAGCGATCCCGGAACAGCGGTGGGCGGGAATATCTCCACAACGCCGGGCGGCAATCCGCTGGGAGTGCCCCAAGTCAGGGTGCCTTTGCCGCCGGAGGCGGTGATCGTAGCGGGACCGTAAGCCACGCCGACCGTGCCGGTGGCGGGGAAACTGCCGGAGATTTTGATTTTCGGGTAGCCGTTGCAGCCACATCCGAGGATTTGTAAGCAGACGAACATCAGGCTGGCGAAAAGCACAAGTGAATTGCGGCGCGGCATACATCCTCCTGACGCTGGAAAATAAAAAAACAACGGGGGCCGGCAAAATTGTGATTAAGGAGCCCAAAAAACCCCCCGAGGTGCATGGCCGCACGATTTCCCGAGCTTGAACAGTAGTGACGCGAGGGAGTGGAGGAAACGTTTCTGGCGGGATTTTAGCCAGTTCGGCGACGGATGCAAGCAGTATTTTGACTAGAGGTCAGCCACGCGGGCCGGGTGCGCGGGACGTTCAGAAACAACCAAGGCGACTGCCGCCCGCCGCGTAGCGAACGGCACGGGACACAGCGGCCGTTACAATAGCGACGGCGAATGCAAAATGTCTGAGTCGGTCAGTCGCCAATGATGATGAGGACCGGGTTGGCGTCACCCGTCGTGGTGGTCATCTCGACTATTTTTGATGGCGACACGAAGTAGAACGCGCCGGTGAAAGCGGCTGGCGAAGTCAGTGTGATGGTGCCGCTGCCGTCTGTGGCGCCGGTGCTGGAGAGCGCGTAGGTGCCCGTGACGGTTTCGGTGGAGGTGTTGGCGGTGGAGGTGCTTTCATCTTGCGTTCCGCTGACGGTTGCGGGCGTGACCGAGCCGTTGAACGTGAGGAAGCCCGAAAAATCACGATCCGTGCTAACCGCCGGCGCCGATGTTCCCTCGATGAGCGGCGTATCCTGCAGGATGAATTGAGTTGTGAAGCTGGTGGGCTGGGATTGCGCGTCGAACTCGCCGAAAATCTGCCCGCCGTTCAACTGGCCCACGACGAATGCGTCTTGCGAGTCAATCAAATAGAGAACCGGTTCGAATGCGCTGCTGATGATGAGTCCGGTGAAAACGCGGCCGTATGGATCGACACTGTAGGTCACGTTAATTGGCGTTCCGTTTGTTGTGGTTACGCTGCCCGCCAGGTTATCGGTGTAGGAAAGCTGAAAGCTTAATGCTGCCTGCGGTACCACCTGCAACACTGACACATATGGGACGGATCCATTCACTCCACTAACGCCTCCGGCCATCGGACCGCTTAGCGCGGTGCCGAGGAAGGGCTGCCCGAATTGCAGTTTCATTTCGGCGACGCTGATGAACGGCGAGATGGCATTGGACGCTTGATCTGTCTCGATCAAGAAGGCGTCGGTGGCCGAGATTGGATAGACGTCGTAGTTGAGAGTGGCGAAGGCGCTAAATTGAAACTGGCAATGTGAAGAGTCAGGGCCCGATTGATAGCTGCCGGAAAGCGGACTTCCGTTGTTGCTACCGGCCGCCGTCGAGCCGGGATAGTTTGCATCGATTTCCGCTGGCCCGAGGCTTCCCACGGTGGAAGGCGAGATCGGCGGAACAGCCGTGAAAACACCGGCGAACGTCATCGTTCCGGCCGAGTTGCCTCCAGCTGACGACTGGAATCCCTGGCCGCCAAATGCGAAATTGCCGTTGTAAGTTGAGGTCGTGGCAGTGACGACGCAGGTGGTGACGCTTTGCAGTTCCAGGCGGCCGGAACCGCGCGTGCCAGTGGAATCGAATTCGATAAAGCGGCCGTGATTGCCGGGCGTGTTGCCGGAGCCGGACGCGTTAATTGAGAAGGCGTACGTGGGAGAGCCGAGGATACTGGTGAACGTGAATGTGCCGCGGCCGTCCTGGCCAAGCGTGTAGGTGCCTTTCAGCGCGGTGTAATTCGTCGGCATACCTGTCAGTGAATTAAAGTCCGCTTCCCCGGCGGTGATATTGCCGTTGCCATCCGCGGTGAATACACCGGCTGCCGCCACGTAATTCCCAGAATTATATCCGCTGAAAGTGAAAGCGTAGTTGCCGCTCAAGAGCGAAAGATTCTGCACGGGACTGACGACCAGCGTGAAATTCTGCGTGATTACCGCGGGAGTTGGCGTAGTGCTGTCAGTGACAGTGACGCCGAAAGTGTAAGTGCCCACGGTTGTTGGTGTGCCAGTGAGGTCTCCACCGGCACTGAACATAAGGCCCGGCGGCAAGACCGCGCCGGTGGCAAGCGAAAAAGTGTAAGGAGCCGTGCCGCCCGTGGCCGCGAATTGGACGCCCACATACTGCATATTCACGGTGCCGGATGGCAGCGGAGACGTGGTGGTGAATGCGAGCGAGCTGACTACGATCGTGAGCGGTCCGGATGTGCTGCTAGCGCCGGTGGCATCCGTGACCGTGATGGTGATGATCGATTGCCCCGCAGTGGTAGCCTTGCCGGTGATATTGACGGTGTCGGTGGTGCTCGAGCCCAAGGACAATCCCGCCGGCAGAGTCCCAGACGCAATCTTCCACGCGAGAGGTGGCACGCCGCCGGTGGCAGTGACGGGCGCGGTGTAGGACGCGTTCAGAGTGGCCGTGGGAAGCGAAGTCGTGGTGATGACCGGCGGCGGCTCAATGTTGACAGTGAGATTGGCGAACTGCTTGGGAAAATCAACAGACGTGGCGGTGATGGTGACGACGGTTTCAACCGTAACGCTAGCAGGCGCCGTGTAAGAGGCGGTTGTCGCAGTGAGTTGGGTTAATGTGCCGATTCCTGCGGGGCTGATGGTGAATGTTACGCCCCCGCCCTGCGTATCGTTCAGGACGGTGGCGCTGAGCGCGATCACTCCACTTTCGCCGATGAATTTCGTGCCGTTGGGAGTGAGAGTGACTTTATTGAACGTGGAAGGAGTGCCGGAGCAGGCGGCGAGCTGGATTATGGCGAATGTCAAGAAAGCAAGCAAACTGCTAAAGCCGGCGCGGCTCTTCATGGCGCCTCCTTCGGTCGGCACACACATGATTGCGGTTGGAATCACCCGTAATATTTAGACACGAAAGGCAATGCAGGCGTGGGAAAATGACCGGATGGAATGGCGTATCAAGCAACTGGCTGGAAGGACAGAAGGCGAAAGCGGGGCGTAAGCAGGCGAGGAGCAAGGCCCGAGGTCAGGGCTGCTTCGGCCACCACAAGATAACCTGGCTGTAGGACTGGACGGAGGAGGCGTTCGCGCCGAGTCGCCGTTAAAACGAGCGCACTTCGGCCGCTAAGGCCTGATTACTTTGTACGCGGTGCGAAAGGATGACTGCTGTGTATCGCGTGCAGAGCGCCATTTCGCGTTGAGTCCAGCCGCCGAATCCCGGGGCGCCGGGCGAGACGACCAGGTTGCCGAGGCCGTGGAGCATTCGCAGCAGGGTGTAGTAAATGCGAACTGGACGCAGGCTAGGGGCTGAGCCGGTCTCCATGTCAGGGCAAAGATCCTGGCGGGCCAGTATCGCATTGAAGTCTTTTCCATTCAATAGGTTGCGGGATACTTCCTCGGACACCTCAGATTGATTAACGAGGGGTTCCGAGGCCACGCGCAGGAGCCCGGCGCGCCAGGTGAAGACCGCGAACTGGACCATCGCTGCGGTGGAGATGACGAGAATGAAGGCTGCGATTAGCATGTTCGACCTCACCCAGTTTGCCGTTTTCCGCCGCCGGAGACAATAGTCCAAGCGTACCAGTCGCGGCAAACTAGCTTGGGCAATGGCCAAGCAGCGCAGGGCATCTTTGTTGCCGTTTGCCGTTGTGCGGGCTCGAGCTAAAGAAGAAGAGAGGTCCCTCGCCGCGTTCGGGATGACAACCAAGAGCCGGATGCTACAAAACCTGACTCGCGCCGTCTGTTCGAGCTATGGCTTAGAATGGATGCGTGGCGCTGCCGGAAACCATCGCCGTAAAATATAGCGAAGAAGAAGCCGAGTACATCAGCATGCGTCCGGTGGTGCGCCAGACGTTCCGCGCGGCGGAGTTGGTGGATATGATCGTGAGCGTCTCGGGGAAGGAGTCCGAGCGCGTGCAACAGATTCTGCGCTCGGGCACGATCGTATTTCATTCCTTTCGCTATTGGTGGCAGGGATTCGAGCCGGATGCCGCGGCGTTGGGCGAAATCCTGGCGAAATATCCGGATGCAGATGCGTCGCGCGGGTTTCGCGGCGAAGAGTGCAGCGAGATTATTTTGGAATCAAGCGGCTCGCCGCCACGACATTCCTTGCGCGTCAAGCGGGAGGAAGCGAGCAGGCGGCGGTTGCTGCGGGCGCGCAGTTTCTGGGATTCGTTGATTGATTTCACGGAGGGAAACGCGCCACGTTACAGAGAGTATTCCTACGCTTGGCACGGCGACGTTTATTCCGTGGCACTGACTGCCGAAGAGGTGGCGCGAGTGGCGCGCGAAGGTTCGCGATACGCGCCGCGCGCCCTGCGCGGCGAACTCGCGGGAATTCTGGGCAGTGGCGCGGTGATCTCGCAACTCGTCTTTGTTTGCCCGCGGCGCAATTAGTTGCCGATGACCGTGCCGAGCGGGAGCCACTCATTTCACTTTTCACCGCGCTTCGATGATAGCGCGGGATGATACCACTGGAATTCCGCCGGGCACAGTCGATCGAACCTTTGGCGAACGAGTACTTATACCGTACTCAGGCTACAGGAAACGCAGTATTTAGGCGCGGGGCGAACCCGGATTACAGTACTGGCAGTACCAAGCGGCTGCGCGCAACACTACCGCTGCGGGATGGGCGGCGCAAAACATGGCACCTGTGAAAATCCTGATTGCAGATGACAATCCGCTGGTGAGGTCTGGCATTAAAATGCTGCTCCGGCTGCACCGCGAGTGGACGGTGTGTGCCGAGGTCGAAAACGGGCGCGACGCAGTAGAGAAAACAGTGGAGCTTAGGCCGGACGTCGTGTTGCTGGATATTTCGATGCCGGCGATGGACGGCTTGACGGCCGCGGAGTTGATTCGCCGCGACGCTCCGGAGTGCGAGATCCTGATTGTGACGCACTACGAATCACTGGACCTGGCGCGCTACGCAGCGCAAACCGGCGTGCGCGGCTACATCTCGAAATCGCACGTCTCCAGCGATCTGGAAGCCGCGATCGAAGCGGCCGCCAGGCACCAATCTCCCTGAAATTCCCTGATTCCTGATTGGTGACTCGTGATTCGTGAGTCCCGTCCTGCGAACTCGCGCCCCTCGAAAGTTGGCCGTTGAGACAGGACGCGATTGTTTTTCCGGCGTTGACGAAGATTGCTAATCGTGAGGGTTCGCGCGGCGAAGGACGGCGCTGGATTTTTCGTCGGCGGCAATCTGGTGAAAGAAATCGCGGACCTCGTCGAGTTTCTGCGTAGGAACGACCACGTCTTTAATCTCGTAAGTGCGTTTGTAGTGCAGCACGTTGTTGGCGACTTGCACTTCGCTCTTGTATGTGGCATAGGCACATTCGGCTTGCACGGGCTTGGGAAGTTCGTCCACGACATAACCGGGCGGCAGAGTGATGTCAAACACGTCGTCCTGACGGCTGGCTTCCGTGAATTCGATGGGATATTTGCGAGCCTTGCCGCTGAGCAGATTTGAGCCTTTCGCACCCACCACGCGCGGTCGGAGAATCAGCAGATCGCCGGCGCTCTTGGCATATCCATCCACGGCGAATTTGTAAGTGAGCGTCAAGCTCTCGTCGTATTTTTGCAGATTGCCTATGGCGGCGCTGGTCAAGGAGAAATTGGTCAGCGAGTTTCCGAGGAATGCTTCGAAAACTTTTTGCCGGTCTGCGGGAGCGGCGGTAAGTAATTGTTCGCGGCTCTGTTCCGCCGGGCCGCCCCAGCGGAGTTCCTCAACCTCGCCGGACAGACCGCCGGTAGCGCTCAGGCTGAGCGTGGCGGTGCGGAGCAAGCGGTTGGTCGTAGGAGGTAGCAGCGGGAGAGAAACCAGCTCGCCGCCGTCCGGAGCCATCAGGAGAGCGTAATTGTCTTGCAGATAAGGAGGCAAGTATCCGAGCGGGACGTAGGGGTTGGTGGGATCGAAGAAAAGCAGGCGGCCGAGTTTGGGATCATTCAGCGTGGCGTAGAGGGCGGTATCAGAAATCTTGTCTGGCAAGTGAATGGCGAGAATCACGTGATTGAAACGGATGGAAGGGAATTTGGGATTTACGATACCGCGTTCGGTGTCCACGGAGACGTAGTAAGAATCAATTCCGATTTGTTTGAGCATGGTGCTAAGCAGAGTGGCTTTGTCCTTGCAATCACCATATTGATGAGCGAACACATCCGACGCCGGATGCGGTTGAAAGCCGCCGATGCCGACTTCGATGGCCACGTAACGGATGTTGCGCTGGATGTAGGAAGCGAGCGCCTTCATCTGTGCGAGCGGATCGGAAATTCCGGAAGTGAGTTCGGATACTTTCTGCTGGAGCGCGGGTGAGGGGACGCGGCTAGAGGCCGTTAGACCGGAATACCAGACACCGATGTCATTCCATGTTCCGGTGGTTTTCGCGCGGAGGTTTTGGTCACGCGGGAAATACTTGATGTCCATGCGACCCGCCACGGCGAGAAAGGGAGGCATGTCCGGTTCGACTTCGATGGCGGGAATGTTTTCGAGCTCCCAGACGTATTGATTATTGGAAGACGATTGTGGTTGCTGTTGCGCGAAGTTGGCCCAATAGTTCGTGAATTCCCATCCGGCAGGCAGTTGCAAAGAGAAGCGCGCGCGACGGGTGGGGATCGTATCTTGAAATTGCCAGTCGTCTTCAAACACGAATGGTCGTTGGCGCTGCGTGTATTCGTAGCCGACCACGCTGCCTACATTGGCCTCCGGAAACTTGATCACCTTGGCACGTTGGTCGCTGAAGACCTCGAAATCCGCCAGGCTCACTTCCGACGCTTCCTTGTCCTTTACTTCAATTTGCGTGCCGTTGGGCATGATCGTCCAAGCCCTGAAGAAGGAAATTTTGGTTTCATTGTCGAAGCGGACGCCTGCATAACCGTATTTCTCGCGAGCTTCGGGACGAAGAAACTTATAGGCACAACGGTGGGTGGTTTCGATCTCGCCGTTGTCCTTGACGATAGTGTGTTGTTCGTCGAGCAGCAGAACAGCGACCGCGTCCTTCGGATAATCGGGCAGAGTCTGCGCAGCTGCGGCGCGCAGCCACTCCGGAGCGTTGTCCGCCGCACGCATGCGAGGCGAGAACCACACTACCGCGACCAGTAACGCCGCCGAGGATGCGGCGAGGTTAATTCTTAGCCGAGTCGGCGTTTTGCAGGACGATTTGCACTTCATCATTGGATTTCACCGTGTTGAAAAAGGAGCGCAGGGACGCGTAATACTCGACCGGAAACATCAGGCCGTTGATCACCAGATGACGCTTCACTTCGGCCTCGGATCCTTGCTGCGAAGCGGAAATTTCGTAAGTAACCACCGGGCCGGGCTTGAGAACTTTGGGCGCCGGAAGCATTTCTACTTTGTAGCCAGCGGGACCTTGAAACTTTACGTCGTCAATTTCTTCGTTGGGGAAGCGGAAATAAACGGCGTTGTGGCGAATGGCGCTTTGGAAGGCCTTGGTCTGCGGGGCAAGAAATATGGTGGCGGGGACGAGGATTCGGCGGCCCACGGGGCTTCCAAAAGCGGGGAGTTTCACGATTCCTTCGACGTGCAACGGCATGTCTGACTTATCCCAGCTGTCAATTTTGGCGAGTTCGAAGGCCGAACCTGCGGGCAACCAGCCTTTGATTTCGTCCTCGAGGGTTTTCTTCCGGCCGGTGTCGTCCTGCAGATAGATTGATTCCCGCCACAAGGCACCTTGCTGGCCGGTGAAATCCACAGTGAGTTTTCCGGAGGCAAGACCGTCGTCGTCAATCGAGAGTTCGGCGTGGCGCACCACAGCAGCATCGGCGCTGGTGGTGTTGGGGATGTCCACAAAATCGTTGGGTTTCTTGCCCAGGCGCAGGCCCTTGGTATTCGCCTCGAACCAGGGCAAGACGCCGAAGGGAAAATACATAGACGCGGGATCCAGGAAATATTCCTGCGTTCCGTCCTGAACCCAGACGATGTCCTCGCCCAGCTCGCTGGGATCCTGCAGTTGGGGAAAGAAGAAATTATTGTTTCTCGGCGCGACAAACACTTCGCTCGAATCAAACCCGGCGGCGCGAGCGAGTCCGACAAAAAGGTAGTTTATTTCGCGGCTATTTCCGTAGCCGTGGTGCAGCATGTCCTCGACGTTGGAATTCTTCTTGAGGTTTTCTTCCTTCTGCTCTTTTTCCGTCTTGGCTGTCTCGACGCTTAAGTCGCGGATTTGCTGGACGCGGGCATAGATCTTGCGGAGCTTGACCTCCGGAGGGTCACTGGGGCTGACGATTCGGGAAACTTCCTGGTCCAGAGCGTTTTTCTTGCTGATGAAATGCTCGAGGTCGTCGTTCCACTTTTTCCCGGTGCGAGCCCAGAAATGGTCCTGCGTTTCATTCTGCGGAGTGCCTTCGTCGAGATGATAGAACTCGACGCGGGCCTGAATGATTTTCAAAGGAGGCATGTACGCCTCGTCCTCGACGCCGGGAATGTCGCGAACGGTCAGCGCGTAGGAGCCGTTGGGTTGGCGCTCGGGCGTGGCCTTGACGGACAAGCCAAACTGCCGGAAATTAAGCGGAAAATTCTGGTAGGAGGACGAGTATGGAAAAATGGAGAAATGGCCTTCGCGCGTGTACAAGTCACTGGAAAGCACCCAGTACTCGTCGTGCAAAAAAAGAGGCTTGTACTGAATTCTGTACTTGTACTCGATAATACAACCGGGCTGAACGTCAGGGAGCGTAAAGGTTTTAGCCAGATATTTCTCCCCGCTGCGCTTTTCGATGATTTTCTCGAAAGGCTTTCCCGTAAAATTCACAATGCTTCCGTCGGGCTCGATGGTTCGTGCGCGAAGATCCTTAATGTCGGCGGAATCTTTTCGGAATGGAATCTCGACGTTCCCTTGCACAGTCCCTTCCTGGGTGAAGATCTTGATGCGGCGGTAGTCATCCACGTAGGTGCCGTCGGTGACCGCGTACTTCTCGTTCACCTCATTCGCGCGGTAGAGGATCATGGCGTTCGCGCCCGGGCTTTTGGAATTGTCTTTTAGGGCGAGGTCCTCGGGCGAGATGGGAAGCCAATCGTCACCGGCGGAGGATTTTCCAACCGGGAGTGCGCACCACAAGGCAAACAGGATTGCCGTGCTGCAAACGAATCGCTGGGCTCGATTCATGGCAGTCGCTTTCTCCAATTTTCGCCGAGAGATGAGGTAAGGGAATGCGCTTCGGCTCGCGGCGAAGAGGCGAGTTCGGAAGGCCCCGTTCTCAAGCGGTGAAGTGAACGCAAAGCTACCCCACGAGCGCGCGACTGTCAACGGCGCAGTGAGGCCGACGTCGCTTACCCGGCAAACAGCATCCTTTCTCCGGCAACTGCTGCGCAATTGCCGGGATATTTGCTTTCTATTCGTCGAAGGCGGGCGAATGCGGCTTGCTTGGGTGGGCGTGTGGTGCTACCTTGCCCGCTTTGCGGACAGCTAATTTAGCTGCAGTGGACAGCGCGAAGGGCGAATCGCCCTGTGGGGCGATTCGGAGGATTGATGGCAATGAAACAGTGGAGTTCGACGGCACCGCCGGGAGAATTTCGTCCCTACGTGGACCCGCAGGAGACAATTGCTGAATTCAGCCTGCGGGCGGTGATTCTGGGTTCGTTGTTTGGAGTGCTGTTTGGCGCTGTTTCGGTTTACGTGGGGTTGCGCGCGGGGCTCACCGTGTCGGCTTCGATTCCGATTGCTGTCCTTTCGATCAGCATCCTGCGCGCGTTTGGCCGCTCGACGATTCTGGAAAACAACATCGTGCAAACCACCGGGTCGGCGGGCGAATCCGTGGCGGCGGGCGTGATTTTTTCGATGCCCGCGCTGATCTTTTTGGGATTCTCGCTTAACGCCGAGTACTGGCGGATCTTTTTTCTGGCGCTGATGGGCGGGTGGCTGGGCGTGCTGTTCATGATTCCGCTGCGGCGGCAACTGATCGTGAAAGAGCATGGCAACTTGACCTTTCCCGAGGGCACGGCGTGCGCGGACGTGCTGGTGGCTGGCGAGCGCGGCGGGTCGTTTGCGGGGCGCGTTTTTTGGGGATTGGGGCTCGGCGGCGTCTACACGTTTTGCATGAACACGTTCGGGCTGTGGCCGTCACAGCCGGAGTATCAGCCGAAGTGGCTGCCGGGTGCTTCGTTCCGCGCGGCGATCACGTCGGAATATTTGGGCGTCGGTTACATTATCGGGCCGCGGGTTTCCGGGACGCTGTTTGCCGGCGGCGTGATTTCGTGGTTGGTGATCATGCCGGCCATTAAATTCTTCGGATCGCTTTCAGGAAATGCGGCGCTGTATCCGTCCACGATTCCGATCGGCTTGATGACTCCCGATCAACTTTATGGGAGTTACATTCGCTCGATCGGCGCGGGAGCTGTGGCGGCTTCGGGGCTGATCACGCTGATCAAGACGATGCCGACAATTCTTTCGGCGCTTACCGCGGGGATCAAGGATATTCGTGCGAAACAGGCTGCTGCTGCGGCGGCCGTGGTGAATCGCACCGAACGCGATATGTCCATGCGCGTGGTGCTCATCGGATCGGCGGTCATCGTGGTGATGGTGTGGGCGCTGCTGAAGTTCAAGCCCATTCCGGGAGCGATGACCAGCGGTTTCGCGGATTTTCTGGCGGCTATTTTTGTGGTGGTGTTCGGATTTTTGTTCGTCACGGTGGCTTCGCGCATCAGCGGATTGATCGGCAATTCCTCGAACCCGATCAGCGGAATGACGATCGCGACTTTGATGGCGACGTGCGCGGTGTTCCTGGTGATTCATTGGACTTCGACCGCGGATCAGGTGCTGGCGCTGACCATTGGAGGCGTCGTATGCATCGCTTCAGCGATTGCGGGCGCGACTTCGCAGGATTTGAAGACGGGATACCTGGTGGGCGCGACGCCTTACTGGCAGCAAGTGGCGCTGGTGATCGGCGTGATGGTTTCGTCATTCGCGATCGGCGGGACGCTGATCCTGATGAACATCGGGCTCGCGCAATATAAGCCGCTGAAGATTGCGCTGGATATTGATCACCTGCAGCCCGGCGTGGATGTGCAGGAGCGCAGCTATGCATACCAGGGGAAGACTTATGTGCTGGTGAACGCGCTGGGTTCGCACGAAGTGCCGGATGGGAAATATTTGTACGATCCGGCGACGCGCGACATCGAGGTGCAGTGGGTGCAGGGAATCGGGAGCGACCAGGCGGCGGCGCCGCAAGCGCGTTTGATGGCGACGGTAATCAGCGGGATTTTGAACCAACGGCTGCCGTGGCGGCTGGTTTTTCTGGGTGTGTTTTTGGTGATCGCGATCGAGCTCCTAGGAATTCGCTCGCTGCCTTTTGCGGTGGGGTCGTATCTTTCGATTGCGACGACCATGGCGATGTTTGCGGGAGGATTGGTGCGCTGGCTGGCGGAGCAGGGCATGGCTAAAAAGAGCGACGCGGAAAGCGAAGTGAGTCCGGGATCGCTGTACGCCAGCGGATTGATCGCAGCGGGCGGCGTTTTCGGTTTGCTGGCGATCGTGCTGAACCTGTTGCAAGACCGCGAGCTTAGCAAGCATGTGCCGCACTGGCTGGCGTTTGTGTTACGGCTGCCGTGGCCGGAGAAGATGTTTGCGCTCGGTGAGAAAGTTCCGGGGATCAGCCACGCGCCGGGCGTCGGCGTGCTGTTGTTTGTGCTGCTGGCGATATCGCTATTCGTATCCGCGCGCAAGAAATTGAATAACTCCTGATGCTCACAATCGCGCGAATCCTCCAGCTTCCGGGAAAAGGGGCCAAAACGAAAAGCAGATCCCTCGCTACGCCCGGGTCGGGATGACACCCGCTCTACTTTTCCCTACCCGCGTGAGAACTGCAATCCGTCACTGCAGCGGCTGAACCGCACCGAATCTGCCGCGCTTACGTCCTAGCCGAAGCTACGACCTACAAAGATTCTCCAGTTCTCACACTCACTCGGCATGCTCTCTAGTTAGCGCTTCGGAGGTTTCTCCTCGCGAGGAGCGGATTCGTGCTGCGCGGGCGGCTTCGCTTCGTGCGTCGCGGCGGGCTTGGATTCTGCCCGGGATGCAGGCTCAGCCTTAGGTTGGTGCGTTTCAGCTGGTCTTGATTCAGTGCGAGGCGCAGACTCGGACTTGGGTTCCTGTGTCGCGGCTGGCTTCGCCGCACGGTGTAACCCCGACTGGCGGCGTCAGTATGTACACCTGACGATGTGCCGGGGGAAAAGGATTGCCAAGGTGGCCATGGCCAGGAAACTTGCTGTTCGGTTGTACTGGATGTGGCGCAACGGTTGGCAATATGCGCAGCTAGTTGAATTCGGTTCGCACGCGGGAAAGCTCGGAACCGGACATGGCGTGAAGTAGAGCGTCGTGCATTTGATTGGGCATCCCGCTCCCTACCCAGGGAGTTTGAACTAGTAATCATGGTCGAAGTTTGATCGGAGAGATGTTTGGGTCGGACTGAATCCGCCCGACAGATTACGAACGAGCCGTGGTCGTCGATGCAGAGCGTCAAAGGAAACAGAACAAGACCACTCCTGGGAGTGAATGGAGAAGTGTGCTCAAAAAAAGCTTGCCAAAGTCAGCATTGTTAGAGATGTCCGGCAACGCGAACTAACCAGATCAAATTACTGCACTTGAATACGGAAAATGTTGCGATGTGAGGAGGGGCGGGGGGAACGCATAGACGGAAGGATCCGGACTCGGGAAAACTCTGTCTCCCAACGTAAGACGTGTTCCCAGAGCCGCTGCGGCGGCATCGATTGAAGGGAATCCCGAAGCCGGCAGTCTCGCCGTCCATCCGGGCCGAAGCGGAATCACGTACGTCGTGTTGGCCAAATCTGTGCCGAGGTAGAGCAGCTTCCCGTCCCTCGACCACTTTACCGTCGGTGGGGTGACCCCACGGTCTTCTGCCCCGGCCGATGCGCAGCGGTCGCAGATCACTTTGCGAGTCGCGCCATCGCTCGAATACAGGACGACGGCACTCTGTTCCCAAACTGCGAGCCACTTCCCATCCGGCGAAACGTCGTAAAGAAATACGACTTGATTCGGCACGATACGCCGTAGCCCGCTGCCGTCCGTATTGACGTGATAGAGGAAGGGTACTGCGGTCGTTTCTCCACCAACGAAGTACACATCGTTCTGGGCGCCGAAGAACGCACGCACGCAGTCGAGCGACGTCAATCTGCGAGGCGGCGAGCTGCCATCGAGCGGCGCAATCCAGGCTGGTGAATGTCCCGCATCGTCGAGGGCGATATAGACCAAGCTCTTGCCGTCCGGATGTCCGGACCGGCTTCTCGCCAGTCACCTAAGTTGCAATCTCTTCGCTGTTCAAGGGATGAGTCTTTTTTCAGGCCTCATTCGTAGTACGGATATGATAGGCAGCTTGCACATGACGTGGGAGACGAGCGTGGGCGTGGAAAGTGAAGTTGCCCAGCTTCGACGAGGCGACCTCAACGCGCTTTCTGCGCTGCTCATGCGGTATCAGAATCGTCTGTACCGATACATCCTTCGCAGCTTGCAAGAGCAGGCCTTTCCGTAGGAGGTTGACATGCATGACACAAAGGAGCGGTTGTCTCTATTCTGGATCTTCGCGTTATTAAACTACCTGTATGCGGACGTGCTTGCTCTGTTCGCTTTCGTTGGCTCGGCGAATACAGCCCCACATCTCCCACAATGGGCTCTGCTGGGTTCAGCGGTCTTGATGGAAATACCCATCGCCATGATTCTGGCGTGTCGACTGCTTCCGTTTAGAGCGAACCGGCTGACGAATATCATCGCGGGTGTCATTATGACCCTTGTAAACGGTTTCCTCACCTTCGTTCTGCCTGTGACTAACGGTGACTTTCGGGACCCCGTTTATCCGGCGTACGTGTTCTTCGCGACGATCGAAACTGTGTGCACCTCGGTCATCATCTGGCAGGCGTGGACTTGGTCAGCGGTTGAAGCCGCAGTTAGTTCGGAGCGGATCGTCGGCAATCCGGAAACTGGGCTGCCTATCGGGTAGTTGGCGATAAATCGCGTTATCACAAGTAACCGGGTTACTTGCGAGAACGCGTGTTCACGACAGTTGACTATGGTTTGAGTATCTGCACGCGATGGATCAGCAGCGGCATTGCAGATTTTGTTTTTTGCTTTCCTGTGCGCTAGTTTGTGAATCCTCTGCGTGAGCCGCTGCTGCGCTCGCAACAAAATTCGCTCAAATGAGGTCAATATGAAAAGAGAACGCCTAACACAGATCGTCCTGGTCATCGTGGGGCTGTTCAATCTGGCCCCAATTTATTTTCTATATATGGATCTGCGGCATTCCAGCTGGCTTTTGGAGCGGAAGAACGAGGTCGGGCCGATGTTTCTGAGCTTCTTTATTCCGGTCGGGGTCTTTCTACTCATGGCCGCAAGGAGACCACCTGAGCATCGCTCGATGATTGCTCTAGCGGCTTGGTGGAACATCTCTCATGGCGTGGTGATGGCTATTCAAACCGTAGAAGCCCGGATTCACGGCGTCCACAGGGACTTTACCGATGTGGTCGTTTTCATTGTGATCGGAGGCGTCTTGTTAGCGCTTCTGCCAGCAAAACGAGAGGCAGTGGCGTCGGGCGTTGCGTGAACGAGCGCAGAAACCCACACGCCGCGCGAATCCGTTTCTTCTCATTTTCTTTTCACGGTTTTTTCCCGAGGGGATGACACTAAGCGCAGCGGCTCTGGGCCAGATTGGCGTTAAATCGCTAATACACTCACAACCTTCAGAGCTTGCAGTCTGTTGGCGGATTGTCGGCAATCCCGAGGTTATCCTTCGTCGATTCCTTGCGGAAAGTCGGATAGGTGTTGATAAATCCGCTTCGCACCACATATCTCAAGGTGAGATACGAATAAATCGACTGCCGGGCACGCCTATCCGACTGGGAGAACGACATCGTTGGATTTGCTGTGGGAATTCTGGATTGTAGCGGGATTGGGGTATCGAACCTGTCGCAGCCAACCAGCGCAGACCAACCACACCGCAACAATCAGCAAAGTACAAAGTAGACTGCCTTCGGGACCGACTGTACCGCCAGATAGCCAGGCAGGCCCCGATGAACTGGAATTTAGAAGATGACCGGGCAGCGTCTGGCCGCTGTCCGCCACACCATAGAAGTATGTCTCGCCCCAGTCGAAGGCCGCGTGAAGTCCAATCGGCATCCAGAGATTACCGGTTGTGCGCAACAAGAAACAGGCCAGCAGTCCGAACGCGCCAGCATTGAGCAATCCGATCCAATCTTCACCGGAGTTGCCGTGATGAGAATAGCCGAAGTATGCCGCCGATAGAATTGCGGCAGGCCAGAAACCGATGCCTGCCGAAAGCGTGAATAACCCGTATCCACGAGCGCGGAATTCTTCCCGCAGAGCGACAAGGATGAAGACCAGCGCGTAGACAGCAGCCCACTTCCAGATTTCGAAGCCGTGCAGCGCGATTCGTCCAAAATTAAACACCCCAACGAGACGCATGACGAACAACAATGCGGTGATGGACCCGAAGCCCAACAGAACGCCTTGCCAGAACTGACCGCGAAACGACCCTCTCCAGGGTAAGCCGTAAACGGCAATCGTCCTGCGTTCCATGCGGCTCATAATCCAACTTGTGAGGAGGAAAATCAGGAAGTCCATCACTTCGCGGATAAGAAATAAAGTGGTGTCGTCCGAACCATGAAGCACTCGGCGAACCAACAGGTTGCTCGCGTTGATCAAGGCGACGATAATTCCTAGAAAGATGCAGAGCCGCCAACCGGCGCGAAGTTCAGAGGGGCCGTAGAATACACGATGGAAGATCGACATGTTAAGGGGTTGCTCGGCGCCGATCATGCAGTCGCAGTCTCCTTGCATGTGAATACGATGCCGAGCTGACAATTGTTCCGGACAATCGTTCGCACAAGCAAGGTAGCCAACGTCGTCAAGCTGGATAGATGTTGGGAAATCCGCTTATCACCAGCTATACGCCGACTCGGTCCTTGATAACTCCTGATGGTCGCATTACCGGACATCTCTAACAACGTCGGCTCTGTCAATCTCTTTTTTAAGCGCACTTCTCCGTTCACTTCAAAAGAGTGTCTTTGTTCGTCGTGTTCTTTGGCCCTGTCGACGACCACGGCTCGCCTGCAATCTTTCGGTCGGTTTCAGTCCGACCCACACATCTCTTCGATCCAATTTCAGACCACGATTACTCGTTCAAACTCCCTCTTGCGAAGGAGCGGGATGCCCATTCATTGGGACGGCGTTCTGCTTCACGCCATGTCCGGTACCGAGCTGTCCCGCGTGCGAACCGAACTTGAAGCCGCGAGGCGTGGGCCGGCCGCCAAGAAGATCTCGCCACGAGGGAATTGCTTTTTTCATCGCGATCCAGTAATTTGCAAACTAAATTGAAGGCAATCGGTTCACTTGCCTTGCAAACTGAGATTTCAAAATGGCGAAAAAGAAAACAAAACTGGCGGATAACAAAATAAAACCAACCACCGCAAGCGTGGAAGATTTTCTCAATAGCATTACCCCTGAGCAAAAGCGCGAAGACAGCTTTGTGCTGCTGGAGATGATGAAGAAAGCCAGCAAGGAAGAGCCGGTACTGTGGAGCAATTCCTTCGTCGGTTTCGGTATCAAGAGACACAAAAGCCCATCCACCGGCCGCGAATCCGACTGGATGCGGATAGGCTTCGCACCGCGCAAAGCGAACCTGTCGTTGTACTTCGGCATTTATGTTGATTCACTTGCTCCCGCGCTTAAAAAGCTGGGTAAATACAAAGCGGGCATGGGCTGTGTGTACATAAATGAACTGGCCGAGATTGATCTGAAGGTATTGAAGGGGATGGTAGAAGCAGGGTGTAAGCAGAAGTGATCGAACTACCCACTGCTCATGCGTTTATCTGGCTGAATAATTTCTAGCGATGGAACGGTTATCTAACAGCTACCAGGACCTGCACGACGGTCCGTGCCCGAGAATCGCACTCCCCGCGAGGCGTTCTTAGCTTTCGCATCTGTACTGGGTGCTTGCCGCGCAGGCACGCAACTCACTCAGGGCAATATCGCAAGCGATTCGGGAGACGGCCAAGCGGCATGGGCAAGCGAAGGATGATCAGTCGCTGCTCTTTGTACGGCGGCAGATAAGTCCCGGCCGAGTAGGCCCAGGGAGTCTCACCCCGAGCCCCTCACAGAACCGTGCTTGACAGTCTCCCGTCACACGGCTCGTGCCACCCAGTGAAGGTTGCTACCTTCCGTCCTAACCGCTCGGTTCCTCCTGTTTCCAGTTGACCGTATTGGTTAGGACGCGAGTGACCTGCCCCCTTCGCTCCACGGGAATTACCCCGCTTCTTCACTACTATAGGGCAGTCCGACCCTGAGACTCCGCATCCGTACTCTCGCCCTCGTGGTTCTTCCACTTGTGGCTTCTCCGTTAGCATCGGTGCCTCAGGTTCCCACGTTCCGCTCAACCGCCTCTGTGGCAAGCTCAGGCCACCTCTCATGCCGGATGCCGCTCCGCCCGTAAACAGGTTTCGTCGAAGCTACTCCCGCAGTAACTAACCCCCCGCGGTTTTGACATCGTCTCTAACGTTTCGACACTTCAACAGTGGTTCCCTTGCGGTCCTCTTCTTGCCTGTCACCTGACCTGGTCGTTGCCAGGCCTTTTCCTTCCGCGTTCACGACCATAGCTTTTGACTACAGCCGCCGAAGGTGGTTTGGAACCTGTTCCTGTAAACCGGTTCCGAGGGGCCTACCCTCATCAGTCGAGCAGTTTCGCACTACTCAGCGTTTCCTCCTTTCGTGCTCGTGGCACACGTTAGTCGCGTTACCGGAGAAGTCCGTACTAAAACCCACTTCGGCGGTTAGCGCGTTTACCCCTCAGGTGCAGTGTCGCGGAGGGCGACCGAGGATGTCCGAGTTTTAGTTGATTGCAGCGACTCTCGATGTTCGGCACTGTAAGTCTACCTACAACCAAGTTTAAGCGACTTCTACTGCCCGGACTTCCTTCTGCTGAATGCGCGACGGATTCAGACGTTCCTTCAGCAACAAGATTTCTTGATAGCCTTTGATGCGTCGGAACTTCTTTTCTGCTTCCAACAGTCCTGTGGCGGTCCAGCGCAGCGGCTGATTTCCTTCGCGCCAACGTTTTACGTTCCGCGCCACCAGCTGAACGGTCGACAAGCACGATTCGATCGGGTTGGTAGTGGCCAGTTTCCGCCGCAACACCGCTCCTACTCCCAAGCGATGTACCGTCAGCGTTTCTTCCAGCCCCTCCTCCAAGCTTCGGGCAGCGCTCGGATTGATTCTTTCCAGT
This sequence comes from uncultured Acidobacteriota bacterium, assembly GCA_963795005.1. Taxonomy (GTDB): domain Bacteria; phylum Acidobacteriota; class Terriglobia; order Acidiferrales; family UBA7541; genus Palsa-295. Next base: position 1,497 of record CAWCGE010000004.1, on the reverse strand, counting down.
TGCCGGAAGATTTTCTGTAGCGCCTCTTTGGCCTCCGCGTAGTTGCTCATCGCGTAGGCATTGCGCATTCGCCGATCGTAGTCTTTCTGGCAGTTCTCCGGCAGGTACTCCTTCACGTTCCGTCGCTTGTGGATCTGACAACGCTGGACTTCCACTTGCTCTCCGAAGACACGTTCCACACCGGCGCGCAACGCTTTCGATCCATCCAGCACCACCAGATACCGCCGCTGCAGATCCAGTCCGCGGTCCACCAGATCTTCCAACAACCCTTTGACCACCGTGGTGTTCTCCGTGGCTCCTTGCCACACTCCCAACACGTGCTTTTCTCCGCTTTCTGCAATGCCCAGGGCCACCACCAGCACCTGGCCGCCAAAGTGAATGCCATCGATCATCAGCACCACCAGATTTAGATCCTCCAATCGTCGCTCGCAGAGCGCCCGCAACTGATTGCTACTGGCCTCTACAAACTGCCGACTCACGCTGCTTTTCGCGATCCCGTAGCCTTCCACAACACTCTCCACCGCGCGCCGGTAGTTCCGTGTGGACAACCCGGCCACCATGCGTTCCCGCACCGCTCGTTGCAGTTTTCCGCCCTGTTGCAACTGACCGTAGCTCTCTAATTCCACTTCTCGCCCTTCGCGGGTTCTTACTCGCGGTCGTTCCAGTGGAATTTTCTGTCCAGCAAAAACTACATAACCCGGTTGCTTCCCCCAGCGCACACAGCCGGCGCTAGGATTGGGCCGATGCGGAGGTCCGACTCGGCTCGTCACTTCGTTTTCCAAGATGGCGCGCAGAATCTGCAGCCCGGCTTGCCCCGTCAGCTCTTCCACCTGCGCTTGCAGTTCGCTCCACACCTCGGCTATCGGCAACGGCACCTGCACCAGCAACTCCTGCCCACGGACGACCTCAAACTTGGGATTGGACTTGTGGTCTTTGCTCTGGTATTTGTTTCTCACGGCGGCTCTCTCCTTTAAAAAGGGATTCTCAACCCGAACTCTATCCGAGTTCGGGCGAGAGCCGCTGCTTCTTCTTCTCAAGTTTCAACTAAAGGCGGGGCATCCTCTGGCACTGTGCCTGGTAAACGCGGAAACCGGACAATGGGATTTTCGCGCCTTGTCTGTGCCTGCTACGCAAAATTGAAGGATCGTGAAATGCGGTGCAGCAAGCCCACGTGGGATTCGATAGCTTGCGCGATTCGCTGTAACTCACAGTAAAGTAAGTAGGATACCGATATTGAATGACGGCAGCAATATTCCTCAGATTTAACAACGCATTTCCTGTTAAATTCCGTGAAATAATCGTAGCTCGTCATAAAATATCTCCGCCAAGAATCTCGGTAAAATCTGCGCCAGCCGCCGTCACCACTAAAAAATCGCCGCCACGAACCAAATTGCAATCTTCGTCGCGGTGAATTCCGTCGAAGTATTGTGGGCGAATCGGCCACCGAACTGTGTAAAAAGGGCAGTTTCGCCCTAGCCTATCCCCTATCCCTTCGCG